>JAVEDE010000010.1 GCA_030841105.1 Pyrinomonadaceae bacterium
GTTCTAATCTGTGGAGTATTGCTGGTCATACTCTATTCATGGCTGGCGTTTTCATTCGCCCAACATGCAAGGATCACTGAAAAAATAGGACAGTTATTTCAAGAATCCAACCTCGAAGAGAACAACAAGACACAGGCGGGCATAAACGACTTAATTGATCTTAACTTTCTGTTTCGCACCTCTAAAAGTAAGCTCACAGCATTTTTTGTGTGGGGATTATATGTGTCAGCCCCGACCGCAATGACTATCGCCAACATCAATGATTTCTACCCTGACGCGACCCCAAACTTCAAAGGTTTGATTCAGAAGACATGGCTAAAACCAGCCACGGTCGAGGTATTTATAATGTTAATTCTTTGGGGTATTAGTATTGCCATCATCCTATTAGACAGGAAGGCGAAGGTTGAAACTGTAAAGCCGGCGAGGGTTGAAGAATCAATAGATAGCCCTCCTACAATTGATAGTCCTCCTACAATTGATAGCCCATCTACGGGAAGTTGACCTTTGTGATTTGTGCGCTAAATAGCTTTGTTGCCGTCGGGATTTGAATTTCGGGCGGCAAAGTTTGCATTTCGGGTGTCAGAATCGCTTTTGTAGGGTGCAGAATTGAGTTTGTGGGTGCGTGAATTGAGTTTGTGGGTGGCAAAATTGATTTTGTCGTGGGCGAGCGCGAGCCACATCGAACACGCGCCGCGCAAGCGCAAGAAGGTCGAGGCCGCGCCCACCGCGTGACGCGCGAAGTTGTAAACGCCGTCGCGCGTGGCTGAGCTTTCGTCCCCGCGCGGTCGCGGCTCGTCTGCGACCGCGCGGGGACATACCCCGGCACATACGTTATTATCGCCCCTTCAAAGTCCGTTCAAGACGCGTTCGAGATGAGACGGGCGCGCGGGCGGTAACGAACGCAGGCGGTCGCAGTGTGAACGTACATGGCTCACGGTGAGTTCGGCAGATGGTTGCTGCGCGACGAGCAGAAGGAACTGTTCGACGCACTCTTCGCGTGCGCGCTGACCATCGTTTTCCTCGGCTTGAGCGCGTTGCTGCTGTGGCCTCTGGGCAGGGCGTTGTTGAGCTATCGTCTGGCGAAAGGCTACTGGCTCTTTTGCATCGCGTTCTACTTGGTCGGCATCGCTGTGCTCCTGATTCAAAGGCTGTTCCGCGTGGACGTGGAGACGCGTTACGATGCCTACCTCATCTCGAATCTGATCGTCGGGGGCTTTCTGCAAGCGGGTTGGTCGGCCTTCGCCGCGCTCACCGTGCGCGGCTTCACGGGCGGCGCGTCCGCGTGGGTGGCCGCGGGTTTGTACTTCGTCGGACTACTGTCTTGCTTCGTCTCGGTCAACATCGTCTCGACGTGGTACGGCGGCAGCCTCTACCGGATGGTCAACCTGATCCTCGCACACGTCGCCTACGCCGTCTTCTGCCTGTGGCCTGCGGGCGCGCGCGCCGTCTACGGTTGGTTCTTCGATCTTTTTTGAGGCGGCGACGATAAAAGGATGAGAGGGCAAGATGTCTCAGGCGACGATCCTCTATGTCGAAGACGACGAACTGGTGCGGCTGACCGTGCAGGGCACTTTGGAGGCCGAAGGCTGGCGCGTCGCATCGTGCGGCGACGGTCTGGCGGCTCTCGCGCTGGTCGAAAGTTCGGAGCATTACGATCTGATGCTGTTCGACAACGAACTGCCCGGCGCGACGGGGCTTGAACTCCTACGCCACGCGCGCATGCTGCCCTACCGCCAACACACGCCCGTCGTCATCATCTCCGCCACCGACTGCGAACGCGATGCGCGCCGCGCAGGAGCGGACGCCTTTCTCACAAAGCCCGACGACATCAACCGACTCGTCTCGACCATCGCACGACTGCTGCACGCCTCCGCCGATTCCCAAACAAACTCGTAACAGTTGGCACGGCCGGCCATCAACTCTCCTCAAAAGTTCGCCGTAACGCTTTCCCCACCCCATCCACTAATTTTTTAGTTGACAGAAATTTCTTTCGGACGGCGACGTGGGCTTTGGGAGAGATTCAAGACCCGAAGGCCGTCGCGCCCCTCACCGCCACGCTCAACGACACGGAACTAGCGCGTCAGGGAGAAGGCCAAGTGGGCGCTCTCGGAGATTCAGGAGTAGAAGAAACGAAGGAGTAGGAATGCGGAACGCGGGACTGAAGGCAGTTGCTTTCAGTCCCGCGTTCCTACTCCTTCGTATCCCTTTGCGTTACGCGCTCGCAGTTTCGGCGGAGACTTGTTCCCACTCTTCATAGAGCGCGCGCAGGCGCGAGTCGGCCGCTTGATACTCGTCGTTGAGCGTCATCGCGCGCGACGCGTCGCGCGCGACTTCGGGGCGGGAGAGTTCGTCGGAGAGCGCGGCGAGCCGCTTCTCGACTTCGGCGATCTCGCTTTCGATCAACTGCGTCGTGCGCGCGTTCGCGCCGTGCGAAGACTTCTTCTTGCCGCTTTTGCCGTCCGAAGACTTCCCCTTGCGCGGAGCGTTCGCGCCGCCATCGCCTTGCGAAGAGGAGGCGCGCGTCGCGGGCTGCGCGGCAGGCGCGTTCGCCTGCCGCTTCTCAAGCGCGGCCTTTGCGCTGGCGGCCTCGGCGCGGGTCAGGGCTTTCCAGTCGTGGTATTCGGTGTAGTCGCCGTCGTAATGTTCGGCCGCGCTCTGGCCGTCGAGCGCGAGGATTTGCGTCGCCACGCGGTCGAGGAAGTAGCGGTCGTGGCTGATGGTGATGATCGTGCCTTCGTAGGCGTCGAGCGCTTCTTCGAGGGCTTCGCGCGAGGGGATGTCGAGATGGTTCGTCGGCTCGTCGAGGACGAGGACGTTGACGCGCGAATAGATCAACTTGGCGAGCGCGAGCCTGCCCTTCTCGCCGCCGGAAAGATCGCGTACGTGCTTGTACACGTCGTCGCCGACGAACAAAAACTTCGCGAGGAAGCCGCGCAGTTCGCCCGCCGTCACGGTCGAGGGCGCGACGCGACGCAGTTCCATGATGATCTCGTTGCGGTCGTCGAGGTCGTCGAGTTGCTGCGCGTAGTAGCCGATGTTGACCTTCGTGCCCCAGCGCGCCTCGCCCGCGAGCGGCGGCAATTTATTCAACAGCGTCTTGATGAAGGTCGTCTTGCCAGAGCCGTTCGGGCCGATGACGCCGAGGGCTTCGCCGCGTGAGAGCGTGAAGGTGATGTCGGTCGCCAGCACTTTGTCGGGATAACCGACGGCGAGTTCTTTGACGATGAGCGTCTGGTTGCCCGTGCGCTCGACGCCCTTGAGTTGGAAGTTGCCCTGCGACTGATCGGCGCGCACGGCTTCGACGCGATCCATTTTTTGCAGCATCGTGCGGCGCGACTTGGCCTGCTTGGTCTTCTGCCCCGCGAGGTTGCGGCGGATGAACTCTTCGGTCTTGGCAATGAGGTGCTGCTGATTTTCGTAAGCTCGCCGCTGCGCCTCGCGCCGTTCCTCGCGCTCGACGAGGAAGGCCGAATAGTTGCCGTTGTAACTGACGGCCTTGCCGTTCTCCACCTCGACGATGCGGCGGCACGAGCGGTCGAGAAAATAACGGTCGTGCGAGATGATGACGTAGGCCGACGCGTAAGACGACAAAAACTCTTCGAGCCATTCAACGCCCGCTACGTCCAAGTGGTTCGTCGGCTCGTCGAGCAAGAGCACGTCTGGTTCGGCCAAGAGGAGACGCGCCATGCCGAGGCGGTTCTTCTGGCCGCCCGAAAGTTTCTCCGTCTCCATCTGCCACATCTCGCGCTCGAAGCCGAGGCCGAACAGAATCGCTTCGGCGCGCGCCGCGTACTCGAAGCCGCCCTCGCGCTCGAACTCGTGCTGGAGGTCGCTGTAGCGTTCGAGCACCGCGTCGAGGTCGTCCGTGGCGTCGGCCATGCGGTGTTCGAGTTCGTGCATCTCGTGCTCGATCTGTTGGAGGCGGCCGAAGGCTGCGAGCGCGGACTCGTGGACGGTCATCCCCGGCTCGAAATCCACGTGCTGTTCGAGCAGACCGAGGTTGAGGCCGCGCGCGCGCACCACGTCGCCGCTATCGGGCGTCTCCTCGCCGCCGATCAGGCGGAACAGCGTGGTCTTGCCCGCGCCGTTGCGGCCGACGAGTCCGACGTGTTCGCCCGGATTGATCTGGAGCGACGCGCCGCGCAGCACGTCCTGCGAGCCGTAAGCTTTATAAACTTCCGAGAGACGAAACAGCATTAGTTAGAGTGACGAGTGATAAGTGACAAGTGACGAGTTGGTAAATCGTAAATCGTGAATCGTGAGTAGAGACTTGGTTAGCTCTACTTACGATTCACGATTCAGATGCAAAGCTACGAGTTCAATGCGGCGACAGCTACTTGCTGCTGTTCGCCGCGTTGGTGTTGGACGCGGGCGGCTTCGCCCCGCCGTTTGCGGGCGTGGCCGCCGCCCCGCTGCCCGACGCGGGCGAAGCGGCGGGACTCGCCGAAGCGTTCGCCGCCGGACTCGACGCGGGCGTCGCCGCCGGGCGGCTGCCGGCCGGTCGCAGGCTGCTCAGGGCGGTCGAACTGTTGAGCATGTCCTGCGCCAGATGGTTCGTGATCCGCGCCTCGCGCATGGCGACTTCGAGCATCGCGGCGTTTAGAATTTGCTTGCGCTGGTTGAGGATGTTGTCCGTCGCATCCTTGCGCACGTCCGGGTTGCCGAGCGTCAGGTTCTCGCTCTGCAAACGCTTGTCCGTGAGTTTGAAGATCGTCCAGCGGCCGCTCGACTGGATGGGCGCGGTGTAACTGCCGACCTGCATCTCGCCGAAGAACCGCCCGATCAAGTCCTGCGGGAAGCCGCTCTGCTTGAGTTGCTCTTCGGTGAAGAAGCCGATGTCGCCGCCGCGTTGCACGCTCTGCGGGTCTTCGCTCTCGGCGCGCGCGACGGTGGCGAAGTCCGCGTTGCTCTTCAAACGCTGGTTGATGATGTCAATCTTGTTCTTGGCTTCGATGTCGCTCTTGGCGTCGTTGGTCACGCCGTTGTCGGCCGGGTCAACGACGATGGCCGCGAGGGCGACGCCGCGCTGGCTGACGTAACGCGCCTTGTTATTGTTGTAGAAGTCTTCTACTTCCTTGTCGGTCGGCGGCTCGATCTTGGCGGCGGTGCGGTCGAGCAGTTTCTGGATCGCCAACTGCCGTCGCGCAACATCGCGGATGGCCTCTTCCGTCTGCCCCGATTCTTTGAGCACGCGCTGGAACTCTTCCTGAGTCCCAAGTTGCTGTTTCTGAGCGTTGATGGCCTGCGCCACCTCGTCGTCCTTGGGCAGCAAATTCTCTTTCTCGGCGCGCTGGTACAACACCTCGCGACGGACTAACTCGTCGAGCACTTGCAAACGCCCGGCGGCGAGTTCGAGTTGCGACATGTCGGAAAACTGCACCTGCTGGCTCTTGGCCTGCTGTTCGAGAATCTTGTCCACTTCGGTCAACATGATCTTTTTGTCGTTGACCGTGGCGGCGACGGCCGACCCCTTGCCATCCCCGCTGCCTTTGGTGCGGTCGCAGGCGACGAGGACAACCGCGAGTGAAACGACGATGGCGAGAAGACTGAACTGTTTGGCGGCTCTATACACTTTGGCTTTCTACTCCTTCAACTTTTCTATGGCGATCCTTAAGAACTCGCGCGCCCACTATTCACTTGCGCGCTTGACCTCTTGTAAAGCTGTTTGCTATAAATTTTGGTTTCCCGCGTGTTCCCAGTCCTCACCGTGTGTGTTGGCGACCGGCGCGGCGCGCTTTTACTTATTCGGAGGTACTCAGGCAATCATGGCAAAACGATGCGAAGTCTGCGGCAAAGGCCCGCAATTTGGTAACAACGTCTCCCACGCGAACAATCGCACCCGCCGGCGTTTCAACCCTAACCTGCAAGAAATCCGCGTGCAACGGCCGGAGGGCGGCGTCGTGCGCCAGCGAGTCTGCACTCGGTGCATCAAAGGCGACAAGGTGACGAAGGTCGCACACACGGCGAAAGCGGCTTAAGAACAGTGATAAGTGACGAGTGACAAGTGATGTGCAAGAAGTAAGACAGCTTCTTTCTGTTTTAACTTGTCACTTGTCACTCGTCACTGTTTTAACAGCTATCACGTCAATCTCGACGCGCGCGTCGCGCGGCAGGCGCGCGGCCTGCACGGTCGAACGCGCGGGCGGCTCGTTTGA
This sequence comes from Pyrinomonadaceae bacterium, assembly GCA_030841105.1. Taxonomy (GTDB): domain Bacteria; phylum Acidobacteriota; class Blastocatellia; order Pyrinomonadales; family Pyrinomonadaceae; genus JAIVJZ01. Next base: position 6,156 of record JAVEDE010000010.1, read on the forward strand.
AAAATAACGCCCGTACACTTCGTTCATCGCCGCGAAATCATTCATGTCGGCCAGAAACACGGTCGTCTTCACCACCGCTTCGAGACCTGTCCCCGCTGCCCGCAAGACTTCAGCGAGATTGCGCAACACCTGCTCGGTCTGCTCCGCGATGCCCCCTTCGACGAACACGCCCGTCTGCGGGTCAATCGGAATCTGCCCCGACGTGAACACGAAATCACCCACAGTGACGGCCTGCGAATACGGGCCGATGGCCTGCGGCGCGGCCTCGGTAGCGACGATCTCCCTCACAGTCTGCACATCCTCTTTTTAGTCTCCCCAAGCAAATTGCGCATTGTAACAAAAACTCCGCCGCGAGACCAACGCGGGAACGCCCCGGCGCGTCGTCCGCCGTCGCGGCCACGCACCATAAACCTGTTAAAGCAGACTTAATTATTACAGATGAGTTTTCCGGCGCGACGGATGCTTTGGTGGGTGGATTAAACGCGCGGGGCGACAATCGCCCGCCTTCACCAAGCCCGGCTTAAGGGCGTTCGGCCGTCTCAGGCCGCCCCTTGCAAACGCTCCACGTCGAGCACGCCGGGGACGCCGCGCACTGCACGGATGACTTTATCGAGGTGCTTCACGTCGAACACTTCGACCGTGACCTCGATGCGCCCGCGCTCGTCCGGGGCGACGGAGGCGCGCGCGTCGCGGATGCCTGTCTTCATGTCCGAGATCGCGCTCGTGATCCCGGCGATCATGCCGGTGCGGTTCTCCGTGACGGCGAGGAGTTTGACGGCGTAGGCGGCGTGCTCGCTGCGCCCCGCCCATTCGACGGCGACGATGCGTTCGGGGTTGATCATCAACTGCTGCACGTTCTTGCAACGCTCGGCGTGGACGGCGACGCCCTTGCCGCGCGTGACGTAGCCGATGATCGGCTCGCCGTGAACCGGGTTGCAGCAGCGTGCGCGCGCCACCAGCAGGTCGTCTATGCCGCGCACGACGATGGCGTCGTCGCCGAGGCGGATGAGGCGTTTGACGGCCTGCACGCCCGTGCGCAGACGCGACTCTTTGCGCTCGTCCAGTTCGGCAAACTTTTCGGGGCCGAGGTATTTCGCGATGATGTTGCGCGAGGCGTGTTTGCCGTAGCCGATGGCCGCGAGCAGGTCGTCGGTGCGCCCGTAGCCGTACTCGCCCGCGATCTTTTTGAAGTCGCCGTTCGAGTCGTTGAGCAGTTTCTTGGTCGAGAGTTGGAAGCGCGCGGCCTCCTTCTCGAACAGTTTGCGCCCGATCTCGATTGATTCGGCGCGCTGCTGCTCGGCCACCCAGTGGCGCACGCGGTTGCGCGCCTTCGAGGTGACGACGAAGTTGAGCCAGTCGCGCGACGGCGTGGAGTTCGGCGTGCGCATGATCTCCACCACGTCGCCGTTCTGGATGGCCGTGCGCAGGGGGACGATGCGGCCGTTGACGCGCGCGCCCGTGCAGGTGTTCCCGACCTCCGTGTGAATCATGTAGGCGAAGTCCACGGGGGTCGCGCCGCGCGGGAGTTGGATGATCTTGCCCATCGGCGTGAAGGCGTACACGTCGCGCGGGTAGAGATCGAGTTTGAGCGATTCGAGGAAGTCGCGCGAGTCCTTGACCTCCTGCGTCCACTCGACGAGCGAGCGCAACCACTGGAACGCTTGATCGTCTTCGTGCGCGCCGCGCCGTCCCTCCTTGTACTTCCAGTGCGCCGCTACGCCCTCTTCGGCGATGCGGTGCATCTCTTCGGTGCGAATCTGCACCTCGAAGGGCTGCCCCTCCCTGCCGATGACGGAGGTGTGAAGCGACTGGTAGAGGTTCTCGCGCGGAGTGGCGATCCAGTCTTTGAAGCGACCGGGGAGCGGCCTCCACAAGTTGTGGATGACGCCGAGCGCGGCGTAACAGTAGCGCACCTCGTTCGGCAGGATGACGCGCGCGGCGACCAGATCGTAGACCTGATCGAGTTCGATCTTCTGCCGCCGCAGCTTCTTCCAGATCGAGTAGAGACGTTTGACGCGCCCCTCGACGAGGATGAAAGGCACGTCGGCCGCGCGGAGTTTTTCTTCGATGCGTGCGGTGGTCGAGTGGAGAAAGTTTTCGTGCTCGGCGCGACGCTGTTCGAGTTGGGCAGCGAGCGCGCGGTAGTCTTCCGGGTGGAGGTGCTGGAAGGCGAGGTCTTCGAGTTCGCTGCGGAGTTTGCCCATCCCCAAGCGGTGGGCGATGGGGGCGAAGATGTCGAGCGTCTCCTGTGCGATGCGCTGCCGCTTTTCCGGTTTCAGAAAGTGGAGCGTCCGCATGTTGTGAAGGCGGTCGGCTAGTTT
>JAVEDE010000030.1 GCA_030841105.1 Pyrinomonadaceae bacterium
TAGATTTTAGATTGTTGATTTACGACTTGAAGAAGACGGCAGCAAACTTCTCTTCAAATCAAATATCGCAAATCTAAAATCTGATTACCGTATCCGGGCCGCCCTCGACGTGGACGGTATCGACGAAGCGTATGTGGCGCGACTCGGTCGTCATGACGAGCGAGTGCGTGCGCCGGCCGGAGCCGAAGAAGCGGACGCCGCGCAGGAGCGAGCCGTCGGTGACGCCGGTCGCGACGAAGATGATCTTCCGGCCCGGCGCGAGGTCGTTCGTGTCGTAGACCTTGTTGGGGTCGTTGATCCCCATCTCGCGCAGGCGCGCGAGCACCGTCTCGGCCGGCGGCACCTTCGACTTGTCCACGTCCAGGCGCTCGGGGTCGTAGACGAGGCGCGCCTGTATCTCGCCGTTGAGGCACTTCATGGCCGCGGCCGTCAGCACGCCCTCGGGCGCGCCGCCGATGCCCATCAGCGCGTGGATGTTCGTGCCGGCGACGGCCGCCGAGATGCCCGCCGAGAGGTCGCCGTCGGAGATGAGCCGGATGCGCGCGCCCGCGTCGCGCACCTCCTGAATCAGTTTGCGGTGGCGCGTGCGGTCGAGCACGATGACGGTCAGGTCGTCCACGTCGCGCCCCAGGCCTTTAGCGATGGCGGCGAGGTTCTCTTTGACCGGCGCGTTGATGTCCACGAGACCGCGCGACGAAGGCCCGACGACGATCTTGTCCATGTAGATGTCAGGGGCGTTCAGCAGCCCGCCGCGCTCAGAGGCGGCGAGCACGGCGATGGCGTTGTTTGCGCCGAGCGCGCACAGGTTCGTGCCTTCGAGCGGGTCAACGGCGATGTCAACTTCGGGATAAACCTCTTCGCACGCCTCGCCCTTCTCGCGTGTGGCGCGCACGCCTTCGCCCACCTCTTCGCCGATGTAGAGCATCGGGGCTTCGTCGCGCTCGCCCTCGCCGATCACGATCCGACCGAGCATCGGCACGGTGTCCATCACCGTGCGCATCGCCTCGACCGCGACGTGATCCGAATACTTGCGGTCGCCCTGTCCCATCGTCTTCGCGGCCTCAATCGCCGCCGCCTCGCACACGCGCAGGAAGTCTAACGACAGGTGCTCGGTCTGTATCTCATAGCCCATGCCTCTTTTTGTCTCCCGATCTTAAATGATATTTGCGGCGAGCCGGTGAAACTACTGCGGGCGTTGTTGCGCGCGCCACTTCGGAAATGCGTCGCCATACTAACAGAGCGCGCGCAGAATTTATAGAGTCAAAGATTTCTACTGATGGTGAACTCTTAGGTAATTATTATTGACATCACAGTATTCTGGGATTATGTTATTCGAGTTCAACAATCGCTCTTCAAATGTTGGATTGCCACCTCCAGAAGACTCATACACCATTAAAAACTGATAACTTTTTAAGGAACGTGTTTTCCTTAATATAGGGTTTGCAGTGGCAGATACAATACTTACAGCGGTTTGCACCTGCATCCGCACTGCTAAATCGCATCAGCATGCGTAAGACAGGCGGATTGCTTGATGATGATTTGCGTGGTTTAGATTTCACTTTAGTGCAAATGCAAGTGCAATCCGCTGTAACTGCATGAAAGGATATAAATATGACAAACACTCTTCTTCATGAGATCGCAGAATGGAGATTAGAAGCAAAGCTCGAAGATAATGAACGATATTTTTTTCACACTGCGGATGTAACTCTATTAGAAAACGGCTCCCGATCTTATTTAATTGGGAGAAAAGGCACAGGTAAAACTGCTATCTGCGAGTACTTATATAAGCAAACCGGCCCAAAGCGATTTTCACGCAAATTGACATTCAAAAGTTTTCCATTCAATAACTTGTACCAATTAGAGAATAACCGCTTTAAAACTCCGAACCAATATATAACGCTTTGGAAGTATCTTATTTATTCCTCGGTAGCAAAGATGATGATAGAAAACCAGAATATTGATTCTGACGTTCGAATGAACTTGGAGAAGGTTTATGGAAATGACCCAGTCGTGTCACTCCAACGCACCATTTCAAAATGGACTGGCAAAAATTTCGAATTCACTATTTTAGGGACTGGGGGGGCGGCGGGACGAACACAAAACGAAGTGTCTAATGATATGCCATGGATCGAAAGAGTCGAAATTTTGGAAAATCTGATTCAGCAAAATTTGGATGATAGTTCTTACATGATCGTTTTCGATGAATTAGATGAAGATTACAAAGATGTATCCGAGCCTGAAAAATATAGCCAGTACAATGCGCTTATTACAAGCCTTTTCAAAGCTATACAAGATATTAGGTCAATATTTGCGCTCCCAGATTACAAGGTTTTTCCAATTCTTTTTCTTAGAGATGATATCTATGACCTAGTAAAAGACCCCGATAAATCCAAGTGGAGCGATCTTATTATTGAGTTAGATTGGAATACTGACAAGATCAAGCAACTTTTAACATTTCGTATCTCGCGCGCTCTTGATGCATCTGGGAACATTCTTTATTTCGATGAGGCGTGGGACAAAATATTTTTGCATCAGCATGTTGAATATGGCTTTCAACAGAAAAAACGGATGAGTCCTTTTGATTTCATCACTAGAAGTACTCTAATAAGGCCAAGAGATTATGTACGGTACATCAGAGCTTGCGCTATGAGCGCGTCTGCAAATAATCTTCCTCGTGTCAGCCCTGAAATTATTAGAAAGGTCGACAAAGCTTTTTCAAATGAGCTAAAGGGTGAGATGGTTGATGAAGCAGAGGGGTTTTTACCTGAAATGCGAGAGGTGTTTGACATTATATCTCATATGCGGAAGCAGAAATTTAGCTTCAGCGAATTTTCCATAGCTTATCAAACATCAGTTGAACGTGGACTTTTACCAAAGCGGGATGCTGAGTTTATTTTGAAAGTATTATTTCATTTCAGTATAGTGGGAAATCAACCACGGCAGAAAATGGTACAAATATTCAGGTATCAAAATAAGGAGGCGCGGCTTAACTTGAACGAATCGCTTTGTGTTCATAGAGGACTATACAAAGCTCTGCAAATTATATGAGTGCAGATGTAGTTTATCTTGCCATGTCGTTAGCTCGCAGGAGCGAGTATTAGGAACGACCCTCCACTCGCTCCTACATCTTTCAATATAACTCCCTATCTAATTAGTTGAAACGACCTCAAGTGCGTCGGCCGGACGGTAGGGCGGCAGGGTCTTGCGCGCCGCCTTCTCTTTCTTCAAGCCCAAAGCCCAGTCGGCCTGCATCAGGGTGTGGATGTCGCGCGTGCCTTCGTAGATGATCGCGGCTTTGCAGTTGCGCAAGTAACGCTCGACCGGGTAGTCGTTCGAGAAGCCGTTCGCGCCGTGGACTTCAATCGCCATCGAGGCCGCCTTCTCGCTCCTGACGGTCGCCTGCCACTTGGCTAAGGATGTCTCTTTCGCGTTCGGCTTGCCCTCGTTCTTCAAGTAGCCCGCGCGCAGCCAGAGCAGATGCGACATTTGGTAGTCGGCCTCCATCTCGGCGATCTTCTGTTTGACGAGTTGGTGGTTGCCGATCTTCGTGCCGAAGGTCTCGCGCGTGTTGGCGTAGGCGATGGACGCGTCACGCGACGCGCGGATGATGCCGGTCGCGCCCGAAGCGACGGTGTAACGTCCCTGTTCGAGCGCGAACATGGCGATCTTGAAGCCCTCGCCCTCTTCGCCGACGAGATTTTCGGCGGGCACGCGCACGTCGTTCAAGTTGAAGTAGCCGGTGTTGCCCGCGCGGATGCCCATCTTGCCGTGAATCGTGCCCGACGAGAAGCCTTGCATCGAGCGTTCGACGATGAAGCAACTCATGCCCGTGTGGTCGCGCTTGCGTCGCTTCTCCTCGTCCGTCCAGCAGAAGAAAAGGAAGTTGTCGGCCACGTCGCCCGCGAGACTGATCCACATCTTCTCGCCGTTCAAGACCCACTCGTCGCCCTCGCGCCGCGCCGTGGAGCGCGCGCCCACCACGTCCGAACCCGCGCCCGGCTCGGTCAGCCCGTAGGTCGCGATCTTCTCGCCCTTCGCCTGCGGCACGAGATACTTGCGCTTCTGCTCCTCCGTGCCCCACGCGTAGAGCGTGAGCGAGTTAAGCCCGGTGTGGACGGACATGATGACGCGCATGTGTGTGTCCACGGCTTCGAGTTCTTCGCAGACGAGGCCGAGCGCGATGTAGTCGAAGCCCGCGCCGCCGTACTCTTCTGGGATGCAGACGCCCAGGAGATTCAACTCCGCCATCTTGTCGAGGATAGAGCGGTCGAAGCGTTGCTGCTCGTCGAGTTCCTTGATGCGCGGGGCGACTTCGCGCTCGGCGAACTCGCGCACGGTGTTGCGGATGGACTTGTGATCTTCGGTCAGTTCAAAATCTATCATCTGTAGGTTTCCTTAAAATTGAAGTTGGGTCGAGACGCGCACGGGCGAGGGCGGCGGGCGGTTCGGCGTTTGCGGTTTATTCATGACGGAAAAAGGCGCGAGATTAAAAGGCATCTTACACCACGGGCGGGCGCGCATAAAAGTCGGGCGGGCGAGATGAGGGGCGCGTCGGCGCGCGGGCGGGTCAAACGCGGGGCGGCGGGTCAACTTGCGGAAGCGGCGTGTGGAGATTCAACCGAACAGGCGTTCGTATTCGGCCTTCACGACGCTGTAACACTCGCACGCGTAGGCTTCCAAGCCCGCGCGATCCGTGATGAGGACGTTCCCGCGGTAGTAGCGGATCAGGCTTCGCTCCTGAAGTTTGGCGGCGGCCTCGCTGACCCCGGCGCGGCGGACGCCGAGCATCACGGCGAGGTATTCGTGCGTGATGTTCACCTCGTCCGAGCCGACGCCGTCGCTGCTCATCAACAGCCAGCGGGCGAGCCGCGCTTCGATGTGGTGCAGGCGGTTGCAGGCCGTGGACTGCGAGCTGACCACGATGACCGTGTGCATGTAGCGGTTGAGAATTTTCTTCAACGCCCCGCCCCGGTCGTACAGCTCTTTAACGACGGCCGCCTTGATGCGGATGGCCTCGCCGGGAACTTGCACGAAGGTAGGCATCGTGGTCTCCGCGGCGTCGAGCAGGACTGGGACGCCCGACATCCCTTCGCGCCCGATGGAGCCGCACTCGACCGACGCGCCGTCCTCCATCGTCGTCACCATCGAGAGCAGGCAGTTGAGCGGGAAGTAATTGTCTTTGACGGGGACGTGCGGCTCGATGATGCGGTCGCCGTGCGAGAGTTGCACCCGCTCCATGTGTGGGCACAGGACGTCGAACTCTTCGGCCGGCAGGTGTGCCAGCAGGCGGTTGGCGGTCGGACTAGGGGCGGGTTGAGACATCAGCTATTCCATTCTTCAGCTTCGAGGCGACAAATCAACGTAAGAACCCGCGCACAGTATACACGCGGCCGGATGAAACAACAGCGGGTAAATCTTCTCCGCGCCGTCGCAGCAACTTCGCGCGGAGGCGACGTGAAGATGACGAGAGGCTTCGACTGACCGCCGGGACGGACGCCCCGCGCGGACACTTATGCGCCCAGCGCTGACGCTCACGCGCTTCGCGCCGACGCTCATGCGCCCCCGCCGTCGCCCTCGCGCCCGATCAACTCCGCGGCCACCGCGCGCGCCTCTTCGAGCGTGCGGACGCGCCCGTCGAGTTGCATCTCATAGACGACGCGCGTGATCTCGCCGATGCGCGGCGAGGGCTTGAGTCCCAACTCAAGGAGGTGTCGCCCCAGCAAGAGCGGCGCGGGCGGCCGCGTCTCCACGGCCAACTCACGCGCCCGCGCGATGAACCACTCCTGCGGCACGGCGTCGAACCAAAGCTCGCGCGGAACCCATTCGGCGTTGCGCCCCAAGGTGTCCGCCCGCGCCACGCGGTAGAGGAGGTCGAGTTCGCAACGCCGCGCGAGACGGCGAAACGCGCCCTCGGAAATTTCCGCGCGCTTGAGGTAAAACTCGCCCGGCTTCAAATGCGCACGCACGAGTTCGACCACCTGCGCGCGCACGTCGTAACCGTCGAGCGTGAAAATTTTCAGACGCTCCAGAAACGCGTTCGTCGGCGCGACGCCCGCCTCGTCGTGCCCGCGCGAGCGTGTGCGCCCGTCCACAAACTCGGTCGTCGCGGGCTTCCCGAAGTCGTGGCACAGCGCGGCCAGCATCAACACGACCTGCTTCGCGTAAGGCAGGTCGTCAATCAACTCTCGCGCGCGATCCACGGTGAGCCACGTGTGCACGTCAACGTCGCCCTCCGGGTGCCAGTCGTACTCTTGCGGCACGCCGGAGAGGGCTTGAATTTCAGGGAAGAGTTGCGGCGTGGCGTTCAGCTTCGCGAGCCAGCGGAAACCGACGGACGGGCGCGCCGCGCCGAGGAGCAACTTTTCCAACTCGCCCCAGATGCGTTCCGCAGGCAAGTCCGACAGGTCAATCGAACGGCACAACTCGACTGTCTCCGTCTCGATGTCGAACTCGAAACGCGCCGCGAGTTGCGCCGCGCGCAGCACGCGCAAACTGTCTTCCGCGAACGTCTCGCGCGAGACGGCGCGCAGGAGGCGGCGTTCGAGATCGGCGCGACCGTCGTAAGGGTCGAGCAACTCGTCCGTGAGCGGGTCTCGGAGGATAGCGTTGACGCAGAAGTCGCGTCGGCGCGTGGCTTCTGCGACGGACATCGAAGGGTCGCCTTCGATGATGAAGCCGCGGTGGCCGCGCCCCGCCTTGCGCTCGCGGCGCGGGAGCGACACGTCGAGGTCGTGGCCGAGTTTGTAAACCGTGAAGGCTTCGCCGACCGCATCCACGCGCCCGAACTTTTCGAGCAGCGCGCGCAGGCGCGCGGGTTCGACGCCGTAGACTTCCATGTCCCAATCCTTCGGCGCGCGCCCCATCAGCGCGTCGCGCACGCACCCGCCGACGAGCAGCGCGCGGCCGCCCGCCTCTCGGACGGCCGACGCCAGAGCGCGAATTTTACCGGGGGCTTGATGCATCAACTGAAACGCGTGCGCGTCTGCAAAACTACTATGGCAAGCGCGTCTGCAAAACTAATCTCGTCTTCCTTCGTACCTTCGCGCCTCCAGCGTGAGTTTATTCTTTGACAAGGATAAGTCTCACGCTGGAGGCGCGAAGGAAAGCGGTGCGTTCAGGGATTAACTTTCCGGCTGTGGGTTGACGTGCGCGGCCTCGCCGTCGTCGCTGTCGTCATCATCATCATCGTCGTCGTCTTCGTCGTCATCGAAGACGTCATCGTCGAACTCCTCGTCATCGAAGTCGTCTTCGTCCTCGTCGCCGACGATGACTTGCAGGCCGCGCGTGGAGGGCAGACAGCTAATCACCTGCGCGCGTTCGATGCGCGTCAGATCGCCGCCGTTCGCGTGCCAGAGTTTGACCCAGAAGGTGCGCGTCGCGGTGTGGATGGCGAAGGTCGAGCCGTCTATCATGACGGGGATGAGTTCGGCGATTGTGCCCGCGCGCAATGTTTCCAAGAGTTCGGGGAGGAACGGACGCATGCTGTCGAACTGCACGACGACTGCGCCCTCTTCGATCTCCGCGGGCGGCAACTCCACCGGCTCGTCCGATTCCAAGAGCAGCCGCGCGTCCGTGCGTTGCGTGTTTAGTTTCCTAATTGCCATATTGAAAAGTGACGAGTGACGAGTGACAAGTGACAAGTGACGAGTTGAAGACAAGTTTTGTTTTAACTTGTCACTCGTCACTTGTCACTCGTCACTTGATCAAACGTGTCTGCAAATGCTGTTGCAGGTCGGCGACTTTGATGCGCTCCTGCTCCCATGTGTCGCGGTCGCGCACGGTGACGGCCTCGTCTTCGAGCGACTGGTGATCCACGGTGACGCAGAAGGGCGTGCCGATTTCGTCCTGCCGCGCGTAGAGTTTGCCGATGCCGCCCGTGTCGTCGTAGACGGCGCGCATCAGCGGTTGGAGGCTGCGCTTGATGGCCTTCGCCATGCCGACGATCTCCGGCTTGTTCTTGGCGAGCGGCAAGACGGCCACCTTGATCGGCGCGAGTTTGGGGTGCAGTTTTAGGACGACGCGCGGCTCGCCCTTCTCCGTCGTGCGCTCGGAGTAGGCATCCATCAGGAAGGCGAGGACGGAGCGGTTGACGCCCGCCGCCGGTTCGATGACGTAAGGGTAGTAACGCTCTTTGCGCGCCTCGTCGAAGTAGGAGAGGTCTTCGGTCGAATCGGGGTTGACGCGCTTGCCCTCTTCGTTCAACGGATTCTTGGAATGCGCTTTGAGATCAAAGTCGGTGCGGTTGGCAATGCCCATCAGTTCGTCCCAGTGCTTCTCTTCGTCGGCGCGTTCGGGAAAGAAGCGATAGTGTATGTCCACGGTGCGCTTGGCGTAGTGGGCGAGTTCCTCTTTGGGCTGCTCGTAGAGCCGCAGGTTGTCGCGGCTGAGGCCGAGCGACGCGTACCAGTTGTAACAGTTGTCAATCCACTCTTGATGCGCCGTCTCGTCTTCGCCGGGGCGCACGAAGTATTCCATCTCCATCTGCTCGAACTCGCGCGTGCGGAAGATGAAGTTGCCGGGCGTCACCTCGTTGCGAAACGACTTGCCGATCTGCGCGATGCCGAACGGCACTTTGCGCCGCATCGTCTGCTGCACGAGATGAAAATTGATGAAGATGCCCTGCGCGGTTTCGGGGCGCAGGTAAGCGACATTGCTCAGATAGATATCACCCTCATCGGTCTCGTTCGCTGCCTCTGCCGTTGCCCCGAGTTGTGTGCGAAACATCAAGTTGAAAGGGCGCGCATCAGTCCAATCGCTTGCGCCGCAGTTCGGGCACTTGATGTTTGGATTGAAACGAATTTTTGTTTCGTAAACTAGATGTCTCGCTTCGGGATGATGGTGTTCATACTCTTCTTGTAACTTGTCCGCGCGGAAGCGGCCATTACATTTTTTACAGTCAACGAGCGGGTCGCTGAACGTCTCTTCGTGCCCGGAATATTTCCAGACGGCGCGGTTGAGGATGATGGAAGAGTCGAGTCCCTCCATGTCGTCGCGCTCGTAGACCATCCAACGCCACCACGCGCGCTTGACGTTGTTACAAAGTTCGACGCCGAGCGGGCCGTAGTCCCACGCGCTGCCCAGGCCGCCGTAAATTTCCGACGAGGGGAACACGAAGCCGCGCCGCTTCGCCAGACTGACTATCGTTTCGATGTTCGGTGCAGACAATGATCTTCTCCGTGAATGGTCAATGGTAAATAGCGAATGGAAAAAGCACTCGCTCCCATTCACCATTTACCATTTGCTATTTACCAGTCATGTTAGCAGCCGCGCGCCGCAAATGAAAAGAAGAGAGGGACGCGCTCGCCGCCGCTGCTAATCCGGCGGCCGCGCGTCCCTCTCTTCCGCGAATGAGTCTGTCTGAAAACTTCCCCGAAGCTACTTGCTCGCCGGCGCGCTCGGCGTGCCGACGTTCACGTCAACCTTCGTCGTCTTGCTGCCGAAGAGCCGCCCGCCGAAAAGCACGAGCGCTAGTACGATCACGATGATAAAAATCACCAGCACGGCCACCACGCCGGTGCTGCCGCTGCCGCCATCACCATCACCCATAACCCGATCCTCCTTCAGAGTTGTCTACAGTAGAAAGTGACAAGTGACGAGTGACAAGTAAAATCGCTTTGCTCGTCACTCGTCACTTGTCACTTGTCACTAAAAATTTACCTCGGTCGCGGCTGCGGCGGCGTCGCTCCCTGCGGGACGAGCCACAGCTCGAATGAATCAACTTCGCGCGTGCCGCCGTTGACGACCACGATGCGGCTCGCGTCGAGGTTGCGCGTGTTGACGAGATACTGGCGGCTGCGTTCGCCGAGTTGGTTGGCGCGATTCGGGCGGCTGCGTCGTCCGCTGTAGACGATGATGTAGCCCTGCGCGCCCGGCTCGCCCTGCAAAGCCACCGCGAAGTTGTCGAGGTTGGCCTTGTCTTCGTTGAAGGAGATGACCGGGAACTCCGCGAAACTCTTCGGCAGCACGGGCGGCAGTGCGACGGGCGTGACGCCCGTGGCGGCCTGCGCGCGCTGGCGGCACATCTGGTCGCCTGAACCGTCGTCCACGACGAGGATGGCGGTCACGCGCTGGCTGCCGATGCCGGTCGTGTCCACGGTGATGGTCGGCGTGCCCGCGCCGCTGACGAGGCGCGCCGAGGGCGGGCTGATCGTCCAAGTGTAGTTGAGGCCGGACTGCCCCGCGTAGTTCACGTCGGAACTAAAGGTGATGATGTCGCCCTCGCGCACGCTGGCCGGGGCGGAGATATTGACCGGGTACGGGCAAGGCGATTTGACGACTATCGGGCGTTCGATGCTGATCGTCTTCGGCCGCCAGTTGAGCGTGATGCACTGCTTCTTGTTGGCGGCGATGTCGAAGTCGCGCACCCAGCGCGTGTTGTTCGGGAACTGGATTTCGACCGTGTGGCGGCCGGGTTCGAGTTCGTACAACTGGACGGTCGGACTCGTCGTGCCCACGGCGCGCCCGTCAATCAAGAGCGGGTAACCGGCGGGCGTGGTCGAAACTTCGATGCGGCCGTTGCGCACCGCGGTGCGCCCGCCGTTCTGCGCGTAGACGCCGGTCGTCGCGCCCGACAGCAGCGTGGCCGAGACGAGCAGGAGAGCGCAGGCGAGCAGAGACAAATTGAAGCGGGCGGGGACGGCGGCGTGGTTGATCATCGCTGTGTGTCTCGACATGATCTCTTAAGCCCCCCTCACGTCCAGAACTTCGTCGCGCTGGTCGCCGGAGCGCGCGGCGCGTCGGCGGCGTGCGCCCGCGCCGAGGGCGGCGAGTCCGCTGCCGAGCAGCAGGAGCGTGGCCGGTTCGGGCACTTGCGGCGGAATGTTCGGCGTCGGCGTCGGGAGGACGTCTATCGGCGGGATGTCCTTGTCGCCGCCGCCGAGGAACAGGAGCGGGATGCCCGCCAGTGCCAGAAGCGGCAGTTTCGGGAAGCCGCCGCCGGGCGGGGGCGCGATTTCGCCGCAGTCGCAGATCGTCCCCTGGATGTCGCCGAGTTCGATGGTCTCGACTTGGACGGAGCCGGGTTGCTGGACGGCGACGGTCGTGCCGGTGATGCCGGTGTCCGCGCCGCCGGCCGGGCTTGCGCCCGCAGGGGTCTGGGCGGTACGGCGATCCTGTGCATTACCGGCGGAAGAAAGTTGTCTGTCCTGCGTAGACGCCCCGCCGCTTTGCTGCGTAACGGAGCGGAGACGGAGGTCTACGGTTTGGCGACCACTCTGGCCGTTGACTGTCGCTAGCGCAATCACATCGCCGAATCGAATCGTGCCCGCTTGCGCCGGCACGGCGGCTATGAGCAAGACGCTGAGCATCAGAGCGACTGAACGTATGGCTTGATGCTTCATCGTGTGTGGTCGTCCTCCTTGGATGTCCATAACTACCGTGAAAAAATGACTTTTTGAGATGCAACTCCCTGCGGAAACCCTTGAAAAATTCCGCTGTGGGGTCGTTTTCATTAAAAGGAAACACACAATAACGCATCTCTTCCAATTTTGCGAGACAATAAATCCGGCCTAACTGTATGTATTAGAAGAAAAAAGGGGCGCGCACGTGTGGTGCGCGCCCCTTGGTTGAAAGCGGGCTGACGCCGGGGGCGATTGTTTACTCTTCGTCCTCTTGCGGTTCGTGCCCGTTGCCCCCGGCCTTCTGCTGTTCGTCGCGCAGGATGGACTTGCGTGAGAGCTTGATTTTGTTGCCCTCTTTGCCGATGCACTTGACCATGATCTGCTGACCTTCCTTGAGTTCGTCGCGCACGTCGCGGACGCGGTGGTTGGCGATCTCAGAGATGTGCAGGAGACCGTCCGTGCCGGGGAAGATTTCGACGAACGCGCCGAAGTCAACGATGCGCGAGACCGTGCCGACGTAGGTCGCGCCGATCTCTGCCTCGGCCGTCAGGCCGCGGATGCGATCCACTGCGGCCTGCGCCGCCTCGCGGTCGGCGGTCGCAATAGAGACCGTGCCGTCGTCTTCCACGTCAATCTTCGCGCCCGTCTCTTCGACGATGGAGCGGATGATCTTGCCGCCCGGTCCGATGACGTCGCGAATCTTGTCCGGGTTGATCTTGATTTGGATGATACGCGGCGCATACTCCGACATCTCCGCGCGCGGCTCGCTGATGGCCTGCTCCATGGCGGCGAGGATGTGCAGGCGGCCTTTGCGCGCCTGTTCCAAAGCCTCCTGCAAGATCATGGCGTTGATGCCGCCGATCTTGATGTCCATTTGCAGGGCGGTGATGCCGTCTTTCGTGCCCGCGACTTTGAAGTCCATGTCGCCGTAGTGGTCTTCCGCGCCCGCGATGTCCGAGAGGATGGCGTACTTGTTGCCCTCCATCACGAGTCCCATCGCGACGCCCGCGACTGGCGACTTGATCGGCACGCCCGCGTCCATCATCGAGAGGCTGCCGCCGCAGACGGTCGCCATCGAACTCGAACCGTTCGACTCGGTGATGTCCGAGACGATGCGCAGCGAATACGGGAACTCGCTCTCCTGCGGCAGGACGGGTTCGAGCGCGCGACGCGCGAGCGCGCCGTGGCCGATCTCGCGGCGGCTGGTCGAGCCGAAGCGGCCGACCTCGCCGACCGAGAAGGACGGGAAGTTGTAGTGCAAGAGGAAGCGGCGTTTGATCTCGCCCGTCTCCAAGTCGTCCATGAACTGCTCGTCCTCTTTCGTGCCGAGCGTCGTGGTGACGATGGCCTGCGTCTCGCCGCGCGTAAAGAGTGACGAACCGTGGACGCGCGGCAGCCAGCCGACTTCGCACGTGATCGGGCGGATTTCCGAGAAGCGGCGACCGTCCGGGCGACGACGCTTGTCGAGGATGTCTTCGCGGAAGATTTTCTCTTTCTGCTTGTCGAAGAGTTTCTTCGCCATCTGCCGCTGTTCGGGCGCATCCTCAGGGTAGGATTCGACGACCTCTTTCTTGAGCGCGTCCACGGCCGAATAGCTCGCCAGTTTGTCCTGTCCCGAAGTGTCCAAGGCGGCGCGCAGTTTCTCAGAGTAGTTGCGCTCGATCTCGCCCGCCATCTCTTCGTTCAGGACGGGCGGCGCGACCTCGCGCTTCTGTATGTCGAGCGCCTTGTAGAGTTCCTTCTGCCAGCGGCAGAGGCGGTTGATCTCCTTGTGAGCGAGCATCAGGGCTTCGACCATGATCGCTTCCGAGACTTCCTTCGCGCCGGATTCGACCATCACGATGGCCTCTTCCGTGCCCGCCACGATCAAGTTCAGACTCGACTCGCGCACCTCGTCGTAAGTCGGGTTGATGATGTAACGCTCGTCAATCAGACCGACGCGCACGCCCGCGATCGGGGTCGGAAAGGGGATGTCCGAAAGATAGAGCGCGAGCGACGCGCCCGTGATGGCGATCACGTCCGGGTCGTTCTCGGCGTCGGCCGAGATGACGGAGGCGATGACCTGTGTTTCGTTGCGGTAGCCTTCGGAGAAGAGCGGGCGGCAGGGGCGGTCAATGAGGCGGCAGGTCAGGACTTCTTTTTCGCCGGGGCGGCCTTCGCGTCGGAAGTAGTTGCCGGGGATGCGTCCGGCCGCGTAGTTGTGCTCGCGGTATTCGACCGTGAGCGGGAAAAAGTCAATTCCCTCGCGCGGCGTCTTCGCGCCGACGGCGGCGACCAGAAGCATCGTGTCGCCGTAGCTGATGACGACCGAGCCGTCGGCCTGTTTGGCGACGCGCCCGGTCTCGACGGTCAGGTCGCGGCCGCCGAGTTTGATAGTCTCTTTCAAATATTTTTTCACTGGCATACGTGTGTCTCCTTCGGACAATCAACGTGGCGTCGGGCCGTCTCATCCGGCGCGCGCCCTGCTTCAGATTTGGGACTTCCCGCCCGCTGGCGCGCTACGTGAGGCGCGTCGAGCGGTGCGGCGAACTTCGCTCAAGACAAAAGCGGCGACAACTCCACCCGTGAAGTTGTCGCCGCCTTGTTGCTTATTTAGGCTACAGGCTACTCGCGTCCGCTTGGCGGCAGTCTGCGCCGTCACGTTCGGCACTGCCACCCGGCTTTTCGAGGGACGCGGGCGTGTGATGTGGAAGGAACTCAAGTCCTTCGCTGGGTTCGGGTCAACGGCCAACAAAGTATCCGCCGCGCTCTTTAGCGACGGAGTTTCAGGCTGCTGATCAGTTTGTGATACTCCTCGATGTCCCTGCGTTTGAGGTAATCGAGCAGGCTGCGCCGCTGCGAGACCATCTTGAGCAGTCCGCGCCGCGAGTGATTGTCTTTCTTGTGCGTTTTGAAATGCTCGGTCAACTGGTTGATACGTGTGGTGAGCAACGCGACTTGCACCTGCGGCGACCCGGTGTCGCCCTCGTGCGTTTGATACGTGGTGACGATCTGTTCCTTCGATTCTCTGTCTAACATAACTACAACTTCCTGCCCTAGATGGCCCTCCCAGACCGCAGTCCGCCTGTAATCTCAGGCAACCGCAAGAGTTAAGTAAAACCGGAACAATCTAACACGCCGACAAACCGGGTGTCCAGCGGCCACGCCTCGCGGCGGCGCGGCGCGAGAATGAGGGTGCGTACACACGCGCTTGTCTGTTACCATGCCCGCCCAAAAGGACACGTATATTAAACTTATGACGAACAAACAGGCGCGGATCGTGGTTGTCGGCGGGGGCTTCGGCGGGCTGTTCACGGCGTTGGAGTTGGCGGACGCGGGCGAGGTGACGCTCGTCAGCGCGGAGTCGCATTTCACGTTCCGGCCGATGCTTTACGAGTATTTGAGCGGCGAGGTGGAGGCGTGGCACATCGCGCCGCACTACCGCGAGTTGCTGGACGACAAGATTCGTTTCGTCCACGGCGAGGCGACGGGCGTGGACTTCGCGGCGCGCACCGTCGCGGTCGCAGGGTGGGCTGAGCCGTTGCCATACGACGCGCTCGTGCTGGCCGTCGGCGGCGTGACGAACTACGCGGGCGTGGAGGGCGCACAGGAACACGCGCTCCCCTTTCGCGGCATCGCGGACGCCGACGCGTTGCGTAATTTGATGATTGACACGCTCGACCGCATCCCGCCCGATGCCTCTGCGGACGAGGCGCGACGGGCGGCAACGTTCGCCGTCGTCGGCGGCGGCGCGAGCGGCTGCGAACTCTCGACGAAGATGGGCGATTTGCTGCGCGACGCGTTCCGGCGTCGCGGCCTCAGGGGCGAGCCGCGCGTCGTGGTGGTCGAGATGGCCGAACACGTCGTCCCCGGCATGGGCGAAGAGTTGCGCGAGTACGTGGAGGACGCACTCAAGGAGTCGGGCGTCGAGGTGTATACACAGACGCGCGTGCGGCGTGTGACGCCCGAAGGGTTCACCTTCGAGCAGGGGGGCGCGCAGACGGAAATTCAGGCGGCGGGTGTCGTCTGGGTGGGCGGCGTGCGGGTCAGCCCGCTCGTGGAGCGTCTGGAGATTCCGAAGAACAAGCGCGGCCTCGTCTCGGTCGAGCAGACGTTGCAGGTGCAGGGTCACGCGGAAGTCTTCTCGCTCGGCGACGACGCGCACTTCCCGGACGCCAGCCCGCAACTGGCGGGCACGGCGCAACTCGCCTTTCAACAGGCCGCGCTCGCCGCCGGGAACGTGCGCGCGCTGCTCGCGGGCGGCCAACTCAAGACGAAGCATTTCGAGGAGATGGGCGAAGCGTTGAGCCTCGGCACGGAACGCGCGGCGGTGCTGGCGGGCGGCAAAGCCTTCGGCGGCGCGCTGGCGCGGCAGGCGCGTTTCGCGCTCTACACCTCGCGTTTGCCGACGTGGCATCACCGCGTCAAGGTCGGCGCGAGTTGGTTCTTCGAGGGCACTGCGCCGCTGCCGCTCGGTCTGCGACGGCCGGGCGGCTAATTTCGACGCGGGCGGGCGAGAGCGGACGGCCTTCCCGCGCCCGTCAAGCCCCACGCCACGGCCGAAACGCCCTGAGCGCGCCCCGCAAACGGCATCACAGCCGGAGCGAACGACGTTACAACGCGCCGGAATGCCTTTCCCCCGGCCGGTAACGGCATTACAACGCGCTGTATTAACGTTCGCACAGCCCGTAATGCCTTTACGACACGTCGTAACAGTATTACGCGGGGCAGTAATGCCATTACAACGCATGGGAAAGGCATTACGCCATGTGGTAATGGCATTACGTCGCATGGGAAAGGCATTACGTCGTGGCGTAATGTGATTACGCCACGACGTAATGCCTTTCCCGCTCGCTGTAATGGTATGCGTTCGCACCGCAACATTAGACGCACGCGGGCGATTAACAATCGCGCGGGTCTGGTTGATAATCCGTGTGTAGTGTCTGCGAGTGAGGAGGGTGAGAGACGATGGCGCGCGGGTGGGAGAGCAAAGCGGTCGAAGACCAGATACAGGAGGCGGAGGAGCGTGCGCGGCGCGCGGCCGAACCGGCGCTCGACGAATCGCCCGAAGCGCGCGCCCGCCGCGAACGACTCGAAACTCTCCGCCTCTCGCGCTCGCGCACGCTCGACCAACTCGAACGCGCCACCAACCGCGCCCACCGCGAAATGCTCGGGCGCACCTTACGCGCGCTCGAAACCGAGATCGAGGAATTAAACTAAGGCGCGCCGCCGCCGCGAAAGAAATTCGCGACAAGAGACGGGAAGGCGCGAAGTTTGAAAGTCTCAAACTTCGCGCCTTCCCGTCTCTGCGTTGAACCGGCTCTGAAATCTTTACTCGCCGAGGTTGTCCTGCACGCCTACGCCCGGCTCGCCGTCGAGGATGGTGCTCATGCCCTCGTTATGTTCCGCCGTGACGGGCGCGTCAGGCTCGGCCGCGTCGCCTCGCTCGTCTGCGCGATCCTGCTCGTTGTAGTGTCCCGCGTCGTCGCCCTCTTCGCGCGTCGCTTCCCTTCGTTCGCTCATTTCAACTGTGCCCCTCTCAAACTGAAACTCTCGAACCACGGACAACTGAGTGTCCACAACTGACCACGGACGACTGACCGTCGTCACACTTCCACCGTCGCCGCCTCGCACGAATCGAGCGCGGGCGACTCTGCGGCTTCATCAGCCGTCGCCTCGCCTTCGCCGACGTAGACGCGTCCGGCCGCGACCGTCTCGAAATATTCTTCGATGCGTTCGAGTATCTCGTCCACCGCGTGCGAGTGGTAGAGCACTTGCCGGAAGCGCGAGCCGCCGACGAGGCCGCGCGTGAACTGCCCCGCGAGTTGCTTCATGCGGCCGATGGCGGGCAACTCCGGCATGTCCTCGCGCAGCAACTCGAAGTATTCGAGCAGGAGGTTGCGCTTGTCCGCGAGCGTCGGCTGGAACGGATCGCGCCCGGCGAGCGTGTCTTCGATCTGTCGAAAGACCCACGGGTTCGCCATCGCGCCGCGGCCGATCAGGATGCCGTCGCAGTTCGTTTCGCGCCAGCGCGCCAGAGCCTCTTCGACGTTCGTCACGTCGCCGCTGCCGGAGACGGGCACTCGCACCGCCTCCTTGATCTGCCGCACCAAGTCCCAGTTGGCGCGCCCCTTGTAGCCCTGCTCTTTCGTGCGCCCGTGCAGCGCGATGTGCTCGACGCCGCACGCTTCGGCCAGTTTCGCCGTCTCGACCGCGTTGATGTTGTTGTCGTAATAGCCCGCGCGAATCTTGATCGTGAGCGGAATAGTGATCGCCTTTTTGATCTCCGTGAGGATCGTTTCGAGGCGCGGCATGTCGCGCAGGAGACCCGAACCGCCGCCGTGCTTGACCACTTTCGGCGCGGGGCAGCCGCAGTTGATGTCGAGCAAGTCCGCGCCCACTTCTTCGGCCATCTCGGCGGCCATCCGCATGCGTTCCGCCTGCCCGCCGAAGATCTGCACGGCGAACGGCCGCTCGTAATCGTAGAAGCGCATCTGCCGCTTCGACTTCGGATTGTTGCGCGTCAAGCCCTCGACCGAGATGAACTCCGAGACGGTCAGACCGACGCCGCCGCACCGTTTCAGCAAGCCGCGAAACGCCACGTCCGTCACGCCCGCCATCGGCGACAGCACGAGCGGCGGCGAGATCAACACATCCCTGATTTTGAAAGGCTTCATAATTAAAAGCTGTCCGCAGTCAGTGGTCAGTTGTCAGTTGTTTGTGTCGCGTAACTTGTCGCCCAGACTGTAAACAGTTCGAGCCACGATACGAGAACAAAGGACAACGGACATCTGACTACGGACAATCTTTATTTCCAGAGTTCGACGCCCGTGGCGACGAAGCGAATCTCGTCGGCCGTGCCGTCCGGTTTGCGCGCGATCTTCGCGCCGTCTTCGATGAGTTGATCCACCTGCGCACGGTCGAGCACCTTGACGGAGAATTCGCCCTCGGCCTTGAACTTCAGGCTCCGGGAATCCTTCGGCACGAAGAAACTGTGATCCTTGAACGTGACGCGAATCCCGCTCGCGCCCG
>JAVEDE010000032.1 GCA_030841105.1 Pyrinomonadaceae bacterium
GACAAGGAGCAAGCCGCGCAGCCCGCGCACGGCGAGGCGACGAGCTGAAAGCAAGAGGGAACTAAAGCAACATGGCACACGCAGAAACATTGGACGCGCACGGCGACTCCGCGACGCACCACGCCTCCGCCAACCTCGCGCACCACTTCGATAATCTCGAACAGCAGCGCGAGGCCGGGAGTCTGGGGATGTGGCTCTTCCTCGTCACCGAGATCATGTTCTTCGGCGGGCTGTTCACCGGCTACATCATCTACCGGACGCAACGCCCGCAAGCCTTCGCCATCGCCAGCAGCACGCTCAACTGGAAACTCGGCGCGGTCAACACGGTCGTCCTCATCGTCAGCAGTTTGACGATGGCGCTCGCCGTCTACTTCGCGCAGATGGGCAGCCGCCGCATGCAGATCATCTTCCTCGTCGCTACGATGCTGCTCGGCGCGACGTTCCTCGTCGTCAAGGGGTTCGAGTACGCAGACAAGTTCGAGCACCATCATTTTCCGGGGCTGAATTTCCAGTGGAACGAGGCCGTGCCCGCGGGCGTCTCCACGCACCACATCCAGATGTTCTACTGGATTTACTTTGCCATGACCGGCCTGCACGCCCTGCACATGATCATCGGCATCGGCGCGATGCTGTTCCTGATCTTCTACGCCTATCGCGGCCGCTACACGCCGGAGTATCATGCGCCCGTGGAACTGACCGGACTGTACTGGCACTTCGTTGACATCGTGTGGATTTTCCTCTTCCCGCTGCTGTACCTGTTGGGCGCGCACCTCACGCACGGCGGGGGCGGCGGACATTGAAGGGGGGCTGAAAAGTTATGTCTGAGCACATCGTCTCGAAAAAAATCTACTTCATCATCTTCGGCGCGCTGATGGTCTTAACGCTCCTGACCGTCTGGGTCGCCAACCTCGATCTCGGCAGGCTCAACACGCCCGTCGCGCTCGCCATCGCCGTGACGAAGGCCATCCTCGTCGTGCTCTACTTCATGCACGTGCGCTACAGTTCGCGCCTGACGTGGGTGGTCGTCGCGGGCGGCTTCCTGTGGCTCTTGATCATGGTCGGCCTGACCATGAGCGACTACCTGACGCGCGGCTTCCTGACTTACCCGCGCTGACCGCGCCGCGCCAACCTGTGTGACGAGAAGCCCGGAGGCCGCAAGCCCGCGGGCTTCTTTTTTGAACCTCGCGCCGCGCCCGAACGTTTACCGCAGCAGCGAGTCGCTGAAGGGGCGCAAGAAGGACAACTTGAGTGCCGAGCGATGGCAGGTCGCTATAAAATTCATCCCGCGTTGTGAAAACCGCGCGGGCGCGGATAGAATCAGCCGGACGGCGCAAGGCGCAATCCCGGCACATCTTTGACGGACGGACGGGCGGCGGTGACTTATGGCTGAACGATGTAGCAATTGCGGCGCGGAGTTGTTCACGGGGCAGCAGTTCTGCCGCGCTTGCGGCACGCCGACGCGGCAGTTTCCCGGCGAAGAACTCCCCACGCAGATACTCCAGCCGGGCGGGCAGGAGCAGCAGCCGCAGCAACAGCAGCCCGCCGCTCCGCCGCTCGCCACCTCGCCGCTGCCGGGGCGCGACACTTCCGATCCGATCTACGGCGGCGCGGGCTACTCGCGCTACCAGCCGCCCGTGCCGCAGCGGCCGACCGCGCCCGTCGTCGCGCCGCTGCCCGTCGCGCCGCGCCCGCGTTCGCGCGCGTGGATCTACGCGATCCTCGGCCTGATACTCTTCTTCGCCGGGGCGTCGTTCGTGGCCGGGCTGTTTTTTATGAACCGTCAGGCGCAACGCGTCACGCGGGTCGTCACGCGCCCGAACGTCGCCATCCCCGGCATCCCGCCACCGCCACTGCCGCCGCGCGCGTCGGGCGAAGAGGGCGCGGAAGGGTTCGGCGGGCAGTCCACCGTCACGAAAACTTACCCGCTCGCCGCCAACGGCTCGTTCTCGCTGCGCAACTTCAGCGGCGACATCACGGTCGAGGGTTGGGACGAACAGCAGGCCGAGGTGAAGATCATCCGGCACGGCGGCGACCCGGAGCGCGCCGCGTTCCACATCACGCAGGAAGAGGGCGGGCGCGGTCTCACCTTCAACTCGACGCCGGAGAAGACGGGCGGCGGCGTGCATGAAGTGGAGTACGTCGTGAAACTCCCGCGCAACCTGCGCGAATTGGAGATCGTCTCGATCAACTCGAACGTTGATCTGGCGGGCGTCCACAGCGCGTCCATCTCGATCAACGTGCAGCGCGGCAACATCGAACTCGACGACGTGAGCGGCACGGTCAACTCGCGCACGACGAAGGGCAACACCACGGTCGTCTTGGCGGAGTTGGCGAAGAACGCGCCGCAGGTCTTCAACGCCATCAACGGCAACATCGAACTCGAACTCGCCCCCGGCACGAACGCCGAACTCAAGGCCGAGACGGTTGACGGCGACATCGAAGTTGACGAAGACCTCGGCGTCAAAGTCGAGAAGCGCATGATCGGCCAGCAGGCCGTCGGCCGCCTCGGCACGGGCGGCGAGGCCATCGTCGCCAAGGTCATCAGCGGCAACATCAAGATCAAGAATTGAAATCGAGATCAAAAGTTGAAACCCCCGCGCCCTCCCGTCCCTCCCGCCTTTGCCCGCCGCGCCCCGACGACGCGCCGGGCGCGCTTACGCAGTTGAACAATATCGAGTGGCGTCCGGCGACTGAATCGGTATAATCGTCCGTCGCTCGTTGAGCGCGCGACCCTCTCCCGAATCGTTCAAGTCTTTAAGTCTATCTGAGTCCGACCTCAAATCTCCGTCGAGGAATGTTGATGGTAATTTCGCTGAAGCCCGAACATCTGAAGCGTTACAAAGACATCGCCGTGCTGTTCATGAAGTACGGCCGCTCCGATCTGGTGAAGACGAGCGGCCTCTCGCTGGCGCTCGACGAAGACTCGCCGGTGATGGCCGAGGGCGGCGTTCCGCCCGAAGCGTCCGAACTCGCCGCCGATCTCGAACGCCTCGGCCCGACCTTCATCAAGCTCGGCCAACTGCTCTCGACGCGCGCAGACATTCTGCCGCCGCCCTACCTCGAAGCCCTCGCGCGCTTGCAGGATAACGTCGGGCCGTTCTCGTTCGCCGACGTGGAGCGGATCGTCGAAGACGATCTCGGCGTGCGTTTGTCGAAGGCGTTCAACCGTTTCGACTCCGTGCCGATGGCGTCGGCCTCGCTCGGACAGGTGCATCGCGCGGAGATGCGCGACGGGCGCGAGGTGGTCGTCAAAATTCAGCGGCCGGACATCCGCGAGCAGATCGCGCAGGACGTGGCCGCGCTCGAAGAACTCGCCA
Source organism: Pyrinomonadaceae bacterium (assembly GCA_030841105.1). Classification (GTDB taxonomy): domain Bacteria; phylum Acidobacteriota; class Blastocatellia; order Pyrinomonadales; family Pyrinomonadaceae; genus JAIVJZ01. The sequence goes on from JAVEDE010000032.1 coordinate 3,318, forward strand.
CCTTCCTCGATTCGCACACGGAGATGGGCAAGCGTTACGACTTCGCGCAGATGCTCTCCGAGTTTCGCAAGAGTCTGTTGCGCGAACTCGACTACCGCGACGAGGCCGGACACCTCAAGGAGTTCGCCGAAAACTTGCGCGACTTCGATCTCATCATCATCCCGCGCCCCGTCGAAGACTTCACCTCGTCGCGCGTGCTGACGATGGACTACATCCACGGTAAGAAGATCACCGCGCTCCACCCCATCCGCCGCCTCGAAATCAACGGCACGCGTCTCGCCGAACAACTCTTCCGCGCCTACCTCCAGCAGATACTCGTGGACGGCGTCTTCCACGCCGACCCGCACCCCGGCAACGTCTTCCTCACCGAAGACGAGCGCATCGCGCTCTTAGACCTCGGCATGGTCTCGCGCATCATGTCGGGCTTCCAGGACAATTTGCTGCGGCTTCTCCTTGCGATCAGCGACGGGCGCGGCGAAGAGGCGGCCGACATCACGATCCGCATGGGCACGCGCAAGGAGAACTTCGAGGAGGAGGAGTTCACGCGCGACGTGTCGGACATCGTCGCGCGCCACACCGACACGAGCCTGACGAAGATTGACGCCGGGCGCGTCGTCTTGGAAATCCAGCGCATCGCGGCCGAGCGCGGCTTTCGCCTCCCGCCTGAGTTCACCATGATCGCCAAAGCCCTGCTCAATCTCGATCAGGTGGTCTACACGCTCGCGCCCAACTTCGACCCGAACGACGTCATCCGCCGCTACGCCAGCGAGATCATGCAGCAGCGCATTCTCAAGTCGCTCGCGCCCGGCAACTTGATGACGAACCTGCTCGACGTGAAGGACTTTCTCGAACGTCTCCCCAGCCGCGTCAACAAGATTCTGGACGCCGTGGGGAACAACGAGTTGGAGTTGAAAGTTGACGCGATAGACGAGAAGAAGTTGATGGAGGGCTTGCAGAAGGTCGCCAACCGCATCACGGTCGGCCTCGTCATCGCTTCCATGATCATCGGCGCGTCGCTACTCATGCGCGTCGAGACGACGTTCAAACTTTTCGGCTACCCCGGCCTCGCCATCATCTTCTTCCTCGCCGCCGCCGCCGCCGCCGTCTGGCTTCTCGTCATCATTCTCTATTACGACGAAACGGCAGAGAAATAACGACGAAGTAGAAACGCGGAACGCGGAACTGAAAGCAACTGTCTTTCAGTTCCG
>JAVEDE010000048.1 GCA_030841105.1 Pyrinomonadaceae bacterium
TGTGAGTGTTGAAACTCACACTCTCTGCGCCCCCTCCGCGGCTTTGCTCCGTGTGGCCGTGTCCGGGCGGTGAGTGCTGTGTCGTATGCCTCACCGTCCATTGAACGTTGCTCTAACGCTTCGACCGGCGCGTGGTGATCGCTGCTTTGGATGCGGACGACTTCTTCGTGATCGGACTCTTCGTCGTGATAGTGCCGTCGCCGCCGAAGACGGGCGATGCGACCAAGGCTTCGACGTTGACGAGGAAGCGGAACGCGCCTTCCTGCTGCACGCCGAGGTTGAACTCGACGTTGATCGAAGCGTCCGGCGCGATCTGCACCGGCGTGATCAGAGAGATGCCGGAGTTCAACCCGCCGCCTAATGTTTGTAACGGCGGCGTCTCGGTTTGCGTGCCAGCCACCGGCACTTCCGCCCCCGTGCTCAATGTCACGGTGAAGTTCGCGCTGTCCGAGGGGACGACGCGCAGGTCTGCCTGCCCGTTGTTCGGGGCGTAGCCGGGGCTGTTGAGCGTCGTGATGTCTACGACGCGGAAGCGCAGGCGCGTGATCGTCCCGCCCGTCCGGTTGAAGAACTTGCGACGCAGTTTCAAAGTGCCGAACGCGCCGTTCGCGACGGGCGTGCCGACGCGGCGGCGATTCTGGCAAGTGCCCGCGCCCGCGCAGGTGTCAATGGACGACGTCTTGATCGTGGCGTTGCGCTGGATGGGTGAGGTGAGGTTTTCGGGTGCGGGCGCGCCGAGCGTGGACTGCACGCCGTTGAACATCGCCGCCGTCGTGGAGACGAAGGCGAAGTCGGCGGCGTTGTTGTCCGTGTCCTGCGGCAGGCCGGAGTTGAGTTTGCGCGCGAAGGAGTACTGGCCGTCCACCGTGCCGATGGGCGCGAGCGCAGTGCCCTCGAAGAAGTGCGGGTCGGCGGCGGTCGTGAACCCGGCCGCGTCGAGGCGCGTGGCGGGCGTGTAGTCGGTGGACGAGGCGAAGATGGCGACGCCGCTGTCGTCCTCGATGTCGGTCGAGTACGGCCGGTTGGGCGCGGCGACGGCCGAGAGCGTGTAGCCGTTATGCGCGCCGAGGTAGTGGCCGCGCGGCGGGATCACCGTGCCCGCCGGGATGACGAAGCGCGCGCTGCCGTTGGCGACGACGGCCTTCACGTTGCCGCCCTTGTTGGCGACGGCGGCGACCGTGCCGTTGTCGGCGACGACCGCCCACCCGGCGGAGTTGTCGGCCGTGTCAACGGCGATGACCGAGTTCGTGTTGTTGTAGATTTCGACGAACTCGTCGAACTGCCCGTCAGAGACTCCCGGCGGGCCTTGGCCGCGGAGGCGGAACTCGCTGATGAGCACCTGCCCGGCGGCGGGCAGCGGGCACACGTCGCCGCGGCCGTTGTTGTCGCCGTCGTTCTGATCCGGGTTGGCGACGTAGCGGCAGTTGTCCACCACGTCGAGCACGCCGTCGTTGTCGTCGTCATCATCGCAAGCGTTGCCCATCCCGTCCTTGTCCGTGTCGGTCTGGTCTTCGTTGGCGACGGTCGGGCAGTTATCGTTGGTGTCGAGAAGGCCGTCGTTGTCGTCGTCGTCGTCGCAGCCGTCGAGGAGGCCGTCGCCGTTCGAGTCGGGGGCGGGGGCGGTCAGGTACGGGATGAAGTCAACGACGAAGTTGGGGTCGCGGATGACGACGCCGGAGCCGCCGGGGTTGCGCCCCTGTTCGTCGTTCGGGCCGTTCGGCGCTCCCCACCAGTTGTTCTCCGCGTTGAGCGTGCCGGTGTACTGCCCGTTGTCAATGCGGATGCCGAAGGGCGTCGTCTCGATGTTGTTGTTGTTGGCGGTGACGTTCGAGTTCGTGCCCGAACCGAAGTTGGGGATGCGAATGGCGGACGTGTCGGCCGCGCCGCCGGAGATCGAGTTGCAGGCGATGGACACCCCGTTGTTGCCGCCGCCGAGGAAGATGACGCTGCCCTGCGAGCCAGTGACGGTGTTGCCCGTGATGACGATGCCGCTCGAATTGAAGAAGACCAGCGAGTTGTCATTCTCAAGCCGGTTCGTCGAGACGGTGATGTTCGACTGCGTCCCGGCGAAGACCATCGCCGCCGAAGTGTGTCCGGTAAAGAGGTTCTGATCAATCATGACGTTCGACGCGCCCTGATCGGAGTAGATGGCGTCGCCGCTCGACGCGCCCGCGCGGTTGTTGCTGTCGAAGTAGTTGAAGCGCACGACGGACTGCACGCCGCCGTTGCTGTTGAGGTAGAGGCCGAAGGTGTTGTCGCGGATGATGTTGTTGAGAATCCGGTGGCCGGAGCGATTCCCCGCGAGGGCGATCCCTACGCCGAGCGGCTGGCCGCTTCCCTCCTGCACCGTGAAGCCGTCAACCGTAACGTTCGAGGCAGTGATGCTGAGCGAGCCGCCGGGGCCGTTGAGAATGGACTCGGTCGTCGGCTGTGGAGTGGGGCGCGTGCGCGCGTCCACGCCCGCCTGCGCGCCGCGCAGCGTGAGGAACTTATTGACCGTGACGGTTTCGGTGTAAGTCCCGGCGCAGACGTTGATCTGGTCGCCGTTGTTAGAAGCGGCGACCGCCGCCGTGATCGTGGTGTGGGCGGCGAACGGGCATTGCACGCGGTCGTCGTCAACCTGCCGGATGCGCCCGCCCGTCGGGGTCTGGCAGGCGTCGCCGATGCCGTTCTGGTCGGAGTCTTCCTGTCCGGGGTTCGGCGTGTTCGGGCAGTTGTCCATGCCGTCGGGGATGCCGTCGAGGTCTGAGTCAGGCTCGAAGTTGAAGGTTGTGAAGGCCGCGCCGACGCCGATGGTGAAGGCGTCCACGTTGCCGTCGTAGCCGTTCGCCCACGGCCCGCCCGCGCGGAAGAGGAGCACGCCGGGGATGCCGTAATTGGCGTGGATGCCCGCGTTCGGGAAGTTGGCGAGCACCTGCGGCCACGTACAGGGAGCGCTCTGCGGACAGAGACCGTTGCTGCCGGTGGAGTTCGTCCTCGACGCCCACCACTTACCGGCCAGCGCGTGCCACCTCTGCCAGACGTTCTGTCGCGGGTTAGTCCCGGCTTGATATGGCTCGAAGACCAGACGACCTTGGAATGAGGTGTTCGCGTCGGTCACATCGTAGTCAATGTCGAACTGGAGACCTATATCAACGGCCTGATCCGGGTTGGTGTTCTTGAAAGTGTAGTAGCTCAGTTCGGTGATCTGGTCGAGCCGCGTCCCGGCGTAGGCTTGCGTGCCGAAGCTGTGGCGGCCGGTCGAGTCAACGACGAGGTTCGCGCTGCCGCCGCCGAGCGGGGGCGTGGAGGTGGGCGTGGCCGGGCCTTGCTCGAAGCCGCCCGAACCGTTCGCGCCTTCGTTGAAGAAGAACCAGCCGTTCAGGTTCGAGGGCAGGACGAGGACGGCGGTCGAGTCTGAGTCGCCGTCGGTGTCGGTGTCCGTCGCGGAGTTGAGCAACAAGTTGTCTATGAGGAAGCCCTGCCCGGCGGTGGCGGGGGCGGCCGTGCCCGCCGTGCGGAAGAGGATCGAATCAACCGTGCGCGTCGGGTTCATTTCCTGATCGCGGTAGTAGTCTTCCCAACTCGTGCCCGTGTGTTTGAGCATGCCGTCAACGTAAACCTTGACGACATCGTTCGAGTCGCCTTCGACGAAGTCCAACGTGATCTTGATGGTGTGCGGGACGGCGCGGTTGAGGCCGCTCGCGACGTTCGTGGAGACGAAATCGCTCATGCTGCGCTGGTAGTCGAAGAAGTTGACTTCGAGGCCGGAGGGCGTGTCGGCCATCTGCACCCAACTCATGCGCGCGCCGTCACCGCGGTCGGGGCTGGCGACGACGGAGAGGCCGGGCTGTTCCGCGCCGGGGACGGTGGAGGCGAATTGCCACTCCGCCTCGAAGTAGTTCAAGCGAACGCCGCCCGAAGTAGTGCCGCCGTCGGCCGTTGATTCGCCCGCCGCGTTGACGAGAGATTTCGAGAAGGTCTGATCGCCGAAGCAACCGCTCGTCACCGCGTTCGACAGGCGCAGGCTCTGCGTCCCGAACGCGGCGGGCGCGCCCGAATTGGAGACGACCGCGTGGTCATACTGCGCGCAGCCCTGACCGGCGCTGCCCAGACTGCTCCAGCCGTCCTGATTATGAGGTGAGCCGGGGGCGTAAGCGGTCGGCTCGAAGTTGATGGCCGAACTGTCGGCAGAGACCACCAGCGGGAGAATCAGCGCGGTAAGTAGTGCCAAGCCGACGAGGGCAGGCCAGAAATTTCGATAAGGCGTCAGGGATACGGCGGCGGCGGCACGGGAGGGACGCGCGAATAACTTCATGGGGGGTTCTCCTTGCGGTGGTTGGGGAGCATGCGCGGCGGGCTACGGCCGAACCCGTTGGAAATACTCCGCTGCCATATAGAGGCGGGCTATATAGCTTCTATAGGGCGTGCCGGAGGGGCTTGCGGCACAGTTTTGATGAGCGTGGATAATAGTTGCGCTTCAATGGCAAGTCAAACTTTTTCGGGCAGACTTCGGACGCCGGAAGTCGAAGGCGAGCGGCGGACGAACGCAGGTTTCCACTGACCTTTCGCCGTCGCTTTTTCATCCCGGCGCGTCAGGATGTCTCGCCCTCGGAAGCGAGAAATTGATTCAACTCGTGGGCGGTCGGCAGCGCGGCGCGCGCGCCGAGGTCGCGGCATTTGAGTGCGGCGACGGCGCAGCCGAGCGTCATGCAGTTTTCGATGTCCTCGCCTTGCAGCAGGCCGTAGAGGAAGCCCGCGTGGAAGGCGTCGCCCGCGCCCGTCGTGTCCCGGCAGCCGCCGGGGACGGGGAAGGCCGCCGCTTCGTGGTACGCGCCTTCGTGGTAGAGCACCGCGCCGCGCACGCCGAGCGTCATGCCGACGACCGAATGCTCTCCGAGATGCGCTTTCAACTCTTTCAACGCGGCGCGCTCGTCGTCAATGCCGGTCAGGCGACGCGGGAACTCGGACGAGGAGATGAGCACGTCTATGAGCGGCAGCAGTTCGGGCAGGCCGTCGTAGATGTTGTCTATGTCGGCCGAGACGATTGTCCCGGCGGCGCGCGCTTCGCGTGCGAGGCGGGCGCACGCGGGCGGATCGTGCGCGTCGAGGTGCAGCACGCGCCCGCGCGCGGCAAACCCGGCGGGCGCGTCTACGGCCGCGTAAGCCAGACGCGCGTCGCGATCCCAGATGATGGTGCGCTCGCCCGTGCGCGCGTCAATGACGATGAACGCGATCTGGTTGCGCGCGCCTTCGATCACCTGCGCGAACTCGACGTCAACGCCTTCGGCCGCGAGCGTGCCGAGTCCGAACAGTCCCTCTGCGTCCGAACCGAAGCGTCCGGCATAAGCCGTGCGCAGGCCGAGACGTTTCAAGGCGACCATCGCCGACGAAGTCTGCCCGCCCGCCGCCTGCGTGTGCGCCTCGAAACGCGTCTTCGTGTCGAAGGCCGGGTACGCGGGCACGACGATCAGGTGATCCACCGCGTTCACGCCGAAGCCCACGGCGTCAAACTCTCTCTCGTCCGGCAACTGAAAGGGGAATCGCACAGGTAGTTTTCCTCTCCGGCTCTCGATGCGTTAAACTAACTCAAAATCAGTGACAAGTGACCGAGTGACGAGTGACAAGTTAAGGCAACTGTTTTCCCTTGTCACTGCTTGAAACTTGGGGAGCGCGTTTTGACCCTCGAAGAGAAACTCAGGAATCTGCCCGTCTCGCCCGGCGTCTACATCCACAAGGACGAGGCGGGCAAGATCATCTACATCGGCAAGGCGAAGAATTTGCGCAACCGCGTGCGCTCCTACTTCCAGTCGGGGCGCGGCCACGACCGCAAGACGCGCGAACTCGTCCGCCGCATCGTCGATCTCGAATTCATCGTCACCGACACCGAGGTCGAAGCCCTCGTCCTTGAGTCGAACCTCATTAAGAAGCACAAGCCACGTTACAACGTGATGCTCAAGGATGATAAGCAGTACCCGCATTTGAAACTGACGATCAACGAAGCGTTCCCGCGCGTCATGATCACGCGCAAGGTGCAGCGCGACGGCTCGCTCTACTTCGGCCCGTTTCTCCCTGCGTCCCTCGCGCGGCGCACCATTGATCTCATCAACCGCACGTTCCAACTGCGTACCTGCGACATCGAGATTGACGGCAAGCTGCCGCGCCCGTGTCTCGAATATCACATCAAGCGTTGCCTCGGCCCGTGCGTGCGCGGCCTGTGTACGCCGGACGAATACATGGAGTCTGTGCGCGACGTGCGTTTGTTTCTGGAAGGCAAGAACAAGGAACTCGCAGACGAGTATGCGGGGCGCATGGAGCGCGCGTCCGAGGAGATGCGCTATGAACTCGCGGCCAAGTATCGAGACTTGCGCAAGGTCGTGCTCGCCGTCTCAGAGACGCAGAAGATGGCGACGAGTCCTGATCGCGACGTGGACATCTTCGGCTACTACCGCGAGGCGCAGCGGCTCGCCCTGCAACTCTTCACCATGCGCGAGGGAAAAATCGTCGGCCGCCGCGAGTTCTTCTGGGAAGACTTGTCGCCCGACGAGTTCGACCCGGCCGAGTTTCTGAGCGAAGTCCTGACGCAATACTACTCGACCGACTACGTGCCGCGCGAGATACACGTGCCCGTGGATTTCGAGGATCGCGAACTGTTGGAGAAGGCTCTGACGGAGCGGCGCGGCCGCCGCGTCCGCATCTTTGATCCGCAGCGCGGCGAGAAGCGCGACATGATCGCGCTCGTCGAGAAGAACGCGCAGATCGCTTTCGAGCAACGCTTCCGCGTCTTGAAGCCCGACATGGAGCGCGTGCTCGAAGAGTTGCAGGAGACTCTGGAGTTGCCGCGCTTCCCGGCGCGCATCGAGTCGTTCGACATCTCGAACATTTCGGGCGCGGAGAACGTGGCCGCGATGGTCGTCTGCGAGAACGGCAAGATGAACCGCGCCGAAGGCCGCCGCTTCAAGATCAAGACCGTGGAAGGCTCGAACGACGTGGCCTCGATGCGCGAGGCCGTCGCGCGCCGCTACCGACGTCAACTCGACGAGAACAACCCTTTGCCCGACCTCGTGATGATTGACGGCGGCAAGGGACAACTCAACGCCGCCGCCGACGCGATGCGCGAACTCGACCTCGAAGCTATCCCGATGATCGGCGTCGTCAAGCCGCCGCGCCGCCACAACGAGGTGTCGCATCTCCTGGTCAAAGGGCGCGAGCACGAACCCGTCTATCTCGATTCGCACTCGACCGTGCTGCGTCTCATCCAGATGATCCGCGACGAGACGCACCGCGCCGCCGTCACCTATCACCGCAAGCGGCGCGAGATACGCGACTTCACTTCGGAACTCACGGAGATACCCGGCGTCGGCGACAAGCGCAAGAACCGACTCCTTAGAAACTTCGGCTCTATCGCGCGCATCGCGCAGGCCGGGGCGGCCGAACTCGCGCCCTTCGTCGGCAAGCAAACCGCCGAAGAGATCGCCGCACACTTCGCACGCCAGCGCGCGCTCGCCGAAGGCGCGAACGGCGCGCAAGCGAACGCGACGGAGACATTAGCCGGGTCGGACGGCGTTGATGACGACGGCGCGGACGAGATGCCGCTTGAAGTCGAGACGCGGCTCGACGACCCCGAAGGCGACGCGGAAGACTTGCGACCGATCCGCTCCGTGGATCACAGGGGCGAGGTGCGACGCCCGCGCAAGTCCACGCGCAAGCGCGGCGAGCGTTCGACGAACCCGCACGGCGTCAAACGAGAGAAGATCGGTAAAACCGAAGCCGAATAATCCTGCGGCATAATACTGCGGCGTTGGGCGATGCACCGGAACATGGGCGACGCGCCGCGCGATTGTTTCTGCTACGCGAAGGTCAAGGGCGAGGACGTTTGAAGTTTTATAGCGACGAGCAGTAGCGCAGAGAGAGAGTCTATGCAAACGGCGGAGCGTTATGGCGGGCGCTATACATGATAGGGGAGGGGAATGATGAAAACTGACAACGGGCGGACGACTTCGGTGTGGATGCGGACGGCGGACGTGCCCGAACACACGCAACTCAAAGCGGACGTGCGGGCGGACGTGGTCATCGTCGGCGCGGGGATCGCGGGGCTGACGACTGCGTACCTGCTCACGAAAGAGGGCAAGCGCGTCGTCGTCTTAGACGACGGCCCCGTCGGCGGCGGCGAAACGTGCCGCACGACCGCGCATCTCGTCAACGCGCTCGACGAACGCTATTACGAACTCGAACGATTGCACGGCGAGCGCGGCGCGCGTCTCGCCGCCGCCAGCCACACGGCGGCCGTTGACCGCATCGAGATCATCGTCAACGAGGAACAGATTGATTGCGACTTCACGCGGCTCGACGGTTATCTCTTCGTCGCGCCCGGCGACGACCCGGCGCAACTCGAAGAGGAACTACGCGCCACGCATCGCGCAGGGCTGACCGGCGTCGAGCAGGTCGAGCGCGCGCCCGTCGCAACGTTCGACACGGGCGCGGCCTTGCGCTTCCCGCGGCAGGCGCAGTTTCATATTTTGAAATACCTGCGCGGGCTGGCCGAGGCCGTGCGGCGCGGCGGCGGCGAGATTTACACGCAGACGCACGCGACGAAGATCGAGGGCGGCGACTCGGAGGCGCGCGTCGAGACGGCGAACGGCGCGACGGTGACGGCGGGCGCGGTCGTCGTGGCGACCAACTCGCCCGTCAACGATCTCGTTGCCATCCACACGAAGCAGGCGGCGTATCGCACCTTCGTCGTCGGCGCGCGCGTCGCGCGCGGCAGCGTGCCGCAGATACTCCTGTGGGACACGCCCGACCCGTATCACTACCTGCGCGTGCAGCGCGTTGACGACGGCGAAGGTGAGGGCGGAGGCGGAGGCTACGACGTTTTGATCGTCGGCGGCGAGGATCACAAGACGGGACAGGCGGACGACGCGGAGGAGCGTTTCCGGCGTCTCGAAGAGTGGACGCGCGAGCGTTTCCCGCAAGTCGAGAGTTTCGAGTTTCGCTGGTCGGGTCAGGTGATGGAGCCGGTGGACGGCCTCGCCTTCATCGGCCGCAACCCGCTCGACAAAGAGAACGTCTACATCGCGACCGGCGACTCCGGCAACGGCATGACGCACGGCACGATCGCAGGGATGCTGCTCACCGATCTCATCGCGGGGCGCGAGAACGAGTGGAGCGAACTCTACGACCCGTCGCGCAAGACGCTGAGCGCGATTAAAGATTTCGCCGAAGAGAACTTGAACGTCGCCGCGCAGTACACGGATCACCTGACGCCGGGCGAGGTGTCGGATGCCTCCGAGATCAAGGCGGGCGAGGGGGCGATCATCCGGCGCGGCCTGACGAAAGTCGCCTGCCACCGCGACGAGTCGGGCGCGCTCCACGAACGTTCCGCCATCTGCACGCACCTCGGCTGCGTCGTTCGTTGGAACTCGACGGAGAAGACCTGGGACTGCCCCTGCCACGGCTCGCGCTTCCAGACCGACGGCCACGTCGTCAACGGCCCCGCGATCAACGCGCTGGCCGAAGCGGAGAAAAGCTGAGCGGGAAACGACGAGGTAGGAACGCGGAACATGCAACGAGGAACTGAAGGCGGCTTGCTTTCAGTTCCTCGTTGCGCGTTCCGCGTTCAATGTTCCTTATGGCCGTAGCTTCACGCGATAGACCGTATAGTCGCCGATCCGCTCGCCCGCGTCACGTGTGTACCAGCGGTCAATGTTTCCCAGATCAATTTGTGCGGCGGCGATGGTGACGACGTAGGAGAGCGGTGTGCGTGCGGCGCGCTCGCGGGCGAAAGAATTGATGTAGTCGGCGTAGGCGCGTGTTTCGGCGTCGA
>JAVEDE010000062.1 GCA_030841105.1 Pyrinomonadaceae bacterium
CATGGGAGGTGTGGCCGGCGCTGTGTGCGGGTGCGACGGTCGAAGTTGTGCCGGAGGGAGCGCGGGGTGACTGGGCGGAGTTGGGGCGGTGGATGCGGGAGCGCGGGATTACGGTCAGCTTCCTGCCCACACCCATCGCCGAGGAACTCCTCAGTGCCGGTGTGGAGTTGCCCTCGACGTTGAGACTGTTGAGCGTCGGCGGTGATCGTCTGCGGCGTTGGGCTGAACCGGGCGCGCGCTATGAGTTGGCGAATATCTACGGCCCCACGGAGATCACGATTGCTTCAAACTGCGGGACAGTGGCCGCGTGCGGCGTGGGTCTACCGCCGCTCGGCAGAGCCATCGCCAACACGCAGGTGTATGTGTTGGACGGCGCGGGCGAACTATGTCCCGTCGGGGTGTCGGGCGAACTCTACATCGGCGGGGCGGGAGTAGCGCGCGGTTACATCAACCGGCCGGAGTTGACGGCCGAGAAGTTCGTGCCCGATGCGTTCGGCGGTCAACCCGGCGCGCGGCTCTATCGCACGGGCGACGTCGTGCGCTGGCGCGAAGACGGCCAACTTGATTTCCTCGGCCGTCAGGATGCGCAGGTGAAGTTGCGCGGCCACCGGATCGAACTCGGAGAGATCGAGTCGGCGCTCTCCAAGCACGCGGGCGTCGGCCAGTGCGCCGTGACGGTCGCGGAGATCGCGGGCACACAGATGCTCGTCGCTTATGTGGCGGGCGAGGCCGAAGTTGTTGAGTTGCGCGAACACGCCGCGCGGCAGTTGCCTTCGTACATGGTGCCGCAACGCGTCGTCAAACTCGACGCCTTGCCGCTGACCACGAACGGCAAGATTGACCGCAAGGCTCTGCCCGCGCCCGACGCGTCGGACGTCAATCTCTTTGCAGAGCCGCAGACGGCAACGCAGGAAATCCTGTGCGACATCTGGGCGGAAGTCTTGGGGCGCGAGCGTGTGGGCATCCACGACAACTTCTTTGAACTCGGCGGCGATTCGATCTTAAGCATTCAGGTGGTGGCGCGCGCCACGCAGTCCGATCTCTCCATCACGACGCGCGACCTGTTCGAGCGCCAGACCGTGGCCGAACTCAGCCGCGCGGTGGGCGGCGAACGAACGACCGGCGCGGAAAAGATGAGTGACGGCGAAGTGCCGCTGACGCCGATCCAACACTGGTTCATGCAGCAGGCGCGACAGAGACCGTGGCACTTCAATCATGCCGTGCTGTTGGCCGATGCGACGCACATAGACGGCGCGCGGCTGCAAACAGCGGTCGAGCGAGTCTTGGCCGCGCACGAAGTCTTCGATCTCAGATACGAGCGAACGGCCGATGGCGAGGTGCGTCAGCACTACACCGTGAGCGATAGAACTCTGCGGCGGTGCGGGCGTGCAGACTTGCGCGCATTGCCACAAGCGGCGCAGGGCAGGGTTATCGAGGAGATAGCGGCACACACACAGGCGAGTCTGGACTTAGAGAACGGCCACCTCGTCGCCGCGTTGCGCTTCGAGGTGACAGGCGGCGTAGACGGCAACGATGGCGGCGCGGGCGACGGCGGACGGCTGTTAGTCGTGGCGCACCACCTCGTCATAGACGGGGTGTCGTGGCGCATCCTGCTCGATCAAGTCGAGCGCGTTTATCAGGACTTGCAGGCGGGCAGAGAGAGTGCGTTGCGCGGGCAGGGGAGTTCCTTCGGACAGTGGGCACACGCGCTCGTCCGTGAGGCAGAGAGCGACGAGACGCAAGGAGAGTTGGCGTACTGGCTCACACAGCAGCGGCGCAGAGATGAACGGTTGCCGCGCGACTCCGAGACGGGCGCGAACACGGTTGAGTCGAGTGAATCAATAGCGGTGGAGTTCGATGCCGAGCAGACCGACACGCTGCTGCGGGAAGTGCCGCGGCGGATGCGGGCGCAGGTGGAAGAAGTGTTGGTGCTGGGCGTCGTCGCAGCTTTGCAGGAGTGGAGCGGAAGCAAGTCAGTGATAGTTGAGTGTGAAGGGCATGGGAGAGAGCCACTCACGGGCGTGGACGTGACGCAGACGGTCGGTTGGTTCACTACGCTGTATCCCGTGCGCTTCTCACAAGCGACCGAGGGCGAAATGACGCGTGACAGCAGCGGCGCGTCAGACGACAGCGGTGCGTCGGACAACGGCGCGATGAGCAACGGCGACGCGACGATAGCGGAGCGGTTGCGCGAAGTGCGCGATCAGTTACGCGCAGTGCCGCGCAAGGGTTTGGGCTACGGGTTATTGAAGTACGTCGGACAAGCGGAAGAGTTAAGAGATGCAAATGCGGAGGTGAGCTTCAATTACCTCGGTCAGTGGGACGCTAACCTCGGCGGGATGTTCAGAGGGGGTAGTGAAAGTGTCGGCGCGTCGCAGTGGGCGGGCGAGGAGCGGTCGCACGTTATCGGTGTGAATGGCAGCGTGAGCGGCGGGCGTCTCCGTGTGGTGTGGACGTTCAGCCGGAGCTTGCATAAGGCAGAGACGATGGAGCGGGTGGCTGAGTTGTTCCGTCGCACGGTCGAAGCGGTCGTCGCTGCGTGTGGCGATCAAAGTGAGACGCCCGCGCCGGTGGAGGTGTCCGATCTGTCGTTTTCGGATGCTGAGTGGAAGGCTCTGCTGACCGCCGTCCGCTCGTAGGCGACGGCTTCTCTCGTTCAACTTACAAGCGAAGGCTTCTTTCCGTCAGGACAGTTCAAAGATTTTAGTTCAAAGATTTTAGTTCAAGGATTGCGTACATGAATTCGGCAGATAACATTCAGGCGATCTATGCGCTCTCGCCGTTGCAGGAGGGCATGCTGTTTCACACGGTGGCCGATCCGGGGTCGGGCGTCTACGTCGAGCAGTCAGCCTTCACGCTGGACGGCCAACTCGACCCGGAACACTTTCGCGCCGCGTGGCAGACGGTGATCGGGCGACACGCCGTGCTCCGCACGTCGTTCGCGTGGCGCGGCCTCGAACGGATGGTGCAGGTGGTCTTCCGCGACGTGGAGACGCCGCTGCGCTTTGAGGACTGGCGCGAACTGGAAGCGACGCAACAGGAAGAGCGCCTGCGCGTCTACCTGGAAGCAGACCGCCGCGCGGGGTTCGATCCGGCGAAAGCGCCGCTGCTGCGCCTGCTCCTCATCCGCCTGAGCGACGCGCATCACCAGTTCGTCATCAGCTATCACCACGCGCTGCTCGACGGCTGGTCGTACATGATGTTGCTCAAGGAGATGGCGCGCACTTACGAGTCGCTCGCGCGCGGGACGGAGTTGCAACTGCCAGAGCCGCGCCAGTATCGCGAGTTCATACGCTGGCTTGAGCGGCAGGACGCGTCGAAGGCAGAGGCGTTCTGGCGCACGCGCCTGAACAACTTCACACGGCCGACGCCGCTGCCGTGCGCTGAGACAACAGCAGCAGCGGGCAGCGCGTCGTTCACCGACGAAGAGATTGACTTCACGCTCTCGCGCGAACTTACCGAGTCGCTCGTGGCCTTCTCGAAGCGGCAACGCGTGTCTCTGAACTCGCTGGTGCAGAGCGCGTGGGCGTTGCTCTTAAGCCGCGCGAGCGGGGAAGGGGACGTGGCCTTCGGCGCGACCGTCGCGGGGCGTCCGGCCGAACTCGAAGGCGTCGAATACATGGTCGGGTTGTTCATCAACACGATCCCCGTGCGCGTGCGCGTTGACGAAGCGGCGCGCGTCGCCGAGTGGCTGCGCGGCTTGCAGGCCGAGCGCGCGGCCGACTACGAGTTCCAACACACGCGCCTCGTGGATATTCAAAAATGCTCCGCGCTCGAATCGGGGCGCGGCCTCTTCGACAGCCTGCTCGTCTTCGAGAACTACCCGACCGATGTGTTCGAGCAACGCCACGGCGCGGAAGCGTCCGAAGGCACGCTCGACATACAGAAGGGCGTCACGCACGAACTCGTCAATTACCCGCTCTGTCTGGTCGTGTGCCCCGGCGCGGAGTTGCGCATCCTCGTCGCGTATTCGAGCGCGCGCTTCACGCGCGAAGCCGTCGCACAGATCGGCGGCTGGCTCGTGCACCTCCTGGAGAGTTTCGTGCGACAGCCCGACGCGGCCGTGCGCGACATCACGCTCCTGCAAGCGGACGAGGAACAGACGTTGCTTCGTCTGTCGCGGGGCGCACGCGCGCCGCGCTCGCAGCGCGACACGGCGCACGGATTGTTTGAACTGCAAGCGCGCGCGCAAGGAACGCACATGGCCGTCGTCGCGGGCGACGTGCGGGTCACTTACGGTGAGTTGAACGCGTGGGCGAACCGTCTCGCGCGCCACCTGCGCGCGCTCGGCCTCGCGCCCGAAGCTCGCGTCGGCATCTTTCTGGATCGCGGCGCGGACATGATCGTGGCCGTGCTCGCGGCGTTGAAGGCGGGCGCAACTTACGTCCCGCTCGACCCCGCCTACCCGGCCGAGCGGCTCGCTTACATCACGGCCGACTGCGCGCTCGAAGCGTTGATTACGACTTCCGATCTCGTCGCCGAAGCTCCGCCCGTCGCGGCCGGTCGCGTCGTGACGCTCGACCTCGACGCGTCGCAGATCGAGCGTCACGAATCGTCAGACCTCGCGCTCGAACTCCACGCGGAGGCCGCGGCTTATGTCATCTATACGTCGGGTTCGACGGGCAAGCCGAAGGGCACGGCCGTCTCGCACGGCGCGCTCGCCGCGCACTGCCGCGGCTGGGGCGACTTCTGCGAACTCACGCCGCGCGACCGCGTGCTGCAATTCGCGTCGCTCAGTTTCGACGCTTCGGTCGAACAGATTTTCCCGACGCTTGCCGCGGGCGCGACCGTCGTCGTGCGCGAGCGTCAGCCCTGGTCAACCGCCGAGTTCGCGCGCAACGCAGTCGAGTACGGTCTCACGGTCGTTGATTTGCCCGCCGCCTTCTTCGCGGAATGCACGCGCAACTGGCAACAGGTCGCGCCCTACGTCAAGCAAAGCTCGCTGCGACTGATCGCTGCGGGCGGCGACAGGGTTTCCGCCGAAGGCGCGGCGCTCTGGCGCGAGGCTCTGCCATCCTTGCGCCTCGTCAACGCCTACGGGCCGACGGAGGCCACCGTCACCGCCACGGCGGGCGACATCGCGCCCGACGCGACGCCCGACAACGTGCCCATCGGCCGACCGCTCGACAACCGCGCGGCCTACGTGCTCGACGCCGGGATGCGTCTCGCGCCCTTCGGCGTGGCGGGCGAACTCTACCTCGGCGGCGAAGCCCTCGCGCGTTGCTACTGGGGCAGACCCGCGCAGACCGCCGTCGCCTTCGTTCCCGATCCGCTGAGCGACGCGCCGGGCGCAAGACTCTATCGCACCGGCGACCGCGCGCGCATGCGGCGCGACGGCGCGCTTGAGTTTCTCGGCCGCGCCGACGATCAGTTGAAGATACGCGGCCACCGCATCGAGCCGCGCGAAGTCGAAGTCGCTTGCGTGGAACACCCTAGCGTGGCTCGCTGTCTCGCGCTTCCTTACGAAGGCACGGCGGGGCGTGAACTCGTCGCTTACGTCGTCTGCGAGAAAGCGGAAGACGCGCCCACAGAGGAAGAACTCCGCGCGCACCTCGCGCGCAGGCTTCCGCGTTTCGCCGTCCCGCAGTCAATTATTTTTCTCGAAGCCTTCCCCATGCTGCCGAACGACCGCGTTGACCGGCAACGCCTGCCCGCGCCGACTGCTTCCGGCGCGTCGCGCGGTGAACGCATCGCGCCGCGCAACGCTTACGAAGAGATGCTGTCGGAACTGTGGACGTACGTTCTTTCGTGCGCGCCGCCGGGCATGACGGACGACTTCTTCCAGACCGGCGGCCACTCGCTCGACGCGACGCGCCTCGCCTCGCGCGTCTACGACACGTTCGGCGTCGAGCTTCCGCTTCGCACCATCTTCGAGCAACCCACGATTGCCGAACTCGCCGTCACGATTGCCGAACTGCAAACCGCGAGTCTGGCGCAAGAAGACGCAGCCTTCTTCGACGAACTCGAAGCCATTTCCTGATGACGAACTCGAAACCATTTCCTGATCCGTTATCAACCCTCACGACGGCTCACGCCGACACTCCACACGTCATTTAATACCGGGGAAAGATTCGATGAGCAAAACCGCTGATCGCGTAACGCAATTTACCGCCGAGCAAATCAAAACACTCTCGCTCCGTCTCAAGCAGCGCAAAGCCGACCGCGGCGCAACCCCGCCCGCCATCGTGCCTGTGCCTCGCACGGAGACGTTACCGCTGTCGTTCGCGCAGCAACGTTTGTGGTTCATAGACCGTTTGAGCGGCGGAGGCGATGCGGCCTACAACGTGCCGGTGGCCGTGCGCCTGACGGGCACGCTCGACGTCCCGGCGCTCGCCGCCGCGCTCTCCGAGA
>JAVEDE010000091.1 GCA_030841105.1 Pyrinomonadaceae bacterium
AATTCCTACAATGGCTGAATTAAACATCAATGAGCGTCAGGCCGGAGATGTGACCGTCCTCGACATGAGCGGCAAGATTACCATCGGCGAAGGCTCGGTCGCGCTCCGCAGCGCGATCCGTAAGTTGATCGAAGAAGGCAAGAAGAAGATTCTCTTGAACCTTGCGCAGGTGAGCTACGTGGATTCGAGCGGTATCGGCGAATTCGTCGCCAGCTTCACGGCCATCGGACGCGAAGGCGGCCAGTTGAAACTTCTCAACCTGACCCAGAAGATTCAAGACCTGCTCGCCATCACCAAACTGCTCACCGTCTTCGACACCTACGACGACGAGTCGAGCGCGCTCAACAGTTTCAAATAGTGATGAGTGACGAGTGACAAGTGACAAGTTAAAACGGCTTGCCTTTCTGACCTGTCACTTGTCACTCGTCACTTGTCACTAGCCTTATGTTTCGCGCAGCTTTTCGCCGTCTGCTCGCGGTTGACGACCCGCCGGAGCGGACGGCGCTCGCTTTTTCCGTTGGCGTCTTCATCGCCTTCTCGCCCTTTCTCGGACTCCACACCATCGCGGCGACCCTCGTCGCCTTCCTGTTCCGCTTCAACAAGATCGCCATCTACACGGGGACGTTCATCAACAACCCGTTTCTCACGCTCGTCCCCATCATCGCCGCCTCCTACGCCCTCGGCGCGCTCATCATGGGGCGACCCCTGAGCCTGCCCGAAGAGGGCTTGAGACTGCTGCAAGAGCCGCACCTGCTGACCGCCGCTTACTGGCGCGGACTGTTCACGCACCTCTGGGACATCGTTCTGCCCTTCTCCGTCGGCGGCATGGCGCTCTCCATCGTTTGTTCCCTCGCCGCCTATCCTGTAACCTTAAAACTGCTCCGCGCGCGGCAGAGGATAAAGGCGAAGGACGAAGTAGGAACGTTGAACGACGAATGACAGACGACCCTTCTTCCGTCCCGGGTTCAGCCTTCCTCCTTCATCGTTTCTTTCGCTGGCATCCGGCGCGGCGGGCGCGGCATCTGTAAGTAGTGTGGCTGAGCAGTGATTTTCGTAGTTCCTTCCCGGCGCGGAAAATTCAAACACAAGTCTGTCGTTAATCGCATGAAGAAGCATTTATTCGTTATCGCCGTTTTGCTCGCGTCCGTGCAGGCGTCGGCCTTCGGCCAGAGTAGTTCGCCCGCTCCGAAGACTACGGCTGCAACCCCGGCGCGCGGCGCGTCAAACGTCGCCGCGCAACCGACGCCGACTCCGGCCGCGCGCCCGCAGTCCATGCGTTCCGGCACGCTCGATTTGTCGGATTACGGCGTGCGGATCGAGCCGGAGCCGCGCCTGCTGGTGATGATGGCCGCGCTTGACGCCGCCGGTTTCGACCCGACGCCCGCCGGGCGTCAGCCCTCGGAGTTTCGCGCGCTCGTCCGGCGCGATCAGGAAAGTCTTGACCCGGAACTGCGCGCCCGCCTGCGCCGCTTCTATGAGTTGAACCGGCTCAAAGACCCTGCGGCGACGCCCGCCGAGCAGGCCGCGCGCTACGTCTCGCTCGCCTACGCGCTCGGCGACGCGCCCGCCTTCGACGCGCCCGCACGCTCCGACGATCTGTTTGCAGGCGTGCTCGATGTGCTCGACTTCGCGCCGCTCCTGCGCGAGTTCTACTCGAAGTCGGGCATCGCCGCGCGACTGCCCGGCTACCTCGCCGCGCACCAGAAGGAGGGCGACCGCCTGCGGCCGCAGACCTCAGAGATGGTGCGCGCCGTGCTCACATACCTGCACACGCGCCCCGTCACCTTGACGCTCGAACGCGTGCCCGTGAAGAACCAGTCGGCGAAGCCGAAGAAGGACGTGCCGCCCGTCTTCATCACGCGCGAGCGCGAACGCCGCTTCCGGCTCGTGCCCGATCTGCTGGCCGTCCCCGGCTCGATCAACTTCCGCGTCATCGGCGACAACTATTTCGCGGTCGTCCCGCAGGGGCTTGACCCGGCCTCGTCCGAGGTGCGCCGCGCTTACCTGCAATTCGTGATTGACCCTGTGATCCTGCGTTTCAACCGCGAGATCGCTTTGAAGCGCGAAGGGCTTCGCGGCCTGCTCGACGAGCGCGCCGCCGCGCCCGCTGCGTTGGCGGCGGGCGTGACCGTGCCCGACGTGTTCGCGGCCGTCGCGCGTTCACTTGTCAGCGCGGCCGACGCGCGCATGAACTTCGCCGCGCGCACGCGCGCCCTCGCCGAGCAGACGAGCGTGCGACTCCAACGCGCCAAAGAACCGGAGCGCGCCAGCATCGTCAAAGAGTCGCAGGCCGACCGCGCGATGCTCGAAGACGAGTTGACCGCGCAACTAGCCGACGCCTACGAGCGCGGCGCGGTGCTCGCCTTCTACTTCTCCGAGCAACTGCGCGATCAGGAGATCGCCGGGTTCGACTTCGCCGATTTCTTCTCCGACATGATGACGCGCGTGGACTTGGCGCGCGAGCGTCTGCGCCCGGCCGAGTACGCCGCCGCGCGCGAACGCGTCGCGGCCTTGCGTCGAGAGGCGGCGCGCGCGCTGTCGAACCGCACAGGCGACGAGACACGCGCCGACGAACGCCGCGCCGCGCTCGATAAGAGCATCGCCGACATCAACGAACTGCTGCGCGCGAAAAACTACACGGAGGCCGAGACGCGTCTGCGCGCCCTGTTGACGGAGAATGGCGGCGAGCCGCGCATCTTCTTCGCGCTGGCTCAGGCGGCGAGCATTTCCGCGAGCGACGCCTTCGTCGAAAACATCCGCGACGAACGCCTCGGACGCGCGCTCGCCAACTATCGCCTCGCCATCAACTCCGCCACCTCCGAGACAGACCGCCCGCTCATCTCGCGCGCCTACACGGCGATGGGTCGCATCCTCGCCTTCCTCGACCGCAAGGACGAAGCCGTCAAAGCCTTCGAGGCCGCGATCAGTCTGGGCAACGTGAAGGACGGCGCATACGCCGACGCCGAACGCGAACTGCGCGAACTGCGCCCGTAAGACGACGCGAACGCACTTTGAACTTGTTGACATAAAAAGACCGCGGCCACGTTGATTAGTCGAACGTGGCCGCGGTCTTCTTTACTGAGCCGCTCTTAAACGGGTTTGGGCTTGGTCTTACAAAATCCACACGCCAGAACGTACCGGCGCGATTGGGGCGACAGGCGGCACGGCGTAAATGCGCGGGGCGGCCTGCGGGCGCGGCGCGACGAGCGGCTTGATACTGCCCGGCGCGGCGGGCATGGCGGGCAACGCGGGGAGCGGCGCGAGTTGGACGCGCGGCGCGATCAAGGCCATCGGCGCGTTCATCCCCAACCCGCCCGGCTTGTAGAACGTCGGGTTGTTCTGCGTGCGATCCGGCGTCACTTTGATCGTGCGCGTCTTCCTCTCGCGCACGACGGTGAGCGACACGTCGCCTTCTTCGCGTCGGTTGAGTGCGCGCGACAGTTCGCCCGCGTTCTTGAGCCGCACGCCGTCAACTTCCGTGACCACGTCGCCCGCCTTGAGTCCGGCCTTCGACGCGGGGCTGTTCTCGGCGACCGAGGTGACGAGCAGGCCGTCGCGCCCCGACACGCCGAAGTAGTTTGCGAGTTGGTCGGTCAAGGGTTGCGTGGTGATGCCGATCCGTCGCGCGCCCGCGCCGTACACCATCGTGAAGTTGTTGCCAAAGCCTTTGAAGTTGTTGCCGAAGCCTTCGGCGCGAAACTTCTCCAACCCTTCGCGCAGTTTCGCCGAATCACGATCCCAATCCTTCGCGCGCTTCTTCCACTCCTCAGAGTTGCGGCTCATCTCTTCGGCACGGCGTTTCAACTCGTCTGTGTTGAAGTTGAACGACTGCATTTCGGGGAGCTTGAAATTCCCGAACGCCCCCGGCGCGAATCCCTCGCGGCGGTCTAACGTGACGGACAACTCCTGCTCTGAGCCGTTACGGCTGACCGTGAGCCGCGCCGTGTGTTCGGGCGCAGACTCGTTGATCAAGCGTTGGAGTTTCTGCACGCTCGACACCTGCTCGCCGTCGAAGCGCAGGATGACATCGTTCTTTTGCAGCCCCGCCTTCGCCGCCGGGCTGTCGGCCTGCACCTCGCGCACCGCCACGCCGCGCGGCTCGCCGCGCAGGTTGAAACTGTTCATGTTGTCGCGCGTCACGCTTTCGACCGAGACGCCGAGATGGTTGCCGCCGCCGAAGACGAAGACCTGCCCGCCGTCGGTCTGGACGCGGCGGCCTTCCGCCGTTCCTTGCGCGCTCGCGCCGACGGACGCGGCGAGCAACAGGGCGAGGGAAAGAGACGTTTTTTTACCGAACATAAGTACAATCCTCCGAGAGAGATTTCTGGCAATTTCACGAAGCGCGTGGGGCGCAGTTCCGAAAAATTTGCGCCGCGCCGCCCGCTCTGTTTTTGCGCGACCGCGCGCAGTTGGGTTAAGTTCTCCGCGATGAAAATTCTCGACATCGGTTGCGGCATCAAGAAGACGCCCGGCAGCATCGGCCTCGACAGCAACCCACGCACGCACGCCGACGTGATCCACGACCTCGACTCCGTGCCCTACCCGTTTCCCGATAACGAGTTTGACGTGGTGGTCGGCAATCAGGTCATCGAACACATTGACGACGTGCTCGCCGTCGTCGCCGAGTTGCACCGCATCACGAAGCCCGGCGGCCTGATCCGCCTCGACACGCCGCACTACTCCGACATCGCCTCCTACACAGACCCGACGCACCGCCACCACCTGACGACCGAATCCTTCGCCTACTTCACCGGCAAACGCCCCGACTTCGCCTTCTACAGCGACGTGCAGTTGCGCCCGCGCGTCGTCCGCGTCACGCTCCTCAAACTCTGGCGCGCGCTCGGAATCGAGTTCCTCGTCAACCTCTCGAACCGCTATCCTTCCTTACGCTTCATCCGCCGCTTCTGGGAGACTTACCTCTGCTACGTGATCCGCGGCAAGACCATCTACTTCGAGTTTGAAGTCGTTAAGTGAACGCCCGCCGCGCGGCCGCGTCTGTGGCGACTGTTAGGGTAGATGTGTGGAGCGAGCGAAAAGTTTCAGCATGGGCGCGCGTGGCGAACTTTGGCGGGGCGCATCGTGCGTAGACGCTTCGGCACGCGGGCGGGGTGAGGAATTTAACAGAAACTTAGGCGCGCGAGAGTTGACCGCGCTCGGCCGTCTGGCATATTCTCGCGTCTCCAATACAAATTCGATTTCCCCCGAATTTCAAGCGACGTACCGAATCATAAGGCGTTAGTTAACCGACTCCCGCCCGCTCTTAAACCAGAAGACGGACAAGGCCGCGAACTGCTCGAAGGCAACTTTCCATCTTAACCAGCCCAACTTCTCAGGAGACTTCTCTATGCCACACCTTTGCAAACTCTTTTCCGTCGCTCTTGCGACGCTCGCGCTCGGCTTCGTCTTCTCGACTTCGCAGGTCGCCTACGCCGTTTCGCCCAACATCGTCATCAGTCAAATCTACGGCGGCGGCGGCAACGCCGGCACTACTTTTACGCACGATTTTATCGAACTCTACAATCGCGGCGCTGCGCCCGTTGATGTGACCGGCTGGACGGTGCAGTACGCCTCGGCTACGGGCACGACGTGGGCGACGACCACGCTCTCCGGCATAATCGCGCCGGGACGTTACTACCTCGTGCAGGAAGCTCAGGGAGCGGGCGGAACGACCGCTTTGCCGAAGCCTAACGCCATCGGCACGATCGCCATGAGCGCGACCGCCGGGAAAGTCGCCCTCGTCAACACGACGACGGCGTTGACCGGCGCGTGCCCGACCGGCGCAACCATCGTTGATTTCGTCGGCTTCGGCTCGACCGCCAACTGTTCCGAAACCGCGCCCGCGCCCGCCCCCACCAATACTACCGCCGACATTCGTAACGGCGGCGGCAGCGTTGACACCGACAACAACAGTCTTGATTTCACCGCCGCCACCCCGACCCCGCGCAATTCGGTGTTCGGCGTAACGCTTCTCATCAGCGAGTTCCGCACGTTCGGGCCGACGGGCACGTGCGACGAGTTCGTCGAGATTTATAACGCCACCACCAGCGCCTACAGAGTGTCTTCGACCGTCGGCTCGACCGGCTTTGCCGTCGCGCAGTCGAACGGCAACGTGCTGTTCATCATCCCGAACAATACGATTATCCCGGCGCGCGGCCACTATCTCGCCGTCAACAACGGCGGCGGCGGCTGCACCGGCTCTTTCAGCGGCAGCGCGTACCCGGCCGGTAGCGGCACGACCGCCACGGGCGACAACACCATGAACGAGAACATCCCGGAGAACGCCGGCATCGCCCTCTTCAACACGTCGCTTCAGGCTGAGTTCAGCACGACCACCCGCCTCGACGCCGTCGGCCCGACCTCCGAAGCCAACGCGCTCTACAAAGAGGGCACGGGCTACCCCGTGATTTCGGTCGCCCTGAGCGGGAACCCCGGCGTCAACTACAGCCTCTTCCGCGACGCGCGCAGCGGCGCGCCGATAGACAACGGCAACAACGAGACGGACTTCCAGACCGCCGACATCAACGGGACGAACGTGTGCGCCTCGACCGTTAACTTCCAGTGCCAGCGGCTCGGCGCGCCCGGCCCTGAAAACCTCTCGTCGCCCGTCCAGCGCAACGCCGAGATCAAGGCGTCGCTCGTGGACACGCAATGCACCGGCATCGCCGTCAACCCGACGCTGCCGAGCGCGTGCCGCTTCGAGCGTCGCACGAATGCCGGGTCGGGCTACGGCTCGTCGCCCACCTCGACCGGCACGCTCTCCATCCGCCGCCGCTTCACCAACAACACGGGCGCGCCCGTCACGCGGCTGCGCTTCCGCATCGTGGACATCACCACATTCCCCGCGCCTCTGGGCACGGCCGACCTGCGTGCGATCACCTCTTCGCAGGTGACGGCCAACTGCCAGAGCGAGGGCGGCACGCCGCACCTCTGCACGGACAACGGCGCGGTGACGACCACGATTGAAGGGACGACGCTCGAAACGGACGCGTTCGGCCAGCCGAACGGCGGCGCGTTCAACTCGACGCTCTCGCTCGCCACCCCGCTCGCGGCGGGCGCGAGCATCAACGTCCAGTTCCTCTTAGGCGTCGAACAGAACGGCGCGTTCCGCTTCTTCATCAACGTCGAAGCCCTGCCCGCGCCTGCGGGCGGAGCCATCGCGACGCCCACCAAAGCTCAAGCGGCGGGCAAAGCCGCGCGCGCCGCCAAAGTCAGTAACTAAACCGGGCGGCAACGTCCGCTCATTAACCGGAACGTCCCACGGCCTTCCGCCAAAACGAAACCGGCCGCCGTTCATCGCTTCAAATGATGAACGGCGGCCGGTTCGATTTTAATCTGCGTGTGCGTTCACGCGCTCACGTCGAGGCGCGCATGACTCATCTTCCCCGCGCCCCTCTAGCCGCCGCGCCGTTCGCGCTCAATGAATCGCCCTACTGCTTGCGGTAGACCTCGCGGCCGTCCGCGCTCAACTCCAACGCGAGCTTATTCTCGCCGTGCGCCAGATCGAGGTGCGCCACCGCCTCCGAAACGGCGAGGAAGCGATGCACGTCCTCCGCGCCCGGAAACATCTCGCGCGCCACGTCCCACGCCGTCGCGCCCGCCTTCGGCACGAGCCGGATCACTTCCGACTGCCGCTCGCGGATCGCGCGCAGGTAACGCGCGAACAACTCCTCGAAATCTTCGACCACATCACCGTGCCCGCCGTGGACGAGCGTCGGCGCGTAACTGCGCAAGCGCGCCAGACTGACGAGGTATTCGGCGAGCGAGCGAAACCTGCGCGACGGGTCAACCGGGTCTGGCGAGAGCACCGGGTTCGGCGTCACGCGCTTCAACACACAGTCGCCCGCAATCACGGTGCGGTCGGCCTCTCTGAGAAACGAGCACGACCCCGGCGTGTGCCCCGGCGTATGCACCACGCGCAAACTCCCCGTCTCGAACTCCAACTCCGAGTCGTCCGTCAGTTCACTGTGCTCGCCGTCTTCGAGCGCGTCGGCGTAACGGCGCACGCCCTCGTACATCCGCCGCATCCCTTCGATCTCTTCCGGCGGCACTCCAGCGCGCACCAGGAGCGCGCGGTGCTCCTCGTATTCGAGCCGCCCTTGACGATGCCCCGTCTCCCACCCGTGGACGAGCACCTCCGCGTCCTTCGCTTCGTCGCGCAAACTCTTCGCCAGCCCGCAATGATCCTCGTGCGCGTGCGTCAGGACGATCCGTTTGATGTCGAGCACGCGAAAGCGCGCCCGCCGCAAGCCCTCGCGCAGAGCCTCTAACGCCTCGCGCGTCTTCGGCCCCGTGTCAATCAACGTCAACGGGTCTTCCGCGATCAGGTAGACGTTCACCGGCCCGATGTAGAACGGCGTCGGCAGGGAAATTGGAATGATGCGCATGGACGGAATATAAAGGGTCAAGGGGAAAGGTTAAAGGGCAAAGGGGGAGGCGAGTTGGAAGTCTGAACTTCCCGGCTCGATCCCTTTGCCCCTTCCCCTTTAACCTTTCCCCTATCTGACTAGTAAGCGTACTTGTTCGCCTTGATCAACACGTCGGCGATGCGCTGGCGCGCGGCGACGGTGTTGATGGGCGTCTGCTTGGTGAAGCGACGCAGGGCTGCCAAGAGCGTCCGCAGTTCGTCGCCCTCGCTCATGGCGGCGAGCGTGTTCTTGGCGCGCGCTTCGATGCGCTGCACGGCGTCGTTGCAGAAGACCTGCACCATCTCGACGTAGCGCGCCGCGGCGGCCTCGCCGCCCTTCGCCGCGAGCTTCTGCGCGCGCAGGATGGCCGACTCCATCGCGTACACGTCCATCGTGATGTCCGCGACGCCCATCAGAATCTCCTGCTCGTCGGCGAGCTTCGCCATGTACTTCTGCGCCGCCGTGCCCAAGGTCATCAGCGCGACCTTCTTCGCGTTCTGCGCGAGTTTCATCTCGGCGGCGAGCACGCCCTCGTCCTCGTCGAACGACGGAAGCGACGGCGACAACACCTCGTCCATCAACTTCTGCGCGGCGGGCAAGAGCGCGAGCCGACCAGTCATCGCGCTCTTCATCATGCGACCGGGAATCAACATGCGGTTGATCTCGTTCGTGCCCTCGAAGATGCGGTTGATGCGCGAGTCGCGGTAGGCGCGCTCGGCCGGGTAGTCGGCCGAGTAACCGTAGCCGCCGTAGATCTGCACCATCTCGTCGGCGACGAAATCGCAGTACTCGGAGAGCGCGACCTTGATGATCGAGCACTCCGCCGCATACTCTTCGATGCCGCGCAGTTTCGCCTCCGCGTTCGTCTCGCCGCTCACCGCGTTCTCAATGAGGCCGAGCGTGCGATAGACCATCGTCTCGCCCACCCATGTCTTGATCGCCATCTCCGCCAGCTTCGACTTGATCGCGCCGAACGAAGAAATGGGGCGGCCAAATTGGTGACGCTCGTTCGCGTAGCGCACCGCTTCGTGCAGCATCAGCTTCATCCCGCCGTTGCACATCGCGCCGAGTTTGAAGCGGCCGATGTTCAAAATATTGAACGCGATCTTCGCGCCCTTGCCGACCTCGCCGAGCAAGTTCTCGACCGGCGTCTTCGCGTCATTGAGGACGAGCGCGGTCGTGCTCGATCCCTTGATGCCCATCTTGTGTTCGTCCGCGCCGTTCGTCAGCCCCTCTTGGCGTTCGACGATGAAGCCGCTGAACTTGTCGCCGTCAATCTTGGCGAAGACGATGAACACGTCTGCGAAGCCGCCGTTCGTGATCCACATCTTCTCGCCGTTCAAAACGTAGTGCGTGCCGTCCGCGCTCAAGCGCGCCGTGGCTTTGGCCGCCATCGCGTCCGAACCCGAC
Organism: Pyrinomonadaceae bacterium; assembly: GCA_030841105.1. Lineage (GTDB taxonomy): Bacteria > Acidobacteriota > Blastocatellia > Pyrinomonadales > Pyrinomonadaceae > JAIVJZ01. The sequence goes on from JAVEDE010000091.1 coordinate 9,816, forward strand.
CCGGCTTCCGTCAACGCGTAGGCCGACACCATCTCGCCCGAAGCGATGCGCGGCAGATATTTTTTCTTCGCCGCTTCCGTGCCGAAGTAAAGTATGGGCGTGAGGCCGATGCCGCTCTGCGCGCCGAGCGTCGTGGCGAACGAGGCCGAACGCCCCAACAGTTCGCCGACGATTGCGCCGCTCGTCTGGTCGAGTCCGAGTCCGCCGTACTCTTCCGGGATGTTGACGCCGACCATTCCCAACTCCGCCGACTTGCGGATCAACTCGCGCGCCAGTTGCCAGTTGTGCTTCTCTAGTTCGTCGGTCGCGGGGCGCACTTCGTTGTCCATGAACTCGCGCGTCGTCTCCGCGATCATGCGGTGCTCGTCCGTGAAATCCTCCGGCGTGAACACCTCTTCCGGCGTGCGCTCCTCGATCAAGAAACTCCCGCCCGCGATTATCTTCTTCTCTTCGGCTACGGCTGACATAATTTGCTCCTTTCAGTCGCAATCAAGTTTCAGGTTTCAAGTTGCAGGCTTCAAGTTCAAGACGAAGAACTAAACACCTCAGTCCTGAAACTTGAAACTCGAAACCTGAAACTACTTTTCGATTCGTTCAAAAATTCCGGCCGCGCCCATGCCGCCGCCGACGCACATCGTCACCATCGCGTAGCGGCCGCCGCGCCGTTCGAGTTCGCGCAAGGCCGTCGCGGTCAACTTCGCGCCCGTGCAGCCGAGCGGATGGCCGAGCGCAATCGCGCCGCCGTTGACGTTAACTTTTTCCGGGTCGAGCGAGAGCGTGCGGATGACTGCGAGCGACTGCGCGGCGAAGGCTTCGTTGAGTTCAAACACATCAATCTGATCCTGCGTCAGCCCCGCGATCTTCAACGCCTTCGGGATCGCGTAGACCGGCCCGATGCCCATCTCCTCGGGCGGGCATCCGGCCGTGGCGTAGGCCACGAAGCGCGCCAACGGCTGCAACCCCAACGCACGCGCGCGCTCGTCCGACATCACGACGGCCGCCGCCGCGCCGTCCGACATCTGCGAGGCGTTGCCCGCCGTGATCGTCCCCTGCGCGTGGAACGCCGGGCGCAGTTTCGCCAGCCCCTCGGCCGACGTGTCGCGCCTGACGCCTTCGTCGCGCTCGAACGTCGCCTCGCGCCGCTGTTTGCGCCCGCGCTCGTCCAACTCCTCAAAGACGACTTTGAGCGGCACGATCTCGTCGTCAAACTTGCCCGCGTCCTGCGCCTCGGCCGCGCGCCGGTGCGACTGGTACGAGAACTCGTCCTGATCCTCGCGCGACACTCCATACTTGCGCGCGACGTTCTCGGTGGCGAGTCCCATGTTGAGATAAAAGTCCGGGTAGTGTTCGACGAGATACGGGTTCGGGCGGATGGTGTGCCCGCCCATCGGGATCAGGGACATCGTCTCCAAGCCCCCGGCGACGATCACGTCGGCCGCGCCCGTCCTGATGCGGTCGGCCGCAATCGCGATTGATTGCAACCCCGACGAACAGAAGCGGTTGATCGTCATCGCAGACGTTTCCACCGGCAGCCCCGCGCGAATCGCCGCCGCGCGCGCCACGTTCATGCCCTGCTCGGCCTCCGGCATCGCGCAGCCCATGATCACGTCTTCGACCTCGTCGGGCTTAACGCCCGCCGCGCGCCGCAGCGCCTCTTCGATCACGGCCGCGCCCATCTCATCCGGCCGCGTGTCGCGCAAAGTCCCCTTCGGCGCTTTCCCCACCGCCGTCCGCACCGCCGATACAATCACTGCATCTCTCATAATTCGTCCTTCCGGTAAAACTTTCTCTAACTAAAACTCATCCGCCCCTCGGCGAACGCACAGCTACGACTTTTCAATCGCGGCCTCAACTTCTTCGACGGTCAACATCGCGCGCAAGTCCTGCGGTTTGATCGAAACTAAAAAACCGCGCTTGCCGCCGTTGATGTAAATTTTCGGCAACTCAAAGATGGTGCGCTCGGCGTAGACGGGCAGGCGCGCACGCGTGCCCAGCGGGCTTGTGCCGCCGACGAGATAACCCGTGTGCTTCTGCGCCGTCTGCGGGTCGCATGGCTGCACACTTTTGACGCCGATTGAGCGCGCCAGGTTCTTCGTCGAGACTTCGCGGTCGCCGTGCATCAAGACGACGAGCGGCTTGCGCGCCTCTGTCTCCATGACGAGCGTCTTGATGATCGCGTGTTCGTCCACGCCGAGCGACGCGGCCGAGTGGCGCGTGCCGCCGCGCTCCTCGTAAGTGTAGAGGTGTGGCTCGAACTCTACTTTGCGCTCGCGCAGCAGCCTGACGGCGGGCGTCACCGGGTAATCCATGTCAACACTCCGGCTCGAACTTAAACAACGGACGCTTCCGCGCTTCAACTTTTGAACGCTTCCGCGCCTTCCGTCCTGATGGCGACGAGAGCGAGCAAGACGCCCACGATCTCGCCTGCGAGCAGCACGTAGATCGCCGCGTTCGCGCCGCTGTCAACCATCATCCCCGCGACGCGCCCGACGACGAACCCGCCGAGGATGACCGCCTGCGCCACCAGCCCCGCACGCCGCCAACGTGCGCGCGCCGCGCACATCGCCCAGTAGACGGCCGTGCCGAGGAAGAAGCCGCCATAAGTGGCGCGCGCGTCAATGCGCGCGCTTGAGGTCGGGAACGCGACGCCGACGAACGAACCCGCCCACTCCGGCGCGCACAGGAACGCGAGTCCGTAGACGACGAAGGACGCCGCCGCGATCACAAGCGATGCCTTCCCCAGACTCATTTTCAAACTCCTTCCCCGGCCAAAGGGACGATGGGTATCACTGAATAGGTTGCAAGTTGCAGGTTGCAAGTTGCAGGCTGCACCTTTCAAATTTCAAGTTTCAAGTTTGAAAAGTTCTCCGGTCTTTAACTTGAAATCTGCAACTTGAAACCTGAAACTAATTCCTCAGCGGCTTGCCCGTCTTGAGCATCGCCGCCATGCGCTCCTGCGTCTTGCGCTGGCCGCAGAGCGAGAGGAACGCCTCGCGTTCGAGGTCGAGCAGGTATTGTTCGCCGACACGCGTCGGGTGGTTGAGATCGCCGCCCGTCAGAATGCGCGCGAGGCGTTCGCCGATCTCAGCGTCGTAGTCGGAGATGAAGCCGCCGCGCTTCATTTGGTGAATGCCGAGTTTCAGAGTGGCGAGCGCGGAGTTGCCGAGCGCGAGGATGTCCGTGCGCGGCTGCGGCTCGGTGTAGCCGCCACGCGCGAGCGCGAGCACTTCCTGCTTGGCGTCGGCGATGAGGCGATCCTGATTCATCGTGATCGAATCCTCTTCGCGCAGGAAGCCCAACTGCCGCGCCTCCGCAGCCGACGTGGCAACCTTCGCCAGCGCGATCGTCTCGAAGGCGCGTTTGACGAACGGGAACGGGTCGGCGTCGTCCATGCCACGCGGGATGGAATCGAGCGCGCGCACGAGCATCTCCTTCGTCCCGCCGCCCGCCGGGATGACGCCGACGCCCGCCTCGACCAGACCGATGTACAACTCTGCCGACGCGCGCGTGCGGTCGCCGTGGATCGTCACCTCGCAGCCGCCGCCGGGGACGAGTCCGAACGGCGCGGTCACGACCGGCTTCGGCGAATAACGCAAACTCATCGTCGCCTTCTGAAACTCGCGCACCATCAGGTCGAGGTCTTCCCAGTTCTCCTCCTGCGCTTCCAAAAGGATGAGCATGAGGTTCGCGCCGACCGAGAAATACTGCGCTTGATTGCCGATGACGAGGCCGACGAAATTCTTCTCCACTTCGACGAGCGACTGCTTGATCATCTGGATCGTGTCGCCGCCGATGGCGTTCATCTTCGAGTGAAATTCCAGACACGCCACGCCGTCGCCGATGTCTAAGAGAGACGCGCCGACGTTCTTCTTCACGACGCCCGTCCGATCCTTCACCGACTTCAAGATGATCACGCCCGCCGGTTCGTTCACCGGCTGGTACGCGAGTTTGTCGAAGTCGAAATAGAAACGCGCGCCGCCCTCCGTCTTGTAAAAACTGTTCGCGCCCGCTTCCAACATGCGCTCGACGTTCGACGGGACGCTCGCGCCCTCCTCGCGCATGCGCGCGACCGACTTCTCAACGCCGATAGCGTCCCACGTCTCGAACACGCCGAGTTCCCAGTTGAAACCCCAGCGCATCGCGCGATCCGCGTCCACGACGTTGTTCGCGATCTCCGGGATGCGGTTCGCCGCGTAGCGCAGCGTGCGCGAGACGGTCTTCCACAAAAACGCCCCCGCGCGATCCTTCGACCATACGAGCGACTTGATGCGCTCGGCCGTGTCTTCGACGTTCTTCGCCATCTCCAGCGCGGGCAGTTTTACTTTCTCTGCCGGGCGGTATTCGAGCGAGGCGTGGTCAATCGTCCAGATTTCCTGCTTCGCGCCCTCGCCCTTCTGCTTGCGGTAGAAGCCACCCTTCGTCTTGTTGCCGAGAATGCCGCGCCCGATCATCTGCGCGAGAAACTCCGGCGCGACGAACACCTCGCGCTCCTCGTCTTCGGGCACGGCCTCGTAGAGATTTTTCGCGACGTGCGCGAACACGTCGAGGCCGACGATATCGAACGTGCGGAAGGTGGCCGACTTCGGCCGACCCATCGCCTGCCCCGTCATCTTGTCCACCTCTTCGATGGTGTAGCCGTCTTCGAGCATCGTCTTGATCGAGACGAGCGCGCCATAAGTGCCGATGCGGTTGGCGATGAAGTTCGGGCGATCCTTCGCGATAACGACGCCCTTGCCGAGCCTTTGATCGAGGAAGCCGAAGACGGCGCACGCGACTTCGGGCTTCGTCCACTCGGTCGGGATCAGTTCGCACAGGTGCAGGTAGCGCGGCGGGTTGAAGAAGTGTATGCCGAGGAAGTGCGCGCGGAACTCTTCGGAGAAGCCTTCGGCGATGGCGCGGATCGGGATGCCGCTCGTGTTCGACGCGACGACCGACGAAGGCTTCCGGTGCTGTTCGACCTGCGCGTAGAGCGTGCGCTTGATCTCCAAATTCTCGACGACCGCCTCGATCACGAGGTCGCACTCCTTGAGCCGCGCCATGTCGTCGTCGAAATTTCCGACCGAGACGAGCGCGGCCGCGTCGGCCGTGTAGAAGGCGGCGGGCTTCGCCTTCTTCGCCGCGTCGAGTCCGCCCTGCGCGATGCGGTTGCGCACGGCGCGCGCGTCGAGCGCGAGGCCTTTGGCCTGTTCGTCCGGCGTCAGTTCGCGCGGGGCAATGTCTAAGAGGAGGACGGGGATTCCGGCGTTCGCCAGGTGCGCGGCGATCTGCGCGCCCATCGTACCCGCGCCCAGCACCGCCGCTCGTTCGATCCGAAGCATAGGGGGAAGACCTCTTTCCAAAAGTTCCTCGCGAGAGGGCACACATCATACTGAATGAGCGTTCATTCAGCAAGCGCAAACTTGAATGCCGTGGGCTTAATAGTTGGTGAGGATGCTTTCGGGCGGGAGTCCCATCTCCTGCAAGCGGTCGCGCGTGTGCGTGATCATTTCGGGCGAGCCGCAGACGAGGGCGACGGGTTCGGTGAGACTCGGCAGCACGTGGTCGAGGAGCGATTGGACGTAGCCGGTCGAACCTGCCCATTCGTAGCCGTCGGGCTTGGAGATGACCTGCCGGAGTTCGACGCCCGCGGCCTGCCACGTCTCTGTCTCGTCGCGGTAGCAGAAATCGTCGGGCGTGCGCGCGCCGTAGAGGACGACGAGTTGGCCGAAGTCGTCCGGGCGCGCGAGGGCGTGGCGCAGGGTGGAGCGCAAAGGGGCGACGCCCGTGCCCATCGCGATCATGACGAGGTCTTTGCCCTTGTGCGCGTCGAGCGGGAAGCCGTGGCCGACGACGCCCGTCAGCGTCACCTCTTCGCCCGCGCGCAGTTGGTAGAGTGAACGCGCGCCGCTGCTGCTATTGTCGCCCGCGCGCTTGACCAAAAACTCCAACTCCTCGTCCTCAGGCGCGCTGGCGAAAGCGAAATAAGAGGAACGCTCGTCCGCGCCCCTGGCGCGCAACGCGGCGACTTGGCCGGGGAGAAACTCCACCGCCGCCGCGGCGTGCGCGCTGTCATTGCCCGCGGCGGGACGCATGTCGAACGAACGTATGTCGCGCCCCTGTTCGCGGACGCGCGTGATGACGAGTTGGCGCGAGGTCGTGTCTTTCATAAAATCACCGGCCGGGCTTTCGTGTTTAGTTCGGGGGCGTGCGGCGCAGTGTAGATCAAGTTAGGGGGCAAAGGGAAAGGGGTACGGGGGCGGGGCGGGAAAGCCGTGCGGCCTGTCGAATTTCTCCGGGCAGCCTGTCGAATTCCTCCGCGTCTTACCTTTACCCCTTTCCCTTTCGCCTTTGCCCTCTTGTCTCGAAGGTGTGCGCGGCAAGCAAAGCTATGATAAAACTGTGGGCGTTGCACCAGCTTAAGCGGGTTGGAGACCGGACAGGCCGCACGCGCGGGAACGCGGTGGGGAGTTGACGCCGATAGCCAAGCGACCGAACCGACGCGACCAAGACGCAGTTGAGACTCGACCAGGACGCGGCAGAGACTCTGCGGCGCGCGCCGCACCTCCGGTTGACGTGCGAAGACGACCACGCGGCCTGTCTGAGACAAGGAAAGGACTCTTTCGATGTTCCAAAGTTTGATTGCGACGACGGCGACGTGGTTCACGCTGCCGGTGCGTCTCGCGCTCGGCCTCATCTTCATGGCGCACGGCGCGCAAAAGGCTTTTGGCGTGTGGGGCGGGCCGGGCTGGTCAAAATTCCTGTCGTTCCCCGCGCCTTTCGGCTTCATGCGCCCGACGTGGCTCTGGATGGGCGCGGCACTCTTCGCTGAACTCATCGGCGGCGCACTCGTCTTCTTCGGACTCCTGACGCGCGTCGGTGCGTTCTTCCTCGCAATCACGATGCTGGTCGCGATGGTCGGCGTCCACTGGAGCAGCGGTTTCTTCCTCAGCAACAAAGGCATCGAGTACACGGTCGCACTGCTCGGCATGTCGCTCGCGCTGCTCGTCTCAGGCGGCGGCCGCCTCTCCGTTGACGAAAAACTTCAAGCTCCACCCCGCCGCCGGTGGTAAGAGATCAGTGACGAGTGACAGGTGACAGGTGACAAGTTAAAAATCAGAAACTTGTTCCGGCTCGTCACCCGTCACTCGTTGCTTTTTTAGCGACAAGTTACGATAAAAACTCTACTGTGTTTCAACTTGTCACCTGTCACCTGTCACTCGTCACTGTTTTATGAAACGCTCGCCGCTTCTGGTCATCTTCGTTACGGTCTTCATAGACCTCGTGGGGTTCGGCATCGTGATCCCGGTGCTGCCTTATTACGTGGAGGGGACGAAGTTCAACGCGACGCCGCGCACGGTCGGCCTCCTGTTCGCCTCCTACTCGGCCATGCAATTGATCTTCTCGCCGATCCTCGGCCGTCTCTCGGACAGGTACGGCCGTCGCCCCATCCTCTTCTTCAGCCTGTTGGGGACGAGCCTCGGCTTCTTCATCCTCGGCTTCGCAACGACGCTGTGGATGCTCTTTCTGGGGCGCATCATTGACGGCATCACCGGCGGCAACATCTCCACCGCGCAGGCTTACATCGCCGACGTGACGACGCCCGAAAATCGCGCCAAAGGCATGGGACTGATCGGCGCGGCCTTCGGCTTAGGGTTCGTCTTCGGCCCGGCCATCGGCGGCATCCTCAGCCAGTGGGGCATCGGCGTGCCGTTCTTCTTCGCGGGCGGACTCGCGCTGGCTAACGCCGTCCTGCTCTATTTCACTCTGCCCGAAACGGTGACGCCCGATCATCCTGCGCGCACCTCCGCCGCGGCGGGTCGCTGGTCGCAACTCGCGGAGGCCGTCAGGCAGCCGCGCCTCGCCTACGTCCTCACGATCTACTTTCTCTTCGTCGTCGCCTTCTCCATCATGACGACTTCCTTCGCGCTCTTTACGATGTTCCGCTTCGGCTACGACGCGGCGCACAACGGCTACCTCTTCATGTACGTCGGCATCATCGGCGCGCTCATACAGGGCGGATTGATCGGGCGGCTCGTGAAGATGTTCGGCGAGATGCCGCTGGTGCTGGCGGGCGCGCTCCTGTTCACGGCGAGTTTGTTCGCCATCCCCTTCACCGGCCCGCAGACGGGGCTGGGCGTGTTGCTTCTCGTCGGCGGGACGTTCGCGGTCGGCAACTCGCTCGCCACGCCGTCGCTTCAGACACTCGCCTCGCGCAGCGTCGGGCGCGGCGAACAGGGCGGCGTCTTGGGCGTCACGCAGTCGGTGGCGAGTCTGGCGCGCGCCGTCGGCCCGTCCATCGCCGCGCTCCTCATCCACAGCGCCATCGCCACGAGCGGCGCGGACGGCCGCCTCCACGAGATGAGCGACCACTCGTTGCGCGTCACCTTCTGGACGGCCGCCGCCATCATGCTGCTCGCCTTCCTGCTCACCGCCTACTTCGCGCGCGCCTACGCCGCACGCTACCCGGCGCACTCCGAACTCGTCACGCCCGCTGAAAGTTGATCAACTGGTGAATGGTAAATGGATAAGAAGCCGTCTTTCCATTGACCATTCACCATTCACCATTCACCAGTCAAAGCGTTTCTTCCTTCCAGATGGAGGGCAGCGTGGCTTCGTTGATTTCGAGCGTGTCGCCGTTCGGCAGGATGTGTGTGATGCGCGCGCCGAGTGCTTTGAGCGGCGTGGCGAGGAGGCCGACGCGGTGGCAGTTCGCGCGCGGTTGCTTGTGGCGCGTGAGCGGCTGCGACTCCGAGCACATCAGAGCGACGCGCATCTCCGACGCCAACTCCATGATCCGTTCCAGCCCGCGCGCCAACTCGGCGGGCGGCGCGACCACCTTGCCGCCACACTCCGGCAGCCACTCGTAACCGATCCGCACCTCTTTCAAGTTCGCTTCCAGCACGCGCCCGTTGAACTGCGGCCAGCGCGAACGCGCCACGCTCCGCACGTCACAGACGAGCGCGATCTCGTGCTCGCGTAAGAGCGCGAGAAAGTCAGCCCACGCGTGTCGCCCGTGGCCGATGGTGTAGATGGTCGGTGCTGCGGAGTCGGTCATGTTAATCAGAAGAAGCGGCGCAGCACGTAGGCGACGAGGCTCAGGACGAGCGAGACGATGAGCATCGAAGTGATCGGGATGAAGACGCGCGTGCGTTCACCGCCGAAGTTGAGATCGCCCGGCAATCGCCCGAACCAAGAGAGCGCGCCCGAATAGATCAACAACCCGATGACGATGACCGCCACACCGATGAAGACCACGAACAACCCGCCGCCGCGTGCGCCCATCATTACTGCCCCTCCCATTTCTCGACGCGCGCTTTGAACTCGGCGCGCAGTTCGTCAATCGTAAGGTAGACGAGACGGCCGCCGGTGAACAGTTCGTCGTGCGTCACGTCGAGCGCGGCGAAGGCGGGCGGCGGGAAGTTGTCCATCTCCTCGTCGGCTTCAAAATCCGTCTCCGCGAGGATGAGGCCGTAGAGCGCGCCGAGGAACACGTCCACGGAATACTTGCGCCCCTCGTGCTCGTAGGGGTAACGGTTCTTGCGTAGCTCGTTCGCCTCGAAGACGGAGAAGACTTCGTACTCATACTCGTTGAGGTAGATGCTCGTGATGAGCGTGCGCGAGAAATCGGGCGGCGCGGGCGTGTGCTTCTGCGTGAGTTTCAGCGTCCACTCGTTGGTCTGCGGCCAGCGCACTTTACGCAGACGCAGGCGCGTGCCCGTCAGGTAGTTGTCTGTTACTTGCGCGTGGCGGTCGTTGACACGGAGATCGGGCGGCAACTCGCGCAAGAGGTAACGCCGCTCGCGCTCGACGCGTTCGTACTTCGGCGAGTGATCCGCGCTCAAGCGCCCCTTGCCGATGCCCTTCACGCGCCGACCAACTCCTCTTCGCGCTCGCGCAAAAACTCTTCCGGCTCGACGATGCGACCCGCAATCGCCGACGCGGCGACCACGTAAGGCGACGCGAGATAAACTTTGCCGGGGCCGCTGCGGCCGGGGAAGTTGCGGTTCTGCGCGCTCACCGTGACGGTCTCCGCAGTCTTCGACGCGCCCGGCCCTGCGTTGATGCACGCGCCGCACGAGGGGTCAATCAACTCCGCGCCCGCGCGCTCGAAAATCTCGATGTAGCCGCGTTCGCGCGCGTACTGTTTGATCTTCTGCGAGCCGAATTGCAGGTAGAGGCGCACGCCCGGCGCGACTTTGCGCCCTTGCTCGACGGCGCGCTGCAAGACCGCCGCGTACATGTCCATGTCGGCCATCTTGCCGCCCGTGCACGAGCCGCCGTAAGCCGCATCAATCTTCACCTCTTCCTTGAGTTCGCTGATATTGACGCCGTTGCGCGGGTCGCCCGGCGTCGCCACCATCGGGCGAATCTCCGCGAGGTTGATCTCGAACGTCGCGGCATACTCGGCTTCGGGGTCGCTCTGCAAGAAGCCTTTGCGAATCTCTTCGGCGTCCAGCCCACGCGAACTGACGAGATACTGAAGCGTCACTTCGTCCGGCTCGATGATGCCGGTCGTGCCCCCGGCCTCGACGGCCATGTTGGTCAAAGTCGCGCGCTCGTCAATGGACATGCCGGAGAGTCCCTCGCCCGCGAACTCCAAGACCTGTCCGATCCCCTTGCCCTCTTTCATGTAGTCGGTCGAGAGGATTTTGAGCATCACGTCTTTGGCCGACACGTCGGCGCGCTTCTCGCCCGTCAACACGAAACGAACCGTTTCGGGAACTTTGACGCGGATGTCTTTCGTGTACCAAGCGTTCGCCATGTCGGTCGAACCGACTCCGAAGGCGAAGCAGCCGAGCACGCCCGCCATGCAGGTGTGCGAGTCCGTGCCGATGACGAGTTGGCCGGGCAGCGCGATGTCTTCAACGACGGCGTTGTGGCAGATGGCCTCCGAGCCTTGTGCCTCAGTGCCGCTGTAAAGTTTGATGCCCTGCTCGCGCGTGAAATCCTCCTGCGTCACAGCCAGCCCGTCGGCGCGCTCTAAGAGTCCCATCTTCTTCTTGTCGTCCGACATGACGCGCCCCAAAAACGTCAGGTGATCGCGGAACGCGTAGACCGACTCGGCCTCCGTCACCTGCGCGTCACGGCCGAGCGCGCCCTTAAAAAGCGACTCGGCCATCGGCGTGACGTACTCGTGCGAGAAGCGCACGTCGGCCACGGCGAACAGCGCGTCGCCCGGCTTGACGGCCGCGACGCCCACCTCGCCCGCGCGCACGAACGCGTGGCGCGCGATGATCTTCTCGACGATGTTCATCGGGCGCGCCTTCGTCTCGATGGCGGGCGGCACGGTCTCGCCCGCGAGCCGCGCCTTGTTGTAGTTGAAGAGGCCGCCGTATTCGACAATCGCCTGCGAGATCGGGTCGAGGCCGCGCGTGAACTCCGCGAGCGGAATCTCCTCGCCGCGCCGGATGCGTTCGACTAGCCCGAAGTCGGTCGAGGTCAGCAGGCCGATGTTCTGCGAGTTCTGCCCGTAGATTTTTTCGATGGTGCGGGCGATGACGAGTTCGACGCCTGCGGCGCGCTCGGCGTAGGGCGCGGTTTCACGCGACGAACCGCAGCCTTTCGAGAGGCCGGAGACGACCACCTTGAAGCCGCCCTGCTTCACCTCGTCCTTCTGCACCGCCGCCTCGCGCATCCCGACGTAGACGTACTGGCCGAGCGTCTCGTCGTAGTAGAAACAGACCCAGCCGGGCGTGATCTCGTCGGTCGAGATGTTGTTCATCAACGGGCGTTCGGGGTCGAAGGGCAAATCCTCGCCCGCTTCGAGTTGGCGTCGGATGAGCGTCGTGTCGTCGGTCAAAAACAGGATGCGCCCGTCGAACTTGATGCGGTCGGGTCGCTTGGCGATCTTCTCTGCGGTCATGCTTACTCCTCGGAAATCAATGCGTTGGAAATGAGATTCGGAAAGGGAGATTATAACCGATAGCCGTGGAAAAACTGAGATGGCAGGACGGTTTCGGCGGCGGGCGACGCAGGAGAGGCGACCTTAACGCGGGCGAAAAACGCATGCGCGCCCCGGCGGCGCAAATGAACAGGGTCTAATGAAGCCGAAAAATTTGTAGGGGCAGGCATAACGCCTGCCCCTATAGTTCGACGAGACGGAAACAGTTTGGCGAGACTAGAACTCGCAGCCCATGGCTTTCAACGATGTGCGTGCGGATTCGGTCGCCTGCTTGCAGACTTGCGCCAGGCTCGCCTTAGTCTGCGGGTTGGCGGCGAGATCGCGCCAAGACTTGCGCGTCTGCGCAAAGGTGGATTCATACTGCGCCCGCGCCGCCGCAGGGACTTTGGTGGAGACGCAGTTTTCATACTTCGCGAGGTAATCGTCGCATTCGGGGACGCCGATCTTATCGCCCGCGGCGGCGACGGTGGCGGCGGGCGTCGCGGCGGTGTTCGTCGCGGCCTTACCGGCGTTGGAGTTGGCGGCCGGGGCGTTGGTCGCGGGCGCGTTGTTCGAGTTGGCTCCGCCGCACGCGCCCAGCAGGAGCGCGCAAGAGACGCAGAAAGTCAGAGACACGAAGAGTCTTTTTATCATGTTAGTTGTCCTGAGAGTTCAGGCCGGCGGGGTCGGCTAAATCTGTCATGAAGGATGGTAAAGCGCGTGCATCATACACGAAGAGAGTGCGGCTTGGAATAATTTAAAGCGCGTCCGCGACGCGAGAATTTCGCCGCGCCGCACGCGCCGTAGAGCACGAGGAAGGTCGAGAGCGAGACGGCGACGTACATGTCGCGCGACTGCTCGAAAACCGAGCCGAGTTTGTCTCAGTATTTCCGGTTGCTTTCAAAGTGGCGGGTGTTAATATTTTGCGTCGCTGATTCTTCTTCCTTGAAACGGTGTCGCTTTTCTCATGACGCAAATCATCATCGCCGGACTCGTCCTGTTGTGCCTGCTCTCGGTGGGCGTCGTCGCGTATCTCGCGCGCGCTCTCGCGCGTCTGCGGCGCGCGCTCGAAGAGGAGATGCGCTCGCCGCGTTTGCTCGCGCGCGAGGCGCAACCCGAACCGACGCTTCGAGACACGACCGCGACGCCTGAAACGCCCCCCTTGATTTCGCCGGGAGCGACTTCCGGAACGGATGCGACGGACGCCGCGTCAGGTGCGAATGCGACGAACGAGGATGTGGACGCCTTCGTTGAACCTGCGCCAATCGCAACGAACTTTGGCCTCGCCAACACGGCCGCCATACTGGCCGCCGCGAATGAAACGCCCACGGTGAACGAGTTGAACATCTACTCGATCGCTCCAGCGTTGGACACGCACTATCAGCAATCGGGGCGTCCGGCGGAGTTGCGCCAGCACGAATGGTTTCATAAGGGCGTCAAGTTGTTGGAGGGCTATTACTACACGACGCGCGACCTCATCGAGTTTGCG
>JAVEDE010000119.1 GCA_030841105.1 Pyrinomonadaceae bacterium
AGCGTTGGACACGCACTATCAGCAATCGGGGCGTCCGGCGGAGTTGCGCCAGCACGAATGGTTTCATAAGGGCGTCAAGTTGTTGGAGGGCTATTACTACACGACGCGCGACCTCATCGAGTTTGCGCGTGAGTCGAATGTGGTCGTGGCCTGCATGGCGCTTGAAGCGTTGGGCAAACGTAGCGACGCGACGGGCGCGGTCGAAATGATCCTCGCGCACATCAACGAGTTTTACTACTGGCCGGGCTATTACGCCCTGCAAACGCTCGACCGTTGCTCCACCGCCGAACGCCCCGTGCTCGCCTCGCTGCTCCTGCACCTCAAGGGCGCGTGGGGCGAATACACTGCGCTGCAATCGCTGCGTGAGTTCGTGACGAGCCGCACCGAACACGGCGAACGCGAAGCCACTTTCGGCGACGCGCTCTACACGCTCGCCCCGGATCAGATCGAACTACTCACCACCATCTTCGATGCGCTCAAGGACGTGATCCCTCCGCGTCTCTTGAGCGAGTTTGGGAATTGGAAAGAGGCGCGCGTTGACCTCGAATTTTTGCGTTCGTTCGGGCGCGTGTGGAAGTTCGACGCGGTGGCGGACGACGGCGCGGCGGCAGACACGGACGCACCCGAAGGCGTGTTGCTGCTCGAAGAGGTGCGCGAGCGCGTGTTGGAGATGGAGACGGCCGTCAGGAAATCGCCGCCGCGTTCGGTGCTCCTGGTGGGCGATTCGGGCGTCGGCAAGACCGCGCTCGTGCGCGTGCTCGCGCGCCGCCTGCAACGCGAACGCTGGATCATTCTCGAAGCGTCGGCGGCCGACGTGATGGCCGGGCAGCAGTACATCGGCCAACTCGAAGGGCGCGTGCAGACGCTCGTGCGCGAGATCGGCGGCAAGCGCGTGCTGTGGGTCGTGCCGAACTTTCACGAACTCGCGTGGGCAGGTCGTCACCAGTACAACCCTTCGGGCTTACTCGATCTGCTGCTGCCGCACGTCGAAAGCGGCGCGGTCAGGTTGATCGGCGAAGTGCCTTCGGCGGCCTACGAGAAGTTGATGCAGATGCGCCCGAAGCTGCGCACGGCGTTGGAGACGTGCCGCGTGAACGCGCTCGGCGACGAGGAGACGCTCGAAGTGGCGCGCCGCTGGGCGGCCGGACATCACCGGGCGGCGGAAGCGGCCGACGGCACAGGCGACACGACGCGCTCGACCGCGACGCCACCGCGCATCTCCGAACAGACGTTGCAGGAAGCCTTCCAACTCGCCAAGCAATATCTCGCGGACAAGGCCGCGCCCGGCAACTTGCTGTTGCTGCTCGACTCCACACACCGCCGCCTCTTGATCGAACGCGGCTCGACCGACGGCGGCTCGACGAACAACACGACAACTAACGGGGCAACTAACGCGACGGGCAACAACGCGGCGGCAACGACGTCGGCGGTTGAAGTGACGCTCGACGATCTGCTCGTCACGCTCTCGCAGTTGACCGGGCTGCCCGTGAGCATCCTCGACGACCGCGCGGGGTTAGACCTCAGCGACCTACGCGGCTTCTTCGAGCAGCGCGTGCTCGGCCAGCCCGAAGCGGTCGAATGTCTCGTCGAGCGCGTCGCCATGATCAAGGCGGGCTTGACCGACCCGACGCGCCCGCAGGGCGTCTTCCTCTTCGTCGGCCCGACGGGCACGGGCAAGACCGAGATCGCCAAAACGCTCGCGGAGTTTCTCTTCGGCTCGCCCGAACGCATGATCCGTCTCGACATGAGCGAGTTTCAGACGCCCGACGCGCTCGACCGCATCCTCGGCGAACAGCGCGACAGCGCAGCGGCGGCGGAGAGCACCGCGCTCGTCAACTCGATCCGCAAGCAGCCGTTCGCCGTCGTCCTTCTCGACGAGTTCGAGAAGGCGCACCCGCAGGTCTGGGACTTGTTCCTCCAAGTCTTCGACGACGGGCGACTGACCGACCGGCGCGGCAACACGGCCGACTTCCGCCACTGCGTCGTGATCATGACCTCGAACCTCGGCGCGACGCTGCCGCACGGCGCGAGCATCGGCTTCTCGCAGGAGCAGGCGCAGTTCGCCGCCGGGGCGGTTGAGCGCGCCGTGATGCGCGCGTTCCGGCGCGAGTTCGTCAACCGCATTGATCGCGTCGTCGTCTTCCGTCCCTTGGGGCGCAGCATCATGCGCGATCTGTTGCGTAAGGAGTTGAACGACGTGCTGCGACGACGTGGCTTGCGCACGCGACAGTGGGCGGTCGAGTGGGACGAGTCGGCGATAGACTTTCTGTTGGAGAAGGGCTTCACGGCCGACCTCGGCGCGCGCCCCTTGAAGCGTGCCATCGAGCGTTATCTCCTGTCGCCGCTCGCGCTCACCATCGTCAACCACCAGTTCCCCGAAGGCGATCAATTTCTCTTCGTCCACGCGCGCACCGGCCAGTCGCTCGACGTGGAGTTCGTTGACCCGGACGCGCCGGACGCTCTCCCCGGTCAAGCCGCGCGCGCGCAAATTCTCGACGCGCCCGACGAAGACGCGCACAACGCGGGTGCGCGCGAACTGCGACTCGAATCAATCGTGCTCGACGCGCGCGGCACGCTCTCGGAGGTGCAATTCCTGCAAGACCACTTCGACGCGCTTGCAGATCAAGTTGACGGCGAAGAGTGGCAGGGGCGAAAAAACAGCGCGCTCCTCGAAACCTCCGCGCCCGGCTTCTGGAACTCGCCCGAACGCTTCGCCGTGCTCGGACTCGCCGAGTACATGGATCGCATCGAGACGGGACTCGACACCGCCGGGTCGCTTCTCAAACGCCTCAACGGTTCGCGGACGCGCGACCGGCAACACTTCCCCGCCGATCTCGTCGCGCGCCTCGCGCACCAACTCTACCTGCTCGATGCGGCTTGCCGCGGTCTCGCCGCCGGACACCCGCGCGACCTCTTCTTGCAGGTGCGCGCCAGTTGCGACGCGGGCGCGGACAACGCCCTCTGCGACGACTTCGCGCGCCGCATCAGTGGGATGTATCGCGGCTGGGCAGAGGCGCGCCGCATGCGTTTTGAAGTGCTGTACGAGACGCCGGACGGCGCGGCGACGAACGGCAACGCGGGTGCGACTGCCGCCACCGCAGAGCCTTACCAAATGCTCGCGGCGATCTCAGGTTTCGCCGCCTACTCGCTCTTGCACGCCGAGGCAGGGCTGCACGTCTTGGAGACGCCGCAGGAGGACGACAAATCTTTCAACCGCGCGCGCGTTCACGTCCGCGTCGTCGCGCAGCCGGACGAACCGGCCGGGCGCGGCGCGGACGCCCTGCGCAAACAGGCCGCGCACGCCTTCGCCTCCGACCCGAACGGCTCGCAACAGATCGTCCGCCGCTACCGTGAAGAACCCTCGCCCTTGGTGCGCGACAGCGTGCGCGGCTGGCGCACCGGCAAACTCGAACGCGTCCTCGAAGGCCACTTCGACCTCATGTTCTAAACGCGCCCGCGCCCTTTAGCCTTTCTCTTTTTTAGTGACGTATAGAACGTAGCTCGCGACGGTGAACAAGACGAAATAAATGACGGCGAGAAGTTGAATATTGAGCGGCGGGATTTTTCGGTTGCCGAACTGACCGGAGCTGATCAAAAAATCAATCGTGCCGTGGAGGTATGGAAGGAGATAGCTGTAGTTCCACGGCAGCATGCCGACCCCCAGAAACCAGATCGCGAACCCCGTCCCGATCGGGACTAAAAAATTCTTGAACTGCAAACTGAGCAAGTATTGCAAAGCCAGTATCGGCAGGCAGTCGAGAAAGAAGTTGATGTTCGCTTTCAGAAAATAGGCGTAAGGGATCGGCGCGGTCGGGTACGGGAGATTGGCGAAGAGCATCGAGGGGATCACCGCCGACAGATACATGCCGACATTGAACAGCACGAACACTTCGACGAGCATGATCAAGAGCACTAAAAATTTGGCGAAGAAGATCGTCGCGAATCCTTGCGGCGTGGTGTGCAGTTGCTTCCAGGTGTTGTTCTTATATTCGATTTGAGCGATCAAACCCGCCGCCAGAATGATCCCGAACGGCAGCAAAAAAACCGCCATTGATTCCCACGTCTGATTCCAGAGTTTCTGCCAAAAATCATTCGACGCGTAGAGGGCGGACAACTTCGCTGCGTTCTTGATTCTCGACATCAAAATAATCGAAGGCGTGAAAGCCGCCCCGGCCACCACCAGCCACGACGCCAGACTGCGTTTCTTCTTGAGCCACTCGCTTTGAAAGCTGTTGATAAAGTTCATCCGCTACTCGCTGATCACGTCGAAAAAGATTTTTTCCAGATCGCTTTCAACCCTGCTGATCTGATAAACCTCGATGTCGTGTTGCACCAACCGCTGATTGATCGCGGCGACCGTCTCTTTGTCGAGAATCGGGGTCGCAATGTTGCCCGCTTCGATCCGCGGAATCAGGCCGAACTCGCCGATGATGTGCGAAGCCTTGGCAGCGTTGTTCGTTTCAAAGATCATGAATGAATTTTGCTGTCGCTTGCTGATCAACTCCGGCAGCGTTCCCTGAAACAACAAATTGCCTCGATTGATGATGCCGACGTGCGTGACGAGTTTTTCGATTTCGGGCAAGAGATGGCTGGAGATCAGGATCGTGATTCCGTGTTGTTGATTCAGGCTTTGCAGTAACTCCCGGATTTCGAGGATGCCGTTCGGGTCTAAACCGTTCGTCGGCTCGTCCAGAATCAGCAGCGACGGATTGTGCAGCAGGGTCATCGCGATGCTGAGGCGCTGTTTCATGCCGAGCGAAAATTGATTCGCTTTTTTACGACCCGTCTGCGCCAGACCGACCAACTCCAACACTTCCTGAATTCTCTGTTTCGGACAGCGATAAACTTTCTGCAAAATCCTCAAGTTTTCAGACGCCGTCAGTTGCCCGTAAATGGAAGGGCTTTCGATCATCGAGCCGATGTGTCTTAAAGTCTCGACGCGATGTTGCTCGAACGGCTTGCCGAACACGAAAATCTCGCCGTGCTGTTTTTTAAGTAAGCCTAAGATCAACTTGAGCGTCGTAGTTTTCCCCGCGCCGTTCGGGCCTAAGAAACCGTAGATGGTGCTTTCCCTCACCTGAAGGTTGACACACTTCAAGGCGGCTTCGTTGGCTGAAAAGTTGTGAGTCAGGTTGATCGTTTCTATACAGTGCATGGGTCTTCGCTGTGCCCTCTCGCGCTACTTTACTAACGACGGGCGGGCTGCCGCATTAACAATCCGCCCACGGTCGCTTGTCCCTTGCGCGCCGTGCCGGAGTCTGACGACGCCGCCTCGCCCCGCGTGCCGTTCGCCCCAGTCCCCTTGTGCGCGCGTGTTTGGCGTTGCGCTGTCGGGTATAATACCCTCGTTACCGAAATCCAAAATTTTCTCCCGCAAATCTTGTCCCGAACAAACGGAGTTGAGCTTATGAAGAGAGCCGTCGCCTTGGTGCTGTCACTGTCAATTTTGGTGTCGCTGCCCGTCGTCGCCGTGCGCGCCGACGAGGGCATGTGGACTTTCGACAACCCGCCGCTGAAACAGTGGAAGGAGCGTTACAACTTCGAGCCGACGAAGGAGTGGCTCGACCACGTGCGCCTGTCGTCCGTGCGCTTGCAGGACGGCGGGAGCGGTTCGTTCGTCTCGCCGAACGGCCTCGTGATGACCAACCAACACGTCGCCGGCGGGCAACTCGCCAAGCTCTCGACCAAAGAGCGCGATCTCGTTAAGGACGGTTTCTACGCGCGCACCAACGCCGAAGAGTTGAAGTGTCCAGACCTTGAGATCAACGTGCTCGTCTCTTACGAAGACGTGACGGCGCGCGTGCAGGGCGCGGTCAAAGCGAATGCTTCTGACCGCGAGGCCAACGAGCAGCGCAAGGCCGCGATGGCCGCCGTCGAGAAAGAGTCAACCGATCAAACCAAACTCAAGAGCGAGGTGGTGACGCTCTACAGCGGCGGCGAGTATTGGGTCTATCGCTACAAGAAATACACGGACGTGCGCCTCGTCTTCGCGCCCGAAGAGCAGATCGCTTTCTTCGGCGGCGACTACGACAACTTCACCTACCCGCGCTACGACCTCGACGTGACGTTCCTGCGCGTCTACGAAAACGATCAGCCCGCGAAGACCGAGCACTACTTCAAGTGGTCGGCCAAAGGCCCTGCGGACGGCGAGTTCGTCGTGCTCTCCGGCAACCCCGGTTCGACCAACCGCCTCTTGACGAACGCGCAGCTTCAATTCCAACGCGACCTCGGCAACCCCTTGCAGATGCAGGTCTGGTCGTCGCGCCGCAACGCGCTCAACCGCTACGCCGCGCTCGGCGCAGAGCAGACGCGCCGCGCCCGTGCGACTCAGCGCTCGCTCGAAAACTCGATCAAGCGTCTGGAGAGCCAGCAGGCCGGACTCTTGAACGCGCGCCTCTACGGCAAGAAGGAGGCGGAAGAGAAAGCACTGCGCGACGCCATCGCCGCGAAGCCCGAATGGCAGCGGGCTTACGGGCAGGCGTGGGAGCAAGTGGGGACGGCCTACGCCGCGCTCCCGAAATACGCCAAGCGCATCGCCTTCACCACCATCGCCGCGCCCTCGCGTCTCGGCGCGCTCGCCTCGACGCTCGTCCGCTACAGTGAGGAGATACGCAAGCCCAACTCGTCGCGCTTCGACGAGTTTCGCGACGCGCGCCTCGAAGCGCTCAAGGTAAACCTCTTCTCGCCCGCGCCCATCTACCCCGATCTGGAAGAGTTCGCGCTCGCCGCGTGGCTCGAAGAGGCGCAAAAGACGCTCGGCAACGACGACCCGTTCATCCGCGCCGCCCTGAACGGCGCGACGCCCGCCGAGGTCGCCCGGCAAGTCGTCAGCGGAACTAAACTGACTGACGTGGCGTTTCGCAAGACTCTCTTCGAGGGCGGCGCGGATGCCATCGCGAAGTCTGACGATCCGATGATCGCACTCGCACGTCGCGTCGAACCCATCTACCGCGAACTGCGTGCGTGGAACGAGGAGAACATCCTGAGCGTGGACGCGAGCGCGGGGCAGCGCATCGCGGCGGCGCGTTTCGCCGTCTACGGCAAGACCGTCTCGCCCGACGCCACCTTCACCCTGCGCCTCTCCTACGGGCGCGCCACCGGCTACGCGGAAGACACGACGCTCGTCCCCTTCCGCACCACCTTCTACGGCCTCTACGACCGCGCCGCGGGCTTCAACGAAAAACCGCCCTACGATCTGCCCGCGCGCTACCGCGAAGGGCGCAATAAGTTAGACCTCTCGACGCCCTTCAACTTTGTCTACACGGCCGACACCATCGGCGGCAACTCCGGCTCTCCCGTCGTCAACCGCAACGCCGAAGTCGTCGGGCTGAATTTCGACAGCAACATCCAGAAGCTGCCGAACCGCTACGTCTACGTTGACGAGGAAGAGGGCGGCCGCGCCGTCGCCGTCCACAGCATGGCGATCATCGAAGCCTTGCGGAAACTCTACGCCGCCGAGAAACTGGCCGACGAGATCACAAGCGGGCGGTAAGGTCGCGCGTTGAGTCGGGAAGATGTTTCTTGTTTTGGGTGGTGGCTTAACAGTAAACTTCGCTTGTGAATTTTGAATGGGATGAACAAAAGAACGCGGCCAATATTCACAAGCACGGCTTCGACTTTACGGACGCATGGGAGATGTTTGAGTCTCCCATGCTCACCGCTCCCGATACGAGAGAAGATTACGGAGAGGAACGCTGGGTCGGCATTGGTTTTTTGAGAGAGCGCGCCGTCGTCACAGTCTTCACGGAGCCAAGCGACGACGTAATCCGCGTGATCTCAATGCGAAAGGCACTAAAACATGAGCGCATCCGACTTGAAGAAACCATCAGAGACCAACTGGACGCGCGTTGACGCGTTGAACGACGAAGAGATTGACACCTCGGACATCCCGCCGTTGGACGAAGCCTTTTTCGCCGACGCTAAATTGCGCGTGCCTGAAAAGGTCTCTATTACCGTCAACATTGATGCGGATGTGCTGGAATGGTTTCGAGCGCAAGGCGGAGAGTATCAGCAGCGCATCAATGCCGCGTTACGCATTTACGCGGAGGCGCATAAAGAACACCGGCGATAGTCTCTGATAACTCTCCGGTGCGGAAGCTCGCTCAGCGTCCTTCTCATCAACTTTACAAAATCAGCGGCGGATGACTTCGACGTGTCATCCGCCGCTAAATTTTTAGCGCGCGAGTTGCAGGCTGTTGGTGATCTGGCGGAAGGCGGGTTGGTAGGATTCAAACTCGTCTTCGGGAGCCATCGTGATCAGGTAGAAGAGCCGGCCGTCGGCGGTGGCGGTCGTGTAGATGATGTCAACTTCGGTGACGCCGGTGACGACAGACTTTCCGGCGACCGTCGTGGCGTAGCCCTCGCGTCCGCCGATGCTGATCTTTTGCGGCTGGCTGACGACGCGGAAGTCTGCGTTGATGTCGAGTTGTTGCTGGACGTAGGCCGCGTTGGCGCGCGCGAGATCGCTCGCGGCGGGCGCGACCGCGCCGATGAAGATGCCGTGCGTGACGACGAGCGCGTCGCCGAGTTTTCCGTATGCGCCTTTGGGCGCGAAGATCATCTGGGCGTCGCCGTCGTCGCCCGCCGAGAGCGCGTCCCAGTTGGCGGGGTACTGGAAGGCAAAAGAGTTGTCGCCCGCGCGGTAGGGTTGGAAGTTGGGGGCGGGCGGGGCGGGACGCGCCGCGCCGGAAGTGTTCGTCGTCGGGTCGCGCGGCCCGGTGCGCGCGGGTTCGGCGGTCGAGGCGAGCGAACCAGCGGCGCGTCGCCCTTCGAGACGCGCCTTGACCTGTGTGAAAGCCTCCGTGTCGCGGATGGGCTTGTCGCTCACGCGCAAAGAAGGCAAGGCGTTCGTGATGGCGGCGACGCGGTTGCCGGGGTCTGGGTGGTCGCTCAGAAATTCGGGCGTGCGCTGGCCGCCCTGTGACTGAAGCGTCTTGAAGAAGTTCGCCATGTCGCGCGGGTCGTAGCCGCTCTCGGCCATGATGCGCGCGCCTTCGAGGTCGGCCTGCTTCTCGGCGGTGCGACCGAAGCGCAGGAAGAGCATGTTCGCGCCCGCGCCGCCGACGGAGTTGATAACTTGACCGAGGTCGGAATCGTCGCCCGTGATCGCGCCGATGACGCCCAAGCCCTTCTGCGCGATGTAGGCTTTCGACGCCTGATTCGTCCCGTGCCGGAGCGCGACGTGCGTGATCTCGTGCGCCATCACCCCGGCGAGTTCGCCCTCGTTCTTCGCCGCCGCAATCGCGCCCGCGTTGATGAAGATGTAGCCGCCCGGCAAGGCGAAAGCGTTCAACTCTTTCGTCGCCACGACGTTGAACTGGTAAGGAAACTTGTGGCCTCCGGCGCGCGCCGCGAGTTTCGCGCCGAGACTTCGGACGTAAGTCACAATCGGCTCGTCGTTCAAGAGCGGCATCTGCTGCGCGACCTCTTGCGCCGAACGCTTGCCGAGTTCGATGTCCTGTTCGGGGCTGAAGAGGTTGAAGCCGGGTTCAAAATGGGGCGCGGGCTTGCCGCCGCTCTCCTCGCCGCGCCCCGAAAACAGACCGCTGCACCCCAACTGCCCCAACACGAACGCCGCAGCCAACACGAACGCCAGACTCTCTCGCCCACGTCTCAACATTTTCGCCACCCCTCCACGCCGTCTTCGCCGCGCGTCGCGCATGTCCTCGCTCACGTCCTGCCGCGCATCTTCTGATGCTCGCGCCCGCCGCCCGCTTGAATTGTCGCGCGCTTTTTTAAGCGCCCGTTATCTTAGACCAACTTCCGGCGCGGCCGTCAACCAACTATCTATTTCATTTGCCCCATGCGCGGTCTATAATCCCGGCTCGTCCGCTGCAAACCCGCCCCGCCCGCTGAGGGGTCGCCTGAGTCAACGCCATGAAAACCTGTCTCACCTGTCAACGGATATACGCAGACGACATCACGTTTTGCCCGCGCGACGGGGCGCGTCTGCAAGCGGACGCAACGTTGCCCGCCGGACAGTTGATCTACGAGCGTTACCGAATCGAAGAGTTGATCGCCGAGACGCGCCAAGGCCAACTCTACCGCGCCCATGATACGAGGCGCGACCGCCGGGTCGCGTTGGAGATGTTCAAATCCGAACTGTCTCGCGGGGATGCCGAACGACTCCGCCGCTTTCGACAAGACCTGCGCATCCTGCGGTTCGGCCATCCGAACACTGTCGGCATCCTCCACATCACCGACGACTTCATGGTGATGGAATACGTCGAAGGGCAGACGCTCGCCGAAGAACTGCGACGGCGCGGCCGCTTCACGCCGCACGAGGTGGCCGAAGTGCTCGAACCTGTCGCCGCCGCGCTTGACGCCGCGCGCGTGCACAACAACATCGTCTGCGAGTTTCTGACACCGGCCGACATCATGTTCGGGCGCGCGAAGAATAATCTTCCGGCCGTCAAGCTCCTGCCTTCAATCTTCACCCGGCAGTTTATCGAGCGCGACACGGGTCGTCCGGCGAATTTGATCGAGGGGAAGATGCAGGCGTCCGTTGTCGCGCCTTACGTCGCGCCGGAACTATCGAGCAACGCCGTCAAGTCGCCTGACTCGGACGCCCGCGCGCTGGTTTATAGTCTGGGCGTTATTTCCTATGAGTTGATGTCTGGCTTCAAGCCCGACGACGCGCTCGCGGCCTCCGCAGACGCGCTTGAACCGGCAACCGGGCGGCCGTCGTCGTCAACGAAACTTCCGCCAGACGTTTCTCCCGGCGTCACCCGCGTCATCGAGCGCGCGCTGGCCGCAGAGGCGAAGAATCGTCCGGCGACCCCCGGAGAGTTTGTGTCCGAGTTACAAGATGCGCTCGGCATCAAGAGGCCGGAGAAGCCTGCGCCGGAGAGCTTTCCACAAATCTCGGCCGCCATGAGTGAAGCCGAGGCAGCGGCGATGTTCAATTATAAGTCGAGTCCGGCGGCGTTGCCCCCTCCCTCCGGCATCCCAACTATGAGGTCTTCCCCGTCCGCTGAACTGCCGGTCGCGGACAAACCGATCTACTCGGACGAGAACGTGCAGTTCACCGTCTACCAGCCGGAGACGATTGCGCCCGTGCGCTGGCACACGTTGCTGGCGTTCGCACATTTGTCGAAGCGGCGACCGGACGCGCCGCCCGGCGAGCCTGAGCCGTTGGCGGAGGTGAAGCGGCTCGCCGCGCGCGTGCTCGCAGACGAGACGGCCGAGTATGACGCGGTGAAGCAGAACAGCCTGCACGCCGTCCCGCGGCAGGGCGAGATCACGTTCGTGCCCGATGTCGCAGGGTGCGAGTTCAACCCGCCGAGCCAAACTTTTTCGTGGCAGAAGAGCGTGCACAAAGTCGAGTTCGAGTTGCGCGCGGCGGCGTCTCTGGACGGGCGCGTGGCGCGCGGACGCCTCACCGTCTTCCTCGGCACGCTCATCCTCGCAGACGTGCCGCTGGCGATCCGCGTGGACAGCGCCGCGGCGAGCCTGAGCGCGACGAGAGACGCCCCGGCCGCAGTCGTCCCCGCCTCGGCCGCGCCGTACCGCAAAATTTTCCCCTCCTACTCACACAAGGATCGCGCGGTGGTCGAGCAGATCGAGCACCACGTCCACGCCCTCGGCGATAAGTACCTGCGCGACGTGGCGGAACTGCGCGCGGGGCAAGACTGGCAGCGTTGGATGCGCGACGCCATCCGCGAGGCCGACGTGTTTCAACTGTTCTGGTCGCACAACTCGATGCGCTCCGTCTACGTGCGTCAGGAGTGGGAATACGCGCTCTCGCTCGGTCGCGCGAACTTCGTCCGCCCCACCTACTGGGAAGTGCCGCTGCCCGAAAGCCCCGCGGAGAATTTGCCGCCCCAAGAGTTGCGCCAACTCCATTTCCAACACCTGCGGGCGAACACCATCGCCTACCATCCGTCACCGCAGGCGACCGCAGACACGAACGACGCAAGCGACTTGGAAGCAGCGCCGGAGATTTTAGACTTGGACGAAGCAGACGACATTCACGTGTCGAACGCCCCAGGCGACATTGACTTGTCGGACGCCGGAGACGGCTCGTACATCTGGTCGCCGGAAGTTGAGCGAAGCGAAGCGGTAGCCTATGAACCGTCCGCCGCGGCGACTGTCAGGTGCGCGCGTTGCGGCGAGCGCAACCCGCCGGAGAAGGCTTTCTGCCAGACCTGCGGCTCGACGTTAAGCGCGACCACGCAGCAGCCCTCCGCTCCAGCGGGGGCGGCGCAGTCTTCCAGCCCGCCCGTGCCGGCGTCCGCACCTGAAGTGAGCAACGCGCTCGACATATTCTGGGAGAAGCGGCCGCGCGAGGCTGAACAAAATTTGCCGCCGCCACCACAGGCTTACCCGTCGCAGTCTTACTCGCCATACTCTTCCTCACCGTCGTCGTCGCGCGGCTGCGCGCCGCGTGGAGGCTCGCCGGGTTTGTTTATTCTCCTGTTAGTCGTCGCTCTGTTGTTCGCGCTGGCGGTCGGCGTTTACCTGCTGGTTCGTTTACTGTAGAACTAACGGCGCACGCTCTGTGCGAAGATAGTCGTCAGCGTTCCCGCGTCGGCGTGAATTTCCGGCCGACGCTGGAACGCCGTAACTTTCCGGCCGCGCCGCTCGCGCGCCAATTCATATCCGACGTTCGGCCGCGCCCTTCTTCTTTGCGCGCATCACCGGCGGGAGTCACAGCATGTCATCTCAAACGCTCGCGGCCGCCATCGCGTGGCTCGAAGCGCGCATCGCGGACGACCCCGATGTCAACGCCGAACTCTTCGCGCGGCTTGCAGCCGAGCAGCACACGCTCGGCTTGCTCCACGGCGAGCGCGCCCTGTGCCCCTTCCTGCGCCCGCTCGTCGTAACGCGCGCTCAGTACGACGCGGTGGCACGCGCGGCGCGTGTGTTGGCGGGCGCGTTCGAGCGTCTGACCGAGGCCGCGCTGGCCGACGACGAGTTGCTCGCCGAACTCGACCCCACCCCGCGCGAGGCGCGTATGGCGCGCATTGATCCCGGCTACAAGTTCGCCTGCGTGACGAGTCGCCTCGACGCTTACCTCGACGGCGACGACTTTCAGTTTCTCGAATACAACGCGGAGAACCCGGCCGGGATCGCCGATCAGTCGCAACTCGAACGCGTCCTCTTCACGCTTCCGCACATGCGCGAATTTCTCGCGCGTTACCCGCACTGGCTGCCGCGCCCGCACGCGCGTTTGCTCTCGACGCTCGTCGAAGTCTACCGCGAGTGGGGCGGTACGATTGAGCGGCCGCAGATCGCGATTGTTGACTGGGCAGGCGTCTCCACCGAGAGCGAGTTTCGCATCCTCCAAGACTACTTCACAGCGCAAGGCTACCCGACCGCTATCGCCGACCCGCGCGCGCTTACCTTCGACGGCGTGAATTTATACGCCGGGGAGTTTCGCGTAGACATCCTCTACAAGCGCGTCGTGATTCACGAGTTCTTAGAGCGGTCGGACGAGGCGCACCCGCTCGCTCGCGCCTACGCCGAACGTAAGGTGTGCATGGTGAATTCGTTCCGCGCCAAGCTCGCGCACAAGAAACTCGGCTTCGCCGTCCTCAGCGATCCGCTTTACGCGCACCTCTTCACGCCCGTCGAACTCGAAGCTATCCGGCGTCACATTCCGTGGACGCGCCGCGTGCGTCGCGGTCTCACCACGTTCGACGGCGGCGAAGACGAACTCGTCGAAATTCTCAGGCGCGAGCGCGAGCGTCTGGTGTTGAAGCCGAACGACGATTACGGCGGCGCAGGCGTCTTGATCGGTTGGGAGACCGGCGCGGCCGATTGGGAGCGCGCCATCGAGCACGCGCTCGCGGCCTCTTACGTCGTGCAGGAGCGCGCGCCCGTGCGGAAGGTGCAGATGCAGGTGTTCGAGTCGGGGCAATTGGAGCGCGCGGAGTTGTACGTGGATTTCAACCCGTACCTCTTTCGCGGCGAAGCGGAAGGCGCGCTCGTCCGTCTCTCCGCGTCGTCGCTCTGCAACGTCTCGTCAGGCGGCGGCGAGACCGCGCTCGTCGTGCTGGAAGATTAGCCGGGGCGGCCTACGTTACTACGCAGCCGTCGCATCAATCGTTGAGCACGAAGAGGCGTTGCTCGATGTCGCCGCTGGTGATGTCGCGGTAGGCGCGCGCGAGCCGTTCCTTGCGCGCCGGGTCTGTCTCGCGGCCGTAAGCGCGCGCCATCCGGTCGAACTCGCCCGTTCCGACCCATGTCAACAAACCGAGCCGGCGCGCCGCCGCGGACGCATGCGTCTCGTCTCCGTCGAGCACTTCCGACAGCGAACGCTCGATCACGCGGTTGACGCGCCACTGTGCGAAGGCGGGCGCGGCGAACGGGACGGCCGCGCCGAGCGCGATGGTGAGACAGAGAGCAACGCGCGTCATCCGCGCGGCGGCGGCGATGCGCGCGCGGCGCGCGTTGCGCCAGTAGATGAAGGCCGTGACGAAGGGCGTGAAGCCGAACACGCCGATGCCGAACGCCAGCCCGATCACGGTGAACGGTAAGATGAAGATGCCGACGGCCAACGAGAAGAACGCGCCCGCGAACATCGCCCCGGCGAGCACGCCGCACCACTCACCCGCGCGCCTGCCCGCCACGAGCCACGCGCCGAGCACGGCGATCTCGATGGCGATCAGACCGTAGGCGAAAAACTTGAACGCGCCGAGCAACGGCAGGCCGATGAAGCTGCCGCGAAAGACAATCGGATCGAAGACGAGACAGAGGATCGGCAGCACCATGCCGACGGTCACGTCGAAGATTAACTGCCAGAGCGTCCCTTCAGCTTGCCACTGCCGCCACAAAAATCCCTGACGCCTCGTAGGCTGCGAGAGACGACCGAAGGCCACGCCCCCCGGCTCGACCCGGCTCACAATTTCATTATTCATCAAACTTCACCTCACACAGCGACACGGCCGGCTTCCAACACGCACCGACGCGCCCGACTTCCAATAGCGATCAATCGCAAACGATCATTCAACGCGTTCTCGTCCTCTTGACGACGCGCGCACGGTCGTGCCGCCTCGCCCTCGCGTTCCCGGCGGACGCAGCCTGCGCCGCGTTCGACACGCCCGCCGTCGCGCCGCTAGTTCCGTTAATCATGCGCATCGCCTCGGCGTTCTTCTCTGCGTCACTAGTCGTCGCGGCGTTGGTTATGGCGGCGTTCGCGTTGTTAGTCGTCGTCCCCGCGTTGGTCGTAGTCGTCTTCGGAGGGGGCGGCGGCTCTGTCGCGGTCATGGGTGTGATGACGGGCACGCTGCTGACGGGCGGCGGGCACGTCGCCTGACTCAAACTCGCCTGATGCGCGGCCACCGTGCGCCACGCGCGCGTGCGCGCGAGACTCCACGCGCGCCAGTCTTCGCCGGACGGGCGTCCAGACCAGCGGCGGGTGAGTTCGCTCGCCGCGAGACAACGCTCGTCGCGGCTGAGCGCGGGCAGCGCGGAGACGAGCGCGGGCACGGCGTCGGCACTCAGCGATGCGGCGTAAGCGGCATCGAAGGAACGCCCCGCCCGCGCGTGCGCGGCATTGGCGCGCACGATGTAAGCGTCAGGGTTGAGCAGGTGTAAAAGTCCGACGGTCAAGAAGGCGGCGACGAGCGCGCCGCAGGCGAACCGCAGCCGCGCGTCGCGCACGAGCACCGTCCATGCGAACCACACGAAGACGAGGCCAAGCCATAGCATGAAGGCCGTCGTGTAGAGGCGCAGTTCCGTCAGCCCGTACTCGCTTTGGTACAGGCGCATGCGCGCGACCGCCGAGGTCATGATGACGAACAGCAACGCGACCTGCGCCCCGGCGAGCGTGCGAAAGATGCGCCCGGCCGCGGGGCTGTTTCGCCTGAGCAGCGCGTGGACGCCGAGCAAGAGCGGCAGCACCAGCCCCGCCACCCACGTCAACTCGAAGAAGCCACGCCGCGCGTATTCCGAGTAGGTCAACTCCGTGATTGACATGACGCGCTCCGCGCCGCCGAAGAAGTAGCGAAACTGCACGACGACGAAGCACGCGAACAGGACGTTCAACAAACCGAGCACGACGCCCACTTCGACCGCGCCGAGTGACAACCCTCTCGCCGCCGCTTCTTTCTCCTGCACGCCGACCGGCGTCGTCTCGCCCGCCGTTGCCCCGACCGTCGTCGCCCCGCCTTCCACGACGACGCTTCCCGGCGACTGTCTATGCGCGCCCGTCTCTCCTTCGCGCGTCGCGCCCGTCGCCGCCGACGCCGACGTTGCGCCGTCTTGTTCCCTGTCGTCAACCGTGATCGAAGTGTAGGTCGCGTGCGCGGGCGGCGTAGTTATGGACAGGGTGGGCGCGGGCTGCGTCGCCGCGCCCGCTGTCGTCGTCGCATCTCCCGCCAGCGCCATGCCGCGCAGGAAGCCGCCCGTCATCCACGCGAACAAGAGCGTCAGGAAGAAGTGCGAGAACAGTTGTCCCGCGTCGAGTTCAAACGTCTGCCGCATGATGCCTTCGAACACCGCGTCGGCCGCCATGAACAGCGCGCCGAAGAGGAACAGCAGCGGCACGGCGATGACCAGCCCGCGCGCCGCCGCCCACACGTGACGCATCGCGCCCCGGCGCGGGATCGCCCCCCACTGCACGTCGCTGATGGCGAGCGGCAAACTCGCGAACATCACGTCGAACGCCGCGTGTCCCAGTCCGAGGGCGTAGTCGCCCAAGCCACCGAGCCGTATGTTGTGCCCGCGCGCCCGCCAAGCCAGCAACGCGAACGCGACGAACAACGCCAGCCCGTCGAGAAACTTCAACGTCGCCGAGTCGCGCCACGCGAACGCCGCCGCGAAAAAGCCGATGGGCAAGAGCAACCACCCGCCGTCCGCACGCCAACTCGCGCGCCCGCCCGCACGCCCGTGCAGCCCGCACATCGCCGCCACCAGCGCGCCCGCCCACAAAAAGACGTTCAAGCCCCAAGGCGTCTGCCGCAGCAGCGCGTCGCCCAGCACGCCCAACAACAACGCCGCTTCCAAAACGTTCAACCCCAACTTCGTCCGTCTGTTCATGCGCCCCTCCAACTTCGACCTCTCCCGTCGCCCTTACACGTTCCCTCTCCGCACTTGTTCCAACATCCCACTCAACACTACTTTCACTTTCGTCTCACTCAACACGACTCGCATTCTCATCTCACTTAACGCGACTCGCATTCTTGTCCTACTCAACGCAACTCGCGTTCTCGTCCGACCCATCGCACGCCACATTCATTCTCGATAGCGGCCATCTCAACTTCCCGCCGCCGCGCCCTCAACCCGCTACCGTCACGGCGACGACCGTCTACGCCGCCGACGCCGTTGACACCGACGACGATACCGCTGACGCGGGCACGCAACCGAAGCGACGCTCGCGCCCGTGAAACTCTGCGACCGCCGCCGCCAGATCGTCGCCCGTGAAATCAGGCCACATCCGCCGCGTGAAATAGAGTTCGGCATACGCGCTCTCCCACAACAGGAAATCGCTCATGCGCTGTTCGCCGCCCGTGCGAATCAACAAGTCCACATCACGCGCGGGCGTTGTGTCGTGCACCGCGCGGCCGAGCAGCGACGCGAACTCCTCACGCGTCACCATGCTCGTTGACCTGCGTTCCGAGTTCAACACGCGCGCCGCGCGCAAGATCGCTTCGCGCGACGAGTAGTCAACCGCGAGCCGCAAGGTTAGCGCGCGCCCGCCCGCCGTTCTCGCTTCCGCCGTCTCGATGGCCGCGCAAAGCGTCGCAGCCAAGCGGTCGCGCCGCCCGACGACGCACAGGCGCACGCCGCGCTCCGCGAGTTTCTCCGTCTCCGAGATCAGGTAGCGACGCAGCAGTCGCAGCAAAAGCGACACCTCGCGCGGCGGCCGCCCCCAGTTGTCCGCCGAGAACGCGTAGAGCGTGAGCGTGCCGATGCCGCTTGCGGGGGCGGCCTCCACCACGCGGCGCACGGCCTCTGCGCCCGCCCTGTGTCCCGCCGTGCGCGGCAACCCGCGCGCACGCGCCCAACGCCCGTTGCCGTCCAGGATGATCGCGACGTGCACGTCGTCGCCCGCCGACATATGCAAAGCCCTGTGTTTCATAAAGTCACCACGCAAAAAAAAAAGCCCATCCTGAATAATAGTCTCTAGCGTTCCC
>JAVEDE010000002.1 GCA_030841105.1 Pyrinomonadaceae bacterium
CGTGAGCTGGGTTTAGAACGTCGCGAGACAGTTCGGTCCCTATCTGGTGTGGGCGGAGCAGGTTTGAGGGAATCTGTCCTTAGTACGAGAGGACCGGGATGGATCCACCTCTAGTGTACGAGTTATCGCGCCAGCGGTAGCGCTCGGTAGCTATGTGGAGCATGGATAAACGCTGAATGCATCTAAGCGTGAAGCCAGACCCAAGATTAGACCTGCCAGTGAGACTCGTGGTAGACCACCACGTTGATAGGCTGGAAATGTAAGCACAGCAATGTGTTCAGTTGACCAGTACTAATGTTCCCAAGGCTTGACCATAAAATTTATTGACCGGCAACAACCGTTCGGTAATGTTTTTGGTTCGCTTCGCACAACTTTTGAAAAGCCTAGAGATTGTCACTATTCGATTGTCCAAGCCCTTTTACCAAGGTCTTTCAAGTTTTCCGGTGATTTTGTCGAGAGGGTCACACCCGTTCCCATCCCGAACACGGCAGTTAAGCCTCTTGGAGCCGATGGTACTGCGCGGGAAGCTGCGTGGGAGAGTAGGAAGTCGCCGGATTAATTACAGAAAGCCCGCTCAAGCGTCATAGCTTGGGCGGGCTTTTCTAATTTGTGCTGCTCTGAGAAAATATCCGGCGAACCAAGGAACTTCCAGCGACGATGCGTCATCTTTAATATCGGGGTGTGTTTGATGATGAAGAAACAGCTATACGGAAATTCGCTGCTCGCCTGCGTACTCGTCGTCACGGGATGCGGCGGGGAGACGGGGACGACCGCGGCTAACACGGGGCGACAATCGCCGCCCGCCACCGTTGAAGCGACGGGGCAGAAGACCGCGACTCAACCTGAGAGCCACGGGCAGACCCCGGAGGCGACGCTGCCGCAGGAGATTCCCACCTACTCCTACAAAATTAAAAATTCATGGCCGCACGACACGCGCGCCTACACGCAAGGGCTGATCTTCCTCGACGGCATACTCTGGGAGAGCACGGGGCAATACGGCGCGTCGAGTTTGCGCAAGGTCGAGTTGAAGACCGGCAAAGTCATCAAACAAATCTCCGTGCCGAGAACTTACTTCGCCGAGGGCATGACGGTCTTTCACAACAAGGTCTTCCAACTGACGTGGCAGGAGCATAAGGGCTTCATCTACGACCCGGCGACTTTTCAGAAGCAGGGCGAGTTCGACTACACGGGCGAAGGCTGGGGGCTGACGCACGACGGCGCATCCCTGATTATGAGCGACGGCACTGATCAGATACGCTTCCTCGATCCCTTGACGCTCCAAACGACGCGCACGATCAGCGTCAAAGATCGCGGCGAGCCGATTGATCAGTTGAACGAACTCGAATACATAGACGGCGAAATCTACGCCAACATCTACCAGACGGATCGCATCGCGCGCATCGCGCCGAAGACGGGCAAGATTATCGGCTGGATCGATCTCACGGGCTTGCTCGCTCTCAAAGACCGGACGGGCGGGGAGGACGTTTTGAACGGCATCGCCTACGACGAGGCGGGCAAGCGCCTGTTCGTCACAGGCAAGATGTGGCCGAAGTTGTTCGAGATCGAGATCGTCAAGAACAAGTCGCACTCCTAAAACGCGTCCCTTCCGCATCCTAACCGACGTGACTTTCGACACCTACTTCCGCATCACCTCCTACGCGATGATCGCCAGCGGCACGCTCGCGCTGGCCGTCTCCGGCGGCATGGGCACGGCGCTCGGCGCGGCCTTCGCGCTGCTGCTGGCGGCAGCGTGGAAGTTTGAGGGGACGCGCTGGCAGTTGTCCGAGCGCGCCGGAATGTTCGCGGTCGTCTCGTCGCTGCCGCTGCTCTACCTCGATTGGAAATTTCAGTCATCCGTCCTCTGGGCGGGCGAACCGGCGCGCGCGGGCGTCGCCGCGCTGACGCACTTCATCCTGTTTCTCTCCGCCGTCAAGCTCGCGCAGGTCAAGGCCGACCGCGACTGGCTGTTCCTCTATCTCATCTCTTTTTTTGAAGTCCTGCTCGCGGCGGGCTTGAGCGTCAGCCCGCTCTTCGTGGCGACGCTCGCGCTCTACACCTTCTGCGCGCTTTCGACGGTGGTCTGCTTCGAGATCAGGAAGGCGCGCCGCGCGATCAAAATTCAGGAGACGCGTCTGCTCTCTGCGCCCCGCGCGCGCTGGCTGAGCCGACTGTCGAGAAGAAAGGCGACGCACGCGCCGCCGTCGGGCGAGGCGCGTCGGCTGCCGCTCGTCGCGCTCTCGCTGCTCGCCCTCATCTTCGCACTCGCGTTGCCGATCTTTTTCATCATGCCGCGTTTCAGCGGGAGCGCGCTCGCGCGTGCCGACGGCGGGCTGAACGGCGTCGTCGGCTTTTCCGACGAAGTGACGCTCGGCGAGATCGGCCGCCTGCAACAGAGCCAGCGCGTCGTGATGCGCGTGCGCGTCGAAGACCCTCTGGCCGGGCGGCATCAAACGCTGCGCTGGCGGGGCGTCGCGCTCGACGAGTTCGGCGGGCGCACCTGGCGCAGGTCGAGCCGCGCAACCGAGTACCGGCGCGGCAACGACCGCAACCTCTTCCAGTTCGGCACGACGCAATCGCTGGAGAACCTGACGACGCAGACTTTCTTCATTGAGCCGATAGACACGCCCGTCCTGTTCATCGCCTCGCGCCCGGTCGCCATCCAAGGCGCGCTGCCCTACATCGGGATTGACGACGAGGACGCCCTGACGACACGCGATCACTCGCAGGAGCGCATCTCTTACCGCGCCTACTCGGATACGACCGAGCCGCCCGCCGAGAGTTTGCGCGCCGACCTCGCCGCCTACCCGCGTGAGATGGAGCGTTACCTGCGCGTGCCGGACGCTCTAGACCCGCGCATCCGCCAACTCGCGCGCGGCCTGATCGTCGGCGCGCACGCAGGCAATCGCTACGACGCCGCGCGCGTCATCGAATCTTACTTTCAGCAAAACTTTCGCTACACGTTGGAGCAGAAGTCGGGCGGCGCGCAAGACCCGCTGGCGGATTTCATGTTCCGCGTCCGCGAAGGACATTGCGAATACTTCTCGACGGCGATGGCCGTGATGCTGCGCACGGCGGGTGTGGCGACGCGCGTCGTCAACGGTTTCCAGTTGGGCGAGTACAACGATGCGGCCGACGTGTACACCGTCAGGCAGTCAGACGCGCACTCGTGGGTCGAGGTTTATTTCCCTGAGACCGGCGCGTGGGTGACGTTCGACCCGACGCCGGTTGACGGGCGGCCGGGCAACCACGACGCGGGCGGCCTGCGCGGGCGACTCGGCAAGTACGCCGAAGCCCTCGAACTGCTTTGGATTCAATATGTCGTCGCTTATGATAAGCAGGAACAGCGTTCACTCGCGACATCCATCCGCAGCAATCTCGGCGTCTACCGGCAGACGGCTGGGCAGACTTTCGCCGAACTGCGCGCCGGGTTCGCCGCCTGGTGGCAGCAATTCTCCATCGGCGCGGGCGGGATGGGCGGCGGCGCATCGCGCGTCAACTTTCCCCTGTTAATCGGGCTGAGCCTGCTCCTCGGATTGCTCTTGCTGTTCATCGCGCGCGCGCGGCGTTGGGAGCTGGCCGGGCTGCTGAAATTCCGTCGGCGCGGAAAGAAGAATTATTCGTCCGTCGTCTTTTACGAACGCATGATCAAGGCTCTCGAAGCGCGCGGCCTGATGCGCGCGCCCGACGAGACGCCGCTCGAATTTGCGGCGACCACCGGCATGGCCGAAGCGACGCTCCTGACACGTTCTTACAACCGCGTCCGCTTCGGCGCGCACGAACTCACGACTGCGGAAGCCGCCCGCATCGAAGAATGGCTGCGGCGCGTGGAGAAGGAAAGGGAGTGACAGGAAAACAGTGACGAGTGACAAGTGACAAGTGGCGAGATGAAAGACAAGTTTAGAGACAGTGCTTCTGCTTTAACTTGTAACTCGTCATTCGCCACTCGCCACTGTTTTATTTACCTCGTCACCTGTCACCTGTCACTTGTCACTTGAATGAAAAAAATTGGCTTTATCAGTTTAGGCTGTCCGAAGAATCTGGTTGATAGCGAGGTGATGATGGGTCAACTCGCGGCCGCCGGTTATGAGATCACGACGGACGAGGCGGAGGCCGAGACGCTCGTCGTGAACACCTGCGGCTTTATTGATTCGGCGAAGCGAGAATCAATTGACGCCATCCTCGAAGCGGCGCGCATGAAGACTGACGGGAAGGCC
Source organism: Pyrinomonadaceae bacterium (assembly GCA_030841105.1). Classification (GTDB taxonomy): domain Bacteria; phylum Acidobacteriota; class Blastocatellia; order Pyrinomonadales; family Pyrinomonadaceae; genus JAIVJZ01. The sequence goes on from JAVEDE010000002.1 coordinate 4,215, forward strand.
AAACGCCTCGTCGTCGCGGGCTGTCTCGTCGAGCGTTACCGCGACGAACTGCGCGCGGAGATACCCGAAGTTGACGCCTTCATCGGGACGAACCAGATCGGCGACATCACGAAAGTCTGCGACGACAAAGTGAACACGCGCTCGCTCCCCGTCGTCACGCTCGGCAACCAGAGCGCGACTTACCTCTACGACGAATCAACGCCGCGCGTGCTCGCCACGCCCGGCTACAGCGCGTTCATCAAGATCGCCGAAGGCTGCGACCGCCCGTGCGCCTTCTGTTTCATTCCACAGATGCGCGGCCATTTCCGCAGCCGCCGCTTCGGCTCGGTGGTGAACGAGGCGCAGGCGCTCGCAGCGCGCGGCGTCAAGGAACTCATCCTCGTCGCGCAAGACTCTTCGCGCTACGGCGAAGACCTCGAACAACCCGACGGGCTGGCGCACCTGCTGCGCGAACTCTCGCGCCTCGACGGCATTGAGTGGGTGCGCGTCATGTACACCTACCCGACGCACATCAGCGATCTCTTCCTCGACGTGATGGCGTCCGAGCCGAAGGCCGTCAAGTATCTCGACATGCCCTTGCAGCACGCGTCGCAGAACGTCCTGAAGTTGATGCGGCGCGGGGGAACGCGCGCGAGTCTCGAACGCCTGATCGAGCGCGTCCGGCGGCGCGTGCCCGGCATCGCCGTGCGCACCACGTTCATCACGGGCTTCCCCGGCGAGACCGAAGCAGACTTCGACGAGTTGTTGACCTTCGTGCGCAACGTCGAGTTCGAACGCGTCGGCGTCTTCACCTATTCGGACGAAGAGGGCACGCCCGCCTTCGACTTGGCCGGCAAAGTTGACGCGAAAGTCGCCGCCAAACGTCGCGACCGCCTGATGCGTGAGCAACGCCGCATCTCGCTCCGGCGCAACCGCGCGCGCGTCGGCGAGACGTGCCGCGTCCTCTTTGAAGGCGCGGCGAAAGAGACAGACCTGCTCTGGCAGGGACGGCTCGAAACACAAGCTCCGGACATTGATGGGGTCGTCCTGATCAACGACGCGCCCGAAGGCTTCACACCCGCCCCCGGCGATTTCGTCAACGTCCACATCACCGACGCGCACGAATACGATCTGATCGGGCACATTATTGAACAGTGACAAGTGACAAGTGACGAGTGACAAGTTAAAACAGTGAATCGTGAAGCGTAAATCGTGAACAGATAAAACTCAGTTCTTTCTATTCACGATTGACGATTAACGATTCACGGCTTTCTTGTCTCGTCACTCGTCACTTGTCACTCGTCACTTTTATGAAGGTTGTTAAAGAATCGAGCGACGAACTGAATCCGGCGGTGGTGACGACGGCCTTCATCGGGCGCGCGCCGCGCGAGCGTCGTCTCAAGGATTACGTTGCGCTGGCGGTGGCGACGTGTGGCGTCGGCTTGATTCCGCTCGCGCCGGGCACTTGGGGGTCGCTCGTCGGTGTAGTTTTTTATGTCCTCATTAACAGCTTGTCGAACGCGCTGTTAATGAACGATCCTTCGTGGCTCGCAGGCGCGCAGGGGGGAGGCGCGTTTCAAAGCCTCGCACTTGGGACTTTGCGCGCTTCGTTTCTGCGAACTTCCGTCCTGCTCATCATCATCGCCGCCATCACCTATCTCGGCATCTGGGCGGCGACGCAGACGGAGAAAATTACGGGGCGCAAAGACCCCGGCATCGTCGTGGTGGACGAGGTGGCCGGGCAGTTAATCACATTTCTATTTTTGCCGTGGGACAGCCCCGCGTGGTTGCTGGTGGTGGGGTTCGTCCTGTTCCGCGTGTTCGACATCTGGAAGCCATACCCGATCCGCCGCCTCGAATCGCTCGAAGCAGGTCTCGGCATCATGGCCGACGACGTGCTCGCGGGCGTCTACGCCGCGACGCTGTTGTCGCTGTTGACATCAATTTATCTGCTCTTTTAGAAGGAGAAAATATGGACGAAGCCAAACAGACGAACCCGAACGCGGACGCCGCCGACACGGGCGCGCAGACCGCCGCGCGGCAGGAAGAGGCGACCAGCAGCGACACCCTGAGCGATCTGCAAGAATCTCAAACCGACACGGCCGCTTCGCAAGGCGGTGCTTCGGAGTCGTCCGATTCGTCAAACGCGCCGTCGCCCGACGGCACGCCCGACACCATTAGCGGCGGCGGAACGGCCGACGGCAAAGACTCCGGAGGCCCGATGTAGATGGAATGATAGATGATGAATAAGAGACTGTTCTTTGACAGTGGTCAGTTGCCAGTTGCGTGTGGCTCTCATCCGAGTCGCTAAAGATTGACCCGAACAACTGACAACTGTCAAAGAACAACTGATAGCCTTCACTTCATCATTCATCGTTTCCCGGTAAATTCTTCCCTTATGGACAACATTAAAATTCTTGTATCAGACGACGTGAGCGAGAGCGGGCTTGAGCCTTTGCGCGCCGCGGGCTTCGCGGTGGAGAAGCGCACCGGACTCAAGCCGGACGAGTTGCGCGAGATCGTGCGCGACTACGACGGGCTGGTCGTGCGCAGCGAGACGAAAGTGACCGCCGCCTTGATGGACGAGGCCGTGCGGCTGCGCGCCATCGGCCGCGCCGGAGTCGGCGTTGACAACATAGATGTGCCTGCGGCGACATCACGCGGCATCATCGTGATGAACGCGCCCGACGGCAACACGATGACGACCGCCGAGCACACGCTCGCGCTCCTGCTCGCGCTCGCCCGCCGCGTGCCGCAGGCGCACGCGAGTTTGCAGGGCGGCAAGTGGGAGCGGAAGAAGTTCGTCGGCGTTGAGTTGCGCGGGAAGACTCTGGGCGTGGTCGGCCTCGGTCGCATCGGCCGCGTGGTGGCGAGCCGGGCGCGCGGGTTCGAGATGAAGGTCGTGGCGTTCGACCCGTTCGTCGCGCCCGAACAGGCGCGCGACATGGAGTTGGAACTCGCGTCGCTCGAAGAGGTGTGCGCGCGCGCCGACTTTCTCACCGTCCACACGCCGCTCACGGCGGAGACACGCGGCATCATCGGCGCGCGCGAGTTCGCGCGCATGCAGCCGCACGTCCGCATCATCAACTGCGCGCGTGGCGGCCTCGTGGACGAACGCGCGCTCTACGAGGCGTTGAAAGAAGGGCGCGTGGCGGGCGCGGCGCTCGACGTGTTCGAGGAAGAACCGCCGCCGCAGGACAATCCGCTGCTGCAATTCGAGGCCGTGATCACGACGCCGCACCTCGGCGCTTCGACGAAGGAGGCGCAGGAGGGCGTGGCCGTGACGGTCGCCGAGCAGATGCGTGACTACTTCCAGACGGGCGCGCTGCGCGGCGCGGTCAACGCTCCCGCGCTCGGCGCGCAGGAGTTGCACACGCTCTCGCCTTACCTCGTCCTCGCCGAACGGCTCGGCAGGTTTCAGGCGCAGTTGTTGGATGAGGCGGTGCGTGAGGTGAAGATCGAGTACGCGGGCGAGTTGGCGGACATGGAGGCCGCGCCCGTCACGCGCGCGTTCCTCGCGGGACTGCTGCGCGACATGAGCGCGCGCGTCAACGTCGTCAACGCGTTCCTCATCGCGGAGGAGCGCGGCATCACGGTGACGACTTCCTACACGCGCGGCGCGGGGCACGAGTTGTCGCCCGCGATCACGACGCGGGTCGTCACCGTCGGCGGCGAGCAGAGCGTCTCCGGCGCGCTCTTCGGTTCGAGCGGCGACAGCAGCAGCGGGCGCATCACGGAGATCAACGGCTTCCGCATCGAGGCGATCCCGTCGGGGCACATGGTCGTCACGCGCAACCGCGACGTGCCCGGCGTCATCGGCCGCGTCGGTACGATCCTCGGCGCGCACGGCGTCAACGTCAGCCGCTTTCATCTGGGACGGCGCGAGCGCGGCGGCGAGGCGATGGCCGTCATCGAAACCGACGCGCCGCTCGACGACGCGACGCTCGACGAGTTGCAAGCCTTCGAGCAGATCGTCTCGGCGCGGCGCATCGTGCTGGAGTCTTGAAAGTGTTGGAGAAATGATCAGGACGAGACACACGCGAATCTTACGAAACCTGCTGTTCGGCGTCGCCGTCGTATTCTCGCTGGCGTGTGCGGCGGGCAACAATGGCGGGGCGAAAATATTCGTCGCGTCGCCGGAGTTGTTTCCGGCAAGTGACGTACAGGGGCGCGTCTTTAAAGACGTGCCGGAGAAGATTGACGCGCGGGCGCGGTATCTCTTTTACCTGCACGGGCGCATCGTCGAGGACAAGGGCGTCCGCCCCGTAAGCGAACTGAACGGGGTTTACGAGTACGAGAAGATTGTGGAGACGTTCAAAGGGGCGGGCTTCCACGTGATCAGCGAAGCGCGCGCGAAGGACACGGATGTTAAGCGATACGCGTCGAAGGTGGTCGCGCAGGTTGACGCGTTGCTCAAGGCGGGTGTGCCGCCACGTCACATCACGGTGGTGGGAGCGTCGAAGGGTTCGATCATCGCGATGTACACGTCGTCGCTGCTCAATCAGGGCGAGGTCAACTTCGTCTTGATCGCCGGTTGCGGCGAACAGACTTTGAAGAACGCGGAGTTGAATTTGCACGGCCGCGTGCTATCAATTTACGACGCGAGCGACACGGGCGCGGGGACGTGTGAAAAACTGTTTGCGCGCTCCAACGGGTTGAGCCAGCGCGACGAAGTTAAACTCGGCCTCAAACTGGGGCACGGCTTTATCTACCGCCCGCTCAAAGAATGGGTAGAGCCTGTCGTCGCGTGGGCGAAGCAGGCGTAGAGCGCAAACTTAAGAAACAGTTTGAAAAGTAAACCTGTTTTTGTCCCTCACGGAACTTTTCAAACAACTTCTATGAAAATAGCTCCCACTTAGTTTACATTCTATCGCCCCGTTCAGGGCGATCACTCGACCATAAATTTCGCGCGTTGCATGACGGTCGTCTTCGAGACGCGATCAATGGTCGTGATCTGGAGGGCGTAGCTGCCGGAGGCGAGACCGGCAAGCGGGATTTCGGCCGCGTAAGGAAGGCTCGTGAAATCGGTCGTGCCTTCCGTGCCGAGTTTGCGCAGGGGCGAGGTGATGACGGGTTGATCGTCGCGGAAGACCTGCACTTGCAGGGCGATGTCGGGGTTGCCGTCGGAGGCGCGCGCCGCGTTGTAGATATAGGTGAAGAAGCGCAGGCGCGAGGTGCGCGCGAGGCGGCGATCCACGGTGATGACGACGGGCAGCGCAGTCTCTTGCGGCGTCGCGTCCTTCGCGGGCACGATCTCCTTGTTCGTCTGTTCGCCGAGAAAGATGCTGCTCATGGCGAGTTTGCCCTTGCCGATGTCGGGGATTTCGATCCACTGCGCCGCGCTGCCGGTGCGCCCGCTGCGCGGGTCGCGTGCGGCAATTCGCACCTGATAGATGCCCGGCGTGATCGGCACGTGCGTGCTCACGATGACGCTGTTTGAATCGGGCGCGGCGGGCGTCGCGTTCAGTGGGGCGACCGCGTTCGGCGTGACGGTCAGGCTGCGCTGGAAGGCGTTCTTGAGTTCGCCGCGTTCGTCGTAGAGCGCGCCGGCTACTTCGACCTGCTCCGGTTGCGCTTTGGCGTCGGCCGGAGCGGCGGCGACGGGCGGCGCGCTCGCGCCGAGATCAACTTGAATGGAAGTGGTTAAGACCATGCCGCGCGGCGGGAGGTTGAAGTAGTTGAGCGCGAGCGAGGTCGGGAGCGCGGCCTTCGGGTAGAGCGAATGCAGCGCGGCCATCAGTTCCTTGTGCTGCGCTTTACCGGCGGCGGTCGCGTCCTTTTCTTTCGCGTCCTTCTCGCGCTTGGCTTCCTTGCCGCGCGCGGGTTCGGGGGGCGGCGTCGTGAAATAGCCGCGCTGCACGTGGACGCTCACGTCGGCGCGATCACGCACGCTCACTTCGATGCGCTGAAACTTACTGCTGCGCCCGTCGCCACTCTCCGGCCGCCACGCCAGCAGGTAATAGACGGAAGTCTCTTTGAACGCTCTGGCGAGGGCGTCGGTGAGAGCGTTGGTGTTGAGCAGAGCGCGCCCGCCCGTGTCTTCGGCGATGAGTCGCAGCGGCTCCTGACGTGCGGTCGTCTCGTTGATCGCACCGGCGAAGAGTTGACCCGAAGGATCGGGTGCGGCGTCGCTCGCGGCGTCGGGCACGCCGGACACGTCGGCCGTCAGTCCGCGCGCGTCGAGCGTGTAGACGACGACTCCGGCGCGCGCCGCCGCGTCCGTCACGCGCCGCAACGTTTCGCCCATGTCCGAACGCCGCATCTCGACGGGGAAGCCGTCGGAGATGAGATAGACGATCTTGCGGCCGGGCAGCGGCGCGAGCGAGCGCAGCATGTTGCGCAGACTGTAGAGCGTGTTCGTCGCGGCCGACGTGCTCGTCTGGACGAGTTGCGACGCGCGCTGTCGCACCTGCGTCTCGGCTTGCGAGCGCGCGCTCTGCTGGTTGCCGAAGACGGGGTTCTCACGGAGCACGGCCTCGATGAAATAGTTGAGCACGTTCGGATCGTTCTGCTCGACGGCGAGCGCCTGTAGCTCCGACATCGCCGGGCGTTGGAAATCGCGCACGCTGACTTCGCGCGGTTTGAGACGAGAGGCGGCGGCGCGCAGCACGCGCCGGTCGTCGGTGAGTTGTTGGAGAAAGCCTAGTTGGCTGCTGGCGGTCGTGATAACGGCCTGATCGTTCTGCCCCATCTGCTCGTCTATGAAGCGGAGCAGGAGACTACGCGTGCGCGCGAGGCTGCCCGGCGAGAGGTGCAGATCGTCCACGAAGAAAAGCACGTGACGCCCGCGGTCGAGCGGTTTGGCCGCAGCCGCCGCAGGAGTGTTGCCAACCGTCGTTGGCCTGACGCCGCCACGCGCCGCCGCGAGTTGCGCGTCTTCGTTGACGCTCCCGGCCGTCACGCGTTCGAAGAAGGAGATCGGCTGCGGCTTGCCGTTGACGCGCAGGTCGAAGTTTTCGAGTTTGAGGCCGTCAACAAACTTGCCGCCCTTGTCTAAGACGATCACGTCCGTCTGCACGAGTTCGGTGTTGACGCGGACCACTTCGTCGGCGGTGTCGGGGCGGGCGTCGGCTGTTGGCGTCTGTTGCGCCCCGGCGTGCGGGGCGAGCGACAGGCAGAGGGAGAGGAAGAGAAGCAGTGCGCGCCGGAAGGGAAAGTTTTTTGAGAGCATCGCCGTCAGCCTGTGTTGAAGTGTAGTGACGTTGACGCGAAGCATCATAGCACCGGAGCGGGCGCGGCGCGAGAGCGAGCCGCGGCGCGTGCGGGCATTAGAACTTTCGCCGCGCGTCGCCCGTATTAACGGCCGTCGGTCGGAAAGTTTAAGACTCACGCACGCCACGGCTTCACGGCGACCGCCGCCGGGGGCGGAGGAAATCTCTTGAGCGAAAACGGTGTGACCCTCGCGCTCCGCAGCGTCTCGAAAAAATTCGACGAGTTTGTGGCGGTTGACGACTTGAGTCTGGAAGTTCGCGCCGGGCGCATCTTCGGCCTCATCGGGCCGAACGGCGCGGGCAAGACCACGACCATCCGCATGATCGTCAACATCCTCGCGCCCGACACGGGACGCATCGAACTCTTCGGCGAGCAGATGTCCGAGCGTTTGCAGGATCGCATCGGCTACCTGCCGGAAGAGCGCGGCCTCTACAAGAAGATGCGCGTCGGCGAGCAGTTGCGCTACTTCGGCGAGTTGAAGGGACTGACGGCGCGCGAGGCGGAGACGCGGCTCGACCGCTGGCTTGAACGCCTGAAACTCTCCGAGTGGAAGACGCACAAGACAGACGAACTCTCCAAAGGCATGCAGCAGAAGATTCAGTTCATCGCCACCGTGATGCACGAACCCGACCTGCTCATCCTCGACGAAGTTTTCTCCGGCCTCGATCCCGTCAACGCCGAGTTGATGAAAGACGTGCTACTCGAACTGAAGGCCGAACATCGCACCATCATCTTTTCCACGCACATGATGTCGCAGGCCGAGGAACTCTGCGACGACATCTGTCTCATCAACCGCTCGCGCAAGGTGCTCGAAGGCAGCCTGCGCGAAGTGAAGAGCAGTTTCGGCCGTCGCGCCGTCGCGTTGCGCGCGGAGGGCGGCGACGCGGTGCTGAAAGACGCGCGGCTCGTGGCGGGCGTCAAGTCTTACGGCGATTACGTGGAGGTGGTGCTGGCCGAAGAGGCGGACGCGCAGGAGTTGTTGCGGCGGCTCGTCGAGAGCGGGGCGCGCGTCACGCGTTTCGAGCAGGTCGAGCCGAGTTTGCACGACATCTTTTTGCAGAAGGTGGGCGAAAGCGCATGAAGAAACTACTGGTCATCATCCGGCGCGAATACCTCGGCCGCCTCCGCACGAAGGGCTTTGTCATCTCGTCTGTGCTCGGCCCGCTCATCATGATCGGCTTTACGGTCGTGCCCGGCCTGCTCATCTCAATGCAGACGAGCAGCGCGACGAAGGTCGCCGTCGTTGACCTGACGGGGAAGATGTACGAGGGCGTGCGCGAGTCAATCCTGACGAGCCGCGACGAAGAGGGCGACCGCCGTGAGGGCGGGCGTAAGAATGAGACGGCACAGCCCGCCGTAGTACAGCCGGGGGGCGAGGCGCAGTTGCAGCAGGCGGTGCAGGCGGTCGGCGCACAGTACGAGGTCGAGCAGGTCGCGACGGGCGGGCGTCCGGTCGAGGAGATCAAGCATGAGTTGAACGCGCGCGTGCGGAAAGGCGAGTTGGGCGTCTACCTCGTGCTGCCCGAAAAGATTCTGGAAGAGGGGCGCGCGGAATACTACGGGCGCAACGTGAGCGACCCGATCACGACTTCGCAACTGCGCCACAGTTTGAACCGCGCCGTCATCGAACAACGTCTGCGCGAGGCGAACATAGATCAAAATCGCGTGCGCCAGTTGTCGAAAAATATCGTGTTGGAGACGACGAAGGTCAGCGAGGGCGGACTGGAACGCGACAGCGGCGGCGGCTTCGCGCTGGCGATGTTCGTCGGCCTCTTCATCTACATGGCGATTTTGATGTACGGGCAAGTCATCCTCTCGTCGGTCGTGGAGGAGAAGACGACGCGCGTGTCGGAGGTGCTGTTCTCGTCGGTCAAACCGTTTCACCTGATGCTCGGAAAACTGGCGGGCGTCGCGCTCGTCGCAATCACGCAGTACGCGCTGTGGGCGGTGGCATTCGGCGCGTTCGCGCTCTACGGCGTCGGGATGCTGGCGTCGCGCGGGATGGACGTGCCGTTGCCGCGACTGCCGCTCTCGTTCGCCATCTACGCGCTCCTGTTTTTCGTGCTCGGTTTTTTGATGTATGCCACGATCTATCTGATCGTCGCCGCGATGGTGACGACGGAGAAGGAAGCGGGGCAGATGGCGATGCCCGTCATCTTCCTCTCCGTCATCAGCATCTATCTGGCCTTCCCCGTCATACGCAACCCGAACTCGTCCTTCTCGTTCTGGGTCTCCATCGCGCCATTCTTCTCGCCGATCACGATGCTCGTCAGGATCGTGACGGAGACGCCGCCCTTCTGGCAGATCGCGCTCTCGCTCGGTATCGGGATGGCGAGCGTCGTCTTCTTCGTCTGGCTGGCGGCGCGCGTCTACCGCGTCGGCATGTTGATGTACGGCAAGAGCGCGAGCCTCCCCGAAGTCCTGCGCTGGCTCAAGCAGAGTTAGGAGTTGTCCGTGGTTTGTGGTTCGCGTGCAACTAAGTGAAGATAAGAGTTCCGACTTTGACCGGACGAAAACAACTGACCACTAACAACTGACGACGGACAACTGACGACGGACGTTTTTTTATGGCTACCGAGATCGAGAAGAAGTACCGCGTGAGCGAGGCGGAGGCGGAGAGTTTGCGCGTGCGTCTGCGCGCCTGTGGGGCGGAGGCGCGCGGCGAGGAGTTTGAGGAAAACACTCTGTACGCGGGGCCGGGACTTGAGCGCGGGGGGCGCGTGCTGCGCCTGCGGCGCGTGCGGGGCGGCCGCGCGGTCTTCACTTTCAAAGAGAGCATGCCCGGTTCGGAAGGGATCAAGCGGCGGCGCGAGGACGAGACTATCGTGTCAGACCCGGAAGCCCTCGCCGCCATTCTCGACGCGCTCGGCTACGTGCCCGCCGCCGTCTACGAGAAGCGCAGGGAGACGTGGCACGTGGCGGGCGTCGAGGTCGTGATAGACGAACTGCCGTTCGGCCGATTCGTCGAGATCGAAGGCGCGGAGGAGTTGATCCTTGAGGCCGAGCGTCTGCTCGAACTCAGCGCGACGCCGGCCGAGCCGAAGTCTTACCCGCAGTTGACTCTGGAAAACGGGACGCGCCGGGGCGCGTCGGTCGAGGCGCGATTCGAGCAAGGTGAAGTTGAGTCCGCTTGACGATGCGCGCTGGAGTTTCGCCCCCGCACTGATTAAAAGTCGCCACTCTCACTTTCAAGTCACGATGAACCTGTCATACATCTCGCCGAAAGCGATTGTCAGGGAGAGCCGCATACACGGGCGCGGGCTGTTCGCGGTCGGGGCGTTCGCGAAGGATGAGATCGTCGCGGTGAAGGGCGGGCACGTCTTCGACCGTCGCACGCTCGTCGAGATTGAACCCGTGCTCGGCCCGGCCGAGATACAGATCGGCGAAGACCTCTTCATCGGCCCGCTCGCGGAGAGCGAACGCGAGGGGAGCATGATCTACAGCAACCATTCGTGCGAGCCGAACATAGGCGTGCGCGGCCAGATTGTCTTCGTCGCCATGCGCGACATCGAGGCGGGAGAAGAGTTGACGCACGACTGGGCGACGACCGACGACGATACCTACCGGATGGAGTGTCGCTGCGGCGCGACCGCGTGCCGCAAGATCATCACGGGGCAGGACTGGCGGCGTAGAGAGTTGCAGGAGAAGTACGGGCAATACATGTCCTGGTACTTGCTGGAGCGGATCGGGGAGGTCGGCAGCTAGAGACGACCCGTGCTTGAAGCGTCGCAAGGCGGCGGCTAATAAAGCTGCCGCTGCCTCGCCGTTAGTCTGCCATGCAGCGGGTCGTATCGGGGGATGATTCGTGGTTGGTGTCAGTGGGCGCAGCTCGTCCAGTAGACGCGTGGCGCTCCGTTCGGGTGATTGTCCCAGTAGCCGTTGCAGCCGTTGAACCACTGATAGTGTTGACATCCTTCCGGCCAACGCCGCCAGACCTGTATCCAGCAGCCGTTTTGTTGGCCGTTCCAAGACTGGAACGCACCCGGATGCGGGTCTATGCATGCGGCCATACTCGTGCCTGCGGTCGGCGCGGCCGCGGCCGCGGCGGGCAAGAGTGTGGCGAATTGGTACGAGGCGTTGAGGAAGGGCTGGTTCGTGGGTGGCACTTCCTGCCGTGACACTTTCACGTCATCGAGTTTTCCCGGCGGGGCTTCGAGCGGGATGGACTTGGCCGCGATCCAGTAGATTAGTTCGGCCTGATTATGCCCCGGTGCTTTCCGGTTGACCCGCAGGCAGCCGTCCGAGGTGAAGAAGGAGACGCTGAGCGAACCCAGATCGGCGCTGTTGAAAAGTTCCCGCGTGCTTTTCGGAGCCTCGCCGTAGTGAATCTGGTACTCTTTGTAGCGAACCAACTGCTGCTCGATCTCCTCCTTCTTGGCGCGCAAGCTGGCCGCCTCTTTTTCGGCCTTCGCCTTCTCTTCGTCGGCCTTCGCCCGCGCGGCCTCGGCCTTGGCCTTCTCGGCTTTGCTCGTGGCCGTGAACTCCTGGGTTAAAGGGATCACCAACTGCGAGAAGACGGGAATGGCCGCCCCGATTGTGACGAAGAGGGTGATGGAATAGAAAGCCCACTTGGGAACGGGCAGCCTCATTCCGAAGATTTCGATGGGGGTACCGCCGGCTGGAGGCGCGGAGCCTTCAGGTGGGGCGGGGGATGTCCCAATCGGAGAAGTCATAATATCTCTCCTTTGCACCTGATTGGTGTGGATATTGTGGTGATGCGAGGTCGACCACAGTGAAGGTTGAGTGGTGGCTCAACACGGGATGCGATTTGGCGTCCTCTCCGGCTGAAGCTGTTACGGCCGCCTTCCCGCCCACCGACCTCTACATAATATATGGGGTGACGGGGCAAAACGTTTCGCGGGCGGCGCGCAACTGCAAGGAGACCGGAGATTTCCGCTGCAAGCTGACCCACTAGTGAAGAGTGAACTCGTTCGCGGCCAATATCGGTGAAGATATTGCGGCCGTGCGGCGACAGTGCGGTGACAATACCGTCGAAGATATTGAGACTGAAGCGGCGTCAATATAATTAGCACCGGATGCGTTGTCAATAGTTTTTGCGGTCGCTCCGACTTGAACTTCAACCGGATTTAACCGCCGCGCGGGTTGGCCGGGGTGAGCGGTTCTACTACTGCGGTGGTGTCGTCCCGGCCTTCGTCGCTAAAAATTGCGGGTGTCGCCAGTCCCAGACGCGCTCAGGGTGCTGGTCAATGTTCTGCGGGTACAAGTTCCAACGCCACGTCGCGCTCGCCGTCGCCCCGCGCAAGTTGATGAGGACGCTCAAGACGAGCAGAGCCGCGCCGAAGTAGAGCGACGCCTGTCGTCTCCGCTGCGGTATGCCGTCCTCGGTCGCACGCTTTTCTCTCCACGCCAACATCGCCCTCACGCCCAACACTCCGAGCAGCACGAACCACGGAACGATGCCCGTCGTGTAGCGCGGGCCGTAGGAGTGTCCGCTCCACCACGGCGAGAACGACGCGATGAGCAACAGGTGCGCGACGCACACGCCGACGGCGAGCCACGTCAGGCGCGCGTGCGCGTCGTCGCGCGCGTAGCGGAGGTGTAGATAGGCGACGAAGATGAGCGCGGGGACGTAGACGAGCAGGCCGCGTGAGGGGCTGATCAAATTTCCGGCGAAGGCGTTGAAGAATGAGTCGAGTTTGAGTTGGCTGGCTAGGTAGTAGTAAGTCGGGAGCGGGCGGCGGTAGTGAAACTCCGAGTAGGCGACGAAGGCCGCGCACCAAGCCGCGCCCGTGAGCGCGAAGCGGAGGAAAAGTTGGCGACGGTAGATGAGAATGTACAGGGCGACGGCGACGATCTGGATCGAGTTGGTGGGGCGCGTGAAGTACATCCATGAGAGGAGCGTGGCGAGCCGGACGGGGCTGAGCCTGCGTCTGCCCGTGGCGTCGGCGAGGATGGTGTGGAGCGCGAGGCCGAGCAAGAGGATGCCCCACGTGTCAGTCCACAAAGCCCTCGACGCGGTGCTCCACACCTGCGTGCCGAGCGCGCCGCCGACGGCGAGCCACACGCTCCACGCGAGGGGCAGGAGCAGCCGCGCCGTGAAGTAGAAGACGGCGGCGAGCGCGCCCATCAGCAAAGAGGCGAGGCTGCCCTGAATGATCCGTTCACCGCACGGGTTGTAACTGCCGTCGGGGTGCGCGGCCGAGACGCCGCAGAGGTTCAGCAGGGCGACGTAAGGCGCGGAGAGCACGTGGCCGCCCGGCGGGTAGAAGTGATAGTAATGACCGTTGACGAACTCGATCTGGTAGAGGCTGGTGTTTGAAGCCGAGCCGTAAGTTTGCACGGGCGCGAGGTCTGGAAGTTGGTAGCGGTCGAGCGTGAACGTGCCGCGTTGGATGAGGCTCTCGCTGACGAGCGTGGAAAACTTCGAGTCGGCGATCTGGCGTATTGGGCTAGCGAGGAAGATCGCGCTGGTGAGCACGAAGATGAGCGCGCCCGCGAGCGCGTCACGATCGAAGCTGGTGAGCCACCTCTTCAGGCGCGGCCAAGCCTTCGAGGCGTCATACGCCAAATCTCAAACCTCCGCGCACATTTTGGGAATAAGAAACAGGCGTTGATGTTAAGTGAGGCGGGGTGCAATCTCAAGTATGGATAAAGGACGCGCTGCATCTGCATCGTACACACGGCCACGGCGCGTTCGGCGAGCAAACGTTTTTTGCTGAGAAACTAGACGCGCGCGGGCGTCGGTCGCATGGCACGTCGGTTGCGCTTCAGACGGAGTAGTTAAGGAATATTCTGTTTAAAACGGAGGAAAGATAAAAGTGGGAAAACGTTTTTCGGTGAGCCTGTGCGCGCTGGCTCTGTCAATTTTGGCTGGCGGGTGTGCTGCCAGTGATAACGCGAATATGGGAAACAGTAACGCGGCGAACGCCAACGTGACTGCTGCGGCCGACACGACGCCGATGACCGGCGGCGCGGACGCGGAGATCGTGACGACCGAGGCGAACGGCGTGCGCACACAGACGCGCACGTTCAGCAACAACCCGCGCGTCCAGAAGGTTGTCGTGACGACCGACACGAAGACCGGCAAGCGCACGGCGCGCGTCTACACGACGGGCGGGCAGGTGCGCGACTTGCCGGAGAGCAAAGTTGATCAGGCTTTGACGGCGACGGGCGAAGCAGTGGCCGACGCCGCCGGGTTCGTGGCCGACAAGGGTGAGGACATCGGGCGCGGCGTCGCGGACAAGGCCGAGGACGTGGGCAGGCCGGTCGCGGATAAGGCCGAGGATGTCGGCCGCGGTGTGGCCGATAAGGCCGAAGACGTGGGGCGCGGCGTGGCGGACAAGGCCGAGGATGTGGGGCGGCCGGTAGCCAGGGGCGCGAAGAAAGTCGGCGAGAAGACGGTTGACGGCGCAAAGAAAGTCGGCGGCGCGATTAAAGACGCCGTGAAGCCTTAAGCGCGTCAGGCGTAAGTTAAAAGATAAAGGCGGCGGTTGTGAGTTGTGGACGTTTCAGTCCTCGGCGCGCAACCGCCGTCTTTCATGTTTATAAGACTGCCGCGCGCCGCCGCTTCCGCCCGCGCTAAGTGTTATAATCCGCCCGCGAGCGCGTGCGATAGCGCGTGCGTAATCTCGGACGAAGGAGTCTGGTTGTGACGGATACCCCACGCTTCACGCTCATCTGCCCCTGCTGCGAATCTACCCTCATCATTGACGCGCAGACCGGCGCGCTCATCTCACACGAAGAGAAGACCAAGCCCATCGCCTCGTTCGAGGAGATGGCGAAGGGGTTGGAGAAGCAGAAGCAGACGCGCGATCAAATTTTCGCGCAGGAACTCGGCTCGCTCAAAGACCGCGAGCGCATCCTCGACGAGAAGTTTCGCGAGGCCATGAAGCGCGCCGAGAAAGACAAAGACATCCCCTATCGCAACCCGCTCGACATGGACTGACGCGAGAAGGGAAACGCGGAAGTAAGAAACGCGGAACGTTGAACTGAAGGCGACTTGCTCTCAGTTCAACGTTCCGCGTTCCTGTTTCCACGTTGACGTGTTCCGTGTTTCTTGCTTCCGCGTCCCCTCTGTGAAGCCGCGCTATTCTTCGTCTCCGAGAGCCGGGTGATGGTAGGTCGCGGCGAGCGCGAGCATGGCGGCCACCGCCAGCACGCCGGGGGCGAGGAGCGGGTTCGCGCCGCCGAGTGCGCCGAACAACGTCGCGCCCGTCGTCGCGTTGGGGCTGATCTCACGCATCAACGCGAGGTTGCCGTTTACGTGTAGATAGATTCCCAGAAGACTGCCCAAGACGAGGAGCGCCATGCACACGCGCACAGCCCACACCGTCGCGCGGCCGGGGCGCAAGAGCGCGGCGAGCGCGGCGAGCATCCCCAAGCCGCACAGCACGAACGGGACGAACTGCACAGGGTCTTCCGTGTGCTCGATCAGCCACAACTCAAGCAACGCCCCGCCGAGCAGCAGGACGGTGAAGGCCAAGAGGAATCGCCGCAGGCGCGACAGTACGTCGGCGGGACTCATTTGCCGTCCAGATAAGTTTTCGCCACGACCAGTTCATCCGCCGAAACTTTCTCGGCGAGCTTGGCGAGGAACGCGTCGCGCGAGGCGTAGGGGCGACCGGCGACCAGAGCCGCGGCTTCGGTCGCGTCGAGGCCGGGAATCTGTTGCAGCGTCGGCGCGTCCGAGTCGTTCTCCGAGATTGGCACGTAGACGTACTTCTCGTACTCAATGATCTGCTCCGGCTTGACGTACTTGCCCATCTCGCGCCGGAACTGCTGCACGCTCTTGTAAGGCCGGTACTCCTCGAACTCATGCACCATCCGGTTGCCCAAGCCCGGAATCTGCGCGAGAAACTGTTCGCCGGTGGCGGTGTTCAAATTCAACTTCGCCTTAGACGCATTCTGCCCGGCGGCACTGTTGGCATTGCCCGCGACGACGGCCGTGTTGCTATTAACTTGATTGGCGTTGGCGGCGGGAGCATTGGCGTTCGCCGTGTTGGTCGCGGTCTTCTCGCCGGTGGAACTACAGGCGGTGGCGAGAAACGCGCAGAGCAGCGCGGACGGTAAAATGGCGGCGCGGACAGTTGACGGTCGAAGCATCATCAGGATTCCTTTCGGGTGACAGACTCGATTTGGTTAAGTGGATTTATCCAGCCCGACCATTATAAGCATTTTTGGTTTTTTGTAATCCGGGCGAAAAGGTAAGTCGGCCGGAATCATTCGACGCCGGTCGCATCGAATGACGTAAAGTGAGAAGCGCGCCGCGTGAACTGTGTCGGTTCACG
>JAVEDE010000044.1 GCA_030841105.1 Pyrinomonadaceae bacterium
GTCACGTGACGTTGGCGGCGACTCTTTATCGCGTCAGGCCGAAGTTGTTCAGCGCGGCTTATCGGCGGTGTACTTGTCGGCGGAGAGTTCGTCTTCTCTCAAGGTTGACTCGGCGGCGCGCAGGCGCTCGCGGCGTTTCGCTTCGGCGATGCGCGCCTCGTCGTCGGCCTCGTCCAACCCGTCTTTGAAGGCGCGCTTGCTCTGCCCCAGAGCTTTAGCGAGTTGCGGCAAGCGGCTTGCGCCGAAGAGGACGAAGACGATCAGGAGAATGATCAGAAGTTCCTGCGTCCCGAATCCGATGGCTAGTGTCGTTTCATTCATTCGCTGAGATCCTTTACAGGTGAACCGGCGTCGGCGGCAGTCTCTGGGGCGCGCCCTCTGCCGTCGCTATTCGTCCGACTCTCCGGTGTCGGACTCGTAAAAAAGATACTTGCGCCACGTCTGATCCGCGCGACCGAGGTAGCGCATGATCTGGCGGCTGACGTGCAGCGAAAAGCCGCGCGGGTGTCGGACGAGGTGCATCCCCGCCTCCTCCGGTGTGCGGCTGCCCTTGCGATGGTTGCAACGCTTGCAGCAGGCCACGAGATTATCCCACGTTGACTCGCCGCCGCGCGAACGCGGGTAGACGTGGTCGAGCGTCAGGTCGGACGGCGGCAGTTGCTTGGCGCAATACTGGCACGTCGAGTGGTCGCGCAGCAGAATGTTCTTGCGCGACAGCGAGCGATTTTTGAAGGGGATGTGGATGTACTCGGTCAGACGGATGACCGACGGCGCGTGCATCGTCACGCGCGCCGAATGCAGCATGTGCCCGTTGTGCTCTTCGACGCGCGCCACGCCTTTAAAGATCATCACCACCGCGCGCCGTTCCGTACACACGTTGATCGGCTCGAATGATGCGTTTAGGACTAAAACCCGTCCGTTCATACTGCTTGCAGATAGTACAGAAGCAGGTGACGAGTGACAAGTCGTAAAAACAGTGACGGGTGACAAGTGACGGGTGACAAGTTAAAACCGCCTGTTTTTCTAACTCGTCACTCGTCACTCGTCACTCGTCACTGTTCTAAATCTGTCCGTGGCTTCGACGAGCGCGCTGCGCGTGCCGGGTTCGAGGGCGGAGTGCCCGGCGTCGGGGATGATCCGCAGGTCGGCCTCCGGCCACGCGCGGTGGAGTTCCCACGCGCTCATCAGCGGGCACACCACGTCGTAACGCCCCTGCACGATGACCGCGGGGATGTGGCGAATCTTCCCGACGTTTTCGATCAGGTAGTTGTCGGTGTCGAAGAAAGCGTTGTTCATGAAGTAGTGACACTCGATGCGTGCGAAGGCGAGCGCGAACTGCGGGTCGCCGAAGTGCTCGATGAAGTCTTCGTCCGGGTGGAGTTTCGACGTGCTGCCCTCCCACACGCTCCATGCGCGCGCGGCTTCGAGTCTGACGGCCTCGTCGTCGCTCGTCAGGCGACGATGAAACGCGCCGAGCATGTCCGCGCGCTCCGCTTCGGGGATAACTTTGACGTAGTGCTCCCAAGCGTCCGGGTAGATCGCGCTCGCGCCCTCTTGATAGAACCAGCGAATCTCTTTCGGGCGGCAAAGAAAGATGCCGCGCAAGACCAGAGAGAGCGTGCGCGTGGGGTGCGACTGCGCGTAGGCGAGCGCGAGCGTGCTGCCCCAAGAACCGCCGAACACGACCCAACTCTCGACGCCTAAGTGCTCGCGAAGTTGTTCGATGTCGGCGACCAAGCGCCACGTCGTATTGTCTTCCAGATTCGCGTGCGGCGTGCTCTTGCCCGAACCGCGCTGGTCGAAAAGCACGATGCGGTAAGCCTCCGGGTCGAAGAAGCGACGGTAGTCGGGGACGGTGCCGCCGCCGGGGCCGCCGTGCAGGAAGACGACAGGCACGCCTTCGGGGTTGCCGCTCTGCTCGTAGTAAAGCGTGTGCACCGGCGACACCGGCAGCATGCCTTGATCGTAAGGTTCAATCTCCGGGTAAAGGTCTCTCATGGGGACATCATACAGAGGTCGGAGGCTAGAGGGCAAAAGCAGAGGTCGGAGGTTAGAGACCAGTTAAAAAACAGTTCTTGTTTTGACGGACATGTAACCGCTGACCTCTGCCCCCTGCTTTCAGGCGCGCGCTACCGTTAACACGAACACTTCCGACGCGCCCGCGTCTTTGAGCGCCTGCGCGCACGCGGAGACGGTCGCGCCCGTCGTGAACACGTCGTCAACGAGCAGGATGCGCTCGCCCTCTATGAGACGCGGGCGTTCGACGCGGAACGCACGCTCAACCGTCTCGCGCCGCGCCCGCGCGTCCATCCCTGCGCGGTGGCGCGCCGTGTGCAGGGTGCGCGCGACGCTCCATTCGTCGAGCGGTAGATCGGAGAGCGACGCCAGCGTGCGCGCCAGTAGCGTCGCCTGATTGAAGCCGCGCTCGCGTTCGCGCTCGGCGTGCAGCGGGACGGGCACGATGCGCGTGGCCGCGTCGAGCGGCCGTCGCCGTTGTGTATCGTAGAGCAAACGCCCCAGACGCGCCGACACGTGCGGCTCGTGCTTCAAGGTAAGAATCGCCGCACGCAACGCTCCTTCGTATTTCCCGACCGAGCGCGCCGCCGTGAACGCGGCTGCGTCGCAGCGGCGACAACGCACGTCCATTCTCTTCTCCGGCGGCACGTCGCCCGCTGATTGCGCGCCGCACTTCCAGCAGCAGGTTTCGTCGCCCGTGAAGACGGTCGTCGCTCGCCAGCACGCCGCGCACGCGGGCGCGTCCGCGCGTGCCTCCACGCTCGATGCGCCGCACGCCGCGCAGCGCATCGGGTAGACGAGCGCGAGCGTCGCGTCGTAGAGCGCGTCGAGTTGTCGTCCGAGCCACATCAACGTCAGTTTACCCGTGTCGCCGTCGTTTGTGCGAGCAAAAACGACGACAGCCCTCCGACCCGGACTTTCCGAATCGAAGGGCTGCCGTCGTCGTGTTAATGACTACAGACTGTGGCGCGCGTTTATTCTTCTTCCGGGTTCAACAACCCGCGCTCCTGCAAATCCTGACACTTGAGACAGAAGCGCGCCCACGGCACGGCCTCCAGACGTTTCTCCTGCACCGGCTCGCCGCAGTTGACGCACTCGCCGAAGCCGCCCGTCTCGATGCGGTGCAACGCCTCGTCAATCAATGCGAGCAGGCGGCGGTCGTTGGCCGACATCGAGATCAACAGTTCCTTTGTGTAGGCGTTGGCGGCCATGTCGGCGGGGTCTTGCGTGGCTTCGAGGTCGCGCTCGCGGCTCGACATCTCCGCCTCCGTCACCTGCCGGAACAGAGCCTCGCGCCGTTCCAGTAAACGATCCCGGTATGATTTCAATTTACGCTTATCCATATTTTATGTCCCTCTCCTAAACCCTACTTGTTCTGCCCGTCTTGTTCCGAATAAAACGCGTGCGCGCCCCAAATGTTTCAGCCGTCGCACTTATTTCTGGTACGGCAGCCCGTGCATGATCGTGTACACGCGATAAAGTTGTTCGACCAACACGACGCGAGCCATCTCGTGCGTCAGCGTCAGCCGCGACAGAGACCAGCGCACGTCCGCCTTCGCTTTCAACTCCGCCGCGACTCCGAGATGCCCGCCGACAACGAACGCGATCTCCTTCTTCCCTTCCAACTGCCAACGCTCAACCTGCGCCGCCAACTCCGGCGAACTCCAAGACGCGCGCCCCTCGACATCCAGCAGCACCGTCACGCCTTCGGCACGCGCGGCGAGTGCCGCAGCGATCCGCTTGCTCTCTTCCTCGACGACGCCCCGCTCGTCCCCGCTCGCGCTCTCGCGCAGTTCCGTCACTTCACAACGAACGAACCGCCCCAGCCTTTGCAAGTAATCGCCGACGAGCGCACGCACATGCTCGTTCTTCGTCTTGCCCACCCAGATGAAACGAATCCGCATCAGCGGGACGGTGAAGGAAAGCCCGTTCTTTGTCCGTTGTTCAATTGAGTCTTTAGCAACTCGCGTGATGACCACACGCAACGAACTACTGACTACTGACCCCGGACGGTTTCCCGTTCACCCTTCGTCGTTTCCCTTCTGCCGCGCCAGTTTCTCGTAGAGATTCTTGCGGCTGATGCCGAGCAGGCGCGCGGCCTCGGATTTGTTGCCGCGCGCGGCGACGAGCGTCTCGGCGATGTAGGCGGCTTCGAGTTCGGCGAGCGTCATGCGCGCCTCGCGCCTTCTTTGCAGCGACGCGGCCGCGCGCACCGACTCCGGCAAATGTTCCACTTCGACGCGTTCGCCGTCGGCCACGATGACAGCACGCTCTAAGACGTGCGCCAGTTCCCTGACGTTGCCGGGGAAGTCGTAAGTTTCAAGCATTTGAAGCGCGGCCGGCTCGATTCTGAGTGCGCGCCGCCCGTGCTTCGCCGCGTAAGTTTTCAAAAATCCGCGCGCCAACTTTCGCACATCCTCGCGACGTTCGCGCAAGGGCGGCACGTGTATGCGGACGACGTTCAGCCGGTAGAACAAGTCCGGCCGAAACGCCCGACGCCTGACGGCCTCGTCTAGATCAACGTTCGTCAAGGCGATCAGTCGCGCATCAACTTTCACCGTGCGCCTGCCGCCGAGTCGCTCGAACTCGCGTCGCTCGATGACGCGCAACAGTTTCGCCTGCGCGTCCGTCGAGAGGTGCGCGATTTCGTCTAGGACGAGCGTCCCCTTGTGCGCCGCTTCGAGCCGCCCCGGCTTCGACTCCTGCGCGCCCGTGAACGCCCCGCGCTCGTAACCGAACAACTCGGCCTCTAACAACTCCGCGGGCAGCGCAGCGCAATCAATCTTGACGAACGACCCGGCGGCGCGCTTCGACTCCCGGTGGATGTAGAGCGCGAGCGCGTCTTTGCCCGCGCCCGACTCGCCCGTGACGAGGACGTTGGCGTCCGTCGTCGCGACGCGACCCGCGAGACGCACGGCCTCGCGCATCGCCTCCGAGTGCGCCACCAGTTCGATCACGACTCGTCGCTCAAAGAACTACTACTACTACTACTGCCCGCGCCTTCTTGTCTCGCACCGGCGTCGGCCTGCAAGTCGGCGGGCAGAGGGACGCGGCGGCCTTCGCGCCACAGCCTTTCGAGGTCGTAGAAGCGACGCGCCTTGTCTTCAAAAATGTGGACGATGAAATCGCCGTAATCAACCAGCACCCACTCGGCCGTCTTGTAGCCTTCGATGCGTTCGGCGCGCGTGCCCTCGCGCTTCAAACGCTCCGTGATCTCGTCTGCGATGGCCTGCACCTGACGCGCGTTCGTGCCGCTCGCGATCATGAAGTAATCGGTGAAGGTGGCGATAGGGCGCAGGTCGAGCACGACCAGATCGTGCGCCTTCTTGTCGCTCGCCCCGCGCAGCGCGCTCTCGATGCGCGCGTCCAAGCCTTCGTCGCCCGCCGATGTGGCAACGGCGGCAACTGCCACGGCAGCGTCCGGTTCGCCCTGTGTCGCGGTCGCGGCTGCGGCTGCGGCGTCAGTCTCTTTCTTCAATGCGGCGCGCTTCTTAGTCGTGAGCGCGCCCTCTTCCGGCGTCGTGTCGTTCTGTTTCATGCGCCTCTCTGTAGAGCCTGTATTTTTTGATGTACTCCGCCACAGGCTGCGGCACTCTAATGCTTCCCGCTTGTCCCTCGCCCGCCTCGCGCACGGCGCGACGAATGTCGCTCGACGCGATCTCCATTTTCACCGCGTCGGTGAAATAAATTTTCGACTCGCCCATCACTTCAATCGCGGCCACGTCTCCCGGCGCGTCCGGCTGTCTCAAATCAACTATCCGGCCGCGCGCTTCCGCCGTGACGTGTTCCGTCGAAAGTTCATAACCCGGCCGCGTGACGACGACGTGTGCGACGAGCGACAGCAAACGTTCCCACTCGCGCCACGTCGTAATCTCCTCCCACGAATCCGCGCCCATCACGAACAGGAAGTGCGCGTCCGGCGTCGCCGCTTTGAGACGCGCAATCGTCTCCACCGTGTAGGGCTTTTCCGGCGCGTCGAGTTCGACCGCAGAGACGCGGAAGCGCGGCTCGCCTTGCGTCGCCAGCGCGAGCATCGCGTAACGATGCAGGGGCGACGCGGGCGGCACGTTCCGGCGTTTGTGCGGCGCGACGTGCGCCGGGATGAAAAGAACTTCGTCGAGCGCGAACAACTTCAACAACTCGCGCGCCACCGCCACGTGCCCGTCATGCACTGGATCGAACGTGCCGCCGTAAAGCGCGATGCGTGCGTTCGTACTGCTCCGGCGCGGCGCGTCCATCAACTCACTCCCGCGTCGTCCCCGCCGTCAACGTGCCGGCCGCGACGCTTCCGCCCGGCGCGGTGTCCGCGTGTTCGCGCGTCGCCTCGGCCTTCGTCGCCGCGTCTCGCTCGCGCATGGCGTCGAGCGCCTGCGAGATTGCGTAGACGAGTTCGCGCACGCCCGTATTCGTCACCGAAGAAACTTCGTAAAACTCCCGCCCGTCCTCGGTCGCGCGCCGCCGCAAATTCTCCACGCGTTCCGGTTCGTCGAGCGCGTCGAGTTTCGTCGCCACGACGATCTGCGGGCGTTCGGCGAGTTGCGGATCGTAGGCGTGCAACTCGCGGTTGATCGCCTCGTAGTCGCCCACGGCGTCGCGCCCCGATGCGGAAGAAACGTCCACGAGATGCAGCAACAGCTTCGTCCGCTCGACGTGGCGCAGGAAGCGGTCGCCCAAGCCCGCGCCTTCGTGCGCGCCCTCGATCAAACCGGGGATGTCGGCGATGACGAACGTGCGGAAGTCGCCGAGGTCAACCACGCCGAGGTGCGGTTCGAGCGTCGTGAAAGGGTAGTCGGCGATCTTCGGCCGGGCGGCCGAGACGGTCGAGATGAACGTTGACTTGCCCGCGTTCGGGAAGCCGACGAGGCCGACATCGGCCAAGAGTTTCAGTTCGAGTTGAAACTCGTGCTCTTCGCCGGGGTCGCCCTCTTGATGGTAGCGCGGCGCGCGGTTGGTCGAGGTGGCGAAGTGCGAGTTGCCGAAGCCGCCGCGCCCGCCTTTGGCCGCCAGCCAGCGTTGCCCCTCTTCCGCCAGATCGCACATCAGGTCGCCCGTCTCCGCGTCGTAGACCTGCGTGCCGACGGGGACGCGCACCAACACGTCTTCGCCTTCGCGCCCCGAACGGTTCGAGCCTTCGCCGTGTCGCCCGCGATCCGCGCTGTGTTCGGGGTTGTAGCGCAGGTGCAGCAGCGTGTTGACGCCCGTGTCGGCCACCAGCCACACGTCGCCGCCCTTGCCGCCCTCGCCGCCCGAAGGGCCGCCGCGCGGCACAAACTTCTCGCGGCGGAAGGCCGTCACGCCGTTGCCGCCGTGCCCGCCCTTCACGCGAATTTTGACTCGATCAATAAACATGTTGACGAATGCCGAATGTGGATTTCGGATTGCGAATTGAAGACAAAAGCAGTCGCTCTCTAATCCGCACCCCGCAATCAAAAATCGAAGCGACGCCTACGCTTGCTGGTTCGTTCGAGCAGGCGCGGGCGTCGCAAAGTAACTGTTGGATGACTCCTCGTCGGCTAGGCGGCGACCGCCTCCGGGGCTGCGGCGGCGTTGGCGGCAGCTTCCGCGGCGTAGACGCTGATGAACTTGCCCTGCCGCCCCTTGTCCTCAAACTTGACGATGCCGTCAATCAAGGCAAACAACGTGTCGTCTTTGCCGCGCCCGACGTTCTTGCCCGGCTTCCATTTCGTGCCGCGCTGGCGCGCCAGAATGTTGCCGCCGAGCACACGCTCGCCGCCGAACTTTTTCAGCCCCAGTCGCTGCGAATGCGAATCGCGGCCGTTACGCGAACTGCCGACTCCCTTTTTATGTGCCATAACTCAACCCTTCAAGAAAGTGATATGTGAAGGATGGCGAGTAAGAAGAGTTTTTCACTCATCACTCTTCACCCATCACTCATTACTCTTTATCCAATCGAATCAATCTTGACCGCCGTGTAATTTTGCCGGTGGCCTTGCGTGCGCTTGTACTGCTTGCGGCGCTTCTTCTTGAAGACGATGATCTTGTCGCCGCGCCCGTGCTCGACGATAGTGCCCGCCACGCGCGCGCCGTCAACCATGGGCGAGCCGACCCGCGTCTCGTTGTCGCCGCCGACGACGAGCACGTCGAACTCCACGCTCTTCCCCGCCTCTTCGTTCAACGAGGGCAGGCGCACCGTCTCGCCTTCCGCGACGCGGAATTGCTTGCCGCCCGATCTGATAATTGCGTAAGACATCTCTCTACTCTCCTCAGACGCGAAAATCCCTTGCGGGAAAGTCGTTCATTATAAAGGCTCGTTTCCGGCCGGTCAACGCGCCGTGAAGCCCTGTGCGCGACGGCTTCAGGCGTTGGCGATTCTCACGCCGCCAGCAGTGTTCTGTCGCTCAAAAAACTCTTCCAGAAACTTGGTCGAAAAGTCGCCCGACTGAAACTGCGCGTCGTCCATGATCTTCAGGTGCAGCGGGATCGTCGTCTTGATCCCCTCGATCACCATTGATTCGAGCGCGCGGCGCATGCGCGCAATCGCCAGATCGCGCGTGCGCGCGTGGACGATCAGTTTCGCGATCAGCGAATCGTAATAGGGCGGCACGAAGTAGCCGGGATAGATCGCCGTGTCCACGCGCACGCCGGGGCCGCCCGGTATGTTGCAGGCCGTGATCAGCCCCGGCGAAGGCGTAAACTTCACCGGGTCTTCCGCGTTGATGCGGCACTCAATTGAGTGCCCGGCGAAAATCACGTCCTCCTGTTTGAAGGCCAACTCTTCGCCCTCTGCGACGCGAATCTGGTTGCGCACGATGTCGGCCAGCGTGATCATCTCCGTCACGGGATGCTCCACCTGCACGCGCGTGTTCATCTCCATGAAGTAGAAACTTCCGTCCTCGTCGAGCAGAAACTCGACCGTGCCCGCGTTCGAGTAGCCGACGCGCTTGCAGGCTTCGACCGCGACCCGCCCCATCTTTTCACGCAACTCGCGCGAGAGCGCGGGCGAAGGGGCTTCTTCGATCAACTTCTGGTGGCGACGCTGCACCGAGCAGTCGCGCTCGCCTAGGTGGACGCAGTTGCCGAACTCATCGGCCATCACCTGTATCTCGACGTGGCGCGGCCGCTCGACGTAACGTTCGATGTACACGTCGCCGTTCTTGAACGCGGAGAGAGCTTCGTTCGAGGCCGTCTCCAACTCTCGGCCGAGTTCGGCCTCGGCGCGCACGATGCGCATGCCGCGCCCGCCGCCGCCCGCCGCCGCCTTGATAATGACCGGGAAGCCGATCTCGCGGGCAAGCCTGATGGCCTCTTCCTCGGTCTCCAACGGATCGGGGCTGCCCGGCAAAATCGGCACGCCCGCCTCTTTCATCGCGCGCCGCGCCTCAACCTTGTCGCCCATCAGCTTGATGACGGACGAGCGCGGCCCGATGAACTTGATGTTGCACGCCTCGCAAATCTCCGCGAAGTAAGACGACTCTGCGAGGAAGCCGTAGCCGGGGTGAATCGCGTCAACGTTCATGATCTCCGCCGCGCTGATGACGGCGGGGATGTTCAAATAACTCTGCGCCGAAGGAGCCGCGCCGATGCAGATGGATTGATCGGCGAAACGCACGTGGAGCGAATCGCGATCCGCTTCCGAGTGCACGGTGACGGTCTGAATGCCCATCTCCTTGCACGCCCAGATAATCCGGCACGCGATCTCGCCGCGGTTCGCGATCAGTATCTTCCGAAATTTGCGCGGGGCAATTGCCATAATCAAGTGACGAGTGACGAGTGATGAGTGACGAGCGAGAACAAGTTTTTAGTTTTCAACTTGTCACTCGTCACTTGCTACTTGTCACTCTCTTCTCACTTCCTGATGCCGAACAACGCTTGCCCGTATTCGACGGGCTGGCCGTTCTCGACGTAAATTTTTTCAATCGTGCCGCTGACCTCGGCCTGTATCTCGTTCATCAACTTCATCGCCTCGATGATGCAGACCACCGTCTCCGGTTCGACGCGGCTGCCCTGTTTGACGAACACGTCGGAGGTCGGCGAGGGCGCGCGGTAGAACGTGCCGACGATGGGCGAAGGGATTTTGAACAGGTCTTCGGCGGCGTCAGCCGCAGCCAGCGCGGGAGCGGTGGGCGTCGTCGCGGCGGGCGCGCTCGACGCGGCGCTCGGAGCGGCCGTCGGCGGCGCGGAAGTGGCAGACGGCGCGGGGAACGGGATGACCGAGCCGCTCGCGCCCCCGCCCGTCGTGCCCGGCGCAGTCTGCGGGTAAGTGTTGCGGCTGAGACGGAGGCGGAAGCCCTCCTTCTCCAACTCAAACTCTGTGAAGCCCTGCGCGGCGATCAAGTCGGCCAACTCGCGCAACTCATCCATGTTGATCGAAGTCTCGGTGGTACGGCGCGCCGCCGGTTGACTGTCGCGCTCGCCGCGATGACGACCGCGACGCGCGCCGTGACGACCACCGCCGCCGAGGTTGCCGCCACTGCCACCACTACTTCCGCCTGTGCCGGTGCTGCTACTGCCACCGCGGCGCGCGTCGGCCGACTGCTGCTGGCGTGTGCCGCCGCTGTCGTTCGGCTGGTCGCCGCCTGCGGGTTCTTCGGGTCTCTGTTCGTCGCTCATGTTCGGTTACACCTCCGCGCTGCTTGAGTTTCCAAGCGGTCTCTCCTGCTCGGCGTTGGTAGAGCAAAATCAAAGCCCCGTCCCGCTGACGGCTCAGGTCAACCTGCGCACGCGGGGGCTAGGGGCTGGCGGTCGGCTAGACGAAGGGCGCGCTCCGCTTCTCACGCGAGCGCGCCCCGCCCGGCACTAACTCTAATTATCCGTGTCTTGCTCGGCGGCCGTTGACTCGGTCTTCTTCGAACGGCGTCCGCCACTGCCCGCTTTGTCCGCGTCTTTCACTTCCGCGCCGCCGGTCTTCCCGCGCGCTGCGGTCGTCTCTTCCTTCTCGAAAGTCTTGTCGGCCTTCTTGCCGCCGCGACGACCGCCTTCGGCCTCGCCCGACTTCGACGCGCGCGCAGACTTACGCTTGTCCGACGTGACGGACTTGGCGCGCTTCTCGGTCTGCTTGGCGGCCTCGATTTCGCGCGGGCTGCCGACGAGTTCGATGATGGCGAGTTCGGCGTTGTCGCCGTCGCGCCGACCCAACTTGATGATGCGCGTGTAGCCGCCCGGACGATCCTTGTAACGCTCGCCGAGTTCGTCGAAGAGACGTTTGACGGCGGCCACACCGGCCGTGCGCACCGGGGGCACCGCGCCGCGCCGACCCGTCTCGCTCTTATGCTGGCGGTTGCCCGTGTGGAAGAACGTCGCGGCCTGTCGGCGCAGGTGAACGGCCTGCACCGCCGCCTCGTCGCCGCTCAAAGTCTGCGCCTTGCGCGACAGCGTGATCACGCGCTCGATGAACGGGCGCAGTTCCTTCGCCTTCGGCAGCGTGGTGACGACGCGCTCGTTGCGCGCGTTGATCAGTGAAGTCGCGAGGTTGCGCAACAGGGAGAGGCGGTGCTCGGTCGTCCGCCCCAGTTTGCGATGTGCTTTCAAATGTCGCATAGCTTTTTCTTAAAGTGACAGGTGACGAGTGACAGGTGACAAGTTTAAGACAAGTCCTACTGCTTTAACTTGTCACCTGTCACTCGTCACTTGTCACTGATGTTTATAGGTCGTCGTCTTCGTCGGCGAAGTCGCTGATGTCGGAGTCGCGCCCGCCGGTGCCCGGAATCGGGTTACCCTGTTCGTCAAACTCCATGCCGAAGTCCAAGCCCATCCCGTGCAGGATGTCCTTGATCTCGTTCAGCGATTTCTTGCCGAAGTTCTTCGTCGCCAGCATCTCGCGCTCGCTCCGCTGGACGAGATCGCGGATGCTCTTGATGTTGGCGTTCTTCAGACAGTTGTAGGAACGCACCGAGAGTTCGAGTTCGTCAACCGAGCGGTCGAGTTGATCGTTGCGCGGCAGGGGCGGACGCTCTATCCCTGTGTAGGCAAACTCGTCCGTGTCCTCCTCGAAGTTGATGAAGATCGCCATGTGATCCTTGATCAACTTGGCCGCCAGGCCGACGGCATCGTCCGGCTTGACCGAGCCGTCCGTCCACACGTCAATCGTCAACTTGTCGAACTCCGTGTTCTGACCCAATCTAGCGGCCTCGACCGTGTAGTTGACCTTCTTGACGGGCGTGTGCACCGAATCAACAGGGATGTAGCCGAGCGAGAGGTCTTCGTCGAAGTTGCGGTCGGCGGGGACGTAACCGCGCCCGCGCTTCAGACGCATCTCGATGTTCAGAGAGCCGCCTTCGCTGACGGTTGCGATGTAGACGTTCGGGTCGAGCACTTCCACGTCGGCGTCGGTCTCGATGTCGCCGGAGAGCACTTCGCCCGCGCCCGTCTTGCTGATGGTGAGCGTCTTGGCCTCGCCGCCATGCAGTTTGATCGGAATCTGCTTGAGGTTCAAGATCACGTCCGTCGCGTCCTCGACGACGCCGCGGATGCTCGAAAATTCGTGCTCGACGCCTTCGATCTTGACGGCCGTAATCGCCGCGCCTTCGATTGACGAGAGCAGCGCGCGGCGCAGAGAGTTGCCGATGGTCGTGCCGAAACCGCGCTCGAAAGGCTGCGCGGAGAAGCGCCCGTAGCGGTCAGTCAACGTCTCGTTCTCGACCGCCAGACGGCGCGGCATTTGAAATCCTGTCCAGAGATTATTTTGATCCATAGCCATACTTTTTTTGACCCTCTGGCTGTTATTAAAAGCCTGTGTGCGCGAGGGCGGCGGCCACCACCGCCCCGGCATGTCCCGTAGCGAGACATGCGCGAAAACAGTCGGCCACCGCCACCCGCGCGGATGTTACTTGCTATAAAGTTCGACGATGAGTTGCTCGTTGATCGAACGGTCGACATCATCACGCGTCGGCAGACTCGCCACGCGCGCCCCCATCTCCGCGCCGTCGGCGGGCGCGAGCCACGAGGGGCGACCGCGACCGGCGGCCGTCTGCCACGCGCCTTCGATGTGCGCGTTCTTGCGGCTCGTCTCGCGGACAGTCACCACGTCTCCGGCCTTCACCTGAAAAGAGGGGATGTCAACTTTGCGCCCGTTCACTTCGATGTGGCCGTGGTTGACCAACTGGCGCGCCTGCCGCCGCGACGTGGAGAAGCCCGCGCGGTAGACGGCGTTGTCGAGCCTGCGCTCCAAGAGGATCAGCAGGTTTGCGCCCGTGATGCCCTTCTGGCGCGCGGCCTTCTCGAAGTAGTTGCGGAACTGACCTTCGAGCACGAAGTAGATGCGTTTGACTTTCTGCTTCTCGCGCAGTTGCAGGCCGTAGCCGGCGAGGGCTTTGCCGCGACGCGGCGAGTTGCCGTGCTGTCCGGGCGGCTGCGTGCCGCGCGCTTCAATCGGGCACGAAGGCTTGTAGCACTTGTCGCCCTTCAAAAATAATTTTCCACCTTCACGGCGGCACAAACGGCACACCGCTCCTCTATACCTAGCCACTTCTTTCTGCCTCCAGTCTAATAGTTAAGACGGAAAAGTTTACAGACCGCACGCGCCCCCGACGGGCGACCGCGACCCTTCATCCTTTAGGTCGTTAAAACAGTGACAAGTGACGAGTGACAGGTGACGAGATTAAAACAAGTCTTTTTCAACTTGTCACCCGTCACTTGTCACTCGTCACTGCTTTCTTAAACTCTGCGCCGCTTCGGCGGGCGGCAACCGTTGTGCGGGATCGGCGTCGTGTCGCGGATCGAGGTCACGCGGATGCCCGCGTTGTTGATCGCGCGGATGGCCGACTCGCGCCCGCCGCCCGGCCCCTTGACGCGCACTTCGCACTGCTGCATCCCGGCATCCTTCGCCTTCTGTGCCGCCTCGTAGGCCGCCTGCTGCGCC
Source organism: Pyrinomonadaceae bacterium (assembly GCA_030841105.1). GTDB lineage: Bacteria > Acidobacteriota > Blastocatellia > Pyrinomonadales > Pyrinomonadaceae > JAIVJZ01. Next base: position 13,835 of record JAVEDE010000044.1, read on the forward strand.
GCGAACGGCGTGCCTTTACGCGAACCGCGGAAGCCGCGCGCGCCCGAAGACGACTGCGCGACGAGGTTGCCTTCCAAGTCCGTGATCGAGATCATCGTGTTGTTGAAAGACGCCGCGATGAAGGCGATCCCGTTCGGAATGTTCTTCTTCTCTTTCTTGCGAAAGGTCTTTTTCTTCCCGCCTGCTGCTGTTGCTTTTGCCATGAAAACCTCAAAGATTAGAGGTCAGAGGCTAGAGGTCAGTTGCGGCCAACGTCTCTGCGCTGACCCCTGACCTCTAGCCTCCGCTCTCTCAATATTATTTCTTGCCGGGCGCTTTCTTCTTGGCGATGGTGGCGCGGCGCGGCCCTTTGCGCGTGCGCGCGTTGGTGTGCGTGCGCTGGCCGCGGACGGGAAGCCCGCGGCGATGCCGCAACCCGCGATACGCGCCGATATCCATCAGACGCTTGATGTCCATCTGCACGCGCTTGCGCAAGTCGCCTTCGACCTCGCCCTGCCCCTCGATGATCGAGCGGATACGGCCGAGTTGCTCCTCGTCCAGATCGCGCACGTGCGTATCGAGATTGATCTCTGCCTCTTGCAGGATGGACTTCGAGCGCGAACGCCCGATGCCGTAGATATATGTAAGGCCGACTTCGACGCGTTTGTTCACCGGAAGATCGACGCCAACTACACGAGCCATTTCTTCTCTCCAACTCTGAAAAATCCGAGACTTCAAATCTCAGATTTGAAATTGATTTTTAGCCTTGACGCTGTTTGTGCTTCGGATTCGTGCAGATCACGCGCACCACGCCTTTGCGGTGGATGACCTTGCAGTTGTCGCACATCTTTTTAACGGAAGCCCTTACTTTCATAACCCGTCCACCTTTTCCACCGGAATTTCCGGCCTCGACTTGAACCGGGGGCAAGCAGCCCGACCGACACGCGGCCAGCCCAATCTTTCCGCCACCCGACCCGCTTTCCGATAGATTTAAAATTGCCGGTATCGGCAAACTGCGGATATTAACACAGCATTGACCTTATGCCAAGCCGGAGACGCCCTCCGCTCCGCGTCAGACCTGCGCCGCCGTTGCCGCACCGGCCGCTTGCAGCCGCTCGATCTCTTCCGGCACGCGCGTAAACACCTGTGGCCCCTCTTCCGTGATAGCGATGGTGTGTTCGACGTGCGCGCTCGGCCGCCCGTCAACCGTCACCACCGTCCAGCCGTCGGCCAGCGTCTTCGTGTGGTGCGTGCCCATGTTGAGCATCGGCTCGACGGCGAAGACATAGCCGTTCTTGATCTTCGTGCCCGTTCCCGGCCGCCCGTAGTTCGGGATGTGCGGGTCTTCGTGCATCTTCCGGCCGATGCCGTGCCCGCCGTAGTCACGCACGAGCGAGTAGCCTTCAGCTTCGGCCAACTCCTGCACCGCCCACCCGATGTCGCCCAGATGGCGTCCGTGTCGGCACTGCTCGATGGCGCGTTCCAGGCTCTCCTCCGCCACACGGATCAGGCGGAGTTTGTCTTCGCTAACCTGCCCGACGGGGACGGTGGTCGCCGTGTCGCCGACGAAGCCGTCGAGCGTCGCGCCCACGTCAATCGAAATGATGTCGCCGTCTTGAAGCACGTAGTCCGACGGGAAGCCGTGGACGACCTGTTCGTTGACCGACGCGCAGATCGAATAAGGGTAGCCGTGATAGCCCTTGAACGTGGGCTTCGCGCCCGCTTCGAGAATCATCCGCTCGGCGGCGCGGTCGAGGTCGAGCGTGGTCGTGCCCGCGCGCGCCATGCGCCGCAACTCCTCGCGCACCAGCCCCGCCAGCCGCCCCGCCGCGCGCATCTTCTCCAATTCCCTTTTCGACTTCCCGATGATCATAAAGCAGTGACGAGTGACGAGTGACGAGTGATGAGCAAAAGACGAGTTGTTTGTTTTAACTTGTCACCCGTCACTTGTCACCCGTTACTATCTTTTCAATGTCCGCGTAAATCGTTTCCGGCGCGCGCGTGCCGTCCACGCGCCGGAGGCGTTGCGACGCCTCGTAGTAGTCGAGCAGCGGGCGCGTCTCCGCTTCGTAAGTCGCCAGCCGGACACGAATTTTTTCGGCCGTGTCGTCGGCGCGGTGCGTGAGCGGCGCGTCCGGGTGCAGGTCGCAGAAACCTTCGACCTGCGGCGGCTTGAAGTAGATGTTATAAATCTCGCCGCACACAGGACAACTGCGGCGGCCGGTCGCGCGTTGTTCCAAAAGTTCAAAAGGCACGTCAACGAGGATGGCGTAAATCTTGTTGCCCTGCTCGACCGCCAGCGTTTCCAGCATCGCGGCCTGCGCCGTCGTGCGCGGGAAGCCGTCGAGGATGTAACCGCGCTTGCAGTCTTCGCGATTCGTCCGCTCGTGGACGATGCGTATCACGAGATCGTCTGAGACCAGTTTGCCCGAAGCCTGCACGGCGCGCACTTCGGCGGCCAGCGGCGTCTCTGCTTTGGCAAGTTCGCGAAACATGTCGCCCGTCGAAATCTGCGGCAGGCCGAGACGCTCTTGCAGCAGACGCGCCTGCGTCCCCTTGCCCGCGCCCGGCGCACCCATTAAGACGACAATCTTTGCCATAAGCTAGAGGTTTACGTTCTCCGTCCGCGCAGGCGACCGCCCGAACCGAGGAAGCCTTCATAGTTGCGCATGACTAGTTGTGCTTCGATCTGCGCCACAGTGTCCATCGCGACGCCGACGAGGATCAGCAGCGACGTGCCGCCGAAGTAAAATTTATAACCCATGCCGCTCGGAACCCAGCCCAAGCCCGGCGTGCTGGTGAAGAATTCTTCCATCCGCCCGCCGACGAACGGCAGCCGCCCGACGTTGAAGCCGCTCAGCATGATCTGCGGAACGAGTGCGACGAGCGCGAGGTAGATCGCGCCGACCGTGGTCAAGCGCGTCAGGATCGTGTTCAAGAATTCCGCGGTGTTCCGTCCCGGTCGGATACCGGGGATGAAGCCGCCGTGCTTGCGCAAATTGTCGGCCACCTCTTCCACGTTGAAGATGATCGTGATGTAGAAGAAGGTGAAGATGACGATGAGCGACAGGAAGAAAAGTTCGTAATAGGGGTCGCCGCCGTGGAACGACTGGAAGAACAGGTGGACGCGGCTGCGCCATGATTCGGGGTTCGCCGGGTCGTACTGGATGAACTGCAAAATGGTCTGCGGGAAGGCTAGCATCGAAGACGCGAAGATGACCGGAATGACGCCCGCCATGTTGATCTTGAGCGGCATCACCGTCTGCTGCCCGCCGACGAGTTGACGCCCGACGTGCCGCTTGGCGTAGCTGATGGGCACTTTGCGCCGCGCCTGTTCGACGAAGACGATGAAGGCGATGAGCAGCACGAGCGCGACGCAGAGCGCGAGCACGCCGATCACTTCGAGCGTGACGCCGCTGCGCAGGCGCGTCGTCACCTGCACCAGACCGTTCGGCAGGCCGATGACGATGCCCGCGAAGATCAGCAGCGAGATGCCGTTGCCGATGCCGCGCTCCGTGATCTGTTCGCCGAGCCACATCACGAAGATCGTGCCGGTCGTGAGCGTGATCATGGTGGTCAGGAGGAAGCCCCAGCCCGGCTCGCCGACGCCGTTGGCTTGCAACCAGCGCGCGACGATGGAGGTTTGGAAGCCCGCGAGCACCACGGTCAGGTAGCGCGTGTACTGGTTGATCTTCTGTCGCCCGGCCTCGCCCTCCTCCTGCAATTTCTTCAACTGCGAGAAGACGGTCGTCATCAGTTGCAGGATGATCGAGGCGGTGATGTAGGGCGTGACGCCGAGCGCGAAGACCGAGATGGTCTGGAAGTTGCCGCCGGAAAAGAGGTCGAGCACACCGAGCAGAGTGTTGCCCACGTCGCCCCAGACGCGCGCCAGTTGATCTTTATTGATGCCGGGCGCGGTGACGTGCGCGCCGAGGCGGTAGATCGCAAGCAACCCGAGCGTGAAGCCGATGCGACGGCGCAGGTCGGGCACCTGAAACATGTTGCGGAGGGCGGCGAAAAACTTTTCCATAAGAGTGCTTCTTTCGAGAGACTTGAACTGACGGCTGAACGGACGCTAGCTTAAAACAGAACTGCCGTGGCGACCAACCGGCCTCGGCTTAAACGTGCGCCCGCGACTTGCTCGCTTTAACCCCGCGCCGACGCTCCGAAGCAATTGCCGCCGTGAGGCTTTCTCAAGAACGCTAAAGACGCAGGGCAGACGCCAAAATCTTTCAGCGCACACGCTCTCTGCGTCTTCGGGCTTTTCGTCCTCTGCACGTGCCGGCGCAAAGCCAAGCGTCTGCGGTTGTCGCCGCCGTCTTTGTTACTGCTGCGGCGCGCTGCTGCTGCTGCTGTCGTCGGAGCGTTTCTCGATCACGGTCACCGCGCCGCCCGCCGACTCGATCTTCTCGCGCGCGCTCTTCGTGAAGCGGTGCGCCGAAACTTTCAGTGCTTTCGAGATGTCGCCCGTGCCGAGCACCACCACATCGCGCTTGCCTTTGGCGATCACGCCGCGCTGGTGCATCAACTCCGGCGTCACTTCCTCGTTCGCCTCGAAACTCTTCTCCAGCGACGCGAGGCTGACCTCGATCCACTGCTTCTTGAAAATGTTGGTGAAGCCGCGCTTCGGCAAACGACGCTGCAAGGGCATCTGGCCGCCCTCGAAACCGATCTTGGCCGAGTAGCCCGAACGCGATTTCTGACCTTTGTTGCCGCGCCCCGCCGTCTTGCCGAGACCCGAACCGGGGCCGCGCCCGACGCGCTTCTTCTTGTGCGTCGAACCGGCCGGGGCATGTAAATTATTAAGACCGATAGCCATGTTCAATTCCTCGTGAATCGTCAATCGTGAATCGCAAATAGAGTAAAACGGGTTTCTTCTATTTACGATTTAAGATTCACGATTCACCAATTCTCCTACTCGATAATTCGCAACAGGTGCGGCACTTTGGCGACGACGCCGCGCATGGAGGCGTTGTCCGGCCGCTCGACGATCTGGTTCATCTTCGTCAGGCCGATGCTCCGCACGATCTGCTTCTGGGTCTTCGGGAAAGTGATGAAGCTCCGGTAATACTGGATGCGGATCGTACCGCCGCTCGCCTGTGCTTGATTCTGCTCTGCCATAAATCCTCTCAAGGGTTTCAAGTTTCAGGTTAAAGACCGAAGAACTTATCAGCCTTGAAACCTGAAACCTGCAACTTGAAACTTATAATTCTTCGACCTGCTTGCCGCGCAGGCGCGCCAGTTCCAACGGGTCTTTCATGTTCAGCAACCCGTCGAAGGTTGCGCGCACGACGTTGTGCGGGTTGGTCGAGCCGAGCACTTTGGTGCGCACGTCATGGACGCCCACGGCCTGCATGATGGCGCGCACCGCGCCGCCCGCGATAACGCCCGTGCCTTCCGACGCCGGTTTCATCATCACGCGCCCCGCGCCGTACTTGCCGATCAACTGGTGCGGCAGAGTGTTGTTGATGAGCGGCACGCGGATCAAATTCTTCTTCGCCGACTCGATGGCCTTCTTGATGGCGAGCGGCACTTCGCGCGCCTTGCCGCTGCCAAAGCCGACGTGCCCCGATTCGTCGCCGATGACGACGAGCGCGGCGAAGCTCAAGTTTTTGCCGCCCTTGACCACCTTGGTCACGCGGTTGATGCTGATCACCTGATCTTTGAGATCAAGTCCCTGCGCTGAAATTCTCTGTCTCGGTTGTCGCATTACTGCTCCTGTCCTGCTGCTGCTTCGGCGGGCTGCTCTTCCGGCTGCGCCGCCGCCTCATTCTTGTTCAACCCGGCCTCGCGCGCGGCGTCGGCCAGAGCCTTCACGCGCCCGTGGTAACGGTAGCCGCCACGGTCGAAGACGACGCTCTCGATGCCGTTCGACAGCGCGCGCTCGGCGATGGCGCGGCCGACGCGCACGGCGGCGTCAATGTTGCCGCCCGTCGCGCCGCGCAAATCCTTCTCGGTCGTCGAGGCGGCGGCGATGGTGCGCCCCTGCTCGTCGTCTATGATCTGCGCGTAGATGTGGTTCAGGCTGCGGTAGATCGTCAGGCGCGGGCGCGCTGCGCTCCCCGACACCTTGCGGCGGATGCGCTTGTGCACCGCCCTGCGAACTTCTGCTCTATCTTTCTGTGCCATTTCAAACCTCAAGTGACAGGTGACAGGTGACAGGTGACAGGAAAGAACAAGTTTTTGTTTTAACTTGTCACCTGTCACCTGTCACTTGTCACTCTTATTTACCCGTTTTGCCCGGACGCAGTTTCAGCACCACGTCGGCGTAGCGCACGCCCTTGCCTTTGTAGGGGTCGGGCTTGCGCAAGGAGTGCATCTCGGCGGCGACCTGTCCGAGCTTCTGCTTGTCAATGCCGGAGAGCGTCAGCGTCAACTGGTACTGTTGAATCGAAGACTTCGCCGGGACGCGCTCGCCTTTGACCTCGATGCCTTCGGGCAGCGGAAACTCGATGGGGTGCGAGTAGCCGAGCGAGAAGACGATCTTCTTCGCCTGCACGTCGGCCTTGTAGCCGACGCCCACCACGTCCATCTGCTTCGTGAAGCCTTCGGTCACGCCGACGATGGCGTTGTTCGCCAGCGCGCGCGCCAGCCCGTGCTGCGCCGCGAGTTCGTCCGTCTGGCGGATGGCCTGCAACTGGTCGCCCTCCAACTCGAAGGTGATGCCTTCAGGCACGGGCGTCTTCAAAGTGCCCTTCGGCCCTTTGACCGTCAACTCGCGCGGGGTGATCGTCACGGTCACGCCTGCCGGCACGGTGATAACTTTCTTTCCAATACGAGACATAACAACCTCAGTGACAAGTGACAAGTGACAGGTGACGAGCAAGAATTAAAACAAGTTTTTAGTTTTCAACTTGTCACTCGTCACTTGTCACTGCTAGTAAATTTGTGCCAGGACTTCGCCGCCGACGTTCTCGCGGCGTGCGCGCTTGCCGCTCATCAGGCCGCGCGAAGTCGAAACGATGTTGACGCCGTAGCCGCCGAGCACCTTCGGGATTTCGCCCGAACCCATGTAGACGCGGCGGCCGGGGCGCGACACGCGCGAGAGGTGCGAGATGGACGAAGTGCCGCGCGCATCGTAGCGCAGGAAAATGCGGATCGAACGTTTGACGCCCTCGCCCTTCATCACGAAGTTGTTGATGTAGCCCTCTTCCTTGAGGATGCGGGCGATCTCCAGTTTCAATTTCGACGCCGGGATGTCCACCCGCGAGTGCTTCGCTGAAATGGCGTTACGCATCCGCGACAGCATGTCGGCAATAGGATCAGTCATTACTCTACAGCTCCAGTTTACGCCGTCAGGTTTCAGCGCGCCCCTCGACGGGCGGCGGGCTGACTGCTGACGGTCAATTTCTAATAATTACCAGCTCGATTTGACGACGCCGGGAATCTGACCTTGCAGCGCGAGTTCGCGGAAGCAGATGCGGCACAGTTGGAACTTGCGCAAGTAGCCGCGCGGGCGTCCGCAACGCTTGCAACGCGTGTACGCGCGCGAGGAAAATTTCGGTGTCCGGTTCGACTTCGCAATTAACGATTTCTTTGCCATGAAAACCTCAGTGACGAGTGACAGGTGACGAGTGACGAGTTGAAGACAGTTTTTTTAACTTGTCACTCATCACCTGTCACTTGTCACTTCTCTATTGCCGGAACGGCATGCCGAGCGCCTTGAGGAGCGCGCGCGCCTGCTCGTCGTTTTTCGCGGTGGTGACGATCGAGATGTTCATCCCGCGCGTCTTGTCCACTTTGTTGAAATCAATTTCGGGGAAGATCAACTGGTCGCGGATGCCGAGCGTGTAATTGCCGCGCCCGTCGAACGCCTTCGGCGAGACGCCGCGGAAGTCGCGCACGCGCGGCAGGGCGACCGAGACGAAGCGGTCTAAGAACTCGTACATGCGGTCGCCGCGCAGCGTGACCATCGAGCCGATCGCCATGCCCTCGCGCAGTTTGAACGACGCGATGGACTTCTTGGCCTTCGTCGTGACGGGCTTCTGCCCCGCGATGGACGACAGTTCGTCCGCCGCCGTGTCAATGATCTTGGAGTTGCCGATGGCCTCTCCGAGTCCCATGTTGATGACGATCTTTTCGAGCCGCGGCGTCGCCATCGGGTTCTTGATGTTGAACTCCTTGGCGAGCGCGGGCGCGATCTCTTTCTGGTAACGCTCTTTCAGTCTTGCAGCCATTTCTCTTCCACCTCTCGCGTCTGGGTCTCGCCCGCGTGACCGGCGTTTCCAGACTCCTCAAACGATCCCCAAGCTCACTTCCGTGCAAACTACTTCTCGACGACGCGCCCGCTCTTCGTGGCGATGCGCTGCCTCGCGCCCTCGCTCGACTCGCCCGCGCGCACGCGCGTCGGCTTGCCCGATTCGGGGTCAATCAACTGGACGTTCGAGATGTCAATCCACGATTCCTTCTCGATGATACCGCCGCCGCGGTTGTTCTGCGGGTTGGCCTTCTGGTGCTTCTTGACTATTCCCGCGCCTTCGACTTTGACTTTGCCGTTCGCCGGGGAGACTTCGAGCACGCGACCGCGGATCGGAGTCCGCGCGCCGCCCTTGTACGTCGCCCAGCCGCGACCCGCGATCACCTGCACGATGTCGCCCTTCTTGATTTTGGTGCGCTTCCTTGTTCCAGCCATGGTCTTAAATCACCTCCGGCGCGAGCGAAACGATCTTCATGAAATTGAGGTCGCGCAGTTCGCGTGCGACGGGGCCGAAGACGCGCGTGCCGATGGGCGTGTTGTCGTCTTTGATGAGCACGGCCGCGTTCTGGTCGAAGCGGATGTACGTGCCGTCCTTGCGGCGCACCTCTTTGCGCGTGCGCACGATGACGGCGTTGTGCACCGTGCCCTTCTTGACCGCGCCGTCGGGCGAAGCCTCTTTGACGGTCACTTTGATCTTGTCGCCGAGGACGGCGTGCCGCCCCGTCGAACCGCCGATGCTCATAATCATTTCGACCCGCCGCGCGCCGGAGTTGTCCGCCACCTCCAGCGATGTCTGCATTTGAATAGCCATTGTCTCACTCCGTTCGCAGTGACGAGTTGAAAGTGACGGGTGACAAGTTAAAACGTTTGCTTTACCTTGCTCTGCTTGTCACCTGTCACTCGCCACCTGTCACTATTTCTCAGCCTTCTGCACGATCTCGACGACGCGCCAACGCTTACGCGCCGACAGCGGCCGCGTCTCGACGATGCGCACCTTGTCGCCGATGGTCGCGCCCGTCTCGTCGTGCGCCATGAACTTCGACGTGCGGCGCACGTAGCGGCGATACTTCGGGTGCTTGATCAAACGGTCAACGCGCACGACGATGGTCTTCTCCATCTTGTCCGAGGCGACGATGCCGACCTTCTCCGCGCGGCGGCCGCGTTTGCCCGCTTCCGTCCCTGCGGCGTTCCCAGCCTGCGAGTCAACGTTCGGCGCAACCTCGTGCGCGAGCGTCTCGCCCGCGTCGGTGGATTCCGCCGCGCGCACGTCGTCGGTCGCGCTCGCGCGCTCTTCCTTCGGCGCGTCGCCGCCGCCCGTCGTCGTCTGTTCCTGATTTTCTTCTGCCATCTTAAAACCTCGTCAACCGTGAATCGCCGACCGGAGAACCCGGCCTTAACCGTTTACGATCTACTAATCTATTTGCCTTGCGACGTCGTCGCCTGCTGCGCCAACTGCCGCTGCGTCAAGAGCGTCTGCAAGCGCGCCAGCGTGCGCTTCTCTTGCCGCAGACGCTTCACCGCGTCCATCTCGCCGAGCGCCAGCTTGAAGTTCAAGCGGAACAGCGACTCTTTGACGCGCGCCGCCTCTTCACGCAAGTCCTCGTCCGACATGCCGTTCAACTTTTCCAACTCTTCGCGTTTCTTCATGACTAAACTGCGCCCCCTTCCTGCTCGGCGCGGGTGACAAACTTCGTCTTGATCGGGAGCTTCTGCGCCGCCAGACGCATAGCCTCGCGCGCCGTCGTCTCGTCCACGCCTTCGATCTCATACAAGATGCGACCCGGCTTGACCACGGCCACCCAGTATTCCGGCGCGCCCTTGCCCTTGCCCATGCGCGTTTCCGCGGGCTTCTTCGTGACGGGCTTGTCGGGGAACATGCGGATCCAGATTTTTCCGCCGCGCTTGATGTGGCGCGTCATGGCGATACGAGCCGCCTCGATCTGCCGATCCGTGATCCACGCCGGTTCCAGACATTTCAGACCGTACTCACCGAAGCTGATCTCCGCGCCGCGCGTGGCCGTCCCCGTCATGCGTCCGCGCATCTGCTTCCGGTGCTTAACTTTTTTCGGCATCAACATGATGAATGCACCTCTAACGATCTCAAGCGTGAGATCACAATTTACGAATTAACTATTAACGGTTGTCGCTGCGCGGGCGACCACGGTCGCCACGGTCGCCGCGATTGTCGCCGCCTTCGCGTTCACGCCGCGTGCGCGGGCGACGCTCTCGCTCGCCGCGTTCGCCGCGCGGTTCGTTGATCGGGTCGGTCGCCGTGCCGCGCGCCATCGCCGCTTTCGGGTCGAGAATCTCGCCGCGGTAAATCCAGACCTTGACGCCGATCACGCCGAACGTCGTGTGCGCCTGCGCGAAGCCGTAGTCAATGTCAGCGCGCAAGGTGTGCAGCGGCAGACGCCCCTGCAAGTACCACTCGCTGCGGGCGATCTCCGCGCCGTTCAGGCGGCCGCCGACCTTGACCTTGATGCCCTGCCCGCCGAAGCGCAGCGTCTCTTCCACGGTCTTGCGCATGGCGCGGCGGAAGGCGATGCGCTTCTCAAGCTGCACGGCGATCTTCTCGGCCTGCAACTGCGCGTTGAGTTCAGGCTTGTGAATCTCTTGAATCGAGACGAGCACTTCTCTGCCGGTGCGCGAGGCGATGTCGGCCTTGAGCTTGTCAATCTCCGCGCCCTTGCGCCCGATGATGATGCCGGGGCGCGAGGTGTAGATGATGATCTTCAAGCGGTTGGCCGCCCTCTCCACGTCAACGTGCGAGACGCCCGCGCCGTTAAAGCGCGCCTTGAGCGTCGCCTTCAACTTGAGGTCTTCCAAGAGGAACTCGCCGTACTGTTTCTTCGCGAACCAGTGCGAGTGCCAGTCTTTGTTATAGCCGAGGCGGAAGCCGTATGGATGAACTTTCTGACCCATTTATTCTCCGTTCAAACTTAACTATTCTTCGGTTGCCGTTTCAGTTGCGGGCGTCGTGGTCGCGGCCGGTGTCTCGCTCGCAGCCGTCTCCGGCTGCTTCGTCGCCGCGCGTTTCGTGGCGGCGGGCTTCGGCGTGGCATTAGACTTGGCCGCCAGCTTCTTGCCCGGCTTCGTCGTCCGCGGCTTGCCCGCCTTCGACGGCTTGCCCTTCACCGCTTCCTGCTCGTCGCTCGACAAGAGCACGGTCACGTGATGGAAGTGACGCCGTTCCTTGTAGGCGCGACCCTGCGGCGCGGGGCGCATGCGGCGACGATTCTTCGTCGGCCCCATGTCAATGAACGCCGCCTTGACCCACAAGTCGTCGGGGTCAACGGCGATGTTCGCCTTCTCCGCCGCCTCGGTGGCGTTCGCCACGGCCGAACGCACGCACTTCTCGATGCCGTCGGCCGCGCGCTTGTTCGTGTACTGCAACACGGCCAACGCCTCGTTGACGTTCTTGCCGCGAATCATGTCAATCACGAGTCGCGCCTTTTGCGGCGACCCGCGCAGATACTTTGCACTCGCTCTTGCGTCCATCTCTCAACCTCTGTGACGAGTGACGAGTGATGAGTGACAAGTTAAAAGCATTTCCTGCTCGTCACCTGTCACCTGTCACTTGTCACTGTTCTATCTAGCTACTTTTCCGCCCTTTTCGGCCTTCGTTCCCGAATGGCCTTTGAAGGTGCGCGTCGGCGCGAACTCGCCGAGTTTGTGTCCGACCATGTTCTCCGTCACGTAGACGGGCAGGTGGCGTTTGCCGTTATGCACGGCGAAGGTCAGGCCGACGAAATCCGGCGAGATCGTCGAACGCCGCGACCAGGTCTTGATCGCGGGCGGCCGACTGCCGCTCTCGCGTATGCGCTCCACCATCTTCAACAAGTAGTCGTCAATGAACGGGCCTTTTTTAACTGAACGTGCCATAACGTTTCGCTCCGGTTGGTTTCAAGTTTCATGTTCCAAGTCTCAAGTCTGAATTTCTTTAACTTGAAACCTGCAACCTGCAACTTGAAACTTTATTTGACTCTTCTGTCGCGCACGATCATCTTCTGCGTGCGCTTGTTTGAACGTGTCTTGTAGCCGCGCGTCGGTTGTCCCCACGGCGTCACCGGGTGGCGACCGCCGGAGGTTTTGCCTTCGCCGCCGCCGTGCGGGTGATCCACAGGGTTCATCGCCACGCCGCGCACGTGCGGGCGGATGCCCTTCCAGCGCGAGCGCCCGGCCTTGCCGAACGAGACGTTCTCGTGCTCCACGTTGCCGACCTGCCCCACGGTCGCCATGCAGACCACAGGCACGCGCCGCACTTCGCCCGAAGGCATGCGCAACTGCGCGTAGTCGCCCTCTTTGGCGACGAGTTGCGCGAACGCGCCCGCCGAGCGCGCCATCTGTCCGCCTTTACCGGGGCGCAGTTCGATGTTGTGAATCTGCGTCCCCAACGGAATGTTTTTCAAAGGCAACGCGTTGCCCGCCAGAATGTCGGCCTCGGGGCCGCTCATGATCGTCTTCCCCACTTCGAGACCGGCGGGCGCGAGGATGTAGCGCTTCTCGCCGTCGAGGTAGGTGATGAGCGCGATGTGCGCCGAGCGGTTCGGGTCGTATTCCAGTTGCGTGACGCGTCCGGGCACGCCCGTCTTGTCGCGCTTGAAATCAATGATGCGGTAGAAACGCTTCGCGCCGCCGCCGCGACGACGCACGGTGATGTGCCCGTCGTTGTTGCGGCCGGAGATGCGCGTCTTCTTCTCCAGCAAAGACTTCTCAGGCTCCGCGCCCTTCGTCAACTCATCGCGCGTCAAATAAGTCTGGTAGCGACGCGCCGGTGATGTCGGTGTAAGTTTCTTGATGCCCATAATCTTTTAAGTGACTGGTGACGAGTGACGAGTGACGAGCAAGAACAAGTTTTTCGTCTTCAACTTGTCACTTGCAACTTGCCACTGCTTTTAGATCGCTTCGCCGTAATCGAGCGGCTTTTCGCCTTCTTTGAGCGTGACGTAGGCTTTCTTCCAGGAAGGCTTGCGCCCCTCGAAGCGGCCGCGCCGCGCCTTCTTGCCCATGTAATTCATCGTGCGCACCGTGGCAACTTTCACGTCGAAAATCTTCTCGATGGCCGACTTGATCTCAGGCTTCGTGGCGTTCTTGTCCACGCGGAAGGTCAACAGTTGCTTGCCGTCCTGCGTCTCTTCCTTCGCGACGAGCGCCTTCTCCGTGATCACGGGCGACTTGATGATGTCCCACACTGTTCGCATCTTTTACGCCGCCTCCTCTGTCGTATTCTCTTCCGTCGCCGCAGTATCACCACCGCCGTTGCTGTGGTCGTCTGCGTCGTCGTGCGCGCCCGTCCGCCGTTTCGGGTCGAGCATGTCGTTCAACTCTTCCGCCGCCGTGCGCGAGAGCACGAGTTTTTCGTGGTAGAGCAGATCGTAGATGTTCAGGCTGCGGCTCGTGGTGATCTTCGCGCGCTTGACGTTGCGCGAGGCGAGCAGCAGGTTGTCGTTGTCGTGCGAGTCAACGATCAGGGTCTTGCCCGCGAGGCCGAGCGTGCCGAGCGCGCCGACGAAATCTTTCGTCTTCGCCGCTCCGAGCACAAACTCGTCGAGCACAATGATGTTGCCCTCGCGCAAACGCTCCGACAGAGCCGAGCGCAGCGCGCCGCGCCGCATCTTCTTCGGCAAATTGTGCGACCAGTCTTTCGCCTGCGGGCCGTGGACGTTGCCGCCGCCCTTCCACAGGGGCGAACGGATGCTGGCGATGCGCGCGCGCCCCGTGCCCTTCTGCTTCCAGAGCTTCTTGCCCGAACCCGACACGTCGCCGCGCGTCTTCGTGCCGACCGTGCCCGCGCGCGCCTTCGCCAGGTAAGCCTTGACGGCGCTGTGCACCAGCCCCTCGTTAAACTCCGCGCCGAACACGGCGTCGGACAGTTCGAGGTCGGCGACCTCTTCGTTCTTCAAATTGCGCACCTTGACGGTAGGCATAACATTCAACTCCAGTGACAAGCGACAAGTAACAGGTGACAAGATGTAACAGGCTTTGACCCGTCACCCGTCACCGTTTACCTATCACTATTTCCTCTTCTGTCTGACAGACTTTTTGACGATGACGACCGTGCCGTTTGCGCCGGGCACCGCGCCGCGAATCATCAGCAAATTGTTCTCGGCGTCAACGCGGGCGACCGTCAAACCTTTGATCGTGATCCGCACGTCGCCCATGTGACCCGAAGAGCGCGTGCCCTTGATGACGCGCGAGGGGTAGGCCGACTGGCCGATCGAACCCGGCGCGCGCACGTTCATCGAGCCGTGCGACTCCGGGCCGCGACTGAAGTTGTGACGCTTCACCGTGCCCGCGAACCCGCGACCCTTGCTCTTGCCGATCACTTCAATCGTATCGCCGTCGGCGAACTGATCCGCGACCAGCACCGTGTCGCCCACGCTCACGCCCGCGTCGCCGTCGAGGCGAAACTCTTTCAAGACGCGCGTCGGCGGCGTGCCCGCGCCCGTCTTCTCGAAGTGTCCGCGCATCGGCTTGTTGACGTTCTTCAACTTCACCGGGCGCTCTTCGACGAGGCCGATCTGCACGGCGTCGTAGCCGTCCTTGCCCGCCGCCGATTTGGTCTGCACCACGACGCAAGGCCCGGCCTTGATGACCGTCACCGGGGTGACCGTGCCATCCTCGGCGAACAACTGCGTCATGCCAACTTTCTTACCGATGATTCCGTTAATCATCACAATACCTCAGTGACGAGTGACGAGTGACGGGTGACGAGCAAGAACAAGTTTTTCGTCTTCAACTTGTCACCCGTCACTTGTCACTTGCCACTGTTCTATCTGTCTCTGCCGAACGCTTTAATCTCGACATCCACGCCCGCGGGCAGGTCGAGTTTCATCAGCGCATCCACGGTCTGCGGGGTCGGGTCGAGAATATCCATCAGACGCTTGTGCGTCCTGATCTCGAACTGCTCGCGCGACTTCTTATCCACGTGCGGCGAACGCAAGACCGTCCACTTGTTTTTGGAAGTGGGGAGCGGGATCGGCCCGGCCACGCGCGCACCCGTGCGCTTGGCGGTCTCCACGATCTCGGAGGTGGACTGATCCAGCACCCGGTGATCGTAAGCCTTGAGTCTGATTCTGATCTTTTCGTTCAGCATACTTTAATTGTTCCGTTCGTCAGTCGCCCGCCGCCCCTTTGCGCGCGGACGAAGAACAGCTATTCGATGATGTCTGATATTGTTCCCGCGCCGACGGTACGGCCGCCTTCACGGATAGCGAACCGGAGACCCTTCTCCATCGCAATCGGCGTAATCAACGTGATCTCCATCGCCACGTTATCCCCGGGCATCACCATCTCCACGCCCTCCGGCAAGTTCGCCACCCCCGTCACGTCCGTCGTCCGAAAGTAGAACTGCGGACGATACCCCGTAAAGAACGGCGTGTGTCTGCCGCCCTCTTCCTTCGTCAGGATGTAGGCTTCCGCCTT
>JAVEDE010000052.1 GCA_030841105.1 Pyrinomonadaceae bacterium
TACGACTTCATGTAGGCGTAGGCGTCCTTCTGGTTCGGGTCGCCCCATTCGAGATACTCGCCCACCGTCAGCGGCAGCGTCTTGTCCATCATCGTGTTGATGACATCAACGAAGGGCACGTAGGTGACGATGGCCTTGAAGAGATGGGGACGCATGTTGGCGACCGCGCCCATCAAGAGGCCGCCCGCGCTGCCGCCCGTGATGACGAGTTGATCTTTCGTCGTGTACTTCTCCTTGATCAGATGTTCGGCGGCGGCCACGAAGTCGGTGAAGGTGTTCTTCTTCTTCATCATCTTGCCTTCGTCGTGCCACTCTTTGCCGAGGTCGCCGCCGCCGCGGATGTGCGCGATGGCGTAGACGACGCCGCGGTCAATCAGCGAGAGGCGGTTGGAACTGAACGTGACGTTCGAGGGGATGCCGTAAGAGCCGTAGGCGTTCAGGAGCATGGCCTGCGGCGTCGCGGCCTTACGCATGTCCTTGCGGTAGTAGAGCGAGACGGGGACGCGCACGCCGTCCGCGGCGACGGCGAAGGTGCGCTCGGAGGCGTACTTCGATGCGTCGTAGCCGCCCAAGACTTCGGTCTGCTTGAGCAGTTCACGCTTGCGCGTGCGCATGTCGTAGTCGTAGATGCTCGCGGGCGTGACGAACGATTGATAGCTGAAGCGCACCGTCGTCGTGTCGTACTCCGGCGTGAAGTTGACGTTGGCGGAGTAGACGGGTTCGGGGAATTCGAGATAGTGCGAGTCGTTCGTCTTGAAGTCAACGACGCGCACTTTCTGCAAGCCCTGATCGCGCTCGGAGAGGACGTAGTGGTTGGCGAAGATTGACTGCGATTCGAGCGTCACGCCCTTGCGGTGCGCGATGAACTCTTTCCAGTTCTTGGGCTGTGGGTCGGAGACCGGCGCGGTGACGACGCGGAAGCCGCGCCCCTTGTCGTTCGTCAGAATGTAGAACTTATCGCCGTGGTGATCGGGGTAATACTCGTGCTCGCCCGCGCGCGGCGCGATCATCTTGAACGGCTCGCTCGGACGGTCGGCGCGCAGGTAACGATACTCCGTGTTGTTGGAACTCGCGGAGGCGATGAAGATGTACTGGCGACTGCGCGAGCGGCGCGCGCCGAGACGGTAGAGTTCGTCCTTCTCTTCGTAGACGAGCACGTCTTTGTCCTTGGTGTCGCCGAGCGTGTGGCGATAGAGGCGGTAGGCGCGTTTGGCGGCGTCCTCCGTGGTGTAGAAGAGGGTCTTGGCGTCAGCCCAGAACGCGTTGGAGACTTTGCCGATGTCGTCGGGCAGGAGTTTGCCTGTGCGCAGGTCTTTGATGCGGAGGAAGTATTCGCGGAAGCCCGTCGTGTCGTGCGAGTAGGCGAGCAGGTTCGAGTCGTCGCTGACGGCATAGGTGGCAATCGCGGTGTACTTCTCGCCCTTCGCCAGTTCGTTAAGATCGAGCGTGATCTCTTCGGGCGCGCTGAGGCTGCCCTTCTTGCGCGCGAAGATCGGGTACTGCTTGCCCGTCTCGGTGCGCGAGTAATAGTAATAGCCGTCCTGCCGGTAAGGCGGGTTGGTGTCCGTCTGCTTGATGCGGCCGAGCATCTCCTGGTAGAGCTTCTCCTGGAGTGCTTCCGTGCCCTTCATCATCGCATCGGTGTACGCGTTTTCGGCTTCGAGGTACGAGATGACTTCCTTGTCGGTCTTCTCGCGCAGCCAGAAGTAATCGTCGTTGAGCGTCTCGCCATGGAAGGTCTGAGCCTTGGCGAGTTTTTTGGCCGCGGGCGGCGCGGGTGTCTGCTGGTTAGCTTGTGCCATGATTTCCGTGTGACTGACTGAGATTAACGCGCCTGAGAGCGCGAGCAGGGAAAGTAACTTCTTCATCAGGGGTCTCCAATTCGATGTCGGAAAGGTGAACGAATTTTTAACGGGATGTGCCTAATAGACGCGCATTATAGTTGCCGACGTGCGCCGCCCGCAACCGCGCCGCCTTCCGCTCCGGTCGTCCGTGGTAAGACGAGTCGAGACGCGACAAGGTTTCAAAGCACCGGCCGCGACGAGACTTCCCCGCCAACTCCGCCGCCGCTCTCCCGCCGCTTCAACGACTCGCGCATCGCTATTTTCCCGCCGCCTATAGCCCCTTCGCCCGTCCCCTTTTCCCTTTCACTTTTCCCTGTGCTTAAATGTCCTCCCGAAAGGTTTTCATCAATGCGACACGAAAACACGCTCGACGCGGCACAGGCCGCGCTCGTCATCATAGACATGCAGGAGGCGTTTCGCGCCTCCATAAACGACTTCGCGGAGGTCGCGGCGGGCATCGCCCTCATGGCGCACGCCGTGCAACTCCTGAACGTGCCCGTCCTCGTCACCGAGCAATATCCGAAGGGCTTGGGGCACACCGCCGCCGAGATTCGCGCCGTGCTGCCCGCCGCCGTCGAACCCGTCGAGAAGACCGCTTTCAGTTCCTGCGGCGCACAAAGTTTCGTCGCCGAACTCGAACGCACGCGCGCACGTCAGGTGCTCGTCTGCGGCATCGAGGCGCACGTCTGCGTCAACCAGACGACGCACGATCTGCTCGCGCGCGGCTATCAGGTGCATCTCCTGACCGAGTGCATCACGTCGCGCGCCGCGCACAACCGCGAGACCGGACTCGCCAAGATGCGGCAATCCGGCGCGCTCCCCTCTTCAACCGAGATGGCTCTCTTCGAACTCATGCGCGACGCCGCCCACGCACAGTTCAAGGCGGTGCAGAAACTTATTAAGTGACGAGTGACAAGTGACGAGTGGCAAGTTAAAACCAACTGCTTGTCTTTAAACTTGTCTTAATTCTTGCCCGTCACTGGTCACTCGTCACTTGTCACTGTCTTACTCGTCACTTGTCACTGTCTTATTGATATGGACTTTCTCTCAGGACTCAACGAACAACAACGCATCGCCGTCGCGACGACGGAGGGGCCGCTGCTCATTTTGGCGGGGGCGGGGTCGGGCAAGACGCGCGTCATCGTGCATCGCATCGCCTACATCATCGCCGAGGGGGGCGTCGCGCCCTACCACATCCTCGCCGTCACCTTCACGAACAAGGCCGCGGGCGAGATGCGCGAGCGCGTCGGGAAACTCTTGAGCGACCAACGCCTGCCGAGCGCGCCGCTCATCTCCACCTTCCACTCGCTCTGCGTGCGCATCCTTCGCCGCGACATCGAGAAACTAGAAGAGGGGCACACGCGCTCTTTCACCATCTACGATCAGGACGACTCGACGCGCATCGTCAAGGCCGCCATCAAGGATTTGGGACTCGACTCCGACCGCCTCGGCGCGCGGCAGGTGCAGTCGGCCATCAGCCACGCCAAGAACAGCGGCACGGACGCCGAGACTTACGCCGCGCGCGTCGAATACGGCGACGAGAAACGCGCCGCCATCGCACGCGTCTACCGCCTCTACGAAGAACGCCTCGTCAACAACAACGCGCTCGACTTCGACGACCTACTGATCAAAGCCGTCCGCCTCCTGCGTAAAAGCAAAGAGGTGCGCGACTACTACAACGACAAGTTTCGCTACATCCTCGTTGACGAGTATCAGGACACCAACAGCCTCCAGTTCGCACTCATCCGCTTCCTCACCGAGAAACAGCAAAACATCTGCGTCGTCGGGGATGAAGACCAGAGTATTTACAAATGGCGGGGAGCGGACATCTCGAACATTTTGAACTTCGAGCAGCACTACCCGGAGGCGAAGGCGATCCGTCTGGAACAGAACTATCGCTCGACGCAGAACATTCTGGATACGGCGGGCGCGGTCGTGAAGTTGAACACGGAGCGCAAGGGCAAGAACCTGTGGACGTCGAACCCGGCGGGCGAGCGCATCCGTTATTATCAGGCTCTCGACGCCGAGGGCGAGGCGCGTTTCGTGGCGGCGAAGGTCGAGGAACATCGCCGCGCCGACCCGTCGCTGCGCGCGGCCGTCCTGTACCGCACGAACGCGCAGTCGCGCGTCTTTGAAGAGGCGATGCGGCGCGCGAACATCGCTTACAACATCGTCGGCGGCTTCTCGTTCTACGAGCGCGCGGAGGTGCGCGACATCATCTCGTACCTCAAACTCGCGATGAACCCGCACGACTCCATCGCCTTCATGCGCGTCATCAACACGCCGCCGCGCGGCCTTGGCAAGCAGACGCTCGACGAACTCAACCGCCGCGCCAAAGACTACGGCGTCTCGCTCTGGGAGACGCTCGCCATCGTCACCGACCCGCAGCAGGAGACGACCGGCTTTGCCGCGCGCGCCTCTTCGTCGCTCAAAAATTTTCAGCGCGTGATTACGAACCTCGTCTCGGTCGCGCTGCGCGAACCGGCGTCGGAAGTGGTCAAGGCGGCCATCCTCGATTCGGGCTACGCGGACGCTTTGAAGTCGGAGAACACGGAAGAGGCCGAGGGGCGTCTGGAGAACTTGCAGGAACTCGTCAACGCGGCCGTGGACTACGACCGCGAAGAGGGCGGCGGCCTGCGCGACTTCGTGGACGCCGCCGCGCTCGTCTCGGACACGGATCAGTACAAGCGTGACGCGCCCGTCACGCTGATGACCGTGCATTCGGCGAAGGGCTTGGAGTTCCCGCTCGTCTTCATGGTCGGACTCGAAGACGGGTTGTTCCCGCACTCGCGTTCGGCGACCGACCGCGCGGAGTTAGAGGAAGAGAGGCGGCTCTGCTACGTCGCCATCACGCGCGCCGAAAAGTTTCTCTACGTGACGCACGCGATGAAGCGGCGCGTGTACGGCGAAGAGTTGGCGTCCGAGCCGTCGCAGTTTTTGAACGAGATGCCGTTCGATCTGATGGAAGACTTGTCGCGCGGCGCTTCGTGGCTCTCGTTCGCGCGCAGTTCGGAGAGCATCGAGAACGCGCACGCCGCGCGCGCGCTGCGCGGCGAGACGCGCCCGCCCGAAAAACGCTACGAGGGCAAGACCTACAACAGCGCCGACTCGATCGCGGAGTTCTTCCGCCAGCGCGGCCAACAGGTGAACCCGCGCCCCACGGCCGCGCCGCCGCCGACCATCAAACGTCGAGCCGACGCCGCGGGCGGCAAGTCGTCTACGGCGTCCGCGTCGTCTTCCAACGACGCGGGCTTCGTGCCCGGCACGCACGTCAAACATGCGAAGTACGGGCGCGGCCTCGTGCTGCGCCGCGAAGGCACGGGCGACGCCGCTAAGTTGACCATCAGTTTCCCCGGCTTCGGCCAGAAGAAGCTGATCGAAAAATACGCGGGGCTGGAAAAAGCGTAAACGGCATAAGGGGAAAGGGGAAGGGATAAGGGGCAAAGGTGAAAGAAAAGGAGCGCATGTTGAATGCTCCTCTTTGCTTTACCTTCACCCTTTCCCCTTTCCCCTTCCCCTTTTACTCTTTACCCCCGTCTCTCAGTCCTGTCATAATTCCGACGCGCTCCGGCAGTCTCCCTATTGCTGCTAACCTTGAGAGCCATCATTCTGCTTGAGGAATCACAGACATGAAGTTCCCCCTCTCCGTGCGCTCCGGCGGCGCGTCGCTCTTAGTCGCCGTCTCGCTGCTCGCCGCAAACGTCCCGGCGCAGCGTCCCGCCGCCCCGCCCAAGCCCGCGCCCGCCGCCATCGCCATCGCCACACAGACGCCACGGCAAACGCCCACCGCCGACGAGAGTCCGTCCGTCACGTTCGACACGCTGCTGTCGGCTGACGCTTACGGCATCTACGCGGAGATGCGCGCGGTCGGGCGACACGCAGGCTCGCAGGAGATCGCGCAACTCGTCGCGCCGTTCAATCTCGAAGGCGGCGGCGCGCCCGACGAGTTGCTGGCGTTGTACGAATTCCTCAAGTCGCATGCAGACGACTTGATGACCGCGCGCGTGATGTTCGCCACGATGCCCGCGCGCTCTGGTGTGCCCGAAGTGTTGCTCGCCGTCGAAATGCCTTCGGTCGAGGAGGCGCGAAAATTCGTGCCGGAGTTGCGCCGCTTCGTCGCCGCCAACGTCGCGCCCGTGTCGCCCGACCATGCGGTTTTAACGACCACCAGCACAAACGAAGCTCCACCTAAAAAACCCGTGGTGGTGCGTCACCGTGCCAGGCAACGCACGCGGACGCAAGCGGCGGGCGACCGCGCGGCGGACGTGGCATCAGAGAAATTGCCCGTCGCCCCGTCGGTTCACATCAAACGCTCCGGCCAACTCATCGCTATGAGCAACACGGCATTCACCCTTAAGAGCCTGTGCGGCGCGGATCAGCCGTTGCTCGTCAACGAGCCGGGTTTTCAGGCGGCGCGCACGCGCTTCAGCACCGATACGCTGTTCGTCTATTTCAACACCGTGCGGATGGGGCATAGCTCGAAGCAGCGCAACGAGGCTTTGGAGAAGGAGTACCAGCGGCAGGCGGAGTTGGCGCGCGAGACGGCGGATAAGGAGAACGGCGCGGCGGTGTCGGTCGAGCGAAACATCAGCAGCCCTGAAGTCGTCGTCAATATGAACGCGAACACGAACGCGAACAGTAACGCCTCGATGAGCGGGAACATGAGCGTGACGAACGCCAACGTCGCGACCTCGCCCGAAGACGAGACGCCGACCGCGCCGACGCCGGAAGCGACGCCCGAACCGACGCCCGCCCCGAAGAGCGAGAAGGAGTTGGAAGAGGAACGCCAGCGCGAGCAGTCGCGGCAGTTCGCGCAGACGTTGGGGTCGCTCGTCTTCGGCGGGCGCGGCGAGAGCAGCGAGGCGTGGCCGGAGTCTATCGGCATCGGCGCGTCGCTCGAAGCGGACGCGCTCGTCCTGCGCGGCCTCTTCGTCAACGCGTCCGCCGACGAACCACTGCGCCCGATCCCCTTCCTTCCCGCGCTGCTCTCCGGCCCGTCAATCGCCGCCGAAGCGCCCGCCGTGCTGCCCGCCGACACGGACATCCTGCTCAGCGTCTCGCTCGACCTGCCGCAGATGTACGACTACCTCGCCTCGCTGATGAAGATCGGAGACCTCGCCGCCGCCGCAGAGGGCAGCGGCAAGAGCGGCTTCGGCGACCAACTCACGGCTTTCGAGAAGACCAACAACTTCCGCATCCGCGAAGAACTGCTCGCCGCGCTCGGCAACGAGATCGCCGTCGGCATGCCCGGCGACCAGTTCTTCGGCGGCCGCAACGTGCGGAGGCGTGCGAGCGATTCGCCGCCTCCGCTGTCCGACCCCGTCGTCGTCGTCGCTTTGAATGACAGGGAGGCTTTGCAGAAACTACTGCCGCGCGTCCTGAAGGCCATCGGCTTCGCGGGCGCGACCGAGGAGAGCGTCGTCGAGAAACACGGGCAGGTCGAGGTGCTCACCTTCTCAAACGGCACGCTCGCCTTCATTGATCGCTTCCTCGTCGGCGCTCCCGACGCGGCCACGATGCGCCGCGTCACCGACGCCTACAACCGCGGCGAGACGCTCGCCAACGACGAACGCTTCCGCGACTCGACGCATTGGCAGTCGAAGCAAGCGGTCGGTCAGGTCTACGTCTCAAACGAGATGCTCAAGAGCATGTTTGAGGATGTCGCCAAGTCGGCCGACGACATAGACGACCCGGCCGTGCGCGCCTACCTCCTGCAACTCGACCCAGACCCCGGCTCGATCACGCATCTCGCCACGCGCGAATCGAACGGCCTCATGCACGAACTCCGTCTGCCGAAGAACCTACTATCGCTCTTCGCGGCCAGCGAAATCGTCACCCAAAAACTTGCGCCCCAGCGCGCCAGCGAATTTTCGGCGCAATGGAAACTGCGCATGATCCACCACGGGCAGACCGACTACAAAAAGAGCCACGGCGGCTACGGGACGCTCCAGGAACTCAAAGCGGGCGCGTTCATAGACGAATCACTAGAGCCGGTGCAAGCCGAGGGCTACGAGATCAAGCTCTCCATCTACGGCGACAGGTTCGAGGTCACGGCCACGCCCACCGCCTACCCCAAACTCGGCCGCCGCTCCTTCTACATAGACCAGACCGGCTTACTGCGCGCCGCGGACACCGGCGGCAAACCCGCTTCGGAATCAAGCCCGATCATTGATTGAGAAGACGACGAAGCGTAGGACGCGGGACGATGAATGAAAGCCGACTGCTTTACGTCGTCGTCCCGCATCCTACGCTTCGTCGTTTCGTTAAATTATTCGCGCGAGGCGCAAGCGCGCCCGCCCCACCCGTTCTTCCCTGTAGCGATTCATTAAATTTCGCGCACACACTTTTTGGAGGCTGTTCAATGAGACTCAAATTTTTCGTCGTCACCCTGCTCGTCCTGTCGTCCCTCAACGCCGAGGCGCAAACGCGTCGCACGCCGCGCCGCGACCGCAGCATCGCGAACGCGGCCGCCATCGTCGCCGCCACCACGACAGCGCCCGCCACAGCGCGCTCTCGCTATACACCCGACAATGACGAGCGCGGCAGCGCGTCGGGGCAGACGCTCCCCATCCGCCGCGTCATCCTCTACAGCAACGGCGTCGCCTACATCGAGCGGCGCGGCATGGTGTCTGGGCACGCGGAGGTCAACCTCTCTTTCAAACAATCGCAGGTGGACGACGTGTTGAAGTCCATGATCGTGCTCGATCTCGGACAGGGGCGCATCGGCGCGGTCAGTTACAACTCATCCGCACCGCCCTCGGCGCGCATCGCGGATATCCCCTTCTCCGTCGCTTCCGCCACGCAGTCGAGCGGGCTGGCCGGGGTGCTCGGCCAACTGCAAGGCGCGCGCGTCGTCGTCACGACGGCCAACCGCACCGCCACCGGCTCGATCCTCACGGTCGAGGAACGCCGCTCGCAGATCGACGCAGACAAGCCCGCGCTCGTCACCCACGCGCTCGTCATCGCGTCCGAGGGCGGCGAGTTGTCGAGCTTTGAACTCGCCGACGTGCGCTCTGTGAAATTGATTGACGAGGGCACGCGGCGCGACATCGCGGAGTTCGCCAGCGCGACCGCCGCCGCGCGTCGCCGCGACGCCAAGACCATCGTCGTCACCTCGGACGGCGCGGGACAGCGCGAGATGCTCGTCAGCTACACGGTCGCCGCGCCGATCTGGAAGACGACTTATCGCGTCGTGTTGGACGCGGCGGGCAAGCCCTTCTTTCAAGGCTGGGCGATTGTGGACAA
Organism: Pyrinomonadaceae bacterium; assembly: GCA_030841105.1. Classification (GTDB taxonomy): domain Bacteria; phylum Acidobacteriota; class Blastocatellia; order Pyrinomonadales; family Pyrinomonadaceae; genus JAIVJZ01. The sequence continues at coordinate 9,090 of JAVEDE010000052.1, forward strand.
CGTGAGCGAGGAGGACTGGAACGAGGTGCAACTCTCGCTCATCTCCGGCACGCCCGTCTCGTTCATCCAGCCGATCCAGCAACCCTTCTACCGCTACCGCCCGGTCATCCCGATGCCCGGCAACTTGAGTCTCAACCCGCAGGTTTATGAACCGGATGAAGGCGTGGCCGTGGGCGTTGGCGAAGGGAGCGGCATGGCGGGGGGTGCGCCGATGCCGTCGGTAGAGGCCGATTCTATCAACTCGCCTCCCCCACCGCCCTCGCCGCGTTCCAAATTGCAGGCGTCCATGCGCGCACGCGGCGCGCGCACCGATGCCGAACAGAAACAGGACTTGTTGCTGCGTCAACAGAACATGGTGAACAACCTCGGCTTGCTCGCCGACGGCACTTCCACCTCGACCGGGCAAGGTTCTCTGAGCGCGGCCATCACGGGCGAGTCGTCAGGGATAGCTGCGGCGGCCGAGGGCAGCGAAGTGGGCGATTTGTTCGAGTACCAGATCGCGCAGCCCGTCACGGTCAAACGCGACCGCAGCGCGCTCATCCCGATCCTGCAAACGCGCATGGAAGGCGCGCGCGTCTCCATCTTCAACGAAGCCATCCGCCGCGAACGCCCCATGAGCGGCATGCTGCTCAAAAACACTTCCACCCTCACGCTCGAAGACGGCGCGATGACCGTCATTGACGGTAACGCTTACGCGGGCGAAGCCCTCATGGAACGGCTCAAGCCCGCCGAGCAACGGCTCATCTCCTTCGCGCTCGACCTCGGCACGCTCGTCAACGTCCGCATGAAAGAGGATCGCGCGCCCGCCTATCTCGTCCGCATCCTGAACGGCGTCTTTCAGGCTCATTACCACCGGCAGGACAAGAAGACTTACTCGCTCGCGAACCAGACCGAGCACACGCGCATCCTCTACGTCGAGCACCCGGTCAGACCGGGCTGGGAGTTGGACGACAAAGAGACGCCGAAGCCCGAAGGCCGCAGCGCGCGCTACTACCGTTTCCGCATCGAACTCAAGCCGCACGAGCGCACAGAGTTGACCGTCACCGAGCGGCAACCGTTAGTTGACACCTTCGCGCTCTCGAACGTGACGCCCGACCAACTCGGCCTCTTCGTCTCGCGCCGCTATATAGACGAGCCGACGCGCGTCGCCCTTCAGAAGATCGTCGAGATCAAGAGCCGTCTCACCGCCATTGACGCGCGCCTCGCCGCCATCGAGGCCGAGGTCACGGAGATCGGCGAGGATCAGACACGCCTGCGCGAGAACATCGAGACGCTCGCGCAGACGGCCGAGGCCAAACAACTCATCGCCCGCTACGTCGCCAAAGCCGACCAGCAGGAGACGCGCATCGAGCAACTGACCAAAGAGCGGCAGACCGCCAACGAGGAACGCGCACGTCTCCAAACCCAACTCGACGCCGCCATCCGCGACCTCAGCTTTGATCGCAACCTATCGGAGTGAACGGGCGGTAACTATCCACACATCAAGAAGGCGGCTGGGGTTGATTCCCCGGCCGCCTTCAACTTTGAAAAAGACGGTCGGCTTCTCCGCATCGGGTGGCGACCGGCCAAACTTCGCGCTCGCCTTGACCGCCCCGGTGCATCGCAGATGCTATTGACATCAATTTCTCAAAGGGATATCTTTTGCCCGCCGCATCCCTCGTCGTACTCTGGCTGGAGGCTCTACTCTCCGCCTCACATGCTCAGCTGGTCAAGCACATCCATCGGATAGGAGGCAGCCGTGGCTCCTTCGACTTCTCACAGGCGTCTCCGCTGGGCGCTGGCGATCATTTCCGCCGTCCTGTTAGTAATCATCCTCGCCTCCACACTCATCAACTGGGCAACCACGTCGCTCTCCGAGGGCATTGTCCTCAAACAATTCAACGAGGCACTCAAGGAGAGCGTGGATATCAGGTTGGGGATTTCCAGCAACCTATTTCAACTGGCTGTGCTCATTACCGGCGCGCTCTGGGGCGTGGTGATCGCGAAGGAAGACGAGTCGGGCATCGTCTTCGCGGATCGGCAGGAGATCATTATGTTCTCCTGCGCCAGCCTGCTGCTCTTAGCGTCGCTACTTTCTTACATCATCTATTCGTCGCGCGTGGCCTACATCTACGAACTGGCGGATCAAACCAACCCGCCCGGCGCGACGCTCATGATCGGCGATTTTTTCAACCCGATCATCAACAATTTTTTCGGCTATCAAATTACGAATCTGGTATTCGGGATCGCGATTGCGCTCGTCACACTCATCAGCTCTCATAAGTTGAAGTAGGGAGGTGGACTATGAAGGTACGACTCTGGTGTCTGCCGGCGCTCGGCTTGCTGGCTACAACTTCTTTCGGGCAAGGGGGAGACAGACCTAGGTATAACCCCCCCCCGCAGCCTCCGGCGGCTATGCCCCGCGTGCCCCCCTCGCCGCTCCCCTTCCCGCCGCCGACGTATGGGGCGAAGCGCAACGCACCGCCGGAGAGAACCGACAGGGCTTCGCCGGTTTACAGAAGCGTCGCGCGGCCGACGACGACGAACTCGCCGAGACATCCGTCGCTCATGATCGGCCGTCCCATGCGCGAGGCGAAGCAGCCGCGTAGATTATTCCCCCAATCCACTGCCCCGGCGCAGGACGAGTTTGCGGCCACCTTCAAAGAGATCAAGTGGATGCGCCCGGCCGTTAAAATCCTGACGCTGGAATGTGACAAAGAGGTGATTCGGACAACCCTGCCGGAGATTCAAAAGGTCTACGCCGAAAGCGGACTCACCGAAGACCACGCTCAGGCGGCCGCGCTGACGGCGTGGAAAGAAGTCCGCCTCACGTCACCGCTCCAACCCAACAAGTGCATGGTCTCGGCCTCCTACACGGCCTTCACCCTCTCGCTCGGGACGCTCGTCTTTAAAACGACCCCCGGCGACGCCGACATCACCATTGACGGGAAGAACATCGCGGACAAGACATCGCACAGCAGGTTGTTTGAATCCGGCATCAAGCGGAAGGTCAGGTTCAGCAAGCCGGGCTATGCGCCGGTTGAAGTGGTCTGCACTGCCGTGGAACGCACCAGCACCGACTGCTACGCGGAACTCAAACCCGCGCCCGCGCCCGTGCCCTGAGAGACGGCGGCGACTGCCACGGCGAACGACGCAGCCGGGCAGAAACGATCCCTGTTGCCGCCCGCGCACTCCCGCCCGCGCGCCCGGACACTTTGAGATCACCAACCGCTGAAAACTCTTTCCAATGATAAGAAGGCGGCCGGGGTTGATTCCCCGGCCGCCTTCTCTGTTGTTTGCCCGAACTGCTTTGGTGTGTGCCCGAACGGGTCGGGGCAATTTACTTCGTCAGTTCGTCCGCGAGTTCTTTGGCGTCGAAAATCTTGCGGAGGATTTCGAGCATGCCGCGCGAGTCAACGGAGATGGTGCGGTTGACCGCCTCGTCGTAGTAGAAGTTGCCGACGATAGACTGGCGGTTGCCGTCGAAGACGAGGCCGATCAGTTCGCCCTTCTTGTTGATGAGGGGCGAGCCGGAGTTGCCGCCGATGATGTCGTTGGTCGAGACGAGATTGAACGGCGTCTTCAAGTCAACGGCCGACTTCTTCTCCACCCAGCGCGGCGGCAGGACGTAGGGAAACTTGTTGCCCTTCAAGCTGACGCGCTCGTAGAGGCCGCCGAGCGTGGTGTACGGCGTGATCTGCTTGCCCTCTTCGGCATAGCCTTTGACTGCGCCGTAGGAGAGGCGCAGCGTGAAGGTGGCGTCCGGGTAAATCTTATCGCCTTCGGTCTCGAACAAAGCGCGCGCGATCTTGGCGTAAGACGCGCGTTCGACGCCGAGCACTTCGTTGTTGTAACGCTTGCTCAAGTCGCGCGCTTCACGATCTATGCTGCGCGCGAGTTGGATCAACGGGTCGGTGGATTCGTCAATCGCCTTCTTGCCGCCCGCCGCGAGTTGCTTGCGATAGGCCGCGTCCTTCAACTTCGAGCCGTCAATCAGTTCGGCCGCGCGCGCTTCGGGCGTCTTGCCCATGAGCACGCGCTTGACGAGTTCGTGATCCGCGCCGTACACCTCGCGCATGAAGTCGAGCGAGTCGGCGAGTTTCATTTTTTCATAGTCGTCGTACATCTGCGTCTGCGCGTAGAGCACGTTTTCGAGCGAGGCGCGGCGCGCGTCGGCGAACTCCGGCAGGCGTTCGGCGTTCGGCTTCGCGCCCTCTTCGGCGAGGCGGACGAGCGTGCGCGCGTAGTTGAACAAGACGGTGTTGAAACCGGCGGCGAGATCGAGGAAGCGTCGGTCGCGCTCGTAGGCGGCCAGATCGCGGCGGCCTTTGGCGATGGCGTCCCACGCGTCGCCGTACTCTTTCTGCCGTTGCGGGTTCGAGGTGACGGCCTTGCGGAGCGCCTCCTCGGATTTCTGCTTGTAGGAGATGAGCGTCGGGTCTTTCAAGCCGCCGAGTTGGCCGCGGTAAACCTTGAGCGCGTTCTGCGTGCTGTTGAGTTCGTTCTGCCCGCGGCGCGTCTGCTCCTCGCCCATCGCCATGTACTTCTTCAAGACCGCCTCGCGGCGTTCGAGCATGCGTATGACGAGCGGGATGCTCGTGTCGCGCAAAGCCTCGATGTGCGCCACGGTGTTCAGGCGTTGGGTCGTGCCGGGGTGGCCGGTGACGAACACGAGGTCGCCTTCCTTCGTCCCGTCCTTCGAGAAACGCAGATAGCTGTCGGGGCGCACGGGCTTGTCGTTCTCGTAGGCGCGCACCAGACCCATGTCCACGTTGAAGCGCGGGAACTCGAAGTTGTCGGGGTCGCCGCCGAAGAACGCGGCCTGAAATTCCGGCGCGAAGACGAGACGCACGTCCGTATATTTTTTGTAGCGGTAGAGATTGTACTTGCCGCCCTGATAGAGCGTCACCACGTCGCTGCGCAAGCTGGTTTTCTCGCTGGACTCCTTCTCGATAGCGACAATCGCCGTGCGGCGCGCGTTGAAGGCGTCGCCCGCCGACATCTCCGCTTTGACGGCGGCGTTGACGCGATCCGTCACGTCCTCGATGCTCTGGAGGACGTTCAGTTCGTAGCCGGGAATCTTGAGTTCCTCGGCGCGCGTGCGCGCGACGAAGCCGTTCTTGGCGTAGTCACGCTCCGCAGAACTGAGTTCGCCCACGGCGTCTTCGATGATGTGGTAGTTGGTCAGGATGAGGCCGTCGGACGAGACGAAAGAGCCGGAGCCGTTCGGGAAACGCACCGAGGCGAGTTGCAGTTTTTTGAGGAACTCGTCGGTGACTTCAAAACCGTATTTGCGTTTGATCTCGGCGCGCGGCACTTGATTGAAAGGCCACATGCCCTCGTCGGCACGCGCGACCCCGGAGAAGGATGAAAAAGCGATGAGCGCGGCCAGCAGTGCGCGCGACAGTTTTCTGAAATCCATATAGCTCCTCGAAAAAGGTTAAAGTTGATGGGAGTGAACTCGTTTAGAGTATCATAAGCCGCGCCGGGATGCCTCTGAACGGAAGCCGCCGGGAAAGGGGGAAGGGGTAAAGGGAAAAGGGAGTTTACACGTCGGGGCGCGTAAGGTTTATCCGGCTTTTTACCCTTCCCCCTTCCCCTTTCCCCCAATTTGCTCTATGCGGAACGAAGAGATCGCGCGACGCTTCCAACGCCTCGCGCTCATCATGGAGATACGCGGCGACGACCACTTCCGCACGCGCGCCTACCGCAACGCCGCCGAGGTGATCGAGACGTGGCCGCGGCCGCTCGCGGACGTGGCGCGCGCGGAGGGCGCAAAGGGGTTGTTGGCGATCCCTTCGGTCGGCAAGGCGATCAGCTCGAAGATCGTGGAACTCTGCGAGCGCGGCACGTTCGAGGCTTACGAAAAGTTGATCGCCGAGACGCCCGAAACCGTGCTCGACCTGCTCGACGTGTCCGGCGTCGGCATCAAGACGGCCGCCACGCTCCACCGGCAGTTCAAAATCTCTTCGCGCGACGACCTCAAGAAATTCGTCGCGGGCGGCGGCCTCGACATGGTTGACGGCGTGGGCGAAAAGACCGCCGAGCGCATCGCCGCGAGTTTGAATTTGAAGTGACGGAATCACACGCGCGCGGCGATGGCCGCGCCGCTTAGACGACACGCATAATTTTTGGAGACACAGATGAACTATCCGCTCGACATCTCTTTCAAACTGCTCGCCCTCACGCAGCAACTCTCCGTCACGGACGCGCAAGGCAACCTCGTCTTCTACGCCAAGCGCAAGGCTTTCAAGTTGAAAGAGGCGATCACGGTCTTCGCCGACGAAGCGCAGCTACGACCGCTCTACCACATCAACGCCGACCGCGTGATGGACTTCTCCGCGCGCTATCGCTTCACCGACAACGCCGGAAACACGCTCGGCTCGATCAAACGACACGGGATGCGTTCGCTCTGGAAGTCTCACTACGAGATTGAAGACGACCACCACGCCGCCCTCTCTCTCAACGAAGAGAACGCGTGGATCAAAGTTTTCGACAGCTTGCTCGGTGAACTTCCAATCGTCGGCGCGCTCACGGGCTATCTCTTCCACCCGGCTTACCTCGTCTCACGCGCCGACGGCACGGTGATCCTGCGCATGGAAAAACAGCCCGCCTTCTTCGAGGGCAAGTTCCGCGTCGAACAACGGGCGGCGCACCTCGCGCCCGACGAAGAGACGCGCGCCCTGCTCGGCCTGCTAATGATGATCATGCTCGAACGCAGTCGCGGCTGACGAGACGGATGCTCCTCCTCAGTTTCGAGACTTAGTTGCTTTCGGCAAGGTCTCGATGAGGTGGTCGAAGCCGAGCCAGAGACTCCAACTGTGGTGGTAGAAGAGGACTGGGAACAGGAGCGCGACCACGGAGAGGCAGGTCAGGACTAAGTCGAAGCGCGTGTTGATGACGGGCAGGCTGAGGACGTAGAGGACGAGAATCACGAACTCCGTCGTGACCACGTTCGCCATGATCGCGCCGACGAAGAAGCCGTCCTCGCGTTTGAAGAGGGCATCGCACGTCGGGCACTCGTGCTTGATGTGGAACGGGCGCTGGACGATGGACGACTCGCCGCACACCGGGCAGCGGAGACGCAATGAGCGCGACAGCGTTTTAAAGACGGGGCGGCGTTCCCTGTTCACAACTTTTCACACCCAACTCCTCGCCGTCATATCACACAATCACGCGCGGCTCGCCGCGACCATCACGCCCTCGGCCTGACGCTTGACGATGACGAGCGTGATGTCGTCACCGGCGGGCGTCCCTTGCGCGAACTTGGTGAGGTCGGCCTCGATCTTGTCGCGGATGCCCGCGGCGGTGGATTCGAGGTAGCGCGCCACCGTGTTGTAGAGGCGCACGGGGCCGTACTCTTCGCCCGCCGCGTTCTGCGTCTCGGAGACGCCGTCGGAGTAGATGACGAGCGCGTCGCCGGGTTGGAGTTGCGTGCGGCCTTCGCGGTAGACGGCGTCGGCGACGATGCCCAAGGGGATACCGCCCGCCGCGAGTTGCTCCATCGAGCCACCGGCGTGTGCGATGAGCGGCGGGTTGTGCCCGGCGTTCAGGAACGAGAGCGAGCCGGTGGCCGGGTCGAGTTCGGCGCAGAAGAGCGTGATGAAACGGTTCATCGGGATCGTCTCGGCGAGGTAACGGTTGACGGCCGAGATGGTGTCGCCGAGCGCCTTGTGCGCCGGAATCTGCGCGTGCATCGCGGCGTGCAGACTCGACATCAGGAGCGCGGCCGACGTGCCCTTGCCCGACACGTCGCCGAGCGCGATGACCATGCGCCCGTCCGGCCGCTCGATGAAGTCGTAGTAGTCGCCGCCGATCTCGTAGCAGGGAAAACTGATCCCCTGCATCTCGTAGCCGAGGACGTTCGGCGCGCTGCTCGGCTGGAAGCGTTGTTGAATCTCGCGCGCGAGGTTCAGTTCGCGCTCGAAGCGTTCGCGCTCCAAGTCCTCTTCCATCAGTCGCGCGTTCTCGACGCGGATGGCCGCGACCGAGGCGAGCGTGGTCAGCACGGTCAAATGATCCTGCGAGAACTTGGCTTCGGCGAGCGGCGAGTCGGCGTAGATCATGCCGAAGATGCGCTCGCCGACGCCGAGCGGCACGGCCAGCACGGAGCGGATGCCCTGAATCGTCATCGTCGAAGACATGAAGCGCGGATCGTGCTGCGCGTCGGAGGTGAGCACGGAGCGACCCTGGCCGACGACCTCTTCGATGATCGAGCGGCTGACGCGCACCTCGCCCGTCTCCTCGGTGCTGTTGCGAAGTTGGGCGACGCGGATTTTGAGTTCCTTCTGGGCGTCGCGCAGCATGATCAAACAACGCTCGGCGGGCACGGCCTCGAAGACGAGCGCGACCACTTGCCGGAGCGTCTCGTCGAGCGTGGCGGGCGCGAGCAGCGTGACCGAGACCTTGCTGATCAGCGCGAGCAGATCGCTCTGCTGGACGGAGTTGGCCGAGGCGGCGCGCGTCGCATTGATGATCGTCCCGGCGGCGGGGCGGGGCTGTTCGGCCGAGCCTTGCGTGCGCGCGTCTTCGATGGCTTCGAGCAGGCCGGAGGTCGAACGCTGATCGGAGTTGAGCGCGATGGTCGCTTCGGGGAGCGAGGCGGCGGACGGGTCTGCGATCATGGTCGCGCCCGCGCCCGCGTCCTTGTCGCGGAAGACGATCTCGGTCTCGCCGATCTGGATGCGCCCGCCCGGCGTGAGCGGGAGCGCGGCCTCCACGCGGTCGCCGTTGTAGAGCGTGCCGTTGGCCGAACCCAAGTCCTGCAAGACGTAAGCGTCGCCCTCGCGCCGCACCTCGGCGTGGACGCGCGAGGCGAACGGGTCGGGGATGCACACGTCGTTGCGCGCCGAGCGGCCGATGGTGATGCGCAGGCGACCGAGCGGAAACGTGTCGGGCGAGCGGTCTGGATAGTTAACGATTAAATCAGGCATATTTTTAAGTGACGAGTGACAGGTGACAAGTGACAAGTCGGAACAAGCATTCTAACTCGTCACTCGTCACTCGTCACTTGTCACTGCTCGGTTGAGTTCTTCGGCGGTCGAGTTCGCGACCGAGTTGTTCTTCGTAGGTGACGGACTGGGCGCGGAATCTGCCGCGACGGGCGCGGCCGAAATGGACGATGGCGGCGACGAGTTCGGCGCGTTTGAGCGCGCGCGGGTCGCGCCCCTCGGCGATGCTCAGGCCGAGGTAATAACTGGCGTCGGAGTTGCCGCGCTCGGCCGCGGCGCGAAACTCCGCGACGGCCGCCGCGCGGTTCGTCGCCCACAACGAGACGCCGCGCTGGTACTGATCCGAAGGCGAGCCGGAAGAGGCTCGCAAGGGCGTGGCTGACGCCGTTGCCGACGACGAATTTTCGGCGCGCGCGTTCGTCGTCGGTTGTGGCGTGGGAGACGCCGAAGAAGTATCGGGCGGACGGTTGACGGCCGCGTCGCCGTTGCGCGCCGCTGTTGCGGCGTTCGCGCGCGCGGCGTCTGCGGTCTGGGCGGCTTCGTCTGTGGCTTCGTCCGTGGGCGAAGGCGTGGGCTGTCCGAGTTGTCGCTTGCTCGCGGCGGCGACCTGCGCGTCGGTTGACGTTTCGGCGAGGCGTCGGTAGATGACGCGCGCGTCGTTCGTGCGACCGGAGAGGCGCAGCGCGTCGGCATAGGCCAACTGCACCGAGTCGCGCGCGAGCGCGGCGGGCGACGCTTCGCCGAGGCCGCGATAGGATTCAAGCGCGTCGTCGTACAGCCCTTCGGCGAACTGCGCCGAGGCGAGACTGCGCCACGACTCCGCATCATTGGGCGCGAGTCGCGTCGTGACCCGCAACTCCTCGACGGCCTCGCGCCGCGAACCGTTCGCTAAGAGCAGGCGCGCGAGCCGACGGTGCGGCTCGGCGTCGGCCGGGTCGAGCACGGCCGCCTCGCGCAGACGCGCCAGAGCCTCCGACGTGTTGCCGGAAGCGATGAGCGTGTCTGCCTCGACCAACTTCGCCTGCACCAGTTGCTTCGGATCGGCGGCGGGTGTCGCGGCCTCGGCGACGGCGGGCGGCGGAGTCTCGGAGGCGCGACGCAAGCCCCGCGCGCCGAACCAGACGGCGACGGCCACGCAACCGATGACGACGATTGACAACAACGCCAGCCCCATCCCCAACCACACACGGAACGCGCGCCGCTCGTTCGGCTGCGCCGCCGGACGCGTGACGGCGGCGGTGGGCGTCGTCACTGGTGGCGGCGTTTGCAAAGAGCCGGTGGGAGACAGTGTGACCTGTTGCGGCGTGCTGTTGAATTGCGGTTTGTTGTTCGCGCGCGTGGTGGCGAAAGTGTTGGCGTCTGCATCAGCGGGCAGACGCGAAGTGAGCGGCCGCACGTTGATCGTGATCTGTGTCTGTTCGGGATCAATGTCGCCGTCGCCGCCGGGGGCGTAGTTGTGCGGCGAGTCGGCGGGAAGAGTTCCGGCCTGATGCGCGTGCGAAGCGTGATGCACTCCGCGCCCGTCGCGCGTGGAGGCGAACTGCTGGTCGTCGCCGGAGTTGCCCGCATCATTGTCGCCGACTTCGCCGGTCGGCGTGCCGCGTCGCCAGAGATCGTACATCTCTTCGTGCGAGACTTCGGAGGTGTGCGTCGTCGTGGCGGCGGGGTGCGGGGCGACGATCTCGTCCGTCGTGTTCTGGTCGGAGAGCGGGACGGTGGCGGCGATGGGCGAGACGTTCCCGCCGGTGTCGCCCGCCGCGCCGAGTCGTTTGAGCGGCGCGCCGCAGTGGCGGCAGTAGCGCGCGTCGGGCGGAGCCAGAACATCGCAACTGGGACAAGTCTTCGTCATCCGTCTCCTCTTAAAAGTGAGTTTGGAATGTCAGCGCGCCCGCGGGCGTGTGCCGTCGCCGAGCGTGCGGACGACGACCGTGCCGGCGATGCGGTCGTGCAGCGCGCGACCTTCGGCGTCGAAGGCGGCGAGGAGAAATCCGAGGCCGAGGGTGAGGAGAGAAATTAGATAGCCGACGGTGTGGCGCAACGTGGCGCGGCCGAAGCCGAGCCGCTCGCCGTTCAGTCGCTCGATGCGCAAGCCCGTCGCCCACTTGCCGACGGTCGTCCCGGTGAAGACGGGCAGCACGAGAAAGTTGAAGAGCAGCACGCCGAGACTCAAGAGGTAGCCGATGCCGAGCGTCGCCTCGCCCGTCAGGCTGACGCTGCCGCCGAGCGTGCGCGCGAAGAGCGTGGCGAACGCGACGATGGCGACGACGAGCGTGTAATCAACGAGCAGCGCGCCGCACCTGAGCGAGAAGGGCGCGCGCACCCTGCGCCGCCGCGCCTCCACCACGACGACGCCGCGCTCACCCACCCGCCGCTGCTGCTCGCGCTCGGCCAGACTCGCTTCCATCTGTGTCATTGTAAAAACGTCCGTGGTCAGTTGTCAGTGGCCGGTTGTTTCCTCTTGCCCAAGTTGAAACCTTCATCTTTAGGACACTGCTGGCGAAGCCACATGCAACGGACAACTGACCGCGGGCAACTGTCTATCCGATCAAAAAGTGGAGTGTGGTTTCGCCGAGACGCAACTTGTCGCCGCTTTCGAGCGCGCGCGGCTGGTGCGGCGCGAGTCGCAAGTTGTCGTTCAAGACCGTCCCGTTGACCGAGCCGAGGTCTTCGACGAGGTACACGTCACCTTTGCGGAAGATGCGCGCGTGGCGGCGCGAGATCTTGGTCTGCGGATCAAACTTCGACAGGTCAACCTCCGGGAAAATTTGCGAATGCGGGTCGCTCCGCCCGATGTGGCTCGACTCCTTGTGCAACTGGAACGACGAATCGAGTTCGGTTGTTCCCATCACGACGAGTTTGGCCGTCGCGCGCGCCGTCCGCAAGGCCGCGCTTGCCACGGCGAGCGGCTGGCGTTGACCGCAGTGGGCGCAGTACACGTCGTCGTAGGCGATGCGCCCGCCGCAGAAGCCGCAGTAGACCATCTCCACCTGCATCGTCTTCATGCCGCCGCGGTCGCCCTGCGCCGCGCCGTAGGTGACCGCCCCGGCGCGGAGTTTTTCGAGGTGCGCCGAGAGCGCGTCGCGCAACTCGGCCGCCGAGCGGAAACGATCTTCGGGCTTGTAGCCGACGGCGCGCATCAGGATCGCCTCCATCTCGTTCGAGAGCGAGGGCGCGATCTGGCGCGGGCGCGGGTTCTTGTTGAAGTCGAAGATGAGGAGCGGGTTGTCCTGCGGGTCTGTCCCGGTCAGGAGGTGAAACATCGTCGCGCCCAGAGAGTAGATGTCGGAGCGCGGTTCGACCTTGCCGCTGAAAAGTTCGGGCGGCGCGTAGCCCATCGTGCCGACGGCCGTGACGCCCTTCTCCTGCACGGAGACCCAGCGCGCGATGCCGAAGTCAATGAGCATGACGCGGCCGCTGTTGCCGTCAATCATCAGGTTGGCGGGTTTGAGATCGCGGTAGATGATCGGCGGGTTGCGGCGGTGGAGGTATTCGAGCACGTCCGCGACCTGACACGCCCAATCGGTGACGGTCTTCTCGTCAATGCGGCCGCCGGGGGCGTTGCGGAGGCGCGCGAGAAAGTCGCCGCCGGAGATGTATTTCATGACGAGATAGAAGCGCGCCGCCTCGTCGTCGTAGAAGTAATCGTAGATGGTCGGGATCGAGGAGTGTTCGAGCGCGGCGAGAAGCATTGACTCGCGCTTGAAGTCGTTGATGGCCTTCTCGTGCTGCGACTCGTCAATGTTCGACTGGATCATCTCTTTGACGGCGCGCGGCTGGTCGCCGAGGTTGCGATCCTTGGCGAGGTAGACCGCGCCCATCCCGCCGCCGCCGATGCGCCGCACGATCTCGTAACGCCCGTAGAGGATCGTGCCGGGGTCGAGTTGCTTGGCCTGATGGCGCAGACGCCCCGTCGAGCCGGAACGCGACGTGCCGCCCACGGCGTTCGTCCGGTTGCCGCCGACGCTGCCGCTACTGCCCTCGCCACCCGTCACGCGTTTACTCTCCGCCGACGGCAACACCGTCTCGCCCGTCCGGTGTGCTGCGCCCTCACTTACCACATCGCCCGCCGTTCCCGAAGGAGACGCCGCGCCGCCCGCTTCCGCCAAATCTTTCGACTCTGCAAACGACTCCACGGCCGACCCCGTGCCCGTCGCGTTCGCACTCACCTCAACCCCCGGTTCGGGCGTTGACGACTCGACAACTCCCTCTTGCTCCGCCGACACAGGCGCAGGCTCATCGCTAACCGCTTGCGCCGCCCGCCCGCCTTCGAGCGGGGCAGACTCATCCTGCGCCGCTGCCGCCTCAATGGCGCGCTCGCCTTCGGGTGGCGCGGATGCTACCGGCGCGGACGCCGATGCGGCGGCGCGCTCCCGCTCTTCGTCCGGCTCATTTTCTGATGCGGGTTCAGGCGCGGGTTCGAACGCGGGCGCAGAGGCCGCGCCGAGCGAGAAGGCCACCGCCGCGTCCGCTGCCGACGGCGAAGAGACGGCATCCGCTGCGGGCGCACCCGTCCCCTGCGCCAGCGGTGTGCCGCAGTCGCCGCAGAAACGATCCGAGGGCGTAACTTCCGCCCCGCATTTTGGACAAGAGGACATCACACAATCTTCGGGAGACAGAACTCAGGAATCAGAATACAGAAGTCGGAATCAAAGCGAGCAGTTTTTATTCTGACTCCTGAGTTCTGTCTTCTGAGTTCTCTCCCCTACTGCATCACATGAAACCGTAAAAACGTCTTACCGATGATGATCTCATCGCCATCGTTCAGGGGTTGGCGGTCGCCGGGGAGCAGGCGTCGGCCGCGGTTGATAAAAGTGCCGTTGGTCGAACCCAAATCTTCGATGTAATACTGCCCGCTGCGGCGCGTGATGCGCGCGTGGCGGCGCGAGACTTTCGCTTCGGGATCGTCCGAGTCGAGGTCTACGTCGGGGAAGATGCCGCTGTCGGCATCCCAACGCCCGATGTAGGCTTCGTCCTCGTGGACGGGAAACTCTTTCCCCGCCGAACGCCCTCGATTGATGACGAGCGCGGCGTGCGCGACGTGTGCGCTACTACTGCCTCCTCCGCTCGCTCCGCCGCGCGATGGCGTCGCCGCCGACGCCGTGCGCGACGCGGCCGAAGCCCTGAGGGCAGAGGCCGCATCCGAGATGACGACGGGCGTCGCGCCGTCGCCGCCCCCGTCGTGTTTCGTCGGCGCGTCGGGCGAGATGACTTCGGAAGACGTGGCCGCGGACGCCGCTGCTGCGGCGGCGTCACCCACGAGCGTCACGGGTTTACTGAGCATTTGCAGGATGGGCGTCCGCCCCTCGGCGCGCGCCGACCCGGCGGCCGAGAGCGGCAGCCCGCACTCGTCGCAGTATTGCGCGCCGTCCACATTCTCCGTCTGGCATCGCTCGCAGGTGATCATGGCCTCACAGTCGCCCGGGTCGCAACCAACACGTAACTAATACACGGACGGATTGTAGCGCGAAACGGAAAAGATGGTAAATGGTCAATGGTGAATGGTGAATGGTGAATGGGTCAGAACTGTTTTTCTCCATTGACCATTGACCATTGACCATTGACCAGCGGGCAAATCCGAGATTTTGAAACTGTTTTCACTACCGTGACGTAAAAGGTTTGACGGTACAGGCGTTATAGTTATAGCAGCGATTTCGCTTGGCCGCGCAGTTGTTCATTTCGCCCCGACGAACGCTTGATCCCCTAGTTAAAGGAAGTGGAAGACGTATGGCTCTGAGCCGGAAGAAGAAAATTATCATTGCGGTGGCGGCCGTGGCCGTCGTCGCCCTCGTCGTGATCGTCAGCATCGCCGCCGGGCGCAAGGACGAACCGGAAGTGACGGTCGTGAAAGTGCAGGTGCGCCCCGAACTGCGCTCGACCGTGACGGCTTCGGGCGAGGTGCGCCCCGTTAAGTTCATCAACCTGACGAGCGAAGTCAACGGGCGCATCGAAGAGATTTTCGTTAACCCCGGCGACGCCGTGACGCTCGGCCAGCCGCTCGTGCGCCTCGACCCGACGCAGTTGCAGTCTTCGCAGGAAGCGCAGACGGCGGGCGTGCAGGTCGCCATCAGCGACGTGCAGAACGCGCGCTCGTCCGTCACCGCCGCCGAGAACAACGTCTCGCAGGCGCAGCAAGGGCTGACCGTGGCCGAGGCCGGTCTATCGCAGGCGCGGCAGGGCGTCGTCACCTCGCAGACGAGCGTGGATCGCGCGCAGGTTGATCTCAACACCGCGCAGCGCGAACTGAAACGGCAGACCGACCTCGTCGAAGCGGGCGTCTCCTCGCGCTTCGAGTACGACGCGGCGCGCGACCGTCTGGAACAGGCGCAGGTCGCCCTGCGCACGGCGCAGGCGCAACTGCAACAGCAACGCATCGCGGTGGAAGAATCGCGCGCGCGTGTCAACCAGCAAAAAGTTTCCGTGCGCGACGCGCAGATCGGCGTGCAGCGCGCGCGCACGGGCGTCGCTTCGAGCGAGGCGCGCGTCAACCAGCAACAGGCCATCCTGCGCGGCCAGTCGAGCCAACGCTCGAAGGCCACGCAACTGTCGCCCCTGACGGGCGTCGTCGCCGACATCCCCGCGCGCCAGGGACAGTTCGCGCTTGCCAACCTGACCTCTACGCCGCTCATGACCATCGCCGACATGTCCACGATCAACGTCGAAGTCAACGTTGACGAGACGGAGATCGGCAACGTCGAGGTCGGCCAGCAGGCGAAGGTGAAGATTGACGCGCTCGGCGAGAAAGAGGTCGAGGGCACGGTGACGCAGAAGAACCCGCTCGCCGTCGGCAAGTCCGACACGCAAGGCGGCGGTCTTCAGAACCGCGTGAACGTGCAGGAGGCGAAAGAGTTCAAAGTCATCGTCGAACTCAAGAACATGCCCGATGACGTGCGCAACGCACTGCGCCCCGGCATGACCGCCACGGCCAACATCACGACGAAGACGAAACAGAACGTCCTCGCCGTGCCCTTGCAGGCCGTGATCGAGAAAGCCCCGCCGACGCCCACGCCCGCCCCCGGCGCGGCCGCCCCCGCGCCGACCGCGCAGGGCGAGAAGGCGAAAGAGATCAAGGGCGTCTACGTGCTCGAAGGCAATAAGGTGAAGTTCCTCGAAGTCCAGACGGGCATCACGGGCGAGTCCGACATCGAGATCGTGAGCGGCCTCAAAGAAGGCTTGGAAGTCATCACCGGCCCCAGCCGCGTGCTCCGCACTTTGAAGGAGAACGCGAGCGTGAAGAAACAGACGCGCGCCCCCGGCGCGGGCGACGGCAAGGCCGGCGAGAGCAAGTAAGGCGAGAGTGAGTTTATGAGTAACGCTGGAACTTTAACGGCCACAACGCCGCCCCTCGAAGAACGGCTCGAACGCGGCGACCTGCTCGCGCACGACGCCGTGCCCGCCGCCCTCATCTCGATGCGCGACATCTGGAAAACTTACCAGATGGGTTCGGAGGAGTTGCACGCGCTGCGCGGCGTCTCCTTCGACGTGCAGCGCGGCGAGTACGTCGCTATCATCGGCCCATCGGGGTCGGGCAAGTCAACGCTGATGAACCTCATCGGCTGTCTCGACACGCCCTCGCAGGGTCGCTACTGGATCAACTCCAAACTCGTCTCCGACATGGACGACGACGAACTGGCGCGCATCCGTAACAAAGAGATCGGCTTCGTCTTCCAGACCTTCAATTTGCTCGCGCGCGCCACCGCCCTGCACAACGTCGAACTCCCGCTCATCTACGCCGGGATCAGTTCGGCCGACCGCCACGAGAAGGCGCAAGCGTCCTTGCGCGCCGTCGAACTCGGCGACCGCATGACGCACCGCCCGAACGAACTCTCCGGCGGCCAACGCCAGCGCGTCGCCATCGCACGCGCCCTCGTCAACCACCCCTCGCTGCTGCTGGCCGACGAACCTACGGGTGCGCTCGACTCGAAGACCAGCATCGAGATCATGAACCTCTTCGAGAAACTCCACGCCGAAGGCAACACGATCATCGTCGTCACGCACGAGCCGGACATCGCCGCCCGCGCTCATCGCGTCATCTCCATCCGCGACGGCATCATTGATAAGGACGAGAAGATCAGGTAGCTGCCGGAAGTAAGGGCGAGGGGTAAAGGGGAAGGGGGAAGGGGAAGACGGGAAGCACTCAAGGCTCTCCCTCCTCCCCTTTCCCCTTTCCCCTTTACCCTTTACCCTTTCCCCTTACCCTTTGCCCCTTGCCCCCTTTCTCTTCGTTTGACCCTTGCCGCCCCACGCTTCATAATCTGCCACATCACGAACAACTGACGACGAACAACTGACAACGGGCAGTCTTGCCCGTGCAACTAAAGGCGAACTCCGCCCGTACTAACACGGCCGTGAAATTCATCGAAACCTTAAAACTCGCGCTCGCCGCCGTCTGGTCGCACAAGCTGCGCTCGGCCTTGACGCTCCTCGGCATGATCATCGGCGTCACGGCCGTCGTCGTCGTCGTCTCTTTGATTCAGGGCTTCAACCGCTACGTGGACGAGAAGATCGCGGGCATCGGCGCGAAGTCGTTCACCGTCCAACGCTTCAACATCTTCGAGGACTTCAAAGACACCGACACCATCGCCGCCGCCACGCGCCGCAACAAAGATTTGACGATGGACGACTTCGAGTATTTGAAGGCGCGCGCCGTGCTCATAGACAAACTCGGCGCGGGCGCACGCCCCACGCGCGCGCAGATCAAACGCGGCGCGGAGATCCTCGAAGACGTGCCCGTTGACGGCATGACGGCCAACGTCGCCGAGATCAACGCCGTCGAGATCGCCGACGGCCGCTTCTTCACCGAGACCGAGAACCAGAGCGGCGCGCGCGTCGCCTTCCTCGGCGCGGACGTGGCCTCGAAACTCTTCCCCACGAAGAGTCCGATCAACGAGGAGATTTCCATCGGCGGGCTGCCCTTCCGCGTCGTCGGCGTGGCCGTCGTCAAGGGCAGCGTGCTCGGCATCCCGCAGGACAACTTCATCAACATCCCCTTGAAGACCTACGGCAACCAGTTCGGCGGCTTCCGCAACAATCGCTCGCTCTACTTTCTCGCCACCGCCAAGTCCGACGAACTGTTCAACGACGCCGTCGAAGAGGCGCGCCAACTGATGCGCGTGCGCCGCCGCGTGCCCGCCAACGAAAAAGATAACTTCGGCGTGATGACGCCCGACGCCATCACGGGCTTGCGCGACCGCATCTTCGGCTCGATCTTCATCGTCGCCATCGCCGTGCCCGCCATCGCCTTAGTCGTCGGCGGCATCGTGATCATGAACATCATGCTCGTCTCGGTGACGGAGCGCACCAAGGAGATCGGCATCCGCAAGGCGCTCGGCGCGCGCCGCGGCGACATCCTCAAGCAATTTCTCGTCGAGGCCGTCACGCTCTCGGCCATCGGCGGCGCGACCGGCGTCCTGCTCGCGTGGATCGTCGGGCGCGTCCTGACCGCCGTCTTCTTCCCGACGTATCTCTCCGTCGTCGCGATCATCGTCGCCGTCACGGTCTCGGGCGGCATCGGCGTGCTGGCCGGGATCATCCCCGCGTGGAAAGCCGCCCGCCTCGACCCCATCGAGGCGTTGCGCTCGGATTAGAAAACAGTGACAAGTGACGAGTGACAAGTTAAAGCAAAAGAAAACTCAGCTTCAAAGTCGCCTTTCATCCCGTCACCTGTCACTGTTTTAATCTCGTCACTTGTCACTTGTCACTGGTCACTGTCTTATGAAACTGCTCAGAAGCGATATTTACGAAAATTTGAAGATGGCGCTGGCGACGCTGCGCACGAACAAGCTGCGCTCGGCATTGACGGTGGTCGGCGTCATCATCGGCGTGTGGACGGTGATGGCGATTGCGTCAATCATCAGCGGCATTGATCTGGCCGTCACGAAGGAGATCGAATCGTTCGGCACGCGCTCGATCATCCTGACGAAGTTTGAGACGGGCATCCACGTCGGCCGCCGCTCGCGCGAGGAGCGGATGCGCAAGGAGTTGACCTACGACGACGCGCTCGCGTTGCGCGCGCTGCCGAGCGTCGAACTCGCCGTGCCCTTCCTCGACATCACCAACAACTTCTTCGGGAGCAAGATTCTGGTCGGCGCGAACGGCAAGACTTCTTCCGCCGTCCGCCTGCAAGGGACGCTGCCCGATTACGAGCGCGCCGGGATCGAGAACGTCTCGGAGGGTCGCTTCTTCTCCGAGTTCGAGAACGATCAGAACCAGCAGGTCTGCGTCATCGGTTCGAGCGTGGCTGAGAACTTCTTCCCGTACGGGTCGCCGCTCGAACAGGAGATAGATATCGGCGGCAACAAGTTTCGCGTCATCGGCATCTTCGAGAAGCGCGATCAACTCGGCGGGGGCGGCGGCAACAACGACGACAACAACGTCGTCTACCTGCCCTACAACGTCGCGCGCAAGCTCAAGCCGAACGCAGAGGACGTGACGATCCTCGCCGTCGCCAAGCCGGGGCGGATGGAGGAAGCGCAGGATCAGGTGGTGGACATGATGCGCGTGCGCCGCCAGACGCCGTTTGGCGAGAAGAACAACTTCGGCGTGACGACGGCCGAGTCGGCCATCTCGAATTTCCGCTCGATCACTTCGGGCGTGGCGATCGCGATGGTGGTCATCTCGTCGGTGGGGTTGATGGTGGGCGGCATCGGCGTGATGAACATCATGCTGGTGTCTGTGACGGAGCGCACGCGCGAGATCGGCGTCCGCAAGGCCATCGGCGCGAAGCGCAGCGACATCCTCTGGCAGTTTCTCATCGAGGCGATGACCTTGACGGGCTTCGGCGGCCTCGTCGGCCTCCTGCTCGGCTGGGGGACGACGTTCCTCATCAGCATCTTCGTGCCCTCTTACGTTCCCATCTGGGCGCCCGTCGCGGGCTTCGTCGCGAGCGTCGGCATCGGCCTCATCTTCGGCCTCTGGCCTGCATGGAAGGCCGCCCGCCTCGACCCCATCGAAGCCCTGCGATATGAGTAGAGGTCAGAAGTTAGAGGTCAGTGAAAATGAATTGAAGGCCGGTGAAAGCGAACTTGCTCGCGCTCACCGGCCTTCGTTTTTTACTAACCCCTGACGTCTAACCTCTGCCCTCTGCTTTTACGCGATGAAGGTTGGGAACAGCGCGGCCGCGCCGAGGCCGAGCAGGAGACCGAGCGCCCACAGGCCGAGCGAGATCGCCCACGCCGTGCCGCTCGACACTTTCTCGCCGCTGTTACGCAAGCCCGTCGCCGTCAGCCAGAGGCCGTAGAGCGTGAAGAGGCCGAAGCTGCTGCCGAGGACGAACAGGTACGGGTGCTCCGCCGGGTTGAAGAGCACGCCGAGGTCTGCGCGCGCCAAGCCCCGCTGACCCTTGATCGGGTCAATGTCGTCGGGCGACTTGAGGTAGAGCAAAAGCAGGCTGATCAAGTTCTGCAAGACGATGACCGGCAACCCCGCGTAGACCGCGACCGAGAACGCCTGCCAGAACTTGATGCGCGCGCCCGACACCAGCACGCCGAGCATGTAGAGTCCGGCGAGGATCGCCATGATGACGAAGACGCCGACGACGCCGTTGATCGCGCCCGACGCTTTGGCGAACGGGAGGCGTGCGTCGGTCGCCGCGCGCTCGCGTATCTCCGCGGCGCGGTCGGCCGGGATGAAGCCGCCCTCGATGGTCTTGTCAATGGCCGCAAGCGCGATGGTCTCCGCGCCGATACGCTGCGTGTAGGCGAACTGGTAGACGGCCACGGAGAGCGCGATGATGAGAAAGGCCGTTCCCCAGTAGGGGCGCACGCGAAGTTCTTGAAAGACGCGCGCCGGTTCGTAGAAGACCGAAGAGATCTTTTCGCCCTCGGACATCGGCGGCGCATCGTCCGCCCCGGCCGCCGTGCGCGGGACGAAACTGAGGCCGAGCATCACGCAGCCGAGGAACGCGAGCGCGCCGCCGCCGCCCGCCGCGCCCGGCAGAATTTTCAACACGCCCGCGCCGAGGAGCAGGAGGCCGACGACGAGCACCGCTATCGCGACAATACGATTCATGGGGAGTTCTCCGTGTTTGGGAAGTTTCAGGCGGAGCGGCGAGGTGCGAAGTCACTCTTGGAGACTTTAGTGCGCGCCGCGTTGTGAATAGTCATCGCCTGTGAATACGTCCCGCGCGAGAGGGCAGTTTCACTTTATCCAACACGGGCGACAACGGCGGTCTCTATTTAACACCCGCTCGCCGCCCCGTCAACGCGTAGACGACGTGCGGGAAGAAGGCGCGCGCCGATCTTAAGCGGAGGTCGGCGCGTCAGCCCAGCCGGGTGCGCGGATGCAGGCGACGGTGTGGCCGGGTGCGACCTCGCGCAAGTCCGGGTCAATCTGCGAACATTCGGGGATGGCGTCGGGGCAGCGCGTGTGGAAGCGACAACCGGAGGGCGGGTTGATGGGCGTCGGCACGTCGCCGGTGAGCACGATGCGTTCGCGCTTGCGCGTCGGGTCGGGCACGGGGATGGCCGAGAGCAGTGCACGTGTGTAAGGGTGCTGCGGGTTCGCGTACAACTCGACCGCCGACGCCACCTCGACGATGCGGCCGAGGTACATCACGGCCACGCGATTCGAGATGTGTTCGACGACGGCGAGGCCGTGCGAGATGAAGAGGTAGGTGAGGTCAAACTCGGCCTGCAAGTCTTCGAGCAGGTTGATCACTTGCGCCTGCACCGACACGTCCAAGGCCGACACCGGCTCGTCCGCCACGATCAACTTCGGGTTTAAGGCGAGCGCGCGGGCGATGCCGAGTCGCTGTCGTTGGCCGCCCGAAAACTCGTGCGGGTAGCGGTTCATGTAATCGGGGTCGAGTCCGACCTTGCGTAACAGTTCGGCGACGCGCTCGCGCCGCTCCTCGCGCGTGCCCGTGCCGTGGATGATGAGCGGCTCGCCCACGATGTCGCGCACCTTGAGGCGCGGGTTCAAACTCGCGTAAGGGTCTTGGAAGATGATCTGCATCTCGGCGCGCACGCCCCTGAGAGCCTTACCGGAAAGCGCGCGCACGTCCTTGCCCTCGAAAAAGATTTCGCCGCGCGTCGGCTCAATGAGGCGCAGCAAGCAACGCCCCACGGTGGACTTCCCGCAGCCCGACTCGCCCACCAGTCCCAGCGTCTCGCCCTTGAGAATCTCGAACGTCACGCCGTCCACCGCGCGCACCACGTCGTCGCTGCCCGCCACGGGAAAGTGCTTGACGAGGGCGCGCACGCGCACGAGTTCCGACGCGCTTTCGTCAACCGGCGCGTCGCCCGCGCGCGCCGCCATCGCTTCAGCTTCGGGGACAGACTGCATACGTTCGTTGGTACTCATAAACTAGATCGACCGCAAACTAAATTCTTATTAAGTCGTCGCGCTCTCCGCCGCCTGATTGCCGGCCGCGACCGCCGACGCCATGTCGTAGAGCACGCAGCGCACGCGCACGCCGCCTTCGAGTTCGTAGAGCGGAATATCTTCCTCGGTGCAACGCGGCATGCGATACGTGCAGCGCGGCGCGAAGTGGCAGCCGGGCGGCAAATCGGTCGGCTTCGGCACAGTGCCCTCGATGGTCTGCAAACGCTCCGCCTTGCGAGCCTCGCCCATCGTCAACTTCGGCACGGACTTCAACAGCCCCTCCGTGTAAGGCATCTTCGGACGCGCGAACAACTCCCCGACCGGCGACTCTTCCACGATCCGCCCCGTGTACATCACCGCCACCCTATCGGCCACCTCCGCCACCACGCCCAGATCGTGCGTGATCAAGAGCACCGCCAACTCGCGCGACTTCCTCAGTCCGTCGAGCAGTTCGAGTATCTGCGCCTGAATCGTCACGTCGAGCGCGGTCGTCGGCTCGTCTGCGATCAAGAGTTTCGGGTCGCACGCGAGTGCCATCGCGATCATCACGCGCTGCCGCATCCCGCCCGACAACTGGTGCGGGTAGTCGTCCGCGCGCCGTGCCGGGTCTGGGATCGACACCTCGCGCATCGCCTCAATCGCCCCGGCGCGCGCTTGGCCGCGCGAGAGTTTCCGGTGCAGGCGCAACGCCTCCGCGATCTGCTCGCCCACCGTGTAGACCGGGTTCAGCGAAGTCATCGGGTCTTGAAAGATCATCGCGATGTCGTCGCCGCGAATCTCGCGCAGACGCCGCTCCGACGCCGCGCGCAAGTCCTCGCCGTCGAACCAAATCTCGCCCCCCACGATCTTCCCCGGCGGCGAGACCAGACGCATGACCGACAACGCCGTCACACTCTTCCCGCACCCCGACTCGCCCACCAACCCCAACAACTCACCCCGGTCGAGATGAAAACTCACCCCGTCCACCGAGCGCACCACGCCCGCACGCGTGAAGAAATGCGTCTGCAAATTTTTGACTTCGAGCAAATGTGACATCTATCAGAAAGAGTATGTGCAGTCGGCGCGAACATCAAGCGGCCACTGCCGAACGCAGCATCAAGTCAACTTTTTAAATTCTTCCACTGTTAACCCTGCGTCCTTCACGATGCCGCCCATTGTGAGGGCGTTGACAGGATCATGACGCGGGATGGTGATTATGCGCGTGCCGTCCGTCTTCAATAGCGGCGAGATGCTCTTGGATCGCGTCCTGTATATTCTCAATGGCCTCTTCCTCCGTCGCCCCCTGCGACCAGCAGCCGGGCAGACCGGGACATGAAACGCTGTATCCCTCCTCGGACTTTTCCAAGACGATCTTATATTTCACAGCTCAATTCACCTCTCGATCTCCATTACGGTTAGTTCAACGGATGACGCGCACGTCGCGTTCGCTGTAGATTTTCCAGCCCTGCGGCGTGAGTCGCCAGCGCAGTTCCTGTATGACTGAGCCGCGTCGTTCTTGGACGCCGCCCTCGATGGCGTAGCTCTTGCGGAAGCGCATGACGGCGGATTGTCCCGCTTCCTGAAAGATGAGTTCGGGCGCGTCGGCGCTCACTTCGACGGTGCGCGCGCGCAGGAAGACGCGCTCCTTTTCGGCGCGCACGGCGGCGCGCGTCACGTTCCGCGTCAGGTAGAAGGCGCTCAAGACGGGCGGGTAAAAACTCATCTGCCGTTCGATGTCGCGCGCGTTGGTGGCCGCGATCCAGTTGTCGAGCGCGCGGCGCAGGGCGGTGGCCGCGTTTGTTTCGCCGCCGCGCGGAACGGGCGCGGGCGTGGTGGATGAAGCGACGGGCGGCCGCGCGGCGGGCGGCAGGTTGTCGCGGCGCGGCGGCGCGTCGTAGATGTCCCACTGGGGCACGCCGGAGATCTTTTCGTAGACGCTGTGGATGAGGACGGGCTGCGTGAGTTGCTCGTTGCTCAGACGGCGCGTGACGCGCAGCGCGCGTCCCGCTTCGAGCGACTCGAACGTGACGTTGAACTTGTCCTCGCTCTGGCTGCTGACGCTCACCGTCAGGCTGCTGCCGCGCAAGGCGGCGAGCGTGTTCACGATCTGGCCGTCGCCGCCGCGTTCGCTGTGCGTGACGCCGTCGGCGTCGAAGTCTATGCGCGGCGCGCGCGAAGAGGCGAGCGTGATGCGTCGGCCGCGCCGCTCGATGGCGAGCAGGTCGGGCGGCGTGAGCCGCACCGTCAGGTCAATGAAAAATTTCTGCTGCTCGCCGAACGGCAGGTTGCTCGACGCGCCCGCGACGACCGAGTACAACTTGTCGCTGCGCGCGAGGTCTATGCGATACAGCCCCGTCAGTTGCGTGGCCGCGGCGACTTCACCCGCGACCGGCGGCGCGGCGGCGGTGCGACGCCCACGCGCCTGCTGCGACGACGACGCGGTTTGACCGAGACACACGAGAGCCGCGCAGAGCACCGACGCGAACACGCTGGTTAACTTCTTCATCGAACCTCTCCCCGGTTTCCCACAGACCTTTATGACTCGAACTCTGCCCACGCCGCGACGAACATCGCACGCGCGCGGCCGCTCAAGCGACGCGCGCACGCTCACACCGTCACGGCTTCCCTGTACTCGCCCCAGACGCGGCGGAGGCGGTGGCTGATCTCGCCGACCGTACTGTACACCTCGACGGCGGCGAGGATGAGCGGCAGTAGGTTTTCAGTCGTCGTGCGCGCCGCCGCTTCGAGCGCAACGAGCGTCGCTTCGACCGCTTCCGCGTCGCGTCGCGCGCGCAGGGCGCGGAGGCGTTCGACCTGCGCCTCTTCGATGGCGGGTTCGACGCGCAAGAGGGGCGGCGCGGCGTCCTCTTCGATCTGAAAGCGGTTGACGCCGACGACCGTCGCGTCGCCCGTCTCGACGGCGCGCTGGTAAGTGTAGGCCGCCTCCTGAATCTCGCGCTGCACGTAGCCGAGTTCGATGGCGCGCAACATGCCGCCGAGCGCGTCAATCTTTTTGATGTAGTCCGAGGCGCGGGCGTAGAGTTCGTCCGTCAGGTGTTCGACGGCGTAAGAGCCTGCGAACGGGTCAACCGTGTCGGCGACGCCCGACTCGTGCGCGATCACTTGCTGCGTGCGCAGGGCGACGCGCGCGGCCGCCTCGGTGGGCAGCGCGAGGGCTTCGTCCGAAGCGTTCGTGTGCAGACTTTGCGTGCCGCCGAGCACGGCGGCGAGCGCCTGAATCGCGGTGCGGACGACGTTCACTTCCGGTTGCTGCGCGGTGAGCGTCGAGCCTGCGGTCTGCGTGTGGAAGCGAAGCATGAGCGAGCGCGGGTCGCGCGCGTGGAAGCGTTCGCGCATGATGCGCGCCCACAACCTTCGCGCGGCGCGAAACTTGGCGACCTCTTCCAAAAGGTTGCTGTGCGCGTTGAAGAAGAAGGAGAGGCGCGGGGCGAAGTCGTCAACTTGTAAGCCCGCCTGCGTGGCGGCTTCGACGTAGGCGATGGCGTCGGCGAGCGTGAAGGCGATCTCCTGCGCGGCGGTCGAACCGGCTTCGCGTATGTGATAGCCGCTGATCGAGATGGTGTTCCAGTTGGGCGTCTCGCGCGCGCAGTAGGCGAAGGTGTCGGTGACGAGGCGCAAGCTGGGCGCGGGCGGGTAGATGTACGTGCCGCGCGCGATGTACTCCTTGAGGATGTCGTTCTGAATCGTGCCCTGAAGTTTGTCGGGCGCGATGCCTTGGCGGCGCGCGACGGCGATGTAGAGACAGAGGAGCGTCGAGGCCGTCGAGTTGATCGTCATCGAGGTCGAAACCGTGTCGAGCGGGATGCCGTCGAAGAGTCGCTCCATGTCTTCGAGCGAGTCTATGGCGACGCCGACCTTGCCGACTTCTCCGGCGGCGAGCGGGTCGTCGGAGTCGAGACCGATCTGCGTGGGAAGGTCGAAGGCGACGGAGAGGCCGGTTGTGCCGTGCGCGAGCAGGTACTTGTAACGCGCGTTCGACTCTTCGGCCGAGGCGTAGCCCGCGTACTGGCGCATCGTCCAGAAACGGCCGCGGTACATGTTGCGCCGGACGCCGCGCGTGTAGGGATAAGAGCCGGGCGCGCCGAGGTCGCGCTCGTAGTCGGGCGCGTCGGTGTTCGCGGGGTTGAAGTCGTTGGCGAGTTCGATGCCGGAAGAGGTCTCGAAGCGCGCGCGGCGTTCCTTCTGCGTCGAAGGCGGCGTCGCGGCGGCGGCGTCTGTTTTGGTGCTCATCTCTTTTTCGTTTCGCGGGTCGAAAGTTGCTCCGTGGTTGCCGTGCTGACGAGCACGCTAGCATACGGCGTGCGCGGGTCGCAATGCACGCTTTCTGTGCGCCCACGGCGGGCATATTGAACGCCTCTCGGCTGGCAACCGAACCTTCCGCACAAGCGTCTGAAGAACGTCCGCCCCCAACACTTCTGTCGTAGCAATCAACTGACAAACGAAAGACCCGAACCCGATGAAAAGAATGCTCTCTTTCTCTGTCCTCCCGCTCGTAGTGTTTTTCGCGGCCGCCTTCCCACAGTTCTCCCTGCTGCACGGACTCGGCCTCTTCCTGACGCCGAAGACCGTGGCCGAACGCGTCGCCGGACAAGAAGACCTGACCGAGATGCGTGCGCGGCTCAAGGCGGCGCGGCGCATGCTCGAACGCGAAGCCCCGCGTTCGACCGAGACGGTCGCGCTCGCCGTCGAAGACGCCGCCACGTCTCAGATACACACCCTGCAAGTGTCGAAGGCCGCTTTCCTCGACCGGGACGCAGAGACCATCGTGACCTCGCCGCTCGGGGCGACGTTCAAACTGCGCGCCGTCCGCTCGAACTACGTCAACACGGCGGTGCGCGTGACGGACGAGGCGGGGCGCGACATGCAGCCGCTCGTCGTGCAATACCCGGTCGAGCGCGGCGGCACGCTCACCGAAGTCGCCTACTATTCGTCCGCTCACCCGGCCATTAACTCGCCCGCGCTCGTCGGCGGCGGGCGGGCTTACGTCCGCCGGATGCTGGACGAGGCCGCCGCGCGGCTGGCCGCTCAAGGTCAGTCCATCTCGCCCGCGATTATTGACGCCGCCGAACACCTCTGCGTCGTCGAGCACACGGATCACAAACGCTTCAAGACTGAGGATCACGCCTCGCTCTACAACGAGATTTACACCCTTTACGCGCTCAACGCGGGCGACACCTATCGTTACTCCGTCAGTTCGGCGGGCGCGGGCGGCATGGTGCAGATGATTCCGCCGACTTATGAAGCGATCCGGCAAATGTACCCCGCCGTCGGACTCAACCCGGATTTCGTCGCCGGGATGCGCGACCATGCAAACGCCCTCGAAGCCATGCTGCTCTACATGCAGGGCACTTGGGACGACCTCTTGGAGCGCGAACAGGTCAGGCACGCGCTCGACGAGAACATCGCCACGCAGGCCGAACTGTTGGCCGCCGGGTACAACTCAAACCCCGCGCGCCTACACCTCTACCTCGAACGCGGCGGCACGAACTGGCGCACGCTCATCCCCGCCGAGACGCAGATGTACCTGCGCATTTATGCGTCGGTTGACGGGCTCGTGGACTTCAAAAAACGTTCCTGAAATTCTCGCCGCCCGGCGCAGACGGCGGGGGCGTGGCGAACTTCCAACCACGGCGGAGGGCGCGGAGTTACAGACTCCGCGCCCTCCGCGCGTCTCCCGGTTGACCAAAGGCGCGTCGTCAGCGTAGCATCGCGGGCATCTATCAATAAGAGCTTGCGGGCGGCGAAGGCGCGGGGGAATGGGTTGGAGATCAACGACGACGCAAAAGAGTTGGTGCAGGAGATCGGCGAGGCGATCAACGCGGCCGTGGAGCGTTCGCCGGAAGTGGCCGACGCGATTTCGCGCCTGCGCGCCGCAGGCTACGAGATGGAGTTGACGCTCAAGTTGGAGATCGGCCTGCGCGAGACAAGCGCGGACGCCGACGAAGACGACGGCGAGGCGGAGACCGACGAACAGGCCGCGCTCCTCGAACTCACGGACGAAGACCGACGCACGCTCCGCAGCATGAAAATCCGCTTCGACGAAAGCGAGTAAGCGCGCCCCGCATACGCGCCCCGAACGTGCCCCGCATTAGTCGCAACTAGCCGCGCTTTGCCTTAGTTTGCGCGCTTATGCTATCTTCACAGTCTTAAGTAATCCGCTAATTTTTCGCCCTTACCATTTACCGAAGAGGAGTTTTCTGGAAAGTTATGTCTACGCCTAATGGAAACGCCGGGAACGGCCTTAATGTAGGCAAGGTGGTGCAGATCATCGGCCCCGTGCTCGACGTGGAATTTGAAGAGAACCACCTGCCGCCGATCTACACGGCGTTGCGCGTCACGTCCGAAGGCTTCGACGTGCCCAACCCCATTGACATCATCTGCGAAGTGGAACAGCACCTCGGCGAGGGGCGCGTGCGTACCGTCTCGATGAAGCCGACCGAAGGCGTCGTGCGCGGGATGCGCGCCATTGACACGGGCGGCCCGATCACCGTGCCCGTCGGCAACATGACGCTGGGGCGCATCATGAACGTCATCGGCGAACCCGTGGACACGCTCGGCGCGGTCAACTCCGAGACGCGCTACCCGATCCACCGCCACGCGCCGACGCTCGACGAGCAGTCAACCGAGTTGGAGATGTTCGAGACGGGCATCAAGGTCATTGACCTCATCCAGCCCTTCCTGCGCGGCGGCAAGATCGGCCTCTTCGGCGGCGCGGGCGTCGGCAAGACCGTCTTGATCATGGAACTCATTAACAACGTCGCCAAGGCGCACTCCGGCTTCTCGGTGTTCGCGGGCGTCGGCGAGCGCACGCGCGAGGGCAACGACCTCTTGCGCGAGATGGTCGAGTCGAAGGTCATCAACTTCGGCGAAGCCTTTTACCAGCACATGGAAGAGACGGGCGAGTTCGACTTGTCGAAAGTTGATCTCAAGGCCGTCGAAGAGTCGAAGGTCTCGCTCGTCTATGGACAGATGACCGAGCCGCCGGGCGCGCGCCTGCGCGTCGCGTTGTCGGGTCTGACGGTCGCCGAATACTTCCGCGATCAGGGCTTGGACGTGCTCCTCTTCATTGACAACATTTTCCGCTTCACGCAAGCGGGTTCGGAAGTGTCCGCGCTCCTTGGGCGCATGCCTTCGGCGGTCGGGTATCAACCGAACCTCGCCACCGAGATGGGCGAGATGCAGGAGCGCATCACCTCGACGAAGACCGGCGCGGTCACGTCCATTCAGGCCGTCTACGTTCCGGCGGACGACTACACAGACCCCGCGCCCGCCACCACCTTCGCGCACCTCGACGCCGTCACCGCGCTCTCGCGCCAGATCGCCGAACTCGGCATCTACCCGGCCGTCGATCCGCTCTCGTCATCTTCGCGCCTGCTCGACCCGCGCATCATCGGCGAGGAGCACTACCAGACGGCGCAGGACGTGAAGAAAATTCTGCAACGCTACAAGGAACTGCAAGACATTATCGCCATCCTCGGCCTCGACGAACTCTCGGAAGAAGACAGGCTCGCCGTCTCTCGCGCGCGCAAGGTGCAGCGTTTCTTCTCGCAGCCCTTCTTCGTCGCCGCGCAGTTCACCGGCCTCGAAGGCAAGTACGTCAAACTCGAAGAGACCATCAAAGGCTTCCGCGAGATCATTGACGGCAAGTGCGACGACCTGCCCGAACAGGCGTTCTTCCTCCAAGGCACAATCGAAGACGTTCGCGCCAAGGCGCGCCAGATCGCTGAAAGCTAAAAACAAGTGACAAGTGACAGGTGACAGGTGACAAGTTGAAATCTAAAACTTGTCTTCA
Organism: Pyrinomonadaceae bacterium; assembly: GCA_030841105.1. GTDB lineage: Bacteria > Acidobacteriota > Blastocatellia > Pyrinomonadales > Pyrinomonadaceae > JAIVJZ01. The sequence goes on from JAVEDE010000052.1 coordinate 39,132, forward strand.
TCCTGTCACCTGTCACCTGTTACCTGTCACTTAAAGATATGGCTGAGAGATTACAACTCGACATCATCACGCCGGAGCGCGGCGTCCTGTCGGAAGCGGTTGACGCGGTGACGCTGCCGGGCTTGAACGGCGAACTCGGCATCCTGCCCGGCCACACGCCGCTCATCTCGCAACTGCAAACCGGCGTCCTCTCTTACACGCAAGGCGGCGCGACCAGACGCCTGCACGTCTCCGGCGGCTTCGTCGAAGTGAGCGACGACCGCGTGGCCGTCCTCGCAGACCTCGCCGAACGACCAGAAGAAGTTGACGCCGCCCGCGCCCGCACCGAACGCGATCAGGCCGAGAAACTGCTCGGCACGACCACCGGCACGGAAGAGGATTTATCGCGCGCCCGCACACAGTTCGAGCGCGCCACCGCGCGCCTCCAAATCGCGGGCGACAGTTCGTCAAAATAAACTAAAACCCGCGCGTTTACAGGCGAAAGCGGAAGTTGAGGCACACGCCTTCGACTTCCGCTTTCGCTTTTTTCTCATCAACTTTTTTCTGTTTCATACTTGCAACAACGATTCAAAAGCGGTATAATCCGTCTCGTTTGAAACACGGCGGAAAGGGACACGGGGGAGAGAGTTGATGCCACAGGAATCCACGCTTGAGACGGCCGACGCGGCGCGCGAAATTTCGGGCGAGGCGACACCGGAAGACTTGCAGGCCGAGCCGGGTCTGCGCCCGCGCACGCTCGACGAGTACATCGGCCAGACCAAGATCACGACGAATCTGAAAATCTTTTTGCGCGCCGCGCTGGCACGCCGCGAGGCGCTCGACCACGTGCTCTTCTTCGGCCCGCCCGGTCTCGGCAAGACGACGCTCTCGCAGATCATCGCGCAGGAGATGAACGCGCCGCTCAAGTCCGTGAGCGCGCCCGCCATCGAACGCGGCGGCGACCTCGCGGCCGTCCTGACCAACTTGCAGGAAGGCGAAGTCCTCTTCATAGACGAGATTCATCGTCTCAAGCCGCAGATCGAGGAAGTGCTCTACCCGGCGATGGAGGACTACCAACTCGACATCATGATCGGGCAGGGCACGGCCGCACGCTCCATCAAACTCGACTTGCCGAAGTTCACTTTGGTCGGCGCGACCACGCGTGCCGGACTCATCACCGCCCCTTTGCGCGGTCGCTTCGGCATCGTCTTTCACCTCGATTTCTATTCGCAGAAAGACTTGGAGATCATCGTCCACCGCTCGGCGGAAATTTTGAACGTGGAGATCGAGGCGACGGGCGCGAAAGAGATCGCGCGGCGCGCACGCGGCACTCCGCGCATCGCCAACCGACTGCTGCGCCGCGTGCGCGACTACGCGCAGGTCTTGGGCGACGGGCGCATCACGCAAGCCCTGTCGAAGCGCGCGCTCGACGAGATGGAAGTTGACAAGTTCGGGCTGGACGAAGTTGATCGCAAGATTCTGACGGCGATCATCGAGAAGTTCGACGGCGGGCCGGTCGGCATCGGCACGATTGCCGCTTCAATCAGCGAGGAGCGCGAGTCAATCGAGGAGATCATCGAGCCTTACCTGATCCAGATCGGCTTCCTCAATCGCACGCCGCGCGGCCGCGTCGCCACGCGCGCCGCCTACAAGCACCTCGGCCTCGCGCCGCCGAAGACCGAGCAGGACGCGCTGGCGAGTTAAAAGTTTTGACGAGATTCGACCTGCCGTCCTAGCGGCGGCGGTCGAAGGTAACGCCGGAGAGAAATCGGTTGGAGAGCGGATCGGGAGCCACTCTTCGACAGGATACTCTCCGGCGTTTTTAATTTGTGAACAGCGCGGCGAGCCGTTCGGCCAGTTCGGGTTCGAGAGCTTTCAGCTTAACTTGAGTCGCCCGCGCTTCGTCCGCGCGCCCCAACTGCCAGAGCGTCAGACCGAGGTTGAAGTGCGCCTCCGCGAAGTCGGGTTTGAGCGCGATTGACTCCTCGAAGTCGGCCACGGCCTGCTCCTTTTGCTTCAAGCCGAGGTGCGCCAGCCCCTTGCTGTAGTGCGGGTACGGGAGATACCGCTCGCTCAAGGTCGGGTCAGACGTTTTCCATTCCCCGTTCAGCATTTTGAGCACCTGATCGTATGCGGCGACGGCCTCCGCATACTTCCCCAAATCCAGTTCAGCGTTGCCCAGTTCGTAGGTCGCGTACAGCGCGGTCTCGCCCGACGCGCGGAGGCTCAATGCGCGTTGGAACTCCGCGGCTGCATCCTCATACCGTTCCATCCGGCTATAGACTTTTCCGAGCGCGTACTGCAACGCGCCGTCGTCGTTCGCGGGCTGCCCGCGCAGTTCGATGGCCTTCTTGTAAGCGACGACGGCCGCCTCGAAGTTTCCCGCGTCGCGCTGTTTTTCGGCCTCGCGGATTTGAACCTCAAGCGGCGTGGGCTGTCTCGGCGTGCCGCCTGATATGCCGGGCGCGGGCGAGAAGCGACGCGTGGCCGCGCCCTTGATCAGTTTGTCTGCGGCGTCGCGTCCGGCGAACTGCTCGAAGCCGCGCGCGCCGGGCGGCGGGTTCTTACGCCCGCCCTGACCGGGTTGTTTTTGCGGGTCTTGCGGCGCGCGCCGCGTGGGTGCGGCGACGACGGGTGCGGCGACGACGGGTGCGTCCGTCAACGAGACGGCGACGGGTGCGGTCGTCAGCGAGACGGCGAGCGCGAGCAGGGCGAGGCGGGGTGTGCGGTTCATTCGGTTTCCTTCCGTCATTTGCGCGGGAGGACAGGCGAGTGCTGTCGGGTGTGGCTCGACTAACGATTGATCTCTTCGGTGTGGTTCGACTAACGATTGATCTCTTCGCGCATCTCGCGCACGGCGCGTTCGAGGCCGACGAGGACGGCGCGGGAGATGATGTTGTGGCCGATGTTGAACTCGGTGATCTCCTGCGCCCGCGCGACCGCAGCGACGTTACGGTAGGTGAGGCCGTGCCCGGCGGCGACGCGCAGGCCGTACTGCGCGGCGAGCGTCGCGGCTTCGTGGAGGCGTTGCAGTTCGTGTGCGGCGCGCGCCGCGCCCTCGCCGTGGAAGCCGCGCGCGCCGAGCGTGGCCTCCGCGTAGAGCGCGGTGCAGAGTTCGACCTGCTGCGCGCCCGCTTCGTGCGCGGCCGTGATCTGTTCGGCGTCGGGGTCGAGGAAGACGCTGGCGAAGAGTCCGCCTTCGCGCAATTGGTCAATCGCGCCGCGCACCCCTTCGAGTTGCGAGCGCACGTCGAGGCCGCCCTCGGTCGTGATCTCTTCGGCGGTTTCGGGGACGAGCGTCACTGCGTCGGGGCGCGCGTCGAGGGCGATTTTGATCATCTCGTCGGAGACGTTCATCTCGACGTTGAGGTACGTGTTGACGGTCTGGCGGAGCGTGTAGAGGTCTGCGTCCTGTATGTGGCGGCGGTCGGCGCGCAGGTGGATGGTGATGCCGTCCGCCCCGGCCTGCTCGCAGAGCATGGCCGCCGCGACGAGGCTCGGTTCGGGCGCGCGCCGCGCCTGCCTGACGGTCGCCACGTGATCAATGTTGACGTTGAGACGGGAATTGGTCATCAGGACACCTCCGAGGTTGAGCGAAGAGACTGTCGGCAGCGGTAGGCCGCGCGCCCGGCGTGAATATAAACGAAACATTGCGACGCACCAACCTTCTCTGCCCGCCTCCGCCTAGATTTTTAACGCCCCGCAAAACCCTTTTGCCCCCGTGAAAAGCCTTGCACGCCGCCCGAAATCTTAACTTCGCCCCCTCGCATCACCACTTTGCCGCTGCAAATTCTAACTTTGCCAATGTAAATTCCAACTTTGTCACCGTAAATTCCAACTCTGCCAATGTAAATTCATACTTTGCCGCCGTAAATTGTAACTTTGCGACTGTAAATTGTAACTTTGCACTTGTAAATTCATACTTTCACTCTGCAAATTCATACTTTGCAGATGTAAATCCTCGCTTTACCGCTGTAAATCCTACCTTTGCCACTGTAAATCCGAACTTTCACGCCTGAAATCCAAACTTTGCCGCCGTCGAAGCCATCTCGCGCGCCGGAGATCGAAATTCGGAAGGCGTGGGACTCTGCTTCTACTGACTCACTCCGTCCGCCCGTTTTGTGCGACGGTCGTCGAGGACGCGAAATCTCCGTGGGAAGCGAGCGCAAATCAGAGGTCGGAGTTGACGCGCGGGGGCGCGGAAAAATAAACCGGAATTATCACCCGCCGGGCAGCTTCACCGGGCAACTTTGCAATCTTTTTATCAGTCTAATTAACCCCCTGACAATTCAACGTTTGTAGTTTGGACTCTGAAGGCAAGTTCGGCTATATTCTTGTCAATCAGAGTCAGAAGAAGCTCGTTCGCTGCAATTCCGAGGTCGAAAAAAACTCACCGACAGTCCATCACTTTGCAGCCGTTAGTCTGAAATTTCGCGCTTTTTACCCTGCATTTGCGACTCACCGCAAAAGACAGGCTACGGCGCGTTTGTCCGGGCGGCGGTGGTTTGCCCATTTTTTGCTACCCGTATTTTTTTTACCTTTCAGGAGACAAATGAAGAAAATCAGCTATTTTATGGCGGCACTCTGCTGCGCTCTTCTCATGGGCGCATCTGCTTGGGGACAGGTTCAGATCACCAGCACCGGCACGCCGGTAGTGGAGAACTTCGACACCATCGGCACTTCGGCGACGGCGACGCTGCCCACGGGCTGGCGCGTTGATTCAGTCACCGCTTCCCCGACCACCGTCTATGCTTCGGCGGCCACCACGACGACCCAGTCGGCAGGCACGACAGGTGCGGGCGCGCTGACCAGCACTTCGTCGGGCGGCACTTATAATTTCGGCAACGGGGTCAATGCGTCTGCGACGGATCGCGCGGTCGGCTTCCTCAGTTCCGGCAGCTACTCAAGCCCGCGAAACCTCTTCGTGCAACTGACGAACGCCACGAGTTCGACCCTGACGAGCGTGACGATCAGCTTCGACGTGGAGAAGTACCGCTCCGGTTCGCGCGCCTTCAACATCAACTTCTTCTCCGGCACCGACGGCACGAACTGGACGGCGCAGCCCGACGGCAACGTGGCCTACGCCGCCGACTCCGCGAATACGACTATCTTCAACCCACCTACAACAACGGCGAAGACCGTCACCATCAGCAACTTGACGATCGCGCCCGGAGCGAGCCTCTACCTGCGCTGGCAGTACATCGGCAACGGCGGCAGCACGAACGGGCAGGCGCTCGGCATTGACAACTTCTCGCTCACCGCGAACGGCGGCCCGGCGACCCCGACCATTAACGTCAGCACGACCTCGCTTGCCGACTTCGGGAACGTCGCCGTCGGCGCCACGTCAGCACCGAAGTCTTACACGGTTTCGGGCGTCGGCCTGTCGGACAACATCACCGTCAACGCCCCGGCGGACTTCCAGATCTCGACCAGCAGCAACTCTGGCTACACCACGATGCTGGTGCTCACGCAGTCCGGCGGGACGGTCTCCGCGACGACCATTTTCGTCCGCTTCGCGCCGACGAGCATCGGGGCGAAGGGCGGGAACATCACCCACCAGAGCGCGGGCGCGGAGACGAAGAACGTGGCCGTAAGCGGCACGGGTGTTAACGCCTACACCATCAGCGGCGCCGTCACGACCAACACGGGCGCGCCGCTCGCGGGCGTGCAGGTCTCCCTCGCTATCGGCGAGACGCCGATCGCCTCAACCACGACGGACACGAACGGCAACTACTCTTTTACGGGCGTCGCAGGCGGCAACGAATATATCGTCAGCCCGTCGGGCGCGGGCTTCACCTTCACGCCGCCCAGCCGGACGTTCTCTAATTTGGGAGCGAACCAGACGGCGGACTTCACCGCCACGCCGCAAGTCATCATCAGCGAGTTCCGCTTCCGCGGGACGGGTGGGGCGACGGACGAGTTCGTCGAACTCTACAACCAGACCGATCAGGCCGTCGGGCTCACGGGCTGGGCGCTCATCTCCGGCGGAACGGTGCTCCACACCGTCACGAGCGGCTCCATTCCCGCCCGCGGCCATTACCTGATTACGGGCGCGGGCTACAGTCTGCCCACGGCGTCCGACGGCGCGCTTACGACGGACATCCCGGATAGCGCAGGGATAGCCCTGTTCAACAACCCGACCAACCTGGCGACCGGCGCACGTCTGGATGCGGCCGGCTTCAGCACCGCCGACGCGCTCTACACGGAGGGCGGCGGCCTCACGCCGGGCGGCGGCATCACCTCTGACAGCGAACACGCATATGTCCGCAAGCAGACGAGCGGCACTCCGCAGGACACTGACAACAACTCCTCGGACTTCGTGCTCGTCGCCACTGACCCGGTGGCCGTCGGCAACGGAGCCGTCCTCGGCGCGCCCGGCGCTGAGAACCGGACGAGCCCTACCCAGCGCAACAGCGTCATCAAGGGATCGCTCATTGACCCGCAGTGCGGCGGGTTCGGGGCGGCGACTTCCGGGTGTGCGCGCGTGCGCACGGCGGCCGGGGCTAACCCGACGACCGCCCAGTACGGGACGTTGCGCATCCGCCGCAAGTTCACCAACACGACCGGCGCGAACGTGACGACGCTCCGCTTCAGGGTCGTTGGCATCACCACTCTGGGCAGTCCCGGCGCGGGTGGCGGTCAGGCCGATCTCCGCGTCATCTCGTCTTCCCCTGCCGACTTTAGCGTCACGCTCACGGACGGATCGGTAGTGCCCGTTAAGGGCACGCAGGTCGAGACGCCGCCCGCGCAGCCTCTCGGCGGTGGCCTCAACTCGGCGGTCGTGACCATCACGACGGCGACGCCCATCGCGGCCGGTGACTCGGTCAACATCGAGTTCACGCTCGGCGTGCAGCAGGAAGGGGCGTTCAGCTTCTTCGTCAACGTCGAGGCCATCACTCAAGCGCCGCCCTCGACGAGCGTCCATCTGACGATGGGCAACCCGTCGAACGCGACGGAGGACGTGAACCAGCCGACGAACTATCTGATGATCAAGGAAGCCTACGCACTCTCCTACCACCGCGACCGCGGCATCCCGAACTGGACGAGTTGGCATCTCGACTCTACGTGGCTCGGCAGCGCGCCGCGCCAGAACGACTTCCGCAACGACCCCAGTCTGCCTTCCGGCTGGTATCAGGTGCAGGGGACGGACTACTCGGGCTCGGGCTTCGACCGCGGACACATGACGCCCTCGGCCGATCGCACCTCGACGATCCCGCTGAACTCTCAGACGTTCTTCATGACCAACATGATCCCGCAGGCGCCGGTCAACAACCAGCAGACGTGGAACAACATGGAGCAGGACTTGCGGGCGATCGTGGGTCAGGGCAACGAGTTGTACATCATCTCGGGCGGGGCGGGCACGGGCGGCGTCGGCAACAACGGCGCGGCGAACACCATCGCGGGGGGTAAGGTGACAGTGCCGAACTCGACGTGGAAGGTAGCCATCGTGCTGCCGGTGGGCACGAATGACGTGTCGCGCGTGACGGCGGCCACGAGAACCATCGCGGTCATCGTGCCGAACCGCAACGACGTGAGCACCGACTGGCGCACGTACCGGGTGAGCGTTGACCAGGTCGAAGCGTTAACGGGCTTCGACTTCTTCTCGAACGTGGAAGACTCGGTCGAGAACGCCATCGAGTCGGGCGTGGACAACGGCATCGCCAATCCCGCGATGAAGGCCGGGGCGACTTCCAAAGGCGTGACCATCACGCGCCTCAGGTAGAATTCCCGGAGACCACACGATGACGACCGACGAAGAGTTGTTCGGGGCACTAACAGAGGCCACACGGGGCTTGCTCTACATGAGCGAGTCGGATTACCCGATTGAGGTGATCAGGTGGGACGGCTCCGAACAACTCTCGCCGGAGTATGTGCGAAAGGTGGCCGGAGCAGACTCCTCGGTGAGAGTCGAGGAGACGACCTTGGATGAGTTCTTCCGCGTCCCGGCCGGAGAGCAGGAGTGGAAGAATGAGGCTCAACTGGCGGAGGCGAGGAAGTATCAACGCCTCCGCCGGCTATTAGAAGATAACCTCACGGGCATCAGGGTCTACCGGGTGGGTGACATAAACGTCTTGATTCTGGTCGTAGGCGCGAGTACGGAGGGTAACTGGTTAGGAGTCTCCACTCGTGTCGTCGAAACCTAGCGCGCCGACGACAAGGTGCCGCGACACACTAACGCCCCGCGACCGTCAAGGCCGCGGGGCGTTCATCGTTTCAAATCACTCGCCGTCGCTTCGCACTCAGATGCGACGCGACGCGCTGGCGAGTTCGGGCGAAACGTCGCTCTCCGGCGCGTCCCCTGCGTGGAAGATGGGCGCGCGCGCCTGCGGGCTTTGGGCGAGGGCACGCGTGGCGGCGAGGGCGCGGTCGTAGCTGCCGCGTCGCGCCTCCCGGCGCAGTTCGCGCAGTTCGAGAAAGCCGTCGAGACCGCTCATGAAACTGACCTTGCTGCCCGCCATGTCGTTCCAACGCACGGCGCGCTCGTGCAGGCGCAAGCCCGCCAGATGCGCGACGTAGAGCAGTTCCACGTCGAACCCGAAGCGGTCAATCCGCGCGGCCTCGACGATGGGGCGGCACACGTCCATGCGAAAGGCTTTGAAGCCGCACTGCGTGTCCCAGAAGGGCAGCCCCGTCGCAAGGCGCATCACGAGGTTGAAGACGCGCCCGCTCTGTTCGCGCCGCCACGGTTGATGCACGCCGATGAGACTTCGATCCAGCGCGCGCGAGCCGAAGACTAGATCGTACTCGCCCGCGCGGATCGGCGCGACGAGTTTCGGCGTCTCGGTTAGCGGCGTCGAGAGGTCTGCGTCGGAAAAGAGCGCGACGGGGGCGCGCGCGGCGAGCAGCCCGGCGCGCACCGCATGACCCTTGCCGCGGTTGGCGGGCAGGCCGATGAAGTTTGTGCTCGTACGTCCGGCGAAGTTCTCGAAACTCTCCGCGGCCACCTGCGCCGTCTCGTCCGTCGAGCCGTCGTCAACCACGATGATCTCGCTCTCGGACGTTTGCGCGTTCAGATACTCGAAGGCCGCCCGCAAAGTTTTGCCGAGACGCGCCGCTTCGTTGTAGGCCGGGATGACGAGTGAAAGATTCAGCGACATGAAGACTCCCGAAGAATGACAAATGACAGGTGACGAATGACGAGTCGGGAGCAGGTTTTTGCCCGCCGCCCGCCGCCCGCGCCGCCACTTATTTTATAGCACACGGCCTCTGCGCCGCGCTCGGTTTCTGCGGTGCGCACGCGTGTGTGTTAAAATTCGTAGCAGTGAATCCGTTGACTGGTCTGGGAAATGTTCGGGCTTAAAGTTATGAAGCAGAGGTTGGGTCTCATCGTCGCAGCTCTCGTCGTGTTGGTCGCGGCCGTCGCGGGCGGCATCGTGGCGCGCCGCGCCGAGCAGCGCATCGTGACGGGCACGAGCGCCGACGCCGACGCCATCATCGAGCACGACTACAAGGAAGTGCTCTCGCTCATCGCCAACGAGTACGCCGACGAGATTGACTACGAGAAGGCCAGCCAGGCAGCCATTCAAGGGATGCTCTCGACGCTCGACCCGCACTCGACCTTCTTCACGCGCGCCGACTACGACAAACTCAAACAGGATCACGACTCGGAATTCTTCGGCATCGGCGTGACCATCCTGCGCCACCGCGACGGCGTCTACGTGCAGTCGCCCGTGCCGAACACGCCCGCCGCCCGCGCCGGACTGCGCTACGGCGACCGCATCGTCGAAGTTGACGGCAAGGACGCGCGCGAGTGGACGAGCGAACAGGTGTCGAAGGCCGTGCGCGGCGAACGCGGCGAGCCGGTCAATCTCAAAGTCGAGCGCGCTGGCGCGAACGCGCCGTTCTACTTCACCATCGTCCGCGACGCCGTCTCGCAGCCCTCGATTCGCACCGCCTACATGATCCGCCCCGGCACGGGCTACGTCGCGCTCACCGGCGGCTTCACCAACACGACGAGCGACGAACTCGAAAGCGCCATCAAGCGTCTCAAGGACGAAGGCTTGCGCCAACTCGTCCTCGACCTGCGCAACAACCCCGGCGGGCTGCTCAAAGAATCAATCAACGTGGCGAGCCAGTTTTTGCCGCGCGGGCAGACCATCGTCAGCGTGCGCGGGCGCGGCGAGTACGGCGCGCCGCAGACGTTCGAGAACACGGCCTACGACCCGGAAGACTTCCCGCTCGTCGTCTTAGTCAACCGCAACTCCGCGTCGGCTTCGGAGATCGTAGCGGGCGCGATTCAGGACTACGGGCGCGGCTACCTCGTCGGCGAGACGACCTTCGGCAAGGGCTTGGTGCAGCGCGTCTTCTCGCTCGACTACGGCACGGGTCTGACGCTCACCACGCAAAAATATTACACGCCCTACGGCCGCTCGATTCAACGCGACTACTCCAACGGCTCGCTCTACGACTACTACGTCCGCCACGACACGGACGACGAGCCGCGGCCGAGCACGCCGCTCACGCCCACGATGTCTGCGACGCCGCACGCACACACGCTTGAGCCGACGCCGACTCCCACGCCGCACCCGCCGACCGGCCCCGCCGTGCGGACGGCCGCCGGTCGCGTCTTCTACGGCGGCGGCGGCATCACGCCCGACATCGAAGTGAAGCCGCTCGACGTGAGCAGTCCCGCGCGCGGTCGCATCTTCGAGGCGGCCTTCCAGTTCACGCGCGAACTCGTCGCCGGTCAAATCCCCGGCCTCGAAAGTTACCTCGTGGACAAAACTCTCTACGGCCAATTCCCGCGCCCGACCGATTACCCCGTGGGCGAGCGCGTCCTCGAAGCCTTCCGCGCACACGTCCGCCGCGACCCCGAATCGGCTTTGACGGCCGCGCAGATTGACGCCGACCTCGACTACGTGCGCCTGCGCATCCGCGAAGAGATCGTGACGGCCGCCTACGGCAACGAAGCCTCCATCCGCGCCCTCCTCGACAGCGACCCGCAACTCCTGCGCGCCCTCGAAGTCTTCCCCGACGCCAAACGCCTCGCCGAGATGGTCAGAAACGGCGCGTCGCAAAGCTAACGCGGCGCAACCGTCCGGCCAGTTACGCCGCAAGCTCGACAACAATTTTTCGTAAGTGGTTTGGGGTGAGAGCTACGTCTTCGGCACGAAGATGAGGGCAAGGAGGGTGAAGCCGAGGGCTATTGCCCCGACTATCGCCGTGCCTTTGGCGAGGTTCAGCCCGACCTTGGCGGCGGTCGAACGGTTGCTGCCTTTGACCTGTCTGACTTCCGTGTATTTCACCGTCGTCGCTGCGCCGGTCTTCAGGTCAACGATGGTGAAATCGTCATCCCGCGCTTCGCGCAAATAGCCATTCACCTTTCTCCCGTCCCACAGTTTCAACTGCAAGCGCGTGGCGTCGCCGATGCCGAGCTTACGAACATTCTCTCTCACCCGCTCGACGTTGGGTGCTTGCCCGACCACCTGCGCTCCGGCGCGCGCCGTCCCCGCCCCGAACACGTTAATCACGAGAGCGATCATCATCAATGATAGAACTTTCTTGAACATGCTTTCTTCCCTTTCGGAGATCAGAATCCCCGAACCGGCACAAAGCAATCCCCGCGCCGCAACTCTCACATTGCCGTCTGCCGCATAAAACGGGGAAGAGAGTTTTTCTCGCTTCAAGTTGTTACGACACCTGAAACATATTTCCGGCAGCGGCGTGGAAGTGTCTGAACATCAGCGGTTGAAAGTTTAATCAACCGCGCGCGCGATGACGCACTTGAGGTAGAGCGTTTCGGGGACGCCGACGAGGACGGGGTGGTCGCTCGACTGGATGCGCTTCTCGACGATCTGCAAGCGGCGGCGCGCGTCCGAGGCGGCCTCGGCGATGACTTCGTGAAACTGCGGCTCGGTCATGTGGTAGGAGCAGGTGCAGGTGATGAGCACACCATTGGGATTCAGGAGTTTGAGCGCGCGCAGGTTGATCTCTTTGTAGCCGCGCGCGGCGGCGCGGACGCTGGCGCGGTTCTTGGCGAAGGCGGGCGGGTCGAGGACGATGGTGTCGAAGCGTTCGCCCGCGTCCTGCATCTCGCGCAACGCGTCGAAGACGTTGGCCTCGCGGAACTCGACGTTCGAGAAGCCATTCAACTCGGCGTTGCGGCGCGAGGCGGCGACGGCTTCGGCGGAGATGTCGAGGCCGAGAACGCTCTCGCACGACGCGGCCATGTGGAGCGCGAACGCGCCGTTGAAGGTGAAGCAGTCGAGGGCGCGTCCACGCGCGAGTCGGCGTGCGGCGAGATGGTTCTCGCGCTGGTCGAGAAACGCGCCGGTCTTCTGCCCGCCGAGCGGCGCGACGCGGAAGCGCGTGCCGTGCTGCACCACCTCCATCTCCTCCGGCGCGTCGCCGTAGACGACGCCCGCCGTGAGCGGCAACCCTTCGAGCGCGCGCACGCGCACGTCGTTGCGTTCGATGACCGCGCGCGCGCCCGTCAGTTCGACAAGCAGTTCGACGAGCATGCCCTTGACGGCGTCCGTCCCTTGCGAAAGTGTCTGGAGGACGAGCACGTCCGCATAGCGATCCACGATGAGCGAGGGCAACGCGTCGCCTTCGGCGTAGACGAGACGGAAGGCGTCGGCCTCCTGTTCGAGTCCGGCGCGGCGCGCGATTGAGGCGCGGAGGCGTTCGCGCCACCAGTCGCGGTCTATGGTCTCTTCGCGCCACGTCAGTAGACGCAGCGCGATCTGCGAGCGGTCGCTGTAGAGCGCGCAGCCGACGAAGCGGCCGCGCTCGTCGCGAACGTGGACGGATGCGCCCGGCGCGGCGTCGCCGCCACCGTCGAGCAAGTCGCTGCGGTAAATCCAGAGGTGGCCGTCGCGGGCGCGCTCCGCACCTTTGCGCGAGACGATGACGGTAGTTGTTTTCATAAGTTCTAAAGTGGGAGAGACTTTGCCCCTTCCCGCCCCCGTTTGTAAAGCACGCCCGCGCCACATTCGGGTGACAAAATCAGAAGGTGCTCGTGCTTGAACCGAGCGGCCTTTGCATGTAGTCTAAGCCGTAGCTTGCACAGCACAGCGACAATTTAGTTTTCCGGCAAACTCTAAGAAGGAGGGTTTATTTCAAGATGCCTGAAGTAGGAGATTTAGCCCCGGACTTCGAGCTTGGTTCGAGCCTTGAGAAGGGCAAGAAGGTGAAGCTCTCGGATTTCCGCGGCCAGAACAATGTCGTGATCGCGTTTTACCCGCTCGCGTGGACGCCCGTCTGAACGGCGCAGATGCCGGCCTACGAAGCAGACCTCGAACGCTTCCAAGGCTACGATGCTCAGGTTCTGGGCATTTCAGTTGACAGCGTCCCGTGTAACACCGCCTGGGCGAAATCGCTCGGCGGACTGACCTACGATCTGTTGAGCGACTTCGAGCCGAAGGGCGAAGTGGCGCGCGCCTACGGCGCATACCGCGCGGCGGACGGAATCTCCGAACGCGCCATCTTCATCGTGGATAAGGAAGGCAAGATCGCCTACAAAGACATCCACGACATCTCGGATCAGCCCGACAACGAAGACTTGTTCGACGTGCTGCGCAACCTGTAAGGGAGAGAGGCGAGAGGCGAGAGGTCGGAGTTCGGTTAAAGACCAACTTTATCTTTAACTGACCGCTGACCTCTCGCCTCTGACCTCTTAAAATTTTATGACAACGCTGGCAAGAAAATGCGTGCCCTTCACGCCGTTCGAGCGCGAGTTGGCGAAGAGTAACATCGCCATCGTGACGGCGGCGGGCGTCCACCTGCGCGACCAAGAGCCTTTCAACATCGCCGACGAGATGGGCGACCTCGGCTTCCGCATCATCCCGCCCGACACCGACGCAGCGCAGTTGATGGTGACGCATCACCACTACGACCACACGGACGCCGACGCGGACATCAACGTCGTCTTCCCGCTCGACGTGTTGCGCGAACTCGAAGCCGACGGGGTGATCGGCGGTCTCGCACGCAAGCACGTCGGCTACATGGGCTACACCATGCAACTCAAGGCGTTGTACGAGGGGACTGCGCCGGAGATCGCCAACGAGATTGACAAGGGCAGCCGCGCCGACGCCGTGATTCTCACGGGCGGTTGACCGAACGTGTGTCACCGCACGGTCGTGGCGGTTCAACGCGAAATCGAAATGCGCGGCATCCCGACGGTGCTGATCACGGTCAGCCCGGAAGTCTCGGCGCAGATGCGCCCGCCGCGCGCGCTCTACCCGAAGGGATTCAAGATCGGCAACAGTCTCGGTCGGCCGGGCATGCGCGCCCTGCAACGCCAAGTGCTGACCGACGCGCTCGCGCTACTTTCCGAGAACACGCGCCCCGGCCAAGTCGTCACGCGCGAATATGCCGACTACGGCGAGCAGTACGATCCGCCGTCGGTCAAAGCGAAATAGAGTGACAAGTGACGAGTGACAAGTGACAAGTTAAAGCAGCAATCTTAACTTTAAACTTGTCTTTGATCTGGTCACTCGTCACTTGTCACTTGTCACTGTTTTCTTATGACGATACGAACAATCGGGTTGGTGACTGGCGGCGGCGACGCGCCGGGGCTGAACGCAGTGATCCGCGCGGTGGTGAAGACCGCCGTGACGGAATACTCTCTGCGCGTCGTCGGGATCGAAGACAGTTTCGAGGGTCTGCTCGACGAGACGCGCACGCGCGAGTTGACGCCCGCAGACGTGCGCGGACTCTTGCCGCGCGGCGGCACGATCCTTGGCACGCGCAACCGCGGCCGTTTCGTCGAGCGCGGCGGGTCGGACGGCGCGGACGTGAAGCCGGAGCAGATTTACCAGCAGGCCGTCGAAAACCTCCGGCGGCTCGACATAGACGCCCTCGTCGTGCTCGGCGGCGAAGGCACTCTGGGGATCGCGGCGGAGTTCGACAAGTTGGGCGTGCCCGTCGTCGGCGTGCCGAAGACGATTGATAACGATCTGGCCTTCACCGAGTTGACCTTCGGCTTCGTCACCGCGCTCGACATCGCGACCGAGGCGCTCGACCGCCTGCACACGACCGCCGCCTCGCACGACCGCGTGATGATCCTCGAAGTGATGGGGCGGCACACGGGCTGGATCGCGCTGCACTCCGGCATCGCGGGCGGCGCGGACGTGATCCTCATCCCCGAAATTCCCTTTTCGCTCAAAGCGGTGGCGGAGAAGATCGAAGAGCGCGAGCGTTGCGATTCGCAGTTCAGCATCATCGTCGTCGCAGAGGGCGCGCGCGAGGCGGGCGGGCTGGAAATTTATCAGGACGCGGGCGACCGCGAACACGCCCCGCGGCTCGGCGGCATCGGCCACCACGTCGCGCGCGAACTCGAAGCCCTGACCGGCAAGGAGACGCGCTGCGTCGTGCTCGGCCACCTCCAACGCGGCGGCACGCCGAACGCCTTCGACCGCATGCTCGCCACCAACTATGGCTCGTGCGCCGTGCGCGCCCTGATGCGCGGCGAGACGGGCAAGATGGTCGCGCTGCACTCGGCCGACATCATCACCGTCCCGCTGGCGAAGGCCGTCGCCAACGTCAAGACCGTCGCCCTCGACAGTCAACTGATCCGCACGGCGCGCGACATCGGCGTCTCCTTCGGCGCGATTGACGAGGCCGCGCACCACGGGAAAGTCAAATGTTGAAGACCGGGGTAAAGGGGAAGGGGTAAAGGGCAAAGGAGCAGAGCCAAAACTACACCGCTATCGTCGGTGGCCGTTTGAGGCTTTTAACCCTTCCCCTTTACCCCTTCCCCCTTCCCCTTTGCTTTTTATCCCTTCCACTTTCCCTTCACTTTGTCTATATTCTGAAAAACGGAGTGGACTGAACCAGTGACCCAACATGTAAAAGACCGCCTGCAAGCGGAACTCGACGAACTCGACACCGAACTGCGCGTCCATCTGCCGAAGCAGATCAAGACGGCGAAGGAGTGGGGGGATCTGCGCGAGAACGCCGAATACCACGCCGCGCTCGCGCGCCAGCAGTTCGTGCAGGCGCGCATCGGCCAACTGCGTCAACGGCTGCGCGAAATCTCCTCGATTGACGTGAGCAAAGTGCCGCACGACAAGGCGGCCTACGGCTCAACGCTCCTCCTCTACGACGCCGAGCGCGACGAGGAAGTCACCTATCGCCTCGTCACGCCCGAAGAGAGCGACCCGCAAGCCGGACTCATCTCCACCACCTCGCCCGTCGGCAAGAGCCTGATGGGGCGCGAAGAGGGCGACGAGGTGAAGGTCGTCACCCCCAACGGCGCGCGCTCCTTCGAGATTCGCCGCCTCACGACCCTGCACGACGAGTTGAAAGCGAACAAGCAAAGCGAGGGAGCAGAGGAATAGCCGCAGGAGACATTTTTCATGTCCGCTCACAAAACTCTCCGCGCCCATTTTGACGGCAATCAAATCCTTTTGGATGATCCGTACGAGTTGGAGCCGGATACAAAACTCATCGTCACTATTTTGCCGAAAGACGCATCCGAACCGGAGCGCGAGGCGTGGCTGCGCCTTTCAAAGACAAAGTTGGAAGCCGCCTATGTCGAAGATCAGGCCGACTATTCCTCTGATTTGATTTCACCGATCACTTCATCAAATAAGCTCGTCAATATTTGTTCGACCGCTTCTCTATAACAAAAGGTAAATCATGGATACTTGGTACAGAATTACTTTTAGCAACGATCAAGTTGCGCATGGCGCGATGACGGCTGTCCAGAATGTTTTTGTCGCACGCTACCTCGACCTTAATCTGCCGAAGGACGTGGCGTTGTTCGAGAACTCTCATCCTGATGTGTTTGAGCCTTTGATGACACATGAGTATTACTTCACACCCGCAGCAGCTACTCTCTTCCAAGATTTGGTTCGTCAGTACGGAGGTAAGGCGTGTCCAGAACCTGATCCTGTTTATTCGACGTTTCAGGTAGGCGATGAATCTTACCTGGGTTGGCAAGGCTCCAAGCGTATAGCCGGAGAAGAGTCAGAGACTGATTAAAGATTCCCCGTAAAGGTGCGATATTCCTCTGGCGGCGCGGTCGAACAACCGCTTGCAGCTCGACCCTCGCCAGCGATATTTTCATCATCACGTTGCATGGTTTCTCTCATGTTGCCTGTAGAGCGCTGGCTTCGGGCGGCTGAAGCGGGGCGTTAGAGAACCTACCCGACGAACGGTTACCCCGCGCCCTTGTCGCCGCCTTACTTTTCTTGACAGACCCTGACGCGCATCCCTATGATGCACTGTTTATTTCGGGGGCGGCGGGGTTAAACTGCTTCCGGGCGGTGTTTTAGAAGAAAGGCTGTGGAGTAAGTTGTTCGGGGCGAGCATCGGGCGCGGGGCGCAGCGAATCATCGGCGCGATGGTGCGCTGGCTGGCCTATGGGCACATCAACCCGAACGCGCTGACCGTCATCGGCGTCGGCATCAACGTGCTCTCCGGCGTGCTGTTCGGTTACGGCTACTTCTTCTGGGCGGGCGTTATTCTGATCGTCGCCAATTTGTTTGACATGCTCGACGGGCAGGTGGCGCGACTCTCCGGCCGCGTGACGCGCTTCGGCGGCTTTCTCGACTCGTCGCTCGACCGGCTGTCAGACATGGTGGTCTTCGTCGGGCTGATGGTGTTCTACGCGCGCGACACGGAGTTTCATTCCACCCTCAACGTCTTTCTCGCGGGCGCGGCGATGATGGGTTCGGTGATGGTCTCTTACGCGAGCGCGCGCGCCGAAAGTTTGATCGAGAAGTGCGACGTGGGCTTCCTGCGGCGGCCGGAACGTGTGGTACTCTTGATCATCGGCGGGCTGTCAACCCATCCCGGCTCGGCCAACTACTTCGCCAACCGGATGCCCGCCGTGCTGTGGATTCTCGCCGTCGGCTCCTACTGGACGTTTGCGCATCGCATGTATCACACGTGGCGCGAAGTGTGGCGCGCGGACTTGGCGACAGCAGCGCAAGCGGCAAAAGATGCATCTAAGACCGGGCGCGCGGGCGAAGGCGGCGAACCGGCCAAAGAAAACTCGCCCGCCACGAAGATCGCGAACGAAGCGTCCGCGTCGCACTAAGACCGGGACGGAACGATGGCGGCCGTTTCCGCGTTATCCTGTCAGTCACTTTTGATTCGGTCGCGTTATCTTATAACTTTGAGGTCTCCCACATTGAATATTTGTCCCTGCTGCGGTGCGAAGACGGAAGGTGATCTGCGGGCGACGGCCTGTGCGGCCTGCGGCGCGCACGCCGTCGGCCCGCCGCTCGCGCGTCCCGAGAAGGAACTCCCCTCTTATTTGAGCGCGCTCGGCGTCGGCGCGAGTAGCGTGCTGCTGCTCGTCGTCTTCCTCGTCAACACGCTCCTCGCGTTCTTCGAGCAGAAGCCCGCCCCGGCCTTCGGCTTCTGGAACGTGGTGGCCGCAGGGGAGACCGCCGCGTGGCGGCTGGCGTGGCTCGCGCTGCCGCTCTCGCTCGCAGTCATCTGGGCGGGCGTGCGCGTGTCGGCCAAGATCGCACGCGAACCCGCGCGCTTCACAGGTCTGCGGCTGGCCGATGCGGGCTTCAAACTCTCGGTCGTGCTGGCCGTCGGCCTGACCGCGCTCGTCGGCCTGACGATCCCCGAACGCCTCCGCCAGCGCGAGCGCGGCATCGAGGCGGCGAGAAACGTCGAGGGCTACGAAGCGATCAAAGTGCTCTACGAGTACCGCGCGCGTTTCAACTCGTTCCCCGCGACGGCCGAAGATTTACAAAAGCTGCCCGACCCGGATGGCTCGGTCAGGCGACTGATTGACTCGATGCGTTCCGAGGCTTACGAGCCACAGTCGGCCATCGCCGCGCTGCCGCCCCCGACGGCGAAGACGGGCGCGCGTCGCGGCGCGGCCGCAAACGTCCCGCTCCGCCCGGTCGCCCTGCGCACCGCCATCGGCGGCGACGTGGCGGGCGAAGCACTCTCCTTCACGAACTACAAGCTGCGCCTGCCGGGACAAGACAACAAACTCGGCACGGAAGACGACCTGATGATCCGCGACGGCGTGATCGTCCCCGCGCCGCCGCTGCCGCAAGCCCCGTCGCGCGCC
The DNA here is from genome assembly GCA_030841105.1 of Pyrinomonadaceae bacterium. Classification (GTDB taxonomy): domain Bacteria; phylum Acidobacteriota; class Blastocatellia; order Pyrinomonadales; family Pyrinomonadaceae; genus JAIVJZ01. The sequence goes on from JAVEDE010000052.1 coordinate 58,099, forward strand.
GCCGGTAGCCAGAAACCCTAACGCGCCTCACCCAAGCGAATGGGACTATTCGATCTCTTCAAGCGGAAAAAGGTTGACACCGAGGCGGCCAGACGCGCTGCCCTGATGCGTGGCGGGCGCGTCGGCGAAGGCGTCGTGCTCGACGTGACGGTCACGGACGCAGGTGACATCACGCACGTCTTCTACACCTACAACGTCAACGGCGTCGAATACGAATCCTCCCAATCGCTCGACGAAGCCCAACGCCAACATCAGGGCGACTACTACCCCGGCGCGCGCATCACCGTCCGCTACGACCCGCACCGACCCGCCAACTCCGCAGTGGTTTAACCTGCCCGTGATCAGTAGTCAGTGGTCAGTTGTTTGTGTTACACAAGTACCGCTTACAATCACAACTGACGACGGACAACTGACTGCTAACAGTCTTCTATGTTTAGAAAAATCTTGATCGCCAACCGGGGCGAGATCGCGGTGCGCGTGATGCGCGCGTGTCGTGAGTTGGACATCGCGACGGTGGCCGTCTATTCGGAGGCCGACGCGGCCGCGCTCCACGTGCGTCTCGCCGACGAAGCCTACCTGCTCGGCCCCGCGCCTTCGTCCGAAAGCTACCTGCGCATCGAACGCATCATCGAAGCGGCGCGCGCTTCTGGCGCGGAGGCGATCCATCCCGGCTACGGATTTTTGGCGGAGAACGCGGAGTTTGCGCGCGCGTGCGCGGCGGCGGGGCTGACCTTTATCGGGCCGTCGCCCGAAGCGATGGAGTTGATGGGGTCGAAGACGAACGCGCGACGCGCGGCCATCGCCGCGGGCGCGCCCGTCGTGCCGGGCACGACCGAGGCTCTCAACTCGGCGGAAGAGGCGCGCGCGACGGCGGCGCGCTTCGGCTACCCCGTCATGCTCAAGGCGGCGGCGGGCGGCGGCGGCAAGGGCATGCGGCTCGTCGCGGGCGCGGACGAGATCGCGGAGGCGTTCACGGCCGCGCAGTCCGAAGCGCTCGCGGCGTTCGGCGACGCGTCGGTCTACTTGGAGAAGGCCGTCGAACGACCGCGCCACATCGAGATTCAAATTTTCGCGGACGCGCACGGCCACACCGTCCACCTCGGCGAGCGCGAGTGCTCCATCCAGCGACGCCACCAGAAGGTGATCGAAGAGTGCCCTTCGCCCATTGACGATCCGGCTTTGCGCGCGGCGATGGGCGCGTCGGCCGTCGGCGTCGCGCGCGCGGCGAACTACGTCGGCGCGGGCACGGTCGAGTTCTTAGTCTCTGACGTGACGCGCGAGTTCTACTTCCTTGAGATGAACACGCGCCTGCAAGTCGAGCACCCGGTGACGGAACTCGTCACGGGCATTGATCTCGTGCGCGAGCAGATCATGGTCGCCGCCGGGCACACGCTCTCTTTCACGCAAGACGACGTGGAGTGGCGCGGCCACGCCATCGAGTGCCGCGTCTACGCGGAAGACCCCGACAACAATTTCCTCCCCTCGCCCGGCCGCATCACGCACCTGCGCGTGCCCGCCGGGCCGAACGTGCGCGACGACGGCGGCGTCTACGCGGGCGCGGAAGTATCCATCTACTACGACCCGATGATCTCTAAGCTCGCCGCGTGGGGGCGCACGCGCGACGAAGCCATCGCACGCATGCGCCGCGCGCTCGCCGAGTACACGGTCGGCGGCATCAAGACGACGCTCCCCTTCTTCCGCGAGGTCGTCCGCGACGAAGAGTTCATTGCCGGGCGACTCGATACCGGCTTCATCGAACGCTTCAACCAACGCCGCGCTGCCGCTGCTGCTACTGCTGCGCTCAACGCGCGCGACGCGGAAGCTAAAGAGGCTGCGGGAGAGAGCGACGCCCCGGCACGAGAGAGTGAAGACGCGGCGGCCGACAGCGTGCGCGACATCGCCATCATCGCCGCCGCTCTCGCCGAAACGCAGAATGCACCGGCCACAACTAACGGAAGCCAGCGCGCCGCTACTGAACCGCCGAGCCGTTGGCGCATCGCAGGTCGCACCGCGCAACAACGTTCGCGCGATCTGTTTTGAACTTGATCAGAGAGGATTGAAATCTCGAAACTACACTTGAAGTTTGAAATCTCAAATTGGAATTTGAGTTTGAAGTTTGAAATCCCGACGCTGAGTTTGAAGTTTGAAATCTCAAGTCGGAACTTTGAAAGCTGAATGGAATTGTAAACGGGGATGAAACTCACTGCGGAAATTGAGGGGCAGAGTTACGCGCTCGACGTGCGACGCGTGGGCGCGCGTGTGGAAGCCACGGTTGACGGGCGACGTTACGAACTCGAAGCGCGCGAGACCGAGCCGGGGGCGTTCCTGTTGTTGACGGCGGGCGGCGGGCGCGTCTACGAGTGCCGCGCGAACGGCGCGACAACGGCAGCGGGCGGCGCGCGTGAAGTGCAGATCGGCGACGAGGTGTTTCAGGTTAGGCTCATTGATCCGCGGCGTCTCGGCGGCGCGCGCGGGGCGGGCGCGGAGGCGAGCGGGCGCGCTCAGGTCGCGGCTTCGATGCCGGGCAAGGTGGTGCGCGTGCTGGTCGAAGTGGGCGCGCAGGTGGAAGCGGGCGACGGGTTGGTCGTCGTCGAGGCGATGAAGATGCAGAACGAGTTGAAGTCGCCGAAGGGCGGTGCGGTCGTCGAGGTGCGCGCAGAGGCCGGGGCGACGGTCAACGCGGGCGACGTGCTGGTGGTCGTCGAGTGACGAAGCGAATGGAGAACGCGGGGCAGCCGCCGGTCGCGCCGGAAGATCTGCGCGTGCTGCTGTGGGACATTGACGGGACGCTCTTGCGCTCGGTGCGCCCCGGCGCGTTCAGGGACTACACCGTGCCCGCGATGGAGAGCGTCTTCGGGACGGCGGGCAGCATCCACGAGATGCGCGTCTCAGGCATGACCGACTTGCAGATCATCTGCGAAGCCCTGCGCGATCACGGCATCACCGCCGCGCACGTCCGCGAGCGCGTCGCGGAGATTCGCACGCGGTTCATGTCCGAGATGGAACGCGTCGCGGCCGAGGCGGCGACGGCCGACAGTCCCCTCTTTCGAACGCTCCCCGGCGCGCGAGAGATTCTGGAACGCGTCGCGGCGCACCCGCGCTACCGCTCGTCGCTCTTGACGGGCAACCTCGAACCCGCCGCGCATTTGAAGTTGCGCCTCGTCGGACTCTCAGAGTTCTTTCGCGAACTGCCCGGCGCGTTCGGCGACGACTCGCACGACCGGCGCGACCTGCCCGCACTCGCCGCCGCGCGCATCAACGCACGCCTCGGCCTCTCGCTGCGCCCCGCGCAATTCATCGTCATCGGCGACACGCCCAACGACATCGCCTGCGCCAAACATTTCGGCGCGCGCTCCGTCGCCGTCTGCACCGGGCGTTTCGACACCCCGGCCACGCTCGCCGCGCACGCTCCCGACGCGCTGCTCCCCGATCTCTCCGACCCCGAACTCGTCCTCAAAACTTTCGACGCCCTGTGACGGCGACGCGACGCGCGGACAACTTTTCAAACTCTATCAAAACTCGACTCGTCCAAAACCGAGACCATCGCAAAACAAAATGGTGAAGCGAGACTCTCCTCTCTCGCTTCACCATTTTTCATGTGAGCACCATCAACCACGAAGACGCGAAAGCGCGAAGAGAAGGTAAGAGTTCGACTTCGTGTCTACGTGTCTTTGTGGTTGATGCTTTCTATCGTTGATCGCTACGGGCGGTGGAAACCGCGTTCGATGTCGCGCGTCGTCAGGCGCAGGATGGCGGGGCGTCCGTGGGGGCAGGTAGTGGGCGATGAGGTGTGCAGCAGGCGGTCAATGAGCCAGCGCATCTTTTCCGGCGCGAGCGGCATGTTGACCTTGATCGCGGCGTGACAGGCGAGCGAAGCGGCCACGCGTTCGCGCAAACTCTCGCGCGCCGCGCCGCGCCGTTCGGCGTCAACCGTCTCCAACACTTCGGCAAGCATGTTGCGCGCTTCGTTGGCGGGCAGGTCTGCGGGCACGGCCTTGATCGCCACGGTGCGCCCCGACAAACGCATCAGGCTGAAGCCGTAAGTTTCGAGTTCCTCGGCCACGGTGTCGAAGGCGGCGGCCTGCGCGGGCGTCAGGTCGAAGGTTTCGGGCAGGAGCAACGCCTGCGATTCGGCGGCGCGCGTCTGTTCGAGTTTGCGATACTTGTCGAAGAGGATGCGCTCGTGCGCGGCGTGCTGGTCAATCAGCAGCATGCCCTCCGCGTCTATCGCGATGATGTAGCTCTCTTCGAGTTGGTAGAGCGGGCGGATGTTCGTGGATACGTTTTCGATTTCCACTTCGTACATCGCGCCCGCGATCGAATTGAGCGGCGGGAGCGACGCACCACGCGTCGTCTGCGGCACGGCGGGCGACGCGTTGCCGTTGCTGCTGTTCGCGCCGGTCGCATTCGTCAACTCCGGGCTTTCAACTCGCGCCCCGCGTCGCGCCGTCAGTTCATCCGCCGACGCGACTTGAGAAGCGTTCAGAGCGTTCAACCCGGCGACGTTCTCGCGCCCTTCCTGCGATGTAACTCCCGCGTTGCGCGCTAACGCATCCGTCGCCGCGCGTGTCGGCGGCGTAGCCACGGCGCGCGCCGCAAACTCCTCGGACGCCCGAAGCAGCAATTCGTCGTCCGACGGCGGCGTGAAGCCGAACTCAATAGGCTCCTGCTGCGGCAACGACTCGGCCTCTGCGCGCCGCGTCGCTTCCACGCCCGACCGTTCACCGCCCGGCGTTTCGTCGCCTGCCACGAATTGCGACGACCCGCGCTCCGCAACCGCATCGTCGCCGCTGCCCACGCCCAACGCGTCCCAACCGGAAGCGACGCGGCCGTGCTCCGTTGAAAGATCGTTTCGCGCGTCCGCACCTTGAGCATGAATTTCGCGCGCGGCCGCGTCGTCAGTTAAACGGACATAGCCTCCCGCGGCGAGCGCGGCGCGCACCGCTTCGCGCACGGCGTCCGTGACGGCGGCGGCGCGACGGAAGCGCACCTCGGTCTTCGCCGGGTGGACGTTCACGTCAACCTCTTCGAGCGGCACTTCGAGAAACAGGAGCGCGGCCGGGTAGACGCCGTGCGGCAACACCGTGCGATAACCTTCGCCGAGCGCGCGGCTCACCAGACGGTCGCGCACGTAGCGGCCGTTGACGAACAGGTATTGCGCGTCGCGCGTCGTGCGTCGTTCGCGCGGCGCGGAGATGTAGCCGGAGACGCGCGCGACCGTGCTGTGCCCGCCGCCCACCTCCAACAAGTTGTCGAGAAACTCCGCGCCGAAGATTTGATAGGCGCGTTCGCGCAGATTCGCGGCCGGGGCGGCGCGCAAAGACTCGCGCCCGTTGTTCGTCAGGACGAACGCGATCTCCGGGTGCGCCAGCGCGTAGTGTGTGACGAGACCCGTCAAGTGAAAACTCTCCGTCGCCTCCGAGCGCAGAAACTTGCGCCGCGCCGGGACGTTGAAGAAGAGATCGCGCACGGTGATGGTCGTCCCGCGCGGCCGCGCGGCTGGCTTCACGTCGCGCATCCGGCCGCCTTCGATGAGGACGCGCGTGCCCTCCGCGCCGCCTTCCGTCTGCGTGACGAGTTCGACGCGCGCGACCGAGGCAATTGAAGCCAGAGCCTCGCCGCGAAAGCCGAGCGTGCTGATGCTGTTGAGATCGTCGGCCGTGCTGATCTTCGACGTGGCATGTCGCTCGAAGGCGAGCAGCGCGTCGTCCTGCGACATCCCCTCGCCGTCGTCCGTCACGCGCAAGAGCCTGCGCCCGCCCGCCTCCACGTCAACTTCAATGCGCCGCGCCCCCGCGTCAATCGCATTCTCCACCAACTCCTTCGCCACCGACGCCGGACGTTCAACTACTTCGCCCGCCGCGATCTGGTTCGCCAAGTGATCTGAAAGTACTCGTATCTTTGACATGAGTGGGTGTTGCTTGTCAGTCGTCAGTCGTCAGTTATCCGCAGTCAGTTGTTTGTGACCGTCACACAATCTACTAAAGATTGCCTTGAACAACTGGCTACGGACAACTGACGACCGACGTTTTTATAAATAAACAATTTGATGTTCGACCGAGCCGAGGTCAATGGCGTCGTAAATCCAGTCGAGGCAGTAGCGGCCGTGGCGCGCGATGAGGGAGGTGATGTTGAGATGCCGCTCCTGCAAAGTTTTTCCGGGGTAGAGCGCGGCGTAGGCGCGTTCGAGTTGGCGGTGGGCGGCGCGGTCGCGCGCCATCTGCGCGCGGTGGAAGCGCGTGCGCAAGCCCGCCAATTGATGCTCGATCTTCTGCGTGCCGTGCGCGAGCGCGTCGGCGAGCGTCGGGTCGAAGCGACGCAAATTCTCGCCGAGTTCGTCGAGCGCGACGCCCACGCTCGCTTCGGCGCGGTCGAAGGCGTGCGCCTGTTCCGCTCCGAGATGTTCTTCCACGACGCGCGCGATCACTGTGTCGAGTCCGTTGAAGAAGTCCGCGAGGTGCAGGTTGTAGCGTTCGAGCGTGCGCCCGGTGCGGCGTTCGACAAGCGTTAGGCTGGCGCGGTGCAGGATGGGCGTCGCGGGTCGTTCGAGCAGGCGATAGACTTCGGCCGTCTGCGCGAAGTAGGCGACCTCGGCCGCGCCGCCGAAGTAGGCGATTGAAGGCAGCAGATAATCCTGCACGACGGCGCGCAGCGTGACGTTCGGACTGAAGCGTTCGGGATCGGACGCGGCCAACTCGCCGAGTTCTTCGGCCGTGTAACTCTCGCCTTCCTTCGCTCCCTTTGCCTGATAGCGGCCGTCGTCGCTGCGGCGCGTGATGGCGCGGCGCGCGCCGTCGAGATGGATGAAGAGCGGGAAGGCGTCGGGCGAGGCGTGAACCTGCGCGTGATAGCCGTCGGCCACGAGCGCGCGGCTGCGCGCTTCGACGGCCGCAGCGATCTCCGGCGCGCGGCGCGCGGCCTCTGCGTAGAGCGGCGCGGCGAGTCGCTTGAGGCGCGAATCGAGCGGGTCGAGCAGGACGAGTCCGTGGCGGCCGACGAGCGCGGTCAAGAGACGCGCGAAGGCTTCGCCGTAAGTGCGACCGGGGCGGTAGGCGTCGCGGAGCAGCGTTTCGAGGTCGGGGAGAAACTCGGTCGTCGGCAACAGATCGAGCAGGCGTTGGACGACATCATTCGTCGTCTCGTCAATCGTCACGTGGCCGACGGGCGCGCCTTCGCGGTGAAGCGCGTCGGGCAAAATCGTCGAGGCGAGGCGGCCGTCGCAGGCCGTGAACTCCGCCCCCTGCACTTCCTCCCAGTCGTGATCCTCGGTCGCCATCCAGAAGACGGGCACGGCCTCCGTGCCGCGCTGCGTCAGGCAGCCCGCGAGTTTGACGGCGGAGAGGGCTTTGTAGATCGTGTAGAGCGGGCCGGTGAAGAGGCCGACCTGTTGACCGGAGACGACGGCGACCGCCTCCGGCGAACGCAGCCGCGCGATGTTCCGCAACGTCTCCGCGCCCGCGCCCCAACGCGTGTTCATCTCTTCGAGCGCGTCGCAGAGGGCGGCGCGATCCGTCCGGTGCGCGGCGAGGACTTCCGGCGCGCGCGCGGCGAGTTCGTGATGAAAGCGGACGGCGTTCGGATAGTAACGACGAAGCGCGGTCGGGTCTTCGAGGTATTCGAGAAAGAGACGCGACTGCTGCGGGATGCGCGCGAAGGGCAACGTCTCGATGCGCAGCCCCGCTTCCTGCGGCGTGCTGAAACAGGCGGGTTCGGTGTTGGTGGGGGAAACTTCGGTGCTCACTGTGAAACTCCTTCGGCCTGTAGCTTCGTCTCGTTCTCCGTCTCAACATACGGGCGGCACTCCGCCAACATTCGCGCAATCTCGCGCCGCGCCTCATCATTCGGCATCACAAGCGGCGCGCGCACCTCGCCGCCCGCGTAGCCGCAGAGGTCGAGCGCGTACTTCAAACCGCCGATGCCGAAGCGCGTGGTGACGGCGCGGGCAAGCGGGGTGAATTGGCGTTGCCGCGCGCGCGCTTCTTCGTGCGCGCCCTGTTCGACTAACCGTGCGATCTCGACGGCGACTTCCGGCGCGACACATGCCGCAGCCAGTATCGCCCCTTGCGCGCCCGCGGACAAAGCCGCGTAGAGCAGAGAGGCGTGCCCGGTCAGCACGGCGAACGTCGGGGAGGCAAGGCGGAGCAGTTCGACGAAGTTCACCATGTCGCCCGAACTGTCTTTGATGCCGATGATGTTTTCGTGTTCCGACAGGCGCGCGACCGTCTCCGGCGACAAGGCCACGCCCGTGTTCTGCGGGATGTTGTAGAGCACGACGGGGACGCTTGAGGCTTCGGCGATTTGTTCGTAATGAAACGCGAGGGCGGCGGGCGTCATGGCCGCGCGGTAAAAATTCGGCGTGATGACGAGCACGGCGTCCGCGCCCGAAGAGGCCGCGCGCCGCGCTTCCGCGATGCTCGCGCGCGTGCTCTGCCCGCCTACGCCCACGACGAAGGCAAGTTGCTCCGGCACGCACGCGCGCGCCGTCGTGACGACTTCCGCTACTTCGCTCTCGTCCAAATGAACGCGCTCGCCCGTCGAGCCGAGGATGATGTAGCCGCCGATGCCCGTCTCGTTCCAGCGCGCGATGTTGCTCCGCAGGGCGCGCGTGTCCACGCGGTCGTCGGCGGTGAACGGCGTCGTGCAGGGCAGCAGAATGCCGCGCAGTTTGTCAGCCGTAAACTGGCGCGCGCGGGTGTCTCCCGAATGATTTGTGTCGTGTGATTTCAAACGCAGTCATTATAACGACCGCGCCTGAGGGCGTGCAACGACGCGGGTCGGGCACGGGGCGCAAGACGTGTGACGGAAAACGGTTGACGGACGGCGACCGACGACGGTTCACAGCCGCGACGCGGCGATAGGTAGTAGCCCCCTGTCAGGGTGAAGCTACTAC
>JAVEDE010000061.1 GCA_030841105.1 Pyrinomonadaceae bacterium
AGTGTGAGTTTCAACACTCACACTCTCTGCGCCCCCTCCGCGTTGTCTATGGAGAGACGATTTTGAGAATTTCTGATTTGAAATTAAGAATTTCTGATTTGAATTTTAGTCCAGGCGTTCGGCGTCAGCCGCTTGTCTCGCTTGCACGCTCGCCGTCGAGCAGTATCTTTTTGCGCCCGACGCCCCAGCGATAGCCGCTCAACTTACCGTCCGCGCCGACGACGCGATGGCAGGGAGTGACGAGCGCGACCGGGTTCGTCGCGCACGCACGCGCGACGGCGCGCACCGCCTTGACGTTGCCGATTTGTTCGGCCACTTCCTTGTAGGAACGCGTCTCGCCGTAAGGGATGCGACGCAGTTCCGCCCACACCTGCAACTGGAAAGCCGTCGCCTGTAAATCGAGTGGCAGGCCGAGCGTCCGCCGGCGGCCGTCGAGGTATTCGACAATCGCCCGCACGTAACTCTGCAACCTGTCGTCGTCCGGCCGAATCTCGGCGGCGGGAAACTCCGACGCCAGGTTCGACGCCAACTGTTCCGTCGTGTCGCCGAAGGCCACGGCGCAGACGCCCTTCTCGGTCGCCGCGACGAGCAGCTTGCCGAGACTGCTGTCGGCCGTCACAAAATTGATCTTCAAATTCCTGCCTCCCTTGCGATACGTCGCCGGGGTCATGCCCAGATTTCGCGTCGCCTTCTCGTAGAGCGCGCGGCTCGACCCGAAACCGCTCTCGTACATCGCCGTCGTCACGTCCGTCCGCCGCACCTGTTGTTTGAAATTATGCAAACGTCGCGCGGCGGCAAACTCTTTCGGCGAGACGCCAAGCATCTGCTTGAAGGTGCGCTGCAAATGCGACGCGCTGACGTTCAACCGCGCCGCCAGAGACTCCAGAGAGATCTCCTCGTCGCCGCTGTTTTCGATGAGCGCGCAGGCGCGCACCACGACTTCCGTCTTCGCGCCGCGCGACGCGTCTGCCTGCGGCCGACACCGCAAACACGCGCGAAACCCCGCGCGCTCGGCTTCCGCCGTGGAGGCGTAGAACGAAGTGTTCTCGCGCTTCGGGCGACGCGCCGCGCACGAAGGCTTGCAATAGATTCCCGTCGAACTGACGCCGAAGAAGAACGCGCCGTCAAACTCCGCGTTCTTGGCCTGCACGACTTCCCAGCGCCAGTCTTCGCTCAATTTCTCCGTCGAAATGTTTCTCGTCATCACAGGCGTCATTTTACCGAACGCGCGCACGCGCGTTCTATCCGTTTTTGACTTTCAAATTCACACGCCCCACTCGCCGCCCCGCGTCCTCATCCGGGCACAGTCAGTCGCTTAAGCGGCGCGCGAATACCGCGACGTGAAATCTTTACGCCCCCGTGTGCCCCGCGAGCCGCTTGTACTTGTCTAAATCGAAGCCCGCGTCCGCGTAGTTCTTGAGCTTCTTCCGTTCGATCAAATGCTCGTAGATGGCTCCCGGAGAGAACTCCTTGAGGGTGACGGCGAAGTAGCCATAAGACCCGGCGACGGCGACGAAGCCGATGAAGTAAGTCCACGGCTCCATCTTGTCCCAGGTGAATTTATAAATCAGGTAGGCCAGTATCGAGCCGACGGCCAACAGCAGACCCAGAGGCGCAAGCAGGCATCTGCGTGCGAACCGCTCGCTGTTCGCGTCGAGTTTGCTTTTCATGTCGGTCATGACTTGAAGCAACTCCGCGTTCTCCGGTTCGAGGCCAGTGGTGGTCGCTTGGCGCGCGTGTCGGAGTGGCGCGGGCAGCGGCTCGCGCTTGTCCTCCTTGCTGCGATTCTCCTGTCGCCCACGGCGCGACTGCTCGGTCTCGATGCCGTCAAGTAAAAGTTTGACGTTCTCCGGCGCAACCAGCCCCTCCGGTATCCACTCCGCGATGTTGTTCACTTCCAGCCGCAGCAGGTGTTCGTAATCAACCGCGATCTCAGGGTGCGAGGGCAGCGGCACTTTCTCTGCGGCGACGAGGCCGGGGATGGTCAGGTGAATCGAGTCGAAGTTTGAGCGGATGACTTCGAGGAATCTCCGGCGCGAATTTTCGGGTCCGGCTACCCAGATAAAAATCTTCCTGTCCTCGATGTCGGCCTTGACCAGCGCGCGGTTGCCCTCGCCGTTCTTCAGCACCACTCCCGTTCGCCAGAGGGTGTTTTGGTTAACGTACTGCTGCATGCGCACGATGAAGCGCGAGATGATGCTCGTCGGCAACACGCCGTAATGGTACTGGAAGGCGAGCGCGCTGCCCCAGTCGCCGGTATCGGGTTCTTCCTTCGTCAGCAGGTCGGGGATGAGAAATTTCTCGTCGCGGAAGTCTGCGAAATCGTAACAGAGTTCAAACTTGCGCATCATGTCCATGATGAACAGGTGCTTGTCCTCCGGGTACTTTCGTTCGTCCAAAATCTGGCCGAGCGACTGCCGCTCCAAAGTCCCCTTGCTCTGAAACAGGAGGTTGGAGTTCAGGATTTTGTAGACGCCGTTCGTGACCCATTCGGGGTTCAGGATGTTCGTCTCTTTCAGGCGCGGGTCGCCGCGGAAGTTCAAGACCAACCCTAAGTCGTGGAGGAAACCGATGAGCGTGTTCTGGCTGATCTCGTCGTCAATCTTTTTCTCCCGGCACAGGCGCACATAATCTTGAAAGGGGATGTAATCCTCTTTCATTTGTTCCAGACTCTCCTTGACGGCAAACCAGTTTGCCAGCAGTTGATCGTGAATGTGTTCGAGCGCGCCGACTTCCCGCGTGATGACGGTTTTCAATTCGTCTATCCCACGCGACTCCGGGCAGGAGGTTTCGACGAAGGCTTTGATGTTCGGGTACTTGGCCTGCAAGCCGCGCCGGTCGAGATCGAGTCCCTGCTGGTCAACCTTGTTGCCGACGACGATCACGGGTGAGTCCTTCCCGAAGCTCTGGATAATCTTGAGCCAGTATTCGAGCCGGTTCTCCTCTTCGCCGAGGCGCGCGTCCAGCACCAGCACATACAGGCTGCGCTTCGTCAGGAAGAACTGGTGCGTCGCGTGCATGATCTCCTGCCCGCCGAAGTCCCACACGTTCAGACGCACGTTTTGATTGTTGACTTCGATCTGCCACGGCCTAATGTCAATCCCCTCGGTCTTGTTCTCACCGGGATCGAACTTGCCCTCCGTCAACAGCCTCACCAGCGAAGTCTTCCCCACGCTACCCTGCCCCACCACCAGCATCTTGGCCTCATTCAGAGGCTTCTTTTGTCCTGCTCGGTGCTGAAAGTAATAGTTAATGATCGCCTTAGGTTCGTCCGTCTTAGCTAGAATTTCCGGGGGAACGGGAAGCGGGTTTTCGCTGAGGTAAAGGCGTGTGAGTTTCGTCAGTCGTTCGATCTCGGGCGGCAACTCTTCTATTTGATTACCCTCCAGATCGAGCCACTGAAGTTTAGCCAGCCGCGTGAGTTCCGGCGGCAACACCGTCAACCCGTTACCCATGAGGCTGAGCCACGTCAGGGCGGTCAGTTGCCCGATCTCAGGCGGCAACTCCCTCAACCGGTTGACGCCGAGATTAAGCGATTGGAGTTCTTTCAGCCGCGCGATGTTCGGAGGCAACTTCGTCAGTTGATTGCTGGCGAGGGTGAGCCAGGTGAGATTCGTCAGCCGCCCGATTTCAGGCGGCAACTCTCTCAGCAGGTTGAGGCCGAGGTTAAGCACTTCGAGACGGCTCAATTGCATAATCTCAGACGGCAACGCCTTGAACTCATTCTCTTCGAGGTCGAGTACCCGAAGCTTTGTCAGGCGCGCAATCTGAGGCGGCAACCACGCCAGTTGGTTGTCGCTGACGTAGAGGTCTGTGAGGCCGGTGAGTTGCCCGATCTCAGACGGCAACTGCGCCAGTTTGTTGCCGTTCAGGGAAAGATGTGTAAGGCCGGTCAACTGCCCGATCTCGGGGGGCAGTTCCGTCAACTGATTGCGGTCGAGATGAAGGTCTCTGAGGGTGGTCAACTGCCCGATCTCGGGGGGCAGTTCCGTCAACTGATTGCCGTTGAGGTTGAGCGATCTTCGCTTGTCCTTAATAACCTCTGTGATTACTTTGAGAAGCTCGTCTTTCGTCATGGGTGAAGCTCGTTTCCTGTTGTGGATGTAAACCCGCGTCGGCTTCGGCAGCTACGGGCAGTGGCCGACCTCGGTGACGGGCGGCGCGGTGCGTGAGAGGCGGGATTATACAGCAGGCGGGGCAGTTGATGCGTTGATCTTGAAGGCGCATCAACGCACGCTCAGTGAGGGCGTGCGTTGATGAACGGGAGCTAAGTTGTCCTTAATCCTGATAGCCGTCCGGGTGCGACTGCATCCAGTGCCACGCGGATTCGATAATTAAGTTTAAATCCTGAAACTGGGGCGACCAGTTGAGGTCGTGTTTGATGCGTGCGGAACTGGCGACGAGAAAGGCGGGGTCGCCGGGTCGGCGCGCGCCCACTTTGACTTTGATCTCGCGTCCCGTGACGGCGCGCGCCGTGTCAATCACTTCTTTGACGGTGTAGCCGTCGCCGCCGCAGCCGAGGTTGTAGACGGCGCTGCGCGTGTCGAGTATCGAGAGGGCGAGGATGTGTGCGCGTGCGAGATCAACGACGTGGATGTAGTCGCGGACGCACGTGCCGTCGCGCGTGGGGTAGTCTTCGCCGTAGATTTCCACGGCGTCGCGCTTGCCTGCGGCGGCTTGGAGGATGATGGGGATGAGGTGCGTTTCGGGGTCGTGCATCTCGCCGCAGTGCCGGGTCGCGCCCGCCGCGTTGAAGTAGCGCAAGCTGGCATGGCGGATGCCGTGGGCGCGTTCGTACCACGGGAGCGCGTGCTCGAAGGCGAGTTTGGTCTGGCCGTAGGTGTTCGTCGGGTTGGTCGGGTCTGACTCTTCGATGGGCTGCTTCTCCGGCTCGCCGTAGGTGGCGGCGGTGGAGGAGAAGACGAGGCGGCGCACTTCGCAGTCGTGCATCGCGTCGAGCAGGGCGAGTCCGGCGACGACGTTGTTGCGGTAATACTTCGAAGGGTTCGTGACCGACTCGCCGACGAGCGAATCGGCCGCCATGTGAATCACGGCCTCCGTGCGTTGCTCGCGAAAGGCGCGGCGCAAACGTTCGCCGTCCATCAAATCGGCTTCGACAAACTCCGCGCCCGCGACGACCGCGCCGCGATGGCCTTTGTAGAGACTGTCGTAGACGACGACCTCGTGGCCGTCGCGCACCAACTCTTCCGTCACGACGCTGCCGATGTAACCCGCCCCGCCCGTCACCAGTACGCGCATGTTGTGAATCCCCAACGGCCGCGCGCCGTCGCCGGACGCAACCGTTCTCCCCTCGCCGGTTAAAATGTGAAAACTTCGCACGATGATAACACGTGCGACATTGCCCGGTGGAACGAGGCGACCCGCACACACGCGCGTGCGGGTCGCCTCGCTTCGTTTCAGCTTGCCCTTGTGACCCTACTGGTTATCAACTACAGACTCGATGACCGCCTGAATGCTCGACGGCACGTTCGAGAAGAAGTCGTAGCCCGTCAGTTGCTCCACCTCGTCCACGCTGACGCGGTACTGCTGCCAGAAGTTCGACCTGATGCCCTGCACGTTCGGCATACGGACGGCGATGACGCGCGTCGAGGTCGTGACGCGCGCCACGTCGCCCGTGCCCTGCGGCTGCACGAGGATCACTTTCCAGGTCTCGGCCGGGACTTGCACGTGGCCGCCCGCAATCGTCTGCGTGACGCCGCCGTTCGACCCCGTGCCGCCCTGCCCCGCGCCGCCCATGATGATGTGCAACTCGTTGCCCGCGTTGACGAGCGTGCGCGAGTAGTCTTCCAGATCAGCCCACGGCCCCTGATTGTTGTCGGGCGACTGCGGCATCATGTTCGTCATCAGGAAGGTCGCAGAGTTGTTGGCTATCGTGCTCGTGCGGTCGGCCGAAGGGCAGTAGTGGCCGCGGTCGAACCCTGAGCCGGAGTAGTCCGTCCCCAACACCTGATACCAGCCGGAGGGCAAGGTGGTGTCGTTGCGGAAATCGTCCTGCCGCGGCGCGCTGCCCATCCAAGTGCTGTCGAGATGCCAACTGACCCAGTTGGCGCGCCCGTTGTCACGGTGATAAGAGAGCGCGTACTGCGGCTTCTCCATCAGGTAGTTCGTCGGCTGGTTGACGTCCGTCGTGGCGTTCGACGGGTTGCCCATCGTGAGGTGCTCGCTCGACGACGGCGTAGGCGTGGGCGTGGGCGTCGCGTAGGTCGTGATGGAGATGTCGTCTATGTTCAGGCGGTTCGCGCCGCCCGTCAGTTTCACCACCTTGAAGCGCACGGCGACCGCCGAGTTGATTGTGAAGTTAGCGTTGACGAGCGAAGTGGAGGTGGTGTTGACCGTCGCCCCGACCTGCGTCCAAGTGCTGCCGCTGTTGGTGGACTTGTAGAGCGCCCAACTGCTCGCGCCGTCCGTGCCGTAGACGGCGTGTTGGACGGAGACCGTGCCCGCGTTCGCACGGTTGAAGTTCATCTGCACCGTGCCGACGTTGCGGATGCGCGCGGAGTAAGCGCCGGTCTTGTGGTCGGTGGAGAGGTTGCCGGTCAGGGCGTCGTCCATGTACCACTGGCCGGAAGTGAGTTGGACGGTGGCGGCGGCGTAAGCGGTCTTGCCGCCCGCCTCGAAGTTTTCGGTGAATGTTGTTTGCGAATTGACGGTGGGTGCTTGTTGAAAGCAGAGCGCGGCGAACACGAGCACAAGGGTGCTCGCGAAAACCTTGGTTTTCAGGTTCATGTATCGTCTCCGGTGGGTGAAGGCCGCGGGCGGCAAAAGGGTGGGCGTCGCCGGCGGCCGGGGTTTTAGTAACGAATCGGGGGAATGGAGAGACTCTTCCGGCGCGACTTGCACGACCGCTGCGCGAAGAGACTCTCAAGGCTTGAACGCACGCATCTTAAACACGTCGCGAAGCAACATGCAATGAAAATTCAAGTTAAGCAGTTTGCGTCTATGAACCGGCGGGAAGTTTGACTCTATGAACTGATGGGAGGGAAGTCGGGACGCGCGCCGGAGCAGGCGCGGGCGCGTCGCTTCTCGAACTCACGGGTCTGCCGCTACAATCCGACGGCTGACCCGCGATGCCACAGAGTTGAATCGAGACCCTCGTGTTATTAACTATCACTTGCCTTGATCGAGCCGATAGGATTGACGACTCACCCGGAGACTCGGTTCGAGAATGAAAACGACGATGGACACACAGACCTCCGCCGCCGCACGCACCCGTTCACGCACCACACAATCGCCTATGATGAAACTAATCCGCGCCCGCACGTTCGCCCTCTCGCTCGTCGCCCTCGTCGTCGTGCTGCTGCCCGTCGCGTCGCACCGCTCGCAGGCAATCGCGCCCGCCGCTGCCGTCGTTGCCGCGCCGCGCCGCGTCACACTCGTCTTGACGAACGGCAAGATTTTTACGGCCGACGGGCGGGGCACAATCGCCGAGGCAGTCGCGGTTGACAACGACCGCATCGTCGCCGTCGGCACGAACGCCGAGATCGCGCGCGCGTACACGGGCGCGCGCACAGTTGATCTGCGCGGCCGCCTCGTCACGCCGGGCTTCAACGACGCGCACATACATTTCATCGGCGGCGGCCTCTCGCTCCTGCGCGTCGAACTCGTCGGCGCGAAGACGCTCGCCGAGGCGAAGCGGCGCATTGCTGAGAAGGTGCAGGAACTCCCAAGGGGCGCGTGGATTCTCGGTCGCGGCTGGGATCACACGCTCTGGGGCGGCCAGTGGCCGACGCGCGCAGACCTCGACGCGGTCGCTCCGAACAACCCTGTCTTCGTGCAGCGCGTGGACGGCCACGTCAGTTGGGCGAACACGCTCGCGCTCTCTAAGGCGAACGTCACGCGCGAGACGCGCGCGCCCGAAGGCGGCGAGATTCTGCGCGACGCAGACGGGCAGCCGACCGGAATTTTAAAAGAGACGGCCGCCGCGCTCATTGCGCGCGTCGTGCCCGAACCCACGCGCGCCGAGCGCATGCAGGCCGCCGAACGCGCGCTCGCAGAGGCGCGACGCTTTGGGCTAACTTCGATTCAGGACAACTCCGGCTACGAGGCCACGGAACTCTATCGCGAACTTTTGCAAGCGGGGAAACTGACCGTGCGCGTCGCCGAGTGGGGCAACTTCGAGGACACGGTTGAGAAGTTGAAAGCGCAGCGCGCGGAGTTTGCGACGTTCAAGATTGATCCGTTCCGCATCCGCCTGACCGCGATCAAGGGCTACGTTGACGGCACGCTCGGGTCGCGCACCGCCGCCATGCTCGCGCCCTTCGCCGATGACCCGCACAACAGCGGCATTCCACGCCGCCCGCCCGAAGAACTCACGCGCATGATCGTCGAACGCGACGCCGCCGGATTCCAGATCGCGCTCCACGCCATCGGCGACCGCGCGAACCGCATGGCGCTCGACGGTTTCTTAACAGCGGCTTTAGGGCCGAATGCCGACACTCCAATGAAGTGTAAGGATTGTCCTGCATCGGTCGTGCTCGGAGTTCTTCCAGAGATAGAGACAGCTTTACAAAAAGTTCGATTGAGACGCCACCGCATCGAGCACGCGCAGGTCGTCGCACCTTCGGATTTCAAAATGTTCGACGCGCTCGGCGTCATCGCTTCGATGCAGCCGTCGCACGCCATCTCGGACAAGCGTTGGGCTGAGGATCGCTTGGGCGAGTATCGCGTGCAGGGCGCGTATGCGTGGCACATGATGCGCTCGTTCGGCGTCCGCGTCCCCTTCGGCACGGACTGGCCGGTCGAACCCATCAATCCTTACCTCGGCCTCTACGCCGCCGTCACGCGCCAGAGCACCGAAGGCGACCCGGCGGGCGGCTGGTGGCCGCAGGAACGCTTGTCCATCGCCGACGCCATCCGCTGCTACACGGCCGAGTCGGCCTACGCCTCTTTCGAGGAGACGCAGAAAGGCCAACTCATGCCCGGCATGCTCGCCGACCTCGTCGTCCACTCGCGCGATCTGTTGACCATCAAACCCGAAGAGATTTTACAGACCGAAGCCTCGATGACCATCCTCGGCGGGCGCGTCGTCTACGAAAAATAGACGCGCAACGGCTTCGCACGTCTCGCTACGACTATGACCTTCTACCAACGTCACCCGCGCGTGCATCGCGCATCGTCGCGCCGTTTGTTAACGCTCATCTTCGCGCTCCTGTTCGCGTCCGGTTTCGCGGCGGGCGAGGCGCGCGCGGCGTGGCGCGCGGCGGGCGATGTCACGGCCGTCGCGCGCGAGCCGAACGGCGTCACGCTCACGCTGTCGAGCGGCGCGCGCGTGGCCGTCACGTTTTTCGATCTCGACGTCGTGCGCGTGCGTCTCGCGCCGCGCGGCGCGTTCGAGCGCGACTACTCCTACGCCGTGTGGTCGAGAGATCGGAAGATTGTGGCGACCGTCGTCAAAGAGACGCGCGAGACGATCGAGATCACGACGCGCGTCGAAGGGCCGAAGATTGTGATCCGCCGTCGGCCGTTTACGGTGTCGGTGTTGGACGCGCGCAGGCAGGTCGTGGTCGAAGACGACGCGGCGCGCCCCGTCTCGTTTGATCTTGAGAGCGGCGCGATTGAGGCGTCGAAGCGGCGCGACGAGTTGGAGTTCTATTACGGCTTCGGCGAGAAGGCGTTGCCCACGTCGCGGCAGGGGCAGGTCGTCGCCAACTGGAACACGGACGCGTACGCCTACGCTCCCGGCACTGATCCGATCTACCAGTCCGTGCCGTTCTTCTACGCGCTCCGGCAGGGTCGCGCCTACGGGCTGTTTTTCGACAACACACATCGCACCTATTTCGACATGGGGCGCGCCGCACCGCACCGCTACACGTTCGGCGCGGCGGGCGGCGAGTTGAATTATTACGTCTTCACGGGCGGGCGCGAGCGCACGCCGCAGAAGGTCTTGGAGGATTACACGGAGTTGACGGGGCGCACACCGCTGCCGCCGCTCTGGTCGCTCGGCTATCAACAGTCGCGCTGGTCTTACTACCCCGAAGCGAAGGTGCGCGAGATCGCGCGCGGCTTTCGCGCACGCAAAATTCCGGCCGACGTGATCTATCTCGACATTGATTACATGGACGGCTACCGCGTCTTCACCTGGGACAAGACGCGTTTTCCCGATCCGCCAAAGATGCTCGGTGACTTGTCGAAAGACGGCTTCCGCACCGTCCTCATCATTGATCCGGGCATCAAGGTTGACGAAAAATATTTCGCTTACACGGAAGGGCGCGCGCGCGGCTTCTTTCACCAGACGAAAGACGGCAAGGAATTTCAGGCAAAGGTGTGGCCGGGCGTCTGCGCCTTCCCCGACTTCACGAACCCGCAGGCGCGCGCGTGGTTCGGCTCGCTCTACAAGCAGAACCTGGACGAGGGCGTCTCCGGTTTCTGGAACGACATGAACGAGCCTGCGACGTTCCCGTCCGACGACCGCCCGGCGCAGCCGAACGTGATGCACGACGCCGCCAAGACCTTCCCGCTCGACGTGCGCCACTTCGGCGACGGCGCGCCCGGCGACCACGCACGCTATCACAACACCTACGGCATGCAGATGGCGCGTGCTACTTTCGAGGGCTTACGAAACTTGCGCCCAGACGCGCGCCCCTTCGTCCTGACGCGCGCGGGCTACGCCGGAGTTCAACGCTTCTCCGCCGTCTGGACGGGCGACAACGTGGCGAGTTGGGAACACCTCCAACTCTCGCTGCCGATGCTCACGAACATGAGCGTCTCCGGTCTCGCCTTCGTCGGCGCGGACGTGGGAGGGTTCACCAACAACGCGTCGGCCGAACTCTACACGCGCTGGCTGCAAGCCGCCGCGCTCACGCCCTTCTACCGCTCGCACGTCGCCGCGAATTTGCAGGAGCGCGAGCCGTGGTCGTTCGGCGAAGCCAACGAACGGATCAACCGCGCCTCCATCGAGTTGCGCTATCGTCTGCTGCCCTACATCTACACGCTCTTTCGAGAGCACGAACAGACGGGGATGCCCGTCATGCGCCCGCTCTGGTTCAACTACCCGGCCGACTACGACACCTACGCGCCCACGCCCACGCTCGAACAATTCCTCGTCGGGCGCGACCTGCTCGTCGCTCCCGTCCTGACGCCGGGCGACACCAAACGCCCCGTCTATTTTCCCAAGGGCGACGCGTGGGTTGACTGGTGGACGGGCGCGCGCTACGAGGGCGGCACAACTGCGGAGATTGACGCGCCGCTCTCGCGCCTCCCGCTCTTCGCACGCGCCGGGGCAATCATCCCGGCGCAACCCGTCGTCCAGCACACGGGCGAGATGGCGCGCGCGCCGCTCTCAGTCACCGTCGTCTCCGGCGCGGACGGCGAGGGGCGCATCCATCAAGACGAGGGCGACGGTTACGGCTACCGGCGCAGCGCGTGGCGCACGACCACCGTCACGCAGACACGCGGCCGCGTCTTGATCAAACACGTCGGCGACTTCACAGGGGCGCGTCCGGTCAGCCTCGTCGAAGTGCTCGGCATCGGCGACAAGCCGAAGGAAGTACGACTCGACGGGCGCGAGGTCAGAAACTACTCTTTCGACCGCGACGCGCGCCGCCTGAGTTTGCCGTTGCCGCAGGCGGGCGCGAGCGAGATCACGTTTGTCCCTTGAAGTCGGTGAGAGCGATTAAGTTGGTGAGAGCGATTCGTCGGGCATGTCGCCGGAGAGACGCGAAAGGGAAATTTGAAAAAGGAATTTTTGAAAAGGAAACGTTGAAAAGGACGTTTTGAAGTAAGCGGGGTCTGTCTCTAATCAAGCATCGTGACTTGGCCGTCAGTCGAGCATGGTGACTTCGCCGTCAACGACGCGCGCGAGGTATTCGCCGTCGCGCATGACCCACGCGACGCGGCGGCCCTGACGTGCGAGTTCCGCCCACTCGCTCTTCTTCGTCGGGTTCTGTTCGATGAGCAGCGCGCCGCCCGCGAGTTTGACGTGACGCAGGCCGGAGCGCGCAAACTTTTGCACGCCGCGCCCGCCGCCGAACAGCTTCTCGAAGGCGACGAGGATGCGCCCCGGCGTCAAATGGTCGTCGTTCACGTCGTCCGTTTGCGCGCGTCGTTCAGGCATGGGGCGTCCGGTGTCTGTCGCGAGTTTGACGGCCGTCGTCTTTGAGGTGGCCGCCACGACTGCTGCCGCTGCGGCTTTCGCGCAGGATGCGTTCGACGAGTTCGAGGAGATCTTTGGAGCGGTAGGGTTTGGCGAGGTAAGCGTCGAAGCCCGCGTCGAGGGCGCGCTGGCGATCCTGATCGGCGGCGAAGGCCGTGACGGCGATGCAGTGCAGGCGGCTCGTGCGTTCGTCGGCGCGCAGCGCGGCGAGCGTGCCCCAGCCGTCGAGGACGGGCATCGAGAGATCAATGAGGGCGAGGTCGGGCAGTTCCGCGCGCGCCGCCGCGACACACTCTAGGCCGTCGCGCGTTTCCCGCACGGCGTAGCCCGCGGTCTCCAGCATCAGGCGTAGGAGTTCGCGGTTGTCGTCGTAGTCGTCGGCGATCAAGATGCGAGCCAGGGGCATGATCGTGTCGGCTGCGGGAGAGCGAGCGAGCGCGTCAACCCTTTCATAGATTGGTGAAACGCTTTTGCACGATGGAGCAAAAGATGCTTACGCAAGCGGCGCGCCCCTTATAACGTAGCCGCGCCCATGTGTCAAACCTTAGTTCAGGGGGAAAGGGTAAGGGGGAAAGGGTAAAGCGAAAAGAAGGATCGAACGGCGCGGCCGGTGATTCGTCTTTAATCTTCCCTTTCCCCTTTGCCCCTTACCCTTTCCCCTCTTCCCTCTCTGAGACTTGTCTTGACACCGCGCGCACGCGCCCGCCATAATCCCTGACAGGCGTTAGCCCTCCTGAAGCGCGCGCCTCCGGTCGGTCAAAAACACCTGACAGACCGCCGCTGTAACCTACCGGGCGGGTCTCGCCCGCAACAACCAGCAACACGTCCAACGAAGGAGAGTCAACAGGTGGCAGGAAGCGAAGACTTGGAGCAGAGTTTGCGCGCCGAAGTGGAGAGCTATATCAAGGCGCGCGTGCAGGGGCAGCAAGAGGAGATCGCGCGTTTGCAGAGTCAGGTCAACGAGGCGTTCACGCGCCTCAACGAACGCCTCTCCGACGACTCGCTCTCCGACGCGCCCATCGCCATCTCGATCTCGGAGCACCTGCGCGCCGCGACCGGCAAGGGCACGGAAGAGGCCGCGCAGTCGTCGGCCCGCGCCCGCGCCACGAGCGACATCGCGCTGCTCAAGGCCGCCGTTGACGACATTGACAACCAGCGTTCGCAAGCCGACATCCTGAACACGCTCGTCAACCGCGCCGCCGCCTTCACGCCCCGCCTCGCCTTCTTCGTCGTCAAGAACGAACGCGCCACGGGCTGGCGCGCGCGCGGACTCGAAGGCACGGTCGGCGACGACGCGGTGCGCGAAATCTCTTTGCCGCTCTCCTCCGACACGCTCCTCAGCCGCGCCGCCAACTCGCGCTCGACGTGGAGCGGCGCGCCCGGCACGAACGCAGAAGATCATCAACTCGTCTCCAAACTCGGCGAAGAAGCCCCGCAGCGCATGGTCGCCATCCCGCTCGTCGCGCGCGACAAGTGCGTCGCCGTGCTCTACGCCGACAGCGCCGCGCTCGAACCCGAAGCGATCAATCTCGAAGCGTTGGAGACGCTCGTGCGCGTGACCAGCATGTCAGTCGAACTGCTCGCGCTCAAGCGACCCGCGCCGCGCCCCTCCGAACGCACGCACGCGCCGCAATCCTACGTCGGCAGCACGCACGCCGTCCCGCCGCCCGCCGCCGGGACGGGCGCGTCCTCCGGTGACGAAGGTCGAACTTCACCCATCCGCGATTTTACGCCGCAGCCGCAACCGACGACGCCAGCCTTTGTCGAAGCCGAGGCGACGCCAGCAGAACCCGCGCTCGCCGCAGAGCCGCAAGAGGAACGCGGCATCGAACCGTCTTACGCCGCGGAAGCCAGACCGCCCGCCGCGCCGGAAGCTTCTGCGGACGGCGAGCGAGCGACGCCCGCGCCCGTCGTCTCTGAACCCGCCGCGCCGGTCGCCGCTCCGCTCGGCGGCAGTTCGCGCCGTTCGGGCGCGGACGCGGAGTTGCCCGTCGAAGTCAGCGAAGACGAACGCCGCTATCACAACGACGCCCGCCGCTTCGCGCGCCTCCTCGTCTCGGAGATCAAACTCTACAACGAGCAGAAGGTGCGCGACGGCCGCGACCAGAGCACGCTCTACAAACTGCTGCGCGAAGAGATTGACCGCTCGCGCCAGATGTACGACAAACGCGTCGCGCCGAACGTCGCCTCGCGCTACGACTACTTCCATCACGAACTCGTCAACACGCTCGCCGAAGGCAACGCCGCCAAACTCGGCGGCGACTATCCCGGCGCAAGCGTGGCGGCCTAAGCGAAGCCCACTGCAAACAGTAAGCGAAGCCCACTGCAAAAAGTAGAGAAGGCCGGAGGCATCATGCGCCGGCCTTTCCTTTTGCCTTTCTCCTCTAACTGCAATTCGATCTCTCCGTCCTTTTCTGTAACGGGCAAACGACTCTCAACTCTGGGCGCATCCTAGCGAGGTCGCGCGAGTCGGCCACGGGTTCAACTTGATCTCCCCGCGACGGCAAGTTAGTTTAAGTTTCACGCGCCCGCACCGACGCGGGCACTTAAAGAGTCGCGCGGGGGAAGGTAAAAGTTTTGAAAAAAGTTTATCGCCAATATCAAGTCATCTTCGTGTCGGTCATCTCCGTCGCCGCCATCACGGGGGCGTTGCTCCTGCCGTTCGCGAGCGCGAGTTGCAGCGCGCCGCCGCAACGCGCGGGCAACGCCGAAGCCCTCGAACGCCTGCGCGCGTTGACGCACGCCGCGCCGCCCTCCACGCTGCCCGCCGAGAGCGCCGTGGCAGCTATCGAGACGCAGTTCCCCAACACGACGGCGGGCGCGCTCGCGCGTCTGTTGCGCGCGCGCGTCAAACTCGCGGCGGGCGATCCGGCGGGCGCGGCCGCGCTGCTCGACTCGAACGTCTTTCGCCAGCAGACCGACCTCGGCGACTATGCCCTGTTCATGCGCGCCGACGCGCTCGACAAACTGGGGCGACGCACCGAAGCGCGCGCCGCCTACGAACAACTCGCGCGCGACTTTTCCCCGTCGGCGCGGACGCGCGAAGCCCTCCTGCGTAACGCAGAACTCGCGCTGCTGGATGATCAGGCGGCGGCCGTTCCGCTGCTCCTGAAAAAGTTGGCGGACGACAATCAGGACGCCGCCGCGCTCGTGCTCACCGCGAAGGCTTACGAGCGGACGGGCGATTCGTCGCGCGCCCTCGCCGCCTATCGTCGCGCCTACTTCTTAGCGGCTGCCGCGCCCGAAGCGGCCGAAGCCGCGCTCGCCATCACGCGGCTCGGCTCGTCGCTCGCGCCCGCTTCATCAGCCGAAGCAACGGCGCGCGCCAACAATCTTTACGAGGCGAAGCGTTACGGCGAAGCCGCCGCCGCTTTCGGCGAAGCCTTCGCGCGCTTCCCCGCGACCGCCGATAGCCCTGCGCAGTTACGACGAGGCATCGCCGCTTTCAACGCCGGGACAAGTCGCCTGCCCGAAGCCGTCGCGGCCTTGAACGCCGTCCCCACGTCGGCCGGAGAGGCGCGCGTCGAAGCCCTCTACTACCTCGTGCAGACTCAAGCGAAGTTGCGACAGTGGGAGGCGGCGCGCGGCGCGCACGCAGAGATGCGCCGCGCCTTCCCCGAACACACCTACACGCGCCGCGCGCTCGCCGCCGCCGGACTGATCGCGCGCGACGCGAAGAACAACATCGAGGCCGTCAACTTTTTCCGCGCGGCCGTCGCCGCCTATCCGGGCGCGTCGGAAGTGGCGCAGGCGCAGTTTGAACTCGCGTGGGCGGCGCACGAGTCGAAGAACTACACAGAGGGCGCACGCCTCCTGCTCGAACACCTCGCAGACTACGCCGACCGCAACACAGACAACCGCGGCCGCGCCGGTTACTGGGCGGCGCGCGACGCCGAACGCGCGGGCAAACTCGCCGACGCGCGCACGCTCTACGAAGCGATGCTCCAACGCTACGACGCCAACTGGTACGGCGATCTCGCACGGCAAAGGCTCGACGCGTTGAAGCGCACGAACCCGAACGTCGCGGCGGCCGAAAGCGCACCCGGCTCGCAGCTCGCGCGCGCCGTCGTCAATCTCTCCACCGTCTCGGCCGCCGAAGAAACCGCCACCCCGAAGTCGGACGAGGCGCTGGCGAAGGCCGATCAGTTGAACGCCGTCGGGCTTGACGAGTACGCGCTCGAAGAGGTCGAGCGCGAGTTGAAGTCCGCCCCGCGCAGCCCGCGCCTGAATCTGGCGAAGGCGCGCGTCTACCGCACGCGCCAGCAGAACTTGCAGGCGTTTCTCGCGCTGCAAAAAAGCTACCCCGACTATTCGCAGATGAAGCCGGAGGAACTCACGCGCGAAGAGTGGGACGTGTTCTACCCGCTCGCCTACTGGGACGCGATCACGCGCGAGGGGCGTGCGCGCAGCATTGATCCTTACCGCGTCGCCGGGTTGATCCGGCAAGAGTCCGTCTTCGACCCGCGCGCCTCTTCGCACGCGAATGCCTACGGCCTCATGCAACTCCTGCTCGACACGGCGCAGCGCACCGCACGCAAGTACGGCATCGAGCGCACCATCACGCGCGACCTGTTGCTCTCCGATCCGCAACTCAACATCCAGATCGGGACGGGCTACCTGCGCGATCAACTCGACAACTTCGGGCGCATCGAGTACGTCGCCGCCGCCTACAACGCGGGGCCGGGACGCGCCGTGCGCTGGCGCGCCGAACTCCCCGCCGAGATGGACGAGTGGGCAGAGGCCGTGCCCTTCAAAGAGACGCGCGGCTACGTGCAGGGCGTCGTCCGAAACACCCTGCAATACAAACGGCTCTACGACGAGGCGGGGCGCTTCCGCGCGGAAGTCGGCGCACGGCGCACCGCCGCCACCACCACAACGCAACCCGCAAACAACACGGCCGTGCGCCCGCGCCGCACGACGCCCGACGAAGAGTTGAGAGAGGAACAGTAAGCACGACGCGTGAAACTGAGGAAAGCGTAAATGACGAGAAGTTGAGGTGAGCGAAAATGAAAGAGACGACGAAAGTAAAGACGAGGCGGCGCGGCTCACTTCTCAACCTACTCCCTTCTCAAATTTACTCCTTTCAAATTTACTTCTTCTTCGTCTTTGCTCTCGTCGTCGCGTTCGGCATCAACGTTGCCTCGTCACACGCGCACGCGCAAAGCAAGAAACCGGCGGCGCGCGCGGGCAAAGCGGCCGCCCCCGGCTCAGTCTCCGCCAAACCTAAAACGGCGAGTGCCGTGACTAAAGCCAGGACGCCGAACGCGGCGACAAAATCAGTTGCAGTTAAATCGGCCGCGGCGAAATCAATCACGTTGAAGACCGAGCCGAAGGCCGTCGTCTGGCTGGACGAGGTGAGGCGCGGCGTGACGGACGAGTCGGGGCAGTTCGAGATCGCGAAAGTTGCACCCGGCCGCCACCTCCTGCGCGTGCGCGCCGCGGGCTTCGCCGAGCGCACGCTGACGCTCTTGCCCACGCAACGCGGCGCGCTCGTCCTCCCGCTCACGAGCACGACGGACGAAGCCGAACTCGCTTTCCAACAGGCCGAAGAAGCACGCGAGCGCGCCGCGGGCGACGACGCACGCCGCGCCGCTGCGGAACTTTACCGTCGCGCTCTCAAGTTGCGCCCACGTTTCCCCGCCGCGCACGTCGGGCTGGCGCGCGTGCTGCTTGAGTTGAATGATTACGAAGGCGCGCTCGCGGAGGTTGGGGAAGCGCGCAAAAGTCGCCCTGGATTAGCGGAGGCGTCGGCGGTCGAGGGACGCATCCTGCGCGCGTCGGCGCAAAACGCGGAGGCCGCGGCAGCCTACGCGCAGGCCATCCGCGAGGCGCGCGGCTTCCAGCCCGAAGCGCATACCGGCCTCGGCATCATCTACGAAGAAGAGGGCAAGTATGAGGAAGCCGCGGCGGCCTTTCGCAAGGCGGTCGCGCAACTCTCCGACACCGAACCCGTCCTCTACGAGTTGCTCGGCAGAGTTTATGAACGTCTGGAGAAGTACAAAGAGGCCGTCGCGGCCTACGAGAAATATCTCGCGCTCGCCCCGAACGGCAAACTCGCGCCCGCCGTCGAGTCGGTCATCGAACAACTACGCAAACAGGCCGCCGAACAGGACGCCGCCGCGCCGCCCGCCAACTAAGACGGCCGCGCGTCGTTTACTAACAAAGACGCACGCCCGTCGTCGGCCAACTAGGACGCACGCCCGTCGTGCGCGTCGTGGCAACTCGGCGCGAGTTTGGCGAACACCGCGCGGCCGATGAGCGCCACCACGATGATCAGGATCGGCCCCACAAGCAAACCGCCCGCGCGCGTCGTCATCGCCTGCGCCATCGGCACGACCGTCCCCTCCGGGACGTTCAATGCGTCCCAGTGGCGGAAGTAGGTGTTGAGGTTGGCGAGATAGCTGATGAGCGTGGCCGTGAAGATCATGATCTGCGACCACAGGCCGAGCACGAGGCCGATGAGGATCGTGCCCACCCAACTGAAGTTGCCGATGCGGTTCGACATCGCGCCGTAGATGAGCGCGCAGATGATCGTCAGGCCGAGGACGGAGAACATCGCGTTGCCGCGCGGCGCGTAGGGCGTGCCCGCGAGGCCGACGGCGAAACGCGCAATCGTCCAGATGACGATCAGGACTAAGGGCAGGCGCACGAAGCGCAGGACACGTGAAAGCATGGGGGAGTACCTCTCAAGTCAGGGGAATGGAAGAACTTTGAAACCGCCGCCCGCTAAATAAAACCTAACTTCTTCGCCACCACAACCAGCAGGAACGCGATGGCCAAAAAAGTCGCCAGCCACGGGCGGTTGCCCATCGGGCATTTACTGTCTTTCGTCTCTTCGCTCATCGCCGTAGTTCCGGGTTTGCGCGCAGCCCGCCGACTGTGCGAGCATCGCGCCTTCGAGTTAAACTATTTCCAGTCTCATTCGCACGAGTCCAATTTACATGACCCAACCCGCCGCCACAACACCGCCGCCGCAGCATCGCCACGTCTCCGAGAAGGCGTCGCGCTTCACCGAATCCGTGATCCGCGAGATGACGCGCGAAGCCCTCAAGCACGGCGCGGTCAATCTCTCGCAGGGCTTCCCCGATTTCCCCGCGCCCGCCGACATCAAAGCGGCGGCCATGCGTGCCATTGACGCGGACGTGAACCAGTACGCGATCACTTGGGGCGCGCGTGATTTCCGCGAGGCGATTGCCGCGAAGACGAAGTGGTATCTCGGACTCGACGTTGATCCCGAAACTGAAATCACCGTCACCTGCGGCTCGACCGAGGGCATGATCGCGGCGATGATGGCGACGGTTGACCCCGGCGAAGAGGTCGTTATCTTCGAGCCGTTCTACGAGAACTACGCGCCCGACGCCATCCTCTCCGACGCGCGCCCGCGCTACGTCCCTTTGCGCGCGCCCGGCTGGACGTTCGACCGCGACGAACTCCGCGCCGCCTTCAACGAGCGCACCAAGGCGATCATCATCTGCAACCCGAACAACCCGACCGGGAAAGTTTTCACGCGCGACGAACTCGAATTCATCGCCACGCTCTGCCGCGAGCACGACGCGCTCTGCTTCACAGACGAAATCTACGAGCACATCCTCTACCCGCGCGAGGGCGCTGGCGTCGCGCACGTCTCGATGGCGCAACTGGAAGGCATGCGCGAGCGCACCGTCATCGTCAACTCGATGTCGAAGACCTACTCGGTGACGGGTTGGCGCGTCGGCTACTGCATCGCGCCGCCCGCCATCACCTCGGCCATACGCAAAGTCCACGACTTCCTCACCGTCGGCGCGGCCGCCCCGCTGCAAGCAGCCGGGGCGATGGCCTTGCGCTTGCCGCCCGAATACTACGAGCACTTGCAGGCCGACTACGCGGCGCGGCGCGATCTGCTCCTGCCCATCCTCGAAGCGGCGGGCTTCCGCGTGTTCCGTCCCGACGGCGCGTACTACGTGATGACCGACATCTCCGCGTTCGGCTTCGCAAACGACGTGGAGTTCACGCGCCACTTGATCCAAAAGGTCGGCGTCGCCTGCGTGCCCGGCTCGTCCTTCTACAGCGACCCGGCGCGCGGCGCGCAGCAGGTGCGCTTCTGCTTCTGCAAAAAAGACGAGACGCTCCACGCTGCCGCCGAGCGTCTCCAAAAACTTCGCGCTTGAGTTTGCGAACTTACAGGCGAGACTAATTGAACCTCTGATAAACTTCGACCAACCGACCCGACCGTGTGGGACACTAAACGTCAAATCATCTGGCTCGCGACCGCCGTCATCTTCGGCACGTTCGTCGTCTACCAGCACGCCCGCGACGAGGCCGAAGGCTTCGACCCGGCCTACTTCGCCCTCCTCGAAATCATCCTCATCATCATCATCGGCACGATGTTTTATTTCTACTCGAAGAACAGTGACAAGAACAGTGACAAGTGACGGGTGACAAGTGACAAGTTAGAAAGCCAACCCGCTTTAACTTGTCACTTGTCACCCGTCACTTGTCACGTTGTATTAACTCGTCACTTGTCACCCGTCACTTGTCACTGGTGTGTGGGCGGCTGCGCCGACTTGTGCCGGAGGCTGATGCCGGCGTTGCCGACGATGAGCAGGCGGCGCGCTTCGGAGTAAGGGAGCGCGGTCGGGGCGTAGGAGAGCAGGTAGCGGTGCTTGCGCAGTTCGTCGCAGATCAGCTTGGCCGACTCGGCCGGTTTGTCGAGCGGCAGGACGCGCCCGCCCGTGCCTTCCACGAGTTGTTGGACGACCTGCGTGGGCTTCGGCTGGTCGCGGCGGTGCGCGCCGCCCGTGCGGTCGGGGATTTGCAGCGCGTAGACGGTGATGTCCGACTTTTGCAGTTCGTTGAGGAGGTCTTTGAACTTCGTGTTGCTGCCGCGATCCAGCCCGTCGCCGACGAGCACGATGATACGCTTGCGGTTCGCCCCGGTGAGCGGGCGCAAGGCCACTTCGATGACGTCGTTGATCGCGTCGAAGAGATGCGGGTCGCCCTTCTTCCTGAGCAGCGCGACGGCCTCTTCCACGTCCTTCGTCTTGTCCGTCCAGTCGGCCGAGAGTTGTTCGGCGCGTTCGTCAAAGCCCGCGATGAGCAGTTGGTCGCCCTCGTAAATCTCGTAGGCGAACTCGCGCGCGACGCTCGCCAGTTTCGGCACGTCGGTGCGAAGGCTGAGCGAGTTGTCGAAGAGAAGGACGATGCGCGCGGGGCCGGTGTCGGGCGTCAAATTCTGGATGCTCTGTTCGATGCCGTCATCGTAGAGGGCGAGTTCCTTGGAGGTGATGGGGGCGTTCGAGCCGTCTTCGCGCACGGCGACGAGGTTGACGAGCGTGGCGCGGTCGCGCGAATTAGCGGGACGCCGCCCCGCCTGTCCCGCCACCGCGAGACATGCGGCGATGGTGAGACCGGCGGCGAGTAAAACTTTAGGGTAAGACACAGGGCTTGGCCTCGAAGTAGGGATGTCGGGACTTAATCTCTTTTCGAGGGCTTGGATGTCGAGTTCGGCCGAGAGGTTTTCTTGCCTTTGGTTTCTTCGGCGGCGGCGGGTTCGGATTTAGTCTCCGTCGGGGTGGCGGTTTTGGTGTCGGCCGCGCCGCCGTCCGTCTTGGTCTCCGCCACGCTCACGGCCTTCGCGGCCGATTCTTTGTCGCCGTCGCCGGTCTTCTTCTTGGCATAGTCCGTCACGTACCAGCCGGAGCCTTTGAGTTGAAAACTGCTCGTTGACCACTCTTTCTCCAACTTTCCGCCGCAACTCTTGCAACGCTTCAAAGGCTTGTCCGTGATCTTCTGCATCACCTCGACGCGTGCGCCGCACTTCTGGCAACTGTATTCGTAAATCGGCATATAATCTTTTCCGTCGTCTCTTACCGACAAAATTGAGTTTTGAAAATTTAAACTGCACTCGATTATACGGAGCGCGCCAAAGGCACGCAACCGCCTGCGCCGTTCGGGTGCGAGAACCGACGCGCGGCCGTTTATTGCGAGATAACGACAAAAATAAATTCCTTCCAACGTATATTTTTGCACCCTTTCAATACGCCGAAACCGTCCAACACCCTCAAAAACATCGCTCAGGATGAACGGTTACAGAGGCAAGTTTTATCCCCTCAGTAACTTGCGTCCGCGTGAATTAAATACAGACAGATAAAGGACTTATTTGCATAAATTTCGTGCGCTCGAAGCAACCGGCGGGGCGGTTCGTCCATCTTATCCCCGGTCTCGATTAATGCTCTTTGCAAATCGTTTCCACCATGCGTAGCCCCCAACCTTTGCACCGCATCAACGATGCAACCGATGGCGTCGAAGCCCCGGTTCGACCCTAGCTCACATGGAGAACGACTGAATGCAGATTACCCGGCACGTTACTCATTTCCGCTCTTTTAAATTATCACTTTTAACGATCTTCGCCCTTTTCCTCATCACCAATTTCACCAGCCTCGGAACCAGAGTCTTCGCGCCGTCGGCCGCGGCCACCCTGCGCACCACGACGGAGAACTTCATCCCCACGGACATCCCCACGTCCGGCGACGCCGGAATTGATCAAATGATCTTCCGCGCCGGCAAAGAGTACGGCGTTGACCCGCGCCTGATTCACGCCGTCGTCTTTCAGGAGTCGCGCTACAAAACGGACGCCGAGTCGCACGCGGGCGCGCAAGGTCTCATGCAAATGATGCCCGCCACGGCCGCGCGCTTCGCCGTCGAGGGCAAGACGGGCACGGAACAGAACGTCTACGCCGGGACGAAGTTGCTGCGCTGGCTCTTGAAGCGTTTCGACGGCAACGTCGAACTCGCGCTCGCCGGTTACAACGCGGGCGAAGGCTCGGTTGACAAGTACGACGGCATCCCGCCCTTCCCCGAAACGCAAAACTACGTCCGCAAGATCACCGCCAACTACGGCAAAACTTACCACCCCATCCTCGACCCCGCCGACGCCAACATCCACTTCCAACTCACCCAATAATAATGGATGAAGAATGAAGGATGAGGGATGAAAGGAAGCACTCAATCAGTTGAGTGCTTTTCTTATTCACCCCTCATCCTTCATCCCTCATCCCTTCTTTGTTATCATCTGCCCTTAACATTTCCCTCGCCTGAGCGCGCGAGGCGCGTCGCCGACCATAAGGCGACGCGGCTCACGCCCCGGCGAGTTCGTCAGTTAAGGAGCAGCCGCGCCGTTGTCTTTGCAGCCCACGCCCATCACAAGCCTCGAATCGCTCTCGCTCGAACGCAAGATCAAGATGCACGAGGCGCGCGAGGCGATCATCAACCGCCTCGCCCCGTCCATCCACACCAAGATTGACCTCGACAAATTCTTGCAGGCGGTCGTCAGCGAACTCGGACAGATGATGGACGTGGATCGCTGCGACGTGATCCAACTCGCCTCCGAAGGCGAACTGCGCATCAGCCACGAATGGCGCGCGAGCGAAGACATCCCTTCGAGCCTCGGCATGTCCGTGCCCGTAGACTTCCGCCAACTCGCCGGTCGTTTCAATCTCGCGCAGCCGATCCGCATTGACGACACCGCCGCGCCCGACCTCGATCCGAAAGTGAGTCTTTTGCCCGCGAGTCTCAACACGCGCTCGCTCCTCGTCGTCCCCGTCGTGCTCGCGGGCGACGTGCTCGGCCTCGTCGGCATGCACACGGTGCGCGCGCCGCGCAAGTGGCTCGACGAAGAGGTCTCCTTCCTCCAATCCATCGCGCGGCAGATCGCGGTCGGCTACCAGTACGCGCGGCTCTACACGGATCAGCAGCGCGAGTCGCACCGCACGCGCGCGCTCCTTGAGATCGCCAACACCTTGAACGCGCGCTCGGACTTCAACGAGGTCACGTCGCTCGTCCTCGAACGCGCGCTCGCGCTCGTCGGCGCGGACTACTGCGCGCTCGGCGTGATGAACCCGACGGGCAAAGCCATCAGTCTCGCCGCCTTCAAGGCCGCGCCGCACGCCGCCACCGAGGGCGTGCGCGGCCTCATCAAAGAGCACGGCCAGTCAATAGACATCACGGACTATCCCGCGATTCAAGAACTGTTCCGTGAAGGCAAGACGCTGCACGTCTTCGACACGACGCTGCCGCCGCCGATCCGCTTCGTCTTCAACGCCACGCTCGGCGGCCACGCCGCGCTCGTCGCGCCCGTCCACGTCGGCGGGCAGACCTTCGGGCTGCTCGGGTTGGTGTGGAGCACGGCGCGCGAGAGTTTCGACGAACACGAGACCGCGCTCGTCGAAGGCATCGCCGACCAACTCGGCACGGCCTTAGAGCGCGACCAACTCTCGGCGGAAGTGATGCGCCTGCGCACAGTCCTCCACCAACGCCGCGCCGAAGACCGCATCATCGGGCAAGCCCCGGCCATCCGCCGCGCCATCGAACTCGCCTTGAACGTCGCCGACACGCAGACCTCCGTGCTCGTGCAGGGCGAATCGGGCACGGGCAAAGAACTGCTCGCCAACCTCATCCACTACAACTCGCGCAGCAAGGATCGCGCCTACATCAAACTCAACTGCGGCGCGATTCCCGAGACGCTCCTCGAATCGGAACTCTTCGGCCACGAGCGCGGCGCGTTCACCGACGCGCGCGCGCGCCGTCGCGGCAAGTTTGAAGAGGCCGACGGCGGCACGCTCTTTCTCGACGAGATCGGCGAGATGAGTTTGTCGGCGCAGGTGCGCCTCTTGCGCGTCTTGCAGGACGGCGAGTTCACGCGCGTCGGCGGCAACGAAGTGATCAAGGCGGACGTGCGCGTCATCGCCGCCTCGAACGTTGACCTCGAACGCGCGGTCGAAGGGGGCACGTTCCGGCGCGATCTCTACTACCGCCTCTCGGTCTTTCCCATCCGCCTGCCGCCTTTGCGCGAGCGCGCCGAAGACGTGCATCCGCTCGTCATTCATTTCCTCGAACACTACAAGCAGAAGACCGGCCGCTACATCTCCGGCATCTCGAAGGACGCCCTCGCCGCCCTCACCGGCTACGACTGGCCGGGCAACGTCCGCGAGTTGGAGAACGCCGTCGAGCGCGCCGTGATCATCGCTTCGGGTCGCCAGATCGAACTCGACGATCTGCCGGAAGCCATCGGTCGCCCGCTCGTCGAAGCGCGCGCGCACACACGCAGCGAGCGCACCCGCGCCTCGGCCGAAGGCCGCCACATCACGCTCGAACTCGACGTGCCTTCCACGCTCGAAGAGATCGAACGCCGCGCCATCGAAGCCACGCTCGACTACACCGGCGGCGACAAAACCCGCACCGCACGCACCCTCGGCATCGGCCGCAAAACCCTCTATCGCAAATTGCTCGGCTACCAGAACGACGACCCGGCCGCGTAGCCACACGGAGCGACGGCGGTTTCCGCCGGGGTCGCAGGCGGGCGCATTTAGTATTGACGCCTCACCTGCCATGAATATAATCGGGGCGTCTCTCGTGGCCGCGTCCGTCAACGCCGTTCTTTCGTGATCCTCACGAAATACTTTTCACTTCACTGATCGTGCCCGGCATCGCCGCATGCCAGTCGCCGCCATAATCAAAGTTGCAGGAGACTCCCACACGCATGACAACTGAAGCCCCCCGCGCCGTCGAGTCTGCCCCCGCGCAGACGACTGACGAACATCTCAAACTCTCTCAGGTGTTGGCAGAGGAGTTTACAAAACTACATCGCGAGTTTGAATTTGAATTTGTGCCGCCGGTCACGCCCCCGAAGAATGCGGCGGAGGAAAAGAAGGAGGAGGACAGGCGGCGCAAGGAAATCTACGACACGATCCACGGCCTCAAGCTCGAACTCGAAGAGAAGCACTGGGCGCTCTGCTTGTCCGGGGGCGGCATCCGCAGCGCCACCTTCTGCCTCGGCGTCCTACAGGGACTCGCGAGTCGCCAGTTGCTTGAGCGGTTCGACTACCTCTCGACCGTTTCCGGCGGCGGCTATATCGGCAGTTGGCTCACCGCGTGGATACACCGCGAAGGGGTCACTAGGGTGAACGAGGCGCTGGCGAAAAATCAGAATCTCGAACTCCCGCCGGAGCACGCACAGATCAGCCACCTGCGCGCCTACAGCAACTACCTCAGTCCGAAGATCGGACTCTTTTCCGTGGACACGTGGACGCTCGTCGCCATCTACCTGCGCAACCTGTTCCTCAACTGGCTCGTGTTCATCCCGCTGCTCATGGCGGTGCTGCTCGTCCCCAGAATTTACGTCGCGCTCATTCTCCGCAACTCCGGCTTCCATCTCGGCGTGTCCGATTATTTCGGCGCGGGCGCGCGCTATTACTTTTCCTCTATCGTCCAGACACACATTCTCTTGTTCACGGGGATCGTTCTAGGCGCGGCCGCGCTCGCCTACATCACTTCGCACCGCCCCAGTCTCCGAAAGCCTTTCAAGACGCCGGGCGACATCGCCACGCCTCCCGGCGACGCGAAGGAGGTCATCGAGGAGACGAACAAAGCCCCCGACGATCCCGACAATCAGCGAAACTTCCTGCGCCTGTGCATGCAGCCTCTGGCGTTGGCGATCCTGCTGCTGACGCTTGGGCGCGCGTGGTATCTCAGCATGGGACAGTCCCTGAATTTGTGGCACTTCGCCGTGGGCGGCGCGGCGCTGCACGGGCTGGCATGGGTTATCACAAACGCGGCGGTCGCCGTCTTCTTCGGCAAGACCGTACTGCGCAACTACTGGCGCAATGACAAGTCAGAACTGCGCTGGATGTCGAGGCTGATCGAACTGTCCGTCTTCGTCTTGACGGGCGCACTGGGCGGGCTGCTGCTGTGGCTGTTATCAATACCGGAAAAAATCAATCACTACACTCCGAAAGAAAACCCGGAGATGTACGCCTGCTTTGACGGCCCACAACTCCTGCTGGTGGTTCTCTTCATGGGGATTCTTGCTATCGGGCTGGGCGGTCGTTCCGTGACGACCGACGAAGACCGCGAGTGGTGGGCGCGTGCGGGCGCGTGGGTGCTGATTGTGGCCGTGCTCTGGGCAGCCCTCAACTGGCTCGTGCTCTATGGCCCGACGCTCCCGATGGACATCTGGCTGAAGGAAGTGCGGAAGGCCGCGACGAGCGGCGAGAACGACTCGCTCGGCACGACCTTCGTCAAGGGGCTGTTGATCCCTTTCGGCATCATCTCCGGCTTCGTCACGATCCTGTTCGGGGTCAGCGCGAAGACGCCCGCCAACGAACGGCAGGCGGAGAAAGCCGGGTGGCTCACCACCGTGATGGATTACGCGGTGAAACTGGCCGCGCCGGTCTTCGTCCTGTCGCTCGTCGTCGGTCTGTCGCTGCTCACAGACCTGCTGATCCTGCTCATCAAGAAAGTGCCCGAATGGTATCTCTTGACGAGCACCCGCGAATGGAGCACCAAAGTGTTCCCCCCCTTAAGCCACCACGCCGTCGTGGCCGACTCGTCACTCCTATTTCTCGCCTGCTTGTGCGGAGCGTTGGTGCTGATCACCGTCCTGATGGCGCGGTGCATCAACATCAATGAGTTCTCCCTCCATTCGATGTACCGCAACCGCCTCATCAGGGCTTATCTGGGGGCGTCCAGAAAACGCACGGCGAACCGCTTCACGGGCTTCGACCCGGCCGACGACCTCCGCATGTTTGAGTTATGGCCGAACGAGAGCGCGCCGCCGCCCGACAAGAAACCACGCGACCCGCAGGCGGGCAGGCCGCTCCACATCGTGAACATGACGTGGAATCTGGTGCAGGGAAAAAACCTCGCGTGGCAACACAGGAAGGCGGCGACTTTCACCGTCTCGCCGCTCCACTGCGGAAGCTACCTCTACGGCTACCGGCGCTCGGAGTTGTACGGCGGCAAGCACCCCCAATCAATCTCGCTCGGCACGGCCTTCACCATCTCAGGCGCGGCCGCGAGTCCTAACATGGGCTACTATTCTTCGTCGGCCGTCACCTTTCTGATGACGCTCTTCAACGCGCGGCTCGGCTGGTGGCTCGGCAACCCACGTAAGGAGTTGTATCAGAAGTCAGGGCCGACGCGCGCGCTCAAGCCGATGGTTGACGAGGCTCTGGGCAAGACGGTCGAAGACAAGGACTACATCTACCTGTCCGACGGCGGGCACTTTGAAAACCTCGGCCTCTACGAGATGGTGCTGCGCCGCTGTCACACGATCTTCGTGATAGACGCGAGCAGCGATCCGGATCATAAGTTCGAGAATCTGGGGAACGCCATTCGCAGAATCCGCGTAGACCTCGGTGTGCCCATCGAAATTCAAGACATCGTTGACTACTCGAAAGAGAAAGACGCCCCCAAACATTACTGCGCCATCGGCGGTATCCACTACACGAAGGTGGACGAGTCCGCAGGAGTCGCCGACGGGATTTTGATCTACATCAAACCGAGGCTCGCGACGAAAGAGCCGCCCGACGTTTTAAACTACTCGAAAGCCAATCTCAAATTTCCACACGAATCAATCAGCGATCAGTTTTTCAGCGAGCAGCAGTTTGAGAGTTACCGCATGCTCGGCCTGCACGCGATCGAGCAGATCTTTCAGGAAGCCTTGCCGCCGGATTGGAAGAGTAGCGGTCTGGAAAAGTACATCGGGGATTATGTGAAAGGCTCTCAAAACAGTAAGCCAAACAACAACGGAGGAGTTGATGGTAAAGGCACAGACGCTGACATACACACAGCATCTTGACAACTTACCCGCCGAACGTCGCGCCGAAGTAGAGCGCGTGTGGGGCATGGTGCGCAAACACGTGCGCGCAGGGTTCGCAGAGGAGATCGGCGCGAAGTTTTTGAGTTTCAAGGCGGGCGACGAGTGGCTGGTCGCGCTGGCGAACCAGAAGAACTACATCAGCCTGCACCTGATCCCGCTCTACATGTTTCCAGAGGTGAAGGCGAAGTTCGACGCCGCCGCCTCGAAGAAATTGAAGCGCGGAAAGGGTTGCATCAATTTTCTACGCGCCGAAGAGTTGCCGCTCGAAACGCTCGGCGAGATCGTGGGCGGCTACGAGGCCGGGGACTACGCGGAACGTATGCGCCAGCTTCGCCGCGCCGGAAGGCCGCCGCGGAAGAAGACCACGGGTAAAGATTGAGACGGCGGCAAGCCGGGGCGTCGTAGAACTTGATGCGTCGGCGTTGACGAGTCGCGGTCGCGGCCTTCTCCGGCAGCGTCCTCCTCTTGCTGCCCGAACCGTGGCGACATTCTGGGCGACCTCGCTCGGCCAGGCGCTTGCCGTCGTGCTGGTGATCTACTAGCGTCGAAAACTCAAGACGCGTCGGCCTCTCGACCAAGGCGCGGACACGCCGCGTCATTTCTCATTCAGCCGACCGTAACAACGTCCTTCAATCGAGTGCTGTTCGAGGTGCATCGTCGAACAACTCGTCGCCGCGGTAATTTATCTTCGTCTTAAGCTCCGCTTAACATGAGCGTTTCTTGCGCGGCTTCGCGCCTGTTTGTTATAGTTTTTGCGCGGGCGGACAATCGTTGAGTTTTTCGGACAACAACGGTCGGGGCTTGATGCCCGCGCCCCGACCCGGAGAAAGAGGTGATGCGGATGTCGAACCAAGGTCTACGGACGCAGAGCGCGCGGCGGCGCGAAGATGAGTCGGGACTCTCGACGCAACTCACCTGCTTCCTGCTCGGCGGCGCGGTCGGCGCGCTGGCGGCGCTGTTGTTCGCGCCGAAGTCGGGGCGGGAGTTGCGCGGCGACATCGCCGACGCGACGCGGCAGGGCGTGGATCGCGCGCGCGACAAGGCCAACGAGTATTACGAAGTTTCGCGCGAGCGCGCGACGGAACTCTACTCGACGGCGTCAGTCAAAGCGGGCGAGGTGGCGGGCGCGGCGCGTCAGGCTGCGGCCAAGCGCGGCGAGAATTTGTCGGCCGCCATTGACGCGGGCAAGCGCGCCTACGCCGAAGAGAAACGCCGCACCGAAAGCTCCAACATTCTCACACAGGCTCCGGCCTACGAGCCGGACAAATCGTAAAGTTTGAGAAGCGCGGAATGAGGGATGCGGATTAAGAGAAGAGAGTTCTTCTACTCCGCAATCTGAAATCGCAAATCCGCAATGTAAGATTCCGCGACGCGTGATCGAAAATTCTTATGTCCCTGCTGGCTTTTCAGATGAGCACGAGTGACCCGGCGTTCTGGGTGTTGGTGATCGTCGCCGTGGCGTTCCTCGGCGTCGCCGCCGCGCTCATCGCGATGGCGTTCGCGGTGCGGCGCGTCGTAGTGATGGTCGGCAACCTCGAACGTCGCGCCGAGCCTTTGCTGGATCGCGTGGCGTTGATGAGCGAGCAGGTGAAGGAGATCGCGGCGCAGGGCAAAGAGGTGGCCGATCAGGTGACGCTCATGTCCACGCATCTGGCGACGGCCTCCGTCCACTTTTCCGAGTCGTCCGCGCTCATCAAGGAAGAGGTACGCGAACTCAAGCAACTCGTCGGCTACACCGCCGTCACGGCGCGCGACAAGGTTGAGCAGGTGAGCGCGAGCATTGATCACGCGCAGCGGCAGTTCTCCGCCACCACCCTCTTTATACACACGAAGCTGGTCGAACCGGCGCGCGAGTTGGCCGCGATTATGGCGGGCGTCCGGCGCGGTCTGGAAGTGCTGGTGTCGCCCGCCCCCAAACAGATTGACCAGACCTACGGAGAGGACGAGATGTTCATCGGCTGACACGCGCACGGCGTCCGACTCCACATTCCCAAAGTCCCAGGTTCAAGGTCAGACTTTGGACTTGGGACTTTCCGCATTTATGTTGCAAGATTTGCATGCAAAAGATCGAAAACCGTTATGACAACCGAAACGCCCCTTGAACTCAAGAAGACCGTCAACCTGCCGAAGACCAACTTCGCGCAGAAGGCCAACCTCGCGCAGGCAGAACCCGCGCGCCTCAAGCGTTGGTCGGAACTCAACCTCTACCAACTGATCCGCGACGCGCGGCGCGGGCGCGACAAGTTCATCCTCCACGACGGGCCGCCCTACGCCAACGCCGACATCCACCTCGGCACGGCGCTCAACAAGATCGTCAAAGACTTCGTGGTCAAGTCGCGCACGATGCTCGGCTACGACGCGCCCTACGTCCCCGGCTACGACTGCCACGGGCTGCCCATCGAACTCTTCGTGGACAAAAAACTCGGCGCGAAGAAAGCGAACATGCCCCCGGTGAGCGTGCGCCGCGCGTGCCGCGAACACGCGACCGAGGCTCTGAAGCGGCAGACGCGCGATTTCCAGCGGCTCGGCATTCTCGGCCTGTGGGAGAATCCATATCTCACGATGTCGAACCAGTACGAGGCGGAGACGGCGCGACTCTTCGGCCGCTTCGTCGAGCGCGGCTACGTCTACAAGGGCGCGCGCCCCGTCTATTGGTGCGTCTACGATCAGACTGCGCTCGCCGAAGCGGAGGTCGAATACAGGGAGCACACGAGTCCGTCCGTCTACGTGAAGTTTCCTCTGGCGTCCGACCCGTCGGAGATCGATCCCGCGCTCGCGGGGCGCAAAGTTTTCTTTCTCATCTGGACGACGACGCCGTGGACGCTGCCCGCGAACCTCGCCATCGCCGTTAACCCGAACTTCGAGTACGTCGCGATCGAGAACGGCGAAGAGGTTTACGTTGTTGCGGGCGAGTTGGTGGAGACGGTGGCATCGAAGTGCGGGCTGGACGCGCCGCAAGTCGTCGCGCGCTTTCCCGGCGCGAAACTCGACCGCCTCGAATGTCGCCACGCGTGGTTAGAGCGCAAGTCGCTCGTCATCCTCGGCGAGCACGTCACGCTCGGCGGCGAGGCCGACGCCGAGACGGAACTCGACGTGAAAGACGCGCGCGACAAAAGCGCGACGAGCAAGGCGGGGACGGGCTGCGTCCACACCGCGCCCGGCCACGGCCACGACGATTTCGTCATCGGCAAGCAATACGGCTTGGACATCTATTGCCCCGTGGATAGTGCCGGGCGATTCACCGCCGAGGTCGAGCACTTCGCGGGCGAGCGCGTGTTCGAGGCGAACGCGAAGATCGTCGAGTTTCTCAAAGAGCGCGGCGCGCTGTTGTTCAGCGAAAATTACAACCACCGCTACCCGCATTGCTGGCGTTGCAAAAACCCGGTCATCTTCCGCGCCACGCCGCAGTGGTTCATCTCGCTCGACGCGCGCTCCACAGAGCCTCCCGTCGAACAGGACGAGGACGGACGCGACCGCGCCAACTTCACGGACAACGAGACGGACGCGCCCGTCTCACTACGCGCGGGCGCGCTGCGCGAAGTTGAACAGAGCGTCGAGTGGATTCCGGCGTGGGGCGAGGATCGCATGCGGAACATGCTCAAGGGTCGCCCCGACTGGTGCGTCTCGCGCCAGCGCGTGTGGGGCGTGCCGATCCCTGC
The DNA here is from genome assembly GCA_030841105.1 of Pyrinomonadaceae bacterium. GTDB lineage: Bacteria > Acidobacteriota > Blastocatellia > Pyrinomonadales > Pyrinomonadaceae > JAIVJZ01. The sequence goes on from JAVEDE010000061.1 coordinate 32,408, forward strand.
GTTCTACTGCGCGGGCTGCGACGAGGCCATCGCCGACGCATCCGTCATCAAACACGTCGCAGACATCTTCGAGCGCGAAACTTCCGACGCGTGGTACGCGCGCGAGGCGCAGGACTTGCTGCCCGCCGGGTTCGCGTGCCCGAAGTGCGCGGGCGTGACGTTCACGAAGGAGACGGACATTCTCGACGTGTGGTTCGACAGCGGCTCGTCTTGCGTCGCCGTGCTCGAACACTACGACGAGTTGCAGTTTCCCGCCGACGTGTATCTGGAAGGCGGCGATCAGTATCGCGGCTGGTTCAACTCGTCTCTGATGGTCGGCCTCGCCGCGCACGATCGCGCGCCCTACCGCACGGTGCTCACGCACGGCTGGGTGGTGGACGGGCAGGGCAAGGCGATGCACAAGTCGGCGGGCAACTCCGTCTCGCCCAACGACGTGATCAAACAGTCGGGCGCGGAGATCATACGTCTCTGGTGCGCGTCGTCGGACTACCACGAAGACATGCGCTGCTCGGACGAAATCCTGCAACGCGTCTCGGACGCCTACCGCAAGATGCGCAACACCGCGCGCTTCGCCCTCGGCAACCTCGACGGCTTCGACCCGGCGCGCGACACCGTGGGCGCGTCGGAACTGTTGGAGCTTGATCGTTGGGCGCTCGCGGAACTGGACGACGTGATCGCAAAGGTGCGGAAGGCGTATGAGGAGTACGAGTTTCACAGCGTCTTCCATGAGCTATACAACTTCTGCACCGTGACGCTCTCGGCGCGCTACTTCGACATCATCAAGGATCGTCTCTACACCGCCGCGCCGCGCTCGCACGCGCGCCGCTCGGCGCAGACCGCGCTCCACCGAATCGCCGACGCGCTCGCACGCCTGCTCGCGCCCGTGCTTGTCTTCACCGCCGACGAAATCTGGGAGAACCTCCCGCGCGGCGGCGACAAAGAGGCGGCGTCGCTTGCGCCGGTTCACGTCGCGGAGTTTCCGACAATCTCCGGCGTGCGCGACGAGCAATTGGCGGCGCGTTGGTTGAACGTGTTCGGCGTGCGGGATGACGTAATGCACGCGCTAGAACAAGCTCGTGCGGAGAAGACTATCGGCAGTAGCCTCGAAGCGCATGTCGAAATTGAGGAGAGTGGTGTCAGATATGACAGCCTCGAATACTACCGCGACGAGTTGCGCTATGTCTTCTTAGTATCCGGGGTCACACTGAAGAAACTTGACGGCCTTGTGGTGCGCGAGTCGGGTCGGGCACGCGTGACGGTCACGCGCGCCGAAGGCGAGAAGTGCGAACGGTGTTGGAACTATTCGACGCAGACCGTGCGGCTGCCTCGTTACGGCGACGCGGTGGTGTGCGAACGCTGCGTCGAGGCGCTCAACGAGATCGAGCGGGAAGGGGGCGCGTCGTGAAGGCGCGCGCGTTCAGTTGGCGCGTCTGGTATCTGCTCGCGGCCTTCGGCATCTACATGGTGGATCAGATGTCGAAGGCGTGGGCGGTGCGCGCGCTTCGTCCCGGTCAGGACAAGACGGTCATCCGCGGCTTCCTCGACTTCGCCTACGCGGAGAACCCCGGCATCGCCTTCGGGCAGTTGCAGGAAGGCGGCTCGATGGGACGTTGGGCGCTCGCCGCGCTCGCTTCGGCCGCGGCCGTCGCCGTCCTCACCTATTTCTTCCGCACGTCGCGCAACGACGACCGCACCCTCGGCGCGTGTGCGCTGCTGCTCGCCGGGATCACGGGCAACCTGACGGATCGCGTCCGCCTCGGCCACGTCATAGACTTCATACACGCGCACGCGGGCGACTACCACTGGCCGACCTTCAACGTCGCCGACGCCTGCATCTGCGTCGGCGCGGGATTGCTCATCCTCGATCTGATACTGGAAGGAAGGAAGCAGAAGCAACAGTCAACCGTCAGTAGTCAGTAACTTTGTCCGTTGTCCGTCGTCAGTTGCCCGTTGTTTCCGTTCGGCGAGTAAGCAACTAAAGATTGAGTTGAACAACGGACGACTGTGTAGAGTTTGAATCGAACAACGGACGACTGACGACGGGCAACTAACCAACACGATGTACCCAGAAATTTTTCGCATCGGCAATTTCCCCGTGAACACTTACGGCGTGCTGCTGGCACTGGCCTTTCTCGCCGCGCTGCTGGTGGCGGCGCGTCTGGGCGCGCGCGATGGCCTGCCGCGCGAGCGTCTGTTCGATCTGGGGCTGTGGTTGCTGTTGGCCGCCATCGTCGGGTCGAAGGTGTTGTTGTTGTTGGTCGAGCCGGAGTATCGCGCCGCGCCGCTCAAGTTGTTGTCGCTCGACTTCCTGCGTTCGGGCGGGGTCTTTTACGGCGGCTTCCTCGCGGCGGTGTTGACGGCATACGTCTTGGTCAGACGTTACGAGTTGCCCTGGTGGCGGACGGCCGACGCCTTCGCGCCGGGGATCGCTTTGGGGCAGGCCATCGGGCGGCAGGGATGTTTCGCCGCCGGGTGCTGCTGGGGCAAGCCGACCACGCTGCCGTGGGGCGTGCGCTTCTCGGAACTCGGCAACCGCGTGACGGGCGTGCCCACGGACGTGCACCTCCACCCCACACAACTCTACGAATCATTCGCTGCCTTCATCTTCTTCGCGCTGCTCTGGTGGCTGCACCGCCGCAAAACTTTCGACGGGCAGGTCATCCTCACCTACGGTGTGCTCTACGGCGCGACGCGCTTCGTCATCGAGTTCTTCCGCGACGACCCGCGCGGCGACATCCTCGGCCTCACGTCGCTCACGCACCTCTCCACGTCGCAGTTGATCAGCTTGCTCGTCGGCATCACGAGTCTCATCTTCCTCTTCATCCGCCGTCGCCGCGCGTCAACGGGCGGGGCGATGCCTGCGGGCGGCGCGAAAGTAACTCGCACGGCGGCGCGCGCATGAACAACGTGGACGATAATCTCAGCGATCACATCAACGTCGAGGAAGACGCGCTCACCCCTGCGGCCGTTGACCCCGAACCGGAAGCGGCGACGCTCGCCTTCGTCGCAGGGGAAGCGGACGCGGGCGCGCGACTCGACGCCTTCCTCGCCGCGCGCGTTGCCGGTGTCAGCCGCACGCGCCTCAAGCACGCCATCGAAGACGGCGACGTGCTCGTCGCGGGTCACACGGCGGAGAAGGGTTCGTACAAGCTGCGCGCGGGCGAGGCGGTCGAACTCGAAATGCCCGCGCCGCCCGCCTCCAACTTCGCGCCCGAAGATATCCCGCTCCAGATCATTTACGAAGACGACTCGCTCGTCGTCCTCGACAAGCCCGCCGGGCTGGTCGTCCACCCGGCGGCCGGAGTCTCTTCGGGCACACTCGCCAACGCGCTCGCGTTCCACTTCCAACAACTCTCCACGCACGCCGGGCGACTGCGCCCCGGCATCGTGCATCGTCTCGACCGCGACACGTCCGGCCTGATGGTCGTCGCCAAGACGGCGAGCGCGCACGAACATCTGGCCGATCAATTTCGCGCGCGTGAAGTGTTTAAGTCTTACGTCGCGCTCGCGCACGGGCGCGTGACGGATGAGAGCGGGCGCATCGAAGAACCGCTCGCGCGCGACCCGCGCCAGCGCACGCGCATGGCGGTCGTGCGCGGCGGCCGCCCCGCCCTCTCGCTCTACCGCGTGCGCCGCCCTTACGAACGCTTCACGCTGCTCGACGTGCAGATCAAGACCGGGCGCACGCACCAGATCAGGGTGCATCTCGCGCACCTCAAGCACCCGGTCGTCGGCGACAAAGTTTATAACGGCGGGCGCGACACCACGATCGCGGACGTGCGCGTGCGCGCCGCGATCCGCGCGATGGGGCGACAGTTTCTACACGCAGAGCGGCTCGGCTTCCGCCACCCGCAGACGGGCGACGCACTGAGTTTCGACGCGCCGCTCCCCGCCGAACTGTCGCGGATGTTGGAGGCGCTGGAATAAGCCGCGCCCGTCGTGCCGCGCGTACTCACGCCCGGCGCGCGTTTGCGTGGACGGGTTTTGTTATACTGTGGCTTCGCCCGTCGAGGCCGCCGGAAGGCAACTGACGCTCGCCCGCGCGGCATCGAACCCCCGACGCTTGGATGCTCAAAAGGCTCAACCTTTTCCATTCCGCCCGTTTGATTCAAACACATGAGAACCGCCCTTTACACACTTTTATTCACCGCCGCGCTCCTAGTCTGCGTGCTCGCGCTCGACGCCTCCGTCTCGGCTCAACAGACGGGACAGCAGCCACAGCCCACGCCGCGCCCGACCGCCGCCGCCGCGCCTACCGCCGGCGCTCAGGACGACGTGCAAGTCGGCCCCGTCTTCACGCGCGAGGTGCAACTGCCGATCACTGTGCTCGACAAGAAAGAGCAGCCGGTCGCCGGTCTTACGTTGAACGACTTCGTGATCTTCGAAGACAAGCAGCCGCAGCAGATCGCCAGCTTCCGCGACGAGGCGGCGGGCACGCCGATCTACGTGGCGGTCTTGATGGACATCTCTTCGTCTGCCGCCGCCAAGCTGCGCTTCGAGAAAGAGTCGGCCAAGGATTTCCTCTACACCGTCGTCCGCGTGCGCAAAGACCGCGCGGCCTTCGCCACCTTCGATGAAGACGTGAACCTCTTGCAGGACTTCACGGACAAGCTAAACAAGCTGGACGATGCCGTGGACAGCGTGAAGAAGCCGGGCACGACCACTGCGCTCTACGACGCCGTGTGGCGCATGTGCGACGAGAAGATGCGCGGCGTGACGGGGCGGCGCGTGATCGTCGTCATTACGGACGGCGACGACACTTCGAGCCGCGCGAAGTTGGAAGAGGCCATCGAGATGGCGCAGCGCACCGAGACCATCGTCTTCGCCATCTCCACGAAGTCCGGATTTTCGAGCGTCGTCCCCGGCGTCGAAGCGGGCACGGTCAAGGACGAAGACGACAAGAAGCTCGACCGTCTGGCCGACGCGACGGGCGGCAAAGCCTTCTTCATCGGCGACCGCCTCGAACTCGAACGCGCCTTCACGCGCGTCGCCCGCGAACTGCGCGGCCAGTACATCGTCACCTACCGGCCGACGAATAAAAAGTACGACGGCAGCTATCGCCGCATCGAAGTTAAGCTCGCCGCCGAACGCGACGGCCTCAAAGTTCGCACCCGCCGCGGCTACAACGCCTGGGCGGACAGAAATAAGTAGTGAATCGTGAATCGTGAATAGAGAAACACGGTTTTAATCTATTCACGATTCACGATTTACTAGAAGGGTTTAAGTTGAAAGTAATGTTTGATCGCATCAGGTTTGTGCGCGGGTTGAGTTTGATGCTCGCGGTCGGCTTAAGCGTCGGCGGCGCGCTTGTCGGCGCGCGGGCGCAGCGGGAGGAGGGCGCGCAGCAGCAACAACCGCAGCAGCAGCCGACGCCGCGACCGACGCCCGCGCGCGTTGACGACACCACGACGCTCGACGACGACGAGATCGAGCGCGTTGACACCAGCCTGACGAACGTCATCTTTACGGCCGTGGACAAGAACAAGCGGTTCGTCATGAACCTCAAGCAGGAGGACATCCGCGTCCTCGAAGACGGCGTGCCGCAACAGATTTTCACCTTCCAGCAACAGATCGATCTGCCGCTCACGCTCGCCCTCGTCATTGACACGAGCATCTCGCAGGAGCGCACGCTGCCCGAAGAGAAGGCCGCTGCGCGCGCCTTCGTGGACGCCGTGATGCGTCCATCCAAGGACGAAGTGGCCGTGCTCTCCTTCACCGGCGATTCGACGCTCGAACAGGGCTTGACGGGCAGCCCCGTCCGCGTGCGCAGCGCGATCGAGCGCGTCGAGTTCGTGCCGCCTTCAGGTTATGTCGGCCGCGGCGTCGTCGTCGGCGGCACGCCCCCCATCTCCGGCGACAACCAGTCAACGGCCGGTTCGACCGCCATCTGGGATGCCGTCTATGCCACCTGCCACGAGGTGATGACCGAGTCGTCTGACAAGACGCGCCGCGCCGTCGTCCTGCTCACGGACGGCGACGACACGAGCAGCACTCTGAAACTCGATGAGGCCGTGCAGGAAGCGCTCAAGACCGACACGCTCGTCTTCGCCATCGGCATCGGCGACAGCTTCGGCTTCAGCGGCGTGGACGAAGGCTCGCTGCGCAAGATCACGGAGCGCACGGGCGGCCGCGCCTACTTCCCGCGCAGCGAGGAAGACCTCCGCAACGCCTTCGCGCAAATCCAGCGCGAACTGCGCGAGCAGTTTCTCGTCGCCTACGCGCCCACGAACAAGCGGCGCGACGGCTCTTATCGCAAACTCCAGATCGAGGTCATCAACCCCGACCTGCGCAAGCAGAACGTCAAACTCAACTACCGTCAGGGCTACTTCGCCAAGAGCGACACCGCGCCCGCGCCGCGCCGTCGAAGGTAGCAGGGCGACGGGCGAAAGTTCGGCAGCCGAAAGTTATAAAGGGAAGACCGGGGGCGATATCTCCCGGCCTTCCCTTTCACTTTTGCTCTCCGGGGGTTTGCGATTAACTGCGACTCAAGTTAACTCTCTCTACTCGAAGCTCCGGTTAACTCGCTGCGCCCTAGCGCCCGTCTGCTTTATCTTTCGCCGCGCGCTTCCTCCACGGTCGTTTGCAGCGCGACGGTCAGTTTGCGCACGTCAACTTGATCCCACGGTTCTAGCAGGCGCAGCGTCTCGTCGAGAATGCGCCGCTGGTGTTCGGGGAAGTTCGGCTGTCCGGCGACCATGCCGAACTCGCCCGTGTAGTAGACGGCGCGGGGCGGGCGCACGCGCTCGATGGCCTCTTTGTCCACGGCGAGCACGATGGTCGTCACGCCCGCCGCTTCGAGGGCGCGCGCGGCGAGTCCCATTGATTGATGACAGACGCGCGAGGCCGGGATGAGCAGCGCGGCCTGCGCCGAGTAACGCTTGACGCGCTCGACGAGTTGCGGCAGCGCGTTGTCGGCGAAGCGCGCCGCGCTGGGGATGAAGCCGCAGAAACTCCAGAAGACCGGGTTGAGTTGGCCGATGATGCCGTTGCCCTCGAACTCGAAGAGACGCGCGAGCGGCACTTGCGAGTTCATGTCCTGTTGGACGGCCGCCGGGTCGTAGCCGCGCGCCGCCCAGCGCAAATCTTCGGCCTCGATGAGCGTCGGGATTTCGCGGAACGACGAGTCGCCGCCGGGGATGCTCGTGTCGAAGGGTTCGGAGCCGTCAATGTACGCGCCCGCCGAAGTGATGAGCGCGAGGTTGAGCATGGGCAGCGCGCGCCGCGCCGGTTTGAAGGGCGCGCGCTCGTTCTCGACCCACGGGTAATGCCCGCCGAGGTCGTCGCCGCGCATCTCGTTGATCCGCTTCCAACGCTGGTAGCTTTCGCGCCACTCGTCAATTCGCTCAATCGTTTCCACCGGGAATCTCCTTCGGAGTAAGTTTCAGGTTTCAGGTCTGAACAGATTTCAAGTTTCAGGTTTCAAGTTTCAAGTCTGAATATTCATCGGTTCTCAACTTGAAACCTGCAACCTGAAACTTGAAACTAACCTCGGTTGCGCCGCGCGATCAGGACGAAGGCGACGACGGCGGCGAGCATGGCCGTCGTCATCGCGGCGACCGAATAACCGTGCAGGCTGTTGAAGGCGAGCCGGAGCGGATCACTCCCGGCCACCTCGTCAATCGGCCGCCCCATCGCGACGCGGAGCGCGGCCATACGCGCGCCGACGATCCACTGCCCCGCGCCCGTCGCCAACGCGAGCAGCGCGAGCGCAGACACTTCCAGTATCCATGCGCGCCCCGTCTTCGTCGTCGCAACTCTCCGGCGGGCGAACGCCGTCGTCAAGAGGAACAGCGCGACGAGGAAGCCGCCGACGTTCACGACGCCGATGATGCGCGTGACGAGTGCGCCCGCCAACTCGCGCGCGGGGAGCACGGCGAACGCGCCCGGCGCGACCGCGAAACTGAACAGGACGGCCGCTCCGAGCCACATGCCGAGGACGAGCAGACGCGCATCGCCGAGCGCGCTGCCCGCGCCGGTCGCAACGGCCGCGTGCGTCGCAACTGTCGCGTGTGCGGTCGCGTCGCGCGCGCCCTCTTCGCGCGGGATGTTATCTGCGCGCGAGATGTTTTCGGCGGTCGTGACGTTATGTTGGTTCAGCTTCGCATCCATCAATCGTAGTCCATCACTTCCGGCAGCAAGCGGATCGTCGGCAACTGCATTTCGGGCATCGCCAACTCGCGCGGGTCGGGCACGCTATCGAGCCACGCGAGCGCGCGGTCGAGTTGCGCTTGGTAATCCACGAGGTCGAGCGACATGAAGCGGGGCGTCTCCAAGCGCGCAAATTTCTCTTTCGCCATCACGTACATCCGCCGCGCCGCCCCGCGCCGCCCGATCTCCAGATGGTGAAAGGCGACCGCCGACTGGATCATCGCCTGTAAAAAAAGTTTCTCGCGCGGCCCGGCCTCGTCCACCCAGCGCGCCTCCCAAGCGTCGTGCGCCGCGTGAAACTCGCCCGCGTTGTAAAGATCGATCCCCGCCAGATAATCGCCGGGGTACGCGGCGGCGTGCTCCGCCGTGTAAGCCGCCACCGACACCTCTTCCGCGCTGTCTTCCATTTCAGACATTATACGGAGCGAACGCGAAAACGTCAGTTGTCCGTTGCTCTTTGTTCGTCGTCAGTTGTTCGACTTAATCTTTAGCAGCTTACCCGATCATCACATGCAACGGACTACTGACTACTGACGACTGACCGCCGTTCACTCCGCCTCCCAGTCGCGCTTCAACAAAAGGTCCTCGATGCGGTAAGAGTGGAGCATGTCGTGGAGCGCGAGGTGGCGGAACATGATGAAGACGGAATAATGCGCGTACTCCGCGTGTTGGGCGGTGCGCCCCCAGTCCTCTGCGGATAAATCCCGCAACTCCTCGACGAGTTCCGCGCGCCCGCGCGTGAAGCGTTCGAGCGCGTCGTTCAAATCCAACTTGAGCAGCGCGCCGTCTTCGTCGTCCGCGCCCGGACTGTAGGGCGTGATGCGCGGCTCAGGGTCTTTGAGCATCGCCTCCAAACGCGCGAGAAACATCGGCTGCACTTCGGCCAGATGGCACGCGTGCTCGTGCGCCGACCACTTCCCCGCACTCGGCCTGCGCTTCAACACCTCCGGCGGCACTTCACGCACCAGCGGCACGATCACCGACGGCGCATTATCCAACATCGTGATGATTGATTCAGGATTATTCATCTCGCCCCCAACAAGTGAACGGTGAGCAGTGAACAGTGCGCCGCAGGATTTGTTAACTGCTCACCGCTCACCGCTCACTCCTTCAATATCGCGGCACGTTCCGGTCAACTTCCCACGACCAACGCTCGATGCCGCCCGCTAAGTTGACCATCTTCGCAAAACCCTGCCCTGCCAGATAGGCGCAGACCTGCGCGCTGCGGATGCCGTGGTGACACATCACCACGATCTCCTCCTCCGCGTCGAGCGCGCCCGCCCACTCCGCGAAACGGCTGAGTGGCAGCAGCTCCGCGCCCTCGACGCGCGCCAACTCAAACTCCTCCGGCTCGCGCACGTCAATCAGGCGCACGCGCTCGCCACGCGCCGTGCGCGCCGCAAACTCCTCCGGCGTGATCGTCTGGTAATTCATAAATGAAGTCAGTAGTCAGTCGTCAGTTGTCCGTTGCAGGTGATTATGACACGAGTCGCTAAAGATTGAATTGAACACGGACTACTACGGACAAAGAACAACTGACTACTGCCGCTTGTGACTCAGCCGCGCGGCCAACACTTTCGCGGCGGTCGCGCCCGCGCCCGTCGCGCTGCTGATGGTGGGGCTGTGCGGGTTGGAGATGTCGCCGACGGCGAAGACGTTCTCGACGCTCGTCTCCTGCTCGCTCGACACCGAGACGTAGCCGCGCTCGTCCTGTCGCAGTTGACCGCAAAACAGTTCGTCGTTCGGTTGGACGCCGACGCGCACCAGCACGCCGCCCACCGCCATCTGAAACGGCTTGATCGCGCTGCGCCGCAAAATCTCTATCGCCTCGACGCGCTCATCCCCGATGATGCGCTGCGCTTCCGACTCGGTGAAGATTGTGACGCAATGCTCCGCGCGCAGGCGTTCGACAAACTCTGCGCGCGCCGAGAGGCGTTTGCCGCGATGGACGAGCGTGACCGTGGGGCACACTTCCGCGAGCAGCAAAGCGTTCTCTGCGGCCGCGTCGCCGCCGCCGATGACGCACACGTCACGCCCCGCCAGCAACTCGCGGTCGCGCATCACGGAATCAACCACGCCGCGCCCCGCCAGTTCGGCCTCGCCCGGAATCCCCAACCTCCTGCGCCTGACGCCCGTTGCCAGCACGAGGCCGATTGACTGCAACGCCTCGCCGCTCTTGAGCGAGACGCGCTTCGCCTTCAAGTCAACGCTCTCGATCTCGGTCTCTGTCCACAGGTCAAACTCGCATTCGGCGATCTGCGCGGCGAAGATGTCGCGCAACGCGCGCCCGTTCTCCGCGCGCAGGCCGAGGTAGTTGTTGACGGGGTTGTAGACGTTCAGCAGTTGCCCGCCCACCTCCGCGCCCGCTTCGAGCACGAGCGCGTCCAGCCCCAAATCCTCGCACCAGAGCGCGGCCGACAACCCGGCCGCGCCCGCCCCGATGATGATCGCGTCGTACATAACTAACTGACGGCGGCTGACGATCCCGCACGCGTGCCGAGCGCGGCGCGCAGGTGTGCGGCGACGACGTCGGGCGCGAGACTTGAGGCGCGGAGCAACCCGGCGGCGTCAACGAAGTTGAAGGCCGAACTCAACCCCTCCGTGTCGAGTTGCCAATGCCCCTCGCGGTTCTGTTCGAGTTCGTCGAGTTGCCGGATGACGGGCGCGAAGTCCGTGCGCGTAACGGGCGGGCGCACCACGGTCTCCGCCCAAGAGTAGTAAGGGTAATCCACGCGGTAGCCCCACCCTTCGGCGAGCGGGAGCGCGATGAGATAGACGCGCCCGCGTGCATGCTCGGTGATGGCTGTGTAGGGCGCGGCTTGCCGCGTCGGCGAGAAGCCGCGCGCGCCGTAGAGGTCGCGGCCGAGGGTGACGACGGACAACCCCGTCTCTGCGTCCTCTTCCACGCGCGACGCGCCGCGCGCGAAACTCTCCAGCGACAGTTCGATCCGCTCCCACTCGTCGCGCCACAGGTCTTCGTAATCATCCGTGCGCGTAACGACGCGCTTCACTTCCGGCAGCACGAGCGCGTAGGCGCGCGCCTCGTCCACGTCTGCGCCGCGTGCGAGGTGGCGCGCGAGCGGCGAAGCGACCCCGGCGTCCGGCACGAAGCCGTCGCCCCCTTGCAAGACGAGACTCGCGCGGATGCCCTGCGCGCCGGTGTTGGCGGAGAAGTCGCCCGCTTCGGCGGCGGCGACGAGCGCGGCGCGCAGGTCGAGCGCACGCACGCCCGTGAGCATCGTCCAGACGGAGAGCACGCCGTCCGTGTCGAAGTGGTTGTTGGTGACGAGTTCGATTCCTTGCGTCAACTCTTCACGCGCGGGCGAGGCGACGACGTTCAAGGCGATCTCGGTCGAACTGTCGGCCTTGACCGTCGCCGGAGTCTCGTTGCCCTGCCAGTGCGAGAAGTGGACGCTTCCGGGGACGAGACCGTCCACAGAGAGTTTCGGCACGTCTTCCAGACCCGCGTGATAATACTCGAAGCGCATCTCTAGCGATCCTTTCCGTTGGCGCGAGGCGTTGAGTTGTCAGAACTTTTCAAGCGGAAGTGTAGCGCACGGCGGGCGGAAGAAAAAAGGGATGAAGGCGGAGAAGAAAGGGATGAGGGCGGAGGGATGAAAGGAATGCTTAACTCTCTTGAGCGACTTCCTGTTCATCCCTCACCCTGCCGCCCTCATCCCTCTCCTTGTTGATGCCTTCGAGTTTGACGTGTTCGCTGAGGCGGGTGATGACCATCGCCTCGCGCACTTTGAAGCGGCAGGAGAGCGCGGTCTTGTCGTCGCGCCCGTGTTCGCCCTCTTCCGTGTACCAGAACTGGCAGTTGGTGCAGTCGCCGTTCCAGCAAAAGTCGCCGTAGGAGATGCTGCGCATCGAGAGGAACTGAAAGCAGCGCAGGAGGCGGTTGTTCTCCGGCACTTCCACGCGGCGGCCGAGGATTTCAATCGTCACCAGACGCTCGTATGGCTCGAACAGATCGTTGTCAATCAAGAGGATTTCGACCCTGCCCTTCCTACCGGCCTTCGGCAGAACGTTTGCGCGGGAGTATAACTGGAAAGCAGTGACAAGTGGTAAGAACAGTGACGAGTGATGAGTGACGAGTGACAAGTTAAAACAGTAAATCGTGAATAGACGAAGACAGGTGTTCTCTATTCACGATTCACGATTCACGATATCTTGTCTTTGCTCTCGTCACTTGTCACTCGTCACTCGTCACTGTTCATCGTTCTTGCTAAACTACAAGGCGCGAAGGGAGGTCGAAGCAAATATGGGAATCGTGATTTATGTGAAGCCGGGCTGCCCTTATTGCCAGCAGGCGCGTGATCATTACAACTCGCGGGGGGTGGCGTTTACGGAGTACGACGCGCAGACGGATCGCGCGCGGCGCAAGGAGATGCTTGCCTTTTCCGACGGCGACCCGACCGTGCCGTGCATTGTCGAAGACGGAGAGTACATCGGTTCGGGCTGGGGCACGCCCCCGCGCGGTTGAACCGTGCACGACTAACGCTGGCCGTGCGCCAGCCAACGAAGAAAGACGGGAAAGGGTGAAAGGGCAAAGGGCAAAGGGGAAGACAGGCAGCCCGTCGTAAATATATTTCTTCCCTTTCCCCTTCCCCTTGACCCTTTCCCCATTTTTATCTTTGCCATCCCCCCCACCCTCGGAGTTAAAATAGTAACCATCAATGCTAGGTTCAACTCTGCTCAACTACCGGATCACGGAAAAACTCGGCTCAGGCGGGCAAGGCACAGTTTATAAGGCCGTTGACACGCGGCTCGGACGCACGCTCGTCCTCAAAGTGCTCTCGCCCGAATTGACCTCCCGCGAATCCAATCTCAAACGCTTCGAGCGCGAAGCCCAGCTCGCCTCGTCGCTCGACCACCCGAACATCTGCATCATCTACGGCCTGCACGAAGAGAACGGGCTGCACTTCATCACGATGCAGTACATTGACGGGAAGAACGTGCGCCAACTCGTCAAGGGTCGCCCGCTCGAACTCCGCAGCGCGATCTCCATCACGATGCAAGTGGCCGACGCCTTGGCCGCCGCCCACGCGCGCGGCGTCATTCACCGCGACATCAAGGCGGGCAACGTGATGGTGACCAAGAGCGGCACGGCCAAAGTGCTCGACTTCGGTCTCGCCAAGCTGCTCGACGAGAACAAGTCGAGCGGCTCGAAGTCCGACCAGCACCTGACCGAGATGGGCGTCCCCTACGGGACGGCCACCTACGCCGCGCCCGAACAGGCCACCGGCGCGCACGTGGATCATCGCGCCGACATCTTCTCGACGGGCGTGCTGCTCTACGAGATGCTCGCGGGCATCTGGCCGTTTCAGGGCAAGACGAACGTCGAGGTGCGCTACGCCGTCCTCCACGACACGCCCGTGCCCATCGCCGAACTCAGACAGGACGCGCCGCCGCGCCTGCAAGAGATACTCGACCGCGCGCTCGCCAAAGACCCGAAGGATCGTTACCAGCGCGTCGCAGACATGCGCGACGACCTGCGCGCCGTCAAACGCGAACTCGCCGCGGCCAGCCCCGTCACGCTCGACACGACCGACGAATTTGAACCCGTCGTGCCGCGCCACCAGTCGAGCAACAACTCCTTCGGACGCACCTTCCGCCGCTGGCTGCGCAACATCACGGGCAACGAGACGGCCTCAACCGCGCAGTCAACTTCCTTGCCGCCCTCCGCTTCGCGCAACATCTCCGCCGCGCCGCACCGCACCGAGGGCGAGACGCAGCACGGCACGAACGTCTCCGAAGGCGGGCAGAAGTCCATCGCAATTCTCCCCTTCCGCAACCTGAGCGGCGACGCCGAGGTCAGCTTCTACGAGTTCTCGCTCGCCGACGCCGTGATCACGGAACTCGCGCGCCTGCGCTCGCTCGTGGTGCGCCCGTCGTCTCTGATCGTGAAGTATCAGGGGCAGCAGCGCGACCCGCGCGAGATCGGCGAGGAGTTGAGCGTCGGCGCAGTTCTCGCCGCCTCGTTCCTGCGCGCGGGCGACAAGCTCCGGGTCAACGCGCAACTGCTCGACGTGGCTTCGGGCGATCTGCTCTGGTCTGATCGCATTGACGCCACCGCCGACGACATCATCGCCGTGCAGGACACCATCGCACAGCGCATCGTCGAAGGCTTGCGCCTCGAACTCACGACGGCCGAGCGCGACGGGCTGGCGCAGCGCGCCACCGCCAACTCCGACGCTTACAACATCTACCTGCGCGGGCGCGACTCGATGGGTCGTTACATCTATCACACGCTCGCCAACGAGGACGTGGAAGAGGCCATCGGGAGTTTCAAACGCGCCATCGAACTCGACCCCAACTTCGCCCTCGCACACTGCGCGCTCGGCGGCTGCTACGCCAACCGCGTGATCAAATCAATGGGCGACTTCGAGGACTACGAGCGCGCCGAAGAAGCCTTCCGCAAGGGTCTCGACATTGACCCGAAGATCATGGAAGCGCGCATGCACATGGTCTTCATCTATCTCGCGCGCGGCGAGAAAGCGAAGGCGCGCGCGGCCGTCGAGAATCTGCGTCACGAAGCCCCGAACGACGTGGGCGTGCAGTTCGTCGCCTCTTATCTTTATCGTCTCGACGGCGACTACGAACGCTCTCTGCGCAGTCTCGACCGCATGCTCAGTCTCAACCCGGCGGAGCGCGTCGTCGTCAGTTACAACCGGGCGCGCGTCCTGATGTATCAGGGGCGGATGGACGACGCGATGGGCGAACTCGCAGAGGGCGCGAAGATCGAACCCGACCACCCGTTCATACGCACCTTCCGCGCCGTCGCGCTCTACCGGCAGGGCAAGGCTGCGGAGGCGGCCGAAATTTTGCGCGATGTGTTAGCCACGCACCCCGAGATGGACGGCATCCGCCCGCACTACGCCATCGCCTTGAGCAAAATCGGCCAGCACGAAGCGGCGCGCGCGCAGTTGACCGAGCGCGTCAAGGAAGTGGCCGAAGCGGATCACGACGCGCCCTACTGGGTGGCGACGGCCTACGCCGTCGAAGGCATGCGCGATCAAGCGTTCAAATGGCTGGAGCGCGCCATCAACCGCGGCAACGAGAATTTGCCGTGGTTCAGGGCGAACCCCGAATGGACTGAACTCAGGGACGACCCGCGCTTCGAGATGTTGATGGGGCGCATCGAGAAGTCACACGCGCAGGCGAGAGTCGGCGTGGAGTGACACGCGCGGGAGGGGCGGGGACAGGTTAAACTCACCATGAAAACCTTCGTCATCGGCGACGTACACGGGCGGCGCGCGCAGTTGAATCAAATCATCGAGATGATTCCGCGCGACCCCGAGCGTGACATGCTCGTCCTCCTCGGCGACCTCATTGATCGCGGCGACGACGTGCCCGGCACGGTGGCGGACATAGTGCGCCTCCACGAGCAACACCCGACGCGCGTGCTGTCCCTGCGCGGCAACCACGAACAGATGTTGCTCGACTTCGTGGACGAGGGCGCGACGCTCTGGCTGCACGCGGCCGTCGGGAGCGAATGTACTTTCCAGCAGTACACGGGCAAGCCTCTGCGCGTGCGGAGCGAGCAGGACTTCGCCACGCTGCGCGCGGAGTTCACCGCCGCCATCCCGCCCGCGCACGTAGAGTTCTTCCGCAGTCTCCCGCTCTTTTACGAAGACGATTACGCGCTCTACGTCCACGCGGGCTTGCGCGAAGGCGCGCACCCGCGCGACACGCCCGCGCAGCATCTACTCTGGTCGCGCGACGGAAACTTTTTCCGCAACTACACGGGCAAGCCCTGCGTCTTCGGCCACACGCCCGCGCCGCTCCTCCCCTTGCGCGGACGCCTCGGCCGTCACGGCATCTACATCTCGCACAGCGCCATCGGCATTGACAGCGGCTACATCCACACGTCGCCCCTCAGTTGTCTCCAACTCCCCGAGTGCATGCTCTACCAGGCTTTCGCCGACGGCCACACCGCCACGCACCATCTCACTTCGTTCATGCCCGAACCGTTGCGCGCGATGCAACGGAAGGTGGCGGCGCATCAGCCGGCGACCGGAGTCTGAACAAGATGACGGGGAAAAGGGGAAGGGGTAAGGGGTAAAGGGAAATACGAAAGTAAAGCGGGGCGCAGCCATTCGATGTTGCGCCCCGCTTCCTGTTTTTACCTTTACCCTTTACCCCTTCCCCTTTACCCTTTTTCTATCACGGCTGGCCGAAGCGCGCGCGGTACTCGACGGAGTTGACGAAGCCATGAACCATGACGCGGTAGCCGTCGCCGCGGTTGATGACGCGCAGCCAGTTCTGGAAGCCCTCTTCCTCCGGGTCGCGCTTGAGGTAGCCGAAGTACTGCATCGTGACGAACGCCTCGTTGTACTGCGCCGCCTCGACGTTCGGATGCTCGACGATGGCGCGCAGCACCCCTGCGTACGTGCGCCTGCCCGCGCTCAAATCCGCTTCCAGCGTGGCGCGCGTCACGTTGCCCGTCAGCGTCGCGCCGGAGTTCGCTTCTAGCCGCCGGACGTACTCAGTGCCCGGCACGCCGACGCCGAAGTAGAGCGCGCGGAAGTCGTCGCGCAGGATGAAGGCTTGGGCGAAGGCGTCTTTGCTGGCGTCAATCTCGGCGAGCGTCTGGCCGCCGATGCGCGCCATGTCGTGCACAAACTCGGCGTAGGTCGGCCGCCGGTTGAAGGCCACGCGGTAGAAGCGGTAGACGAAGCTGCCGCGCAACTGGAACTCAAGCGAGCGGAAGAAGGCCGACGAGATCGTCACGCGGTCGCAACTCTCGTCGCGGTTGATGTCGGGGCAGCGATTCCAGACGTTGACCCAGGCCTCTTGCCCGGCCGGTTCAGGTTCGCGGCCGAGGAAGTCCAGATAGTGCATCCGCACGAAGAAGTTCGGCTCGTCAATCGGGTTGGGCGCAGGCGGATTCCCCGCGCTGTCGTTGTCCGTGATGACGACGCGCGTGCTGAATTGCGCGCCGAGCGTCGCGCCGCCCGTCGCGTTCGTCAAGATGAGATCGTAGAGTTGATCGCCCTCGACGAACACGTCGTCAACGAGCGGGACGTTGATCGTTTTGCTCGCTTCGCCCGGCGCGAAGTTGAGCGTGCCCGATGTCCTGATGTAATCGCTCCGCTCGGTGGCGCGGCGCGGGCAGCCGTTGTCAATCAGGCACTCCGGCAAATCCCTCGTCTCGTAGTCCACGGAGGCGGCGCGCGACACGTCGCCGAGGCGCGTGACGACGAGCGGGTCGCCGCCCTGCCTGCTCTCGCGCACGCGGAAGTTGGGGCTGCGCCACTGGAAAGTGGACGGCGTGCGCTGCGGGACGAGCGGGTCGGGCTGCGAATTCGGGTCGTAGTCGGCCGCCGCGTTTTGCGTCAGGCGCGTGACGGGGCGGTCAACATTCCCTTCGACGGGGATCGAGTAGATTTCTCTCTGGCCGTCGCGGTTGCTCGTAAAGACGATCCGGTTGTCGGCCGTCCAACTCGGCTGCGTGTGCGCCGAAGGGTGAGACGTGAGGGCGGTAGGCGGGCCGCCGCTTGCCTGCACAGACTGAATCTGCGGGATCGTGCTGCCGGTGGAGAAGCTGACGGAGAAAGCAAGGTGCGCGCCGTCGGGCGACCACGCGGGGCCGCTCGACGTGGGCGGGTAGTCGAACGAATTGAAGGGCAGCGGGCTGAGCGCGACGCGCGTCTTGCCGCTGCCGTTGGCGTTGATGACGAAGACGTAGAAGGTCACGCCGTCTTCCGGGTTGAAGAACGGCTCGCGCCCGGTGTAGGCGATGCGCGAGCCGTCGGGCGACCAAGCGGGGTCGGCCACTTCCGTGCTGCCTTCGAGAATTTGGCGGGCTTCGCCGCCGCTGCCATCGGCATTGGCGATGTAGAGGCCGGACACACCGCCCGCCAGCGTGCCGACGAAAACCAGCTTCGTGCCGTCCGGCGACCACGCCGGGTCATAGACGCGCACATCGCTCGTCGGCGTCAGGACATATTTCGTTACGTCGCGGACGTTCCCGCCGTCGGCGTCCATCACGTAGATGTTCGAGCGGCCACTGCGGTCGCTGGTAAAGGCGATGCGCGTGCGGTCGGGCGACCAGACGGGCGTCGCGTCTTTGGCCGAGTGGTTCGTGAGTCTCGTCTGATTGCCGCCGTCCTCGTCCATCGAATAGATTTCGGAGTTGCCGTCGCGTTCGCTCGTGAAGACGATCTTGCGTTCGCCGCCGACGAGCGGTTGCCACGCGGGCTGGCTGTCTATGATCCGGTTGTTGGGGGTGAACTCCGTGTAGCCCGTGCCGTCGAAATTGATGACGCTGATGTCGGCGTTCAGTTCGTCGTCGTTGCGGTAGACGATGCGCTTGCCGTCGGGCGACCACGCGGGTTCAAAAAAGTCGCCGTTGATGGACGAGAAGTTGCTGCCGTCGGGCGCGATGAAGTAAGCCTTCTGGCGGCCGGGGTTCTGGAACAGCCCTCCGACGAACATGATGAGCGAGCCGTCGGGCGACCACTTGGGCAAACTGATGTCGTGGACGAGAGTCTGATCCGCAATCTTGTGCGGGTTGCTGCCGTCGGCGTTCATGACCATGAGCGCGCCGCCGGAGACATAGGCGATCTGCGCGCCGTCGGGCGACCAAGTGGGGCTGAAGCCGCCCGCCGCGCTGCCTTTCGTCAAATTCACTTCGCCGCTTCCGTCCACGTTCGAGACGCAGATATGCGTCGCGCCGTCGCGTGCGGCGGCGTAGGCGAATTTAGTTCCGTCGGGCGACCAGACGGCGGAGTTTGCGTCGGCCGCGATGGGCACTTTGGTCTGGTTGCTGCCGTCGGCGTTCATCACGTAGATGCCGCCCTCGACGTTGGCGCTGGCGGTACGACTGAAAGAGAGCTTCGTGCCGTCGGGCGACCACGCGGGCGACGACTCGGCGGTCTGCGGGGTGTTCGGCGTCAGGTTCGTGTAGTTGCTGCCGTCGGGGTTGATCACCCAGATGTCGGAGTTGTTCCAGTTCATGCTGTCGCCGCTGACGAAGGCGATCTTCCCGTTGAGGCGGCGGCGCACAGGCGTGACCGACGGCGCGGCGGGCGCGGACAAGGATGATAACGTCGCAACGTGTGAACTGGCGGCGGTCGGGCGTGACGGCGACGCGAGGTAGATGGCGAGCCCGGCGGCGCAAAGGAGACAGGCGAAGCAGGCGGCGGGCAGGCTTCTTTTAGTTCTCTGAGGGTACATCTTAATTCTCCAGCGCAAGCGCACCTCTGCTGGCGGCGGCGGGGGCGAGAAATTTTCAAGTAGACGGCAAGTCGAAACGAGCCGGTCGAATGTCTCTGGAACGAGTGCTTCGGAGGAGCGTTACCCGCACGATGCTCTGTTTAGCGCGTTGATTATGTTGGCAGACTCGGAGGGTGTCAAGATGCTTCAGGTGCGTCGTTCGAGGATGAGGCGCGCGATTGAACCGAGCAGGGGCGTGCTGTGCCCGCCTGCGGAGAGCGCGTCGAGGGCTTGTTCGTAGACGGCGCGGGCGCGCAGGCGCGTGGCCTCCAGGCCGTGAAGCGCAGGGTAGGTGGCTTTTTGCGCGCGCGCGTCCTTGCCGGGCGTCTTGCCGAGAGCCTCTGCGGTGGCCGTCACGTCGAGCAGGTCGTCTGTGATCTGAAACAACAGACCGAGCGCGGCGGCGTAGTCGCCGACCGGGCGAAGGTCACTCTCACTTGCGCCCGCGACGAGCGCGCCCGCACGCGCGGCGGCGACGATGAGCGCGCCCGTCTTGTGCCGGTGGATGAGATCGAGTTCGGCGGCCGTCACGTCTTCGCGCGACTCGGCCGAGAGATCGTGCGCCTGCCCGGCGACCATCCCGCCGGGCGTTCCGGCCGCGCGCGCCAGTTCGGCGACGAGGCGGACGCGCAAGTCGGCGTCGAGCGCGTCGTCTTCGGCGATGCACTGGAAGGCGAGCGCCTGCATGGCGTCGCCCGCGAGGATGGCCGTCCCCTCGCCGAACCTGACGTGGCAGGTGGGGCGACCGCGCCGCAGATCGTCGTCGTCCATCGAGGGCAGATCGTCGTGGACAAGCGAGTAAGTATGGACGAGTTCAAAGGCGCAGGCCGTGTTGACGAGAAGGTCGGCGGGCGCGCCGAACGCCTCGCCCGTGGCGAGCACGAGCGCGGGGCGCAGCCGCTTGCCGCCCGCGAAGAGACTCCAACGCATCGCCGCGTGCACCGCGACCGGCGCGATTGTTGCGGCGGGCACGAGCGCGTCGAGCCGCGCGTCAACAATCGCGCGCGCGCGCTCAAGGTAGACGCGCGCCGCTTCGGTGTCGCCCGACTCTGCGGCGCGCGCGGCCGCGTCAACAAGGGTCGTGTCAGAAGACGCTCTCATCGTCCTCCGCATCGTCCTTCGCGTTGCCCGTTGTGGTGGTGGCGTCGAAGTCCTCGCCGCCGAGCGCGCCGAACACGCTCGCGCGCCCTTCGCCGTCGCGCTGCAAGAGCACTTCGATGCGCCGCTCCGCTTCCTGCAAACGCTCCTGACACTCGCGCGACAGGCGCACGCCCCGCTCGAACAGTTCCAGACTCTTCTCCAACGGCAACTCGCCGCGCTCCAACTCGCGCACGATTTTCTCCAACGCCGCCAGCGACGCCTCGAAGTTCTGATTCTGCGCTTCCGCTTTTTTTATTTTCATCTTAACGAGATACTTGATTCACTTCCGCCTGACTCTCACAACACTCAACGCTCATGTCAACGCCCCGTCATCGGGAACGTGCGCGCCACTTGCTCGGCCACGCGCGCCGCCAGTTCGTCGCTCTTGACGGCGATGATCTTCCATTCCGGCTGACCCGCGCTTCCGTCGCCGCCCATCAAGCCGAACTCGACCGGGCGTTCGTTGACCTGATACGTCACCGTCGCCGTCCGGTTGTTGCGCGCGCCCTCTGTGGTCTTCGTCTCGCCCGCGCGCGACAGCGCGAGCGCGCGTATGAAGAACGGGTAGTCGCGCGCGCCCCGCGTCTCGGCGAGCCGCTTCGTCTCGGCCATCAACACGCCGCGCACCTGTTCGCGCACGCCCGGCAACCACACCTGCGCGTTCTGCGCGATCTGGCGGCGCACCTGCGGCGGGATGTTCAATGAAGTATCGTTGCCGCGCACGCGCTCGATCACCTGCGGCACGACGCTGCGGCTCACCCCCTCAACGTCTACCAGCCCCTCGAACGCGCGCTGGTCGTCCGCCTCCGCCGCCTCCGCCGCGAGCGCGAGCGTGTAGGCCGGGCTGCTCTTGAAACTCTGCCACCACCACCAGCCCGCCAGGCACATCAAGAGCGCGACGGCCGCGAGCGCAATGCTGGCGACCGACAACACGCGCCGCCTGCGACCCTGCACGCGCCGCGCGCGCAACTTGCCGCGCCCGCGCGCGACCGCCGCGTCCCTGTCTTCCGGCGGCCGCTCTTCGACGTTGACGACGATGCGGCTGCGCCGACTTTTCTTCGCCCTGTCTCCCGGCACGGTGGACATCAGTTCTCGCCCTCCACTCCCTCGACCCGGCAACTAAGCGCGCCCTCCGCCAAACGCACGCGCAACCTTTCGCCGACGCGCGCGCCCGCGGTCGAACGCACGATGCGGCCGCGCGCGTCCTGCACGAGTGCGTAACCGCGTCCGAGCACGCCGAGCGGCGACAACGCATCCAGCGAGGCGACCGCGACTTCCAGTTGCGCCCGCGCGTCTTCGAGCCGCGCGCCGAAGTGCGCGTCGAGCGCGGCGCGCGTCACGGCAAGACGCACGCGCCCCTCGCTCGCACGCGTCGCCGCACGCGCGGGCGACAGCCGTTGTGTGATTGTTTCCAACTTTCGACGCGCACGCTCCTGCGCCCGCGTCATCAAAATTTCCAAACGCCGCGCGAGTTCATCTGTCTCACGCCCCGCCGTGCGCAGGCGTTCGCGCACCTCGTCGAAGCCCTCGGAACTCACCGCCTCGTGCACGCGTTCACGCTCGATGAGCAGACGGTATTCGACGGCGCGCACGAGGTCGCGCGAGAGCGTGGCGACGATGGCCGTCATCTCGTCCTCGCGCGCCGCTACGAGTTCGGCCGCCGCCGAAGGCGTCGCCGCACGCACGTCGGCCGCGAAATCGGCGATGGTGAAATCCGTCTCGTGCCCGACCGCAGAGATCACAGGAATCCCCGACGCGCGGATCGCGCGCGCCACCTCCTCCTCGTTGAACGCCCACAAGTCCTCGCTCGAACCGCCCCCGCGCCCCACGATGATCGCGTCAATCAAATCAGCGGTGCGCCCCTCGCGCTGCGCCCTTCGGTGGTGTTCGTTCAACGCCCGGATCGCGCGCGCGATCTCCGCTCCCGCCCCCACACCCTGCACGCGCGTCGGCGCGACGAGGACGTTGACCGTGCGCGTGCGGCGCGTGATGACGTGAATGATGTCGCGTATGGCCGCGCCGGTCGGCGACGTGACGACGCCCACGCGTCGCGGCAGAAGCGGCAGCGGACGCTTCAACTCTTCCGCGAACAAGCCCTCGGCCGCCAGCCGGTCGCGCATCTGCTCGAAGGCCACGCGCAGCGCGCCCGCGCCGATGGGGTCGAGTCCTTCGACGAGTAACTCGTACTCGCCGCGCGGCTCGTAGACCGTGATGCGCCCGCGCGCGCGCACCTGCAAGCCGTCGGACGGACGGAAGCGGATGCGGCCGTTGACGCCGCGAAAACATTTCGCGTGCAGTTGCGCCGACTCGTCCTTGATCGTGAAATACCAGTGGCCGGAAGCGGCCGCCTTGAAGTTGGAAATCTCGCCCTCGACCCACACGGCCGTGAAACGGTTCTCCAACGCCCCGCGCACCTGCGAAGTCAACTCCGACACGGAGAGCGGGCGTCGCTCCGTCTCGTCGAACAGGGATAACAGCAGCGGGCTTTTCATCTGTGCGGATGGTAACACCCGCCGCCGCCCCGCTCCAAAATGTGCAGATTAGTTTGACTGCGGAGTTGTACTGACGACGACGGGGCTGAGGCGCACCACCGCGCCTTCACGCGCGACGCGCACGCGCACGCGGCCGCGCGTGGCAGCGGAAGTCGTCTGGTAGCTGACGGTGTAAGAGGTGCGCAGTTGCGCCACCACGTCGTCGTAGGCGAGTTGGAGTTCGTCGAAACGCCGGACGGGGTAATAGACGCCGCCGGAGACGCTCGCCAGTTTGCGCCCCTCTTCGTCGGCGCGCGAGGTGAGCGTCAGGAAGCGCGTGCGCGTCGGGTCGAGCGAGGTCACGGCCGACGGCGCGCTCGACGCGGGGATGAGGCCGGAAGGGATGTAGAGCGGGTAGACGACCGCGCCGGTCTCGATGATGGTTTCGAGGATGTAAGGGAACGGGATGAAGGAGCGGTTGTCGTCGCCGTCGGAGATAACGACGATGGCCGTGCGCTCGTCGCGCAGCGGCTTCAACGTCTCGACGAGTGTGTAGGCGAGCGCGTCGTAGAGCGCAGTGCCGCCGCCCGCCTCGATGTCCTTGATGCGTTGCGCGAGGAGGCTGCGGTCGGTCGTGAAATCCGAGATGAGTTGCACGTCGTCGCGGAAACTGATGATGGCGATGCGATCCTGCGGGCTGACCGTGTTGACGAAGGCGAGCGCGGATTTTCTGATGAAGTCGAGCCGCTCCTCGACGCTCCCCGACACGTCTAACAGCAGCACGAGATTGAACGGCGTGCGCGACGGCGCGACTTCCACCACTTCGCGCGCCGCGTCGCCCTCCGAGACGCTGAAGTCTTTGCGTTCGAGTCCGGCAATCGCACGCCCCTGCCTGTCCGTCACGTTCGCGTTGACGCGCATCAACTGCGGCGCGACCTCGCGCGCGGCGCGCTCGCTTTTCGTCGCGACGCTCAAGACCGGCGCGCCCCCGCGCGGCGGCGGCAACGTCTGCGCGTACTCGCCGACGAAGCGCGGCGTGATCTTGCGGATGGCCTCGATCAAATCCTGATTGCCGCTGCGGATGATGGCGCGCGCCGCTTCCGTCAACTGCCGCTCGCGCAAGTCTGCGGGCACGCTCGCCGGGTCAACGCCGAAGAGGATCACGCCGCGCTCCGTCTCTAAATCCAACTTCACGCGCTGGTCGCGCTTCGCCTTCTTGTCGCCGAAGCGACCCGACACCTCGAACCGCCCGCCGCGCTTCTCTTCAACCTTCCCCAACTCCACCTCGCTGTAAAAACGCGGGCGGCTCGCCGTCCAGCGAAAGCTGTAGCGCAGCGAATCGAGCGGCACGTCGGCGCGAATCGTGCCCGTGTCGCTCACCGCCTCCACCTCGCTCAGAGACCCCGACACGTCAACCGCGCCCGCGCGCGTCTCCACACGCACACGCGCGCGCTCAGGCACACGCAAAAACAGATCAATCCGGTCGCGCTCCGAGCGTCCTTCTTTGACTTCGACTTCGACGCGCCCGCCCGCGGCCACAGTCTTCACGTCCGACTCCGCGACCGCCGCTCCCGGCGACTCCGCACGCAGCGACACGCGCTTGCGTTCTTCGCCCTCCGCCGCGGCCACCACCGTCACGCGCCCGCTCAAGTTCTTCACCGACACGAGCGTCGCCGCCCCGGCCGCCGCCTCCAACTCACGCTCCACCCCCTGCGCGCGGCACACCGCGGCGGCGACGCCCAAGCCCAAACACAGCACGCACACGCACCACGCACGAACCAACATCAACTTCATCATTTGGAAACTCGCCTCGACCGGGTAACAGAAGGAAAACCGCTGCGGAGAGCCGACACGCGCAATCTTGCCGAATCTCGCGCATGCCGGTCAAGCCGGACGCGCGCCGGGATTGTATTCCAGGATTAAACGTCGTGGCTTCAATGAACAACCTCTGATAGACGAACTAACTTCTCTAAGACTACACTTTCACAACTCCCCGCTAATGTTCTTAAAATTCTAAGGTGAAGAGGATAGTTAGTATTGCACTATTCCAAAATTGACTTTACTCTCGCACTGTCTGTGTGCACGGATGGGAAAATCTATTGCCTCAAGTGACTATGCCCTTTTCCTATCTCTTCTGAGAGAAGCGAGGGAAAAAGCAGGAATGACTCAGGAGCAGCTTGCCGAAAGTTTAGGGCAAACACAGTCATTCGTGAGCAAATGCGAGCGCGAAGAAAGATGCCTTGACTTGGTAGAAGTTAGAGCATTATGTATGGCTCCAAGCGTTTCCTTCCCTTCCTTCGTTGCACGGTTCGACAACCTCATTAGCAAAGAGCAACAGCGCGGAGGATGATCCTTTGAGTAGTAACAACGAAGTGGCAGCAGTCGCTCGTCAGCGAACCCATGTTAAGAGAAATGATCTGGTGCAGCCATTCCTTAAGTGGGCGGGCGGCAAGCGACAACTTCTCCCTGAAATTCGTAAGTATGTTCCAAAAAAGTATAACCTCTATTTCGAGCCGTTTATAGGTGCGGGTGCGGTACTTCTCGATATCCAGCCCAGAGAAGCTCTGATCAACGACATCAACGAAGAACTCATTAATTGCTACCATGTCATTAAGAGCAACCCGGAAGCATTAATTGTTAGCGCACACCAGCATCAGAATACGGAAGCATATTTTTATCGTTTACGATCTCTCGATCGTGAAGCGGCTTTTAGCCGGCTATCGGATGTAGAGCGGGCTTCACGTATCATCTTTCTTAATAAGACCTGCTACAACGGACTGTTCAGAGTAAACAGCCAGGGGCAATTTAATGTCCCGTTCGGCAAATATACAAACCCACTTATTGTTGACGAAGTAGTGATCCGGGCAGTTAGCCGATATCTCAATGAATCAAATGTGTCACTTTCCAGCGATGATTTTCAAGAGGCGGTAAGCGGCGCAGGGCGCGGTGATTTTGTGTACTTTGACCCCCCGTACGATCCTGTCTCTGACACGTCATCATTCACCGGTTACAACTTAAACAGTTTCGACAAGGACGAGCAGCGCCGATTAAAAGACGTGTGCGATGACCTGACGCGACGCCAGTGTAAGGTGCTTCTTAGTAACTCTGCGACAGATTTTATCCGAGAGCTATATAGCGACGCCGCGCGCTACACAATTGTTGAGGTTGAAGCGAGCAGAAACATTAACTCTGTCGCTGCCGGGCGCGGGAAGATTAGCGAACTTCTCATATTCAACAACTATAATGTCTCAATCAAAAAATGACGCAGCATGGGAAAAGTTATTTAACACTCACCATATTATTGAACAGGTAAATAATAATGGGGTATATGAAATCTCTGCCGTGAACATAAACAAGCAGCGCGAAGCGCGGCTCATGACGAAGTTCGATCATCATATACAGCTTCCGACTCTTTTTAAGCAAAATAACTTTACTATTCAGCCGAATTCCAGAGGAACATATCTTATCGGGCGCTTTGTGAGCTATCAGCCGATACTTGACGATGAATCCTCAGACATTGAAGAAGTCTCCTTCCCCACTCACATCGAAACTATCAATCCCGAAAATATTTACTCTGAATCAGCCGCCTTGCTTTGTGCTTTTAATGCTGGAATCATCTCGCGACTGTTAGAGGAAGAAGTTTCTCTGACGGTGCTCGGTCGAATGTCTACCGGGCGCTTTAGTTACTTTATCAATGATAGCCAGCGCGGGTCACCATATGAGATTACGGTTAACAACTCACAACTTGAAATTGATGCCGGGTTTGAGGGACAGAGAGGATTCGCACTGGTCGAAGCCAAGAATGAAAGCGTACAAGATTTTTTAGTCCGACAACTTTATTATCCTTATCGCCTGTGGAAAAGTAAGACAACAAAAACTGTTATCCCAATTTTCATGTCTTATTCAAATGACATATTTTCCTTCTACGTCTTTCTGTTTGAGCAAGAGCATAATTACAACTCCATCAAACTTGTGAATCGGAAAAAATATCGAATAGGCAGCAGCGAAATTGAACTGCCCAACATTGTAGGAGTGTTGGCACAAACCGTTATTGTTCCCGAACCGGACGATATTCCCTTCCCACAAGCTGATAGCTTTAGCCGTATTGTTGATTTGCTCACACAGCTTCATGGAGCAACTATGTTATCTCCCGATGACATAACGACCAACTACGCTTTTGACTTTCGGCAGACCCATTACTATACAAGAGCGGGTATGTACCTCGGTCTTATCGAACGACACCAAAGCCGAGATCAAGGCGTTAGCTATACCCTCACGCCACGCGGGGCTACTATCATGGCTAAGAGACCCCAAGCCAGAAGCCTGGCCCTTGTAGAATGTATTTTAGAGCATGAAGTGTTCAATCAAACGCTGCGACTTTACTTGAATCAAGCAGGACGGCCGACCCCTGAGCAAGTAGTAGAGATTATGAATATGGCACAGCTTGGACTTGATAAGGACGGAAGCACGACCATCAGAAGAAGAGCGGGAACGGTGCTCTCGTGGATGGATTGGATAATGGCGCTGACCAGAAGATAGGAAGCCATTCATCGCCGAGTGATTAGCTAGAGCGGCACGATCGGCGTCGCCGCTTCACCGGCTTCGACGTTGAAGAAAACTACTTAGGCATCGCCGCGCAGCGCATCGCCGACGAACTCGCCGCCCCGGCGCGAAGCAAACCGCGCGGCGTTTAGATCATGACGTTCGACAAGAGAAAAATAGTTCTCATCTCCGCCGTCTCACTGGCGACGCTGGCCTCCGTCGTCGCCATCGTGCCGCCCAGACCCGACGGCGCGGGCGCGAGTCGCGGCCTGTTCGCGGCGCGCACGCCGGAGACGCCGAAGCCCGCATCGCTCGTCTCATCGAACGCGAACGAGGTTCGTCTAGCCGAAGCCGTTGACACCGTTGCGACGGCCGGAACAAAAGCCGTCGAGACGGTTGAGGCGAACGCCGTCGCGCCTGCCGTCGCGGAGTCGGCGGCGCAGCAAAACCGCGCGCTCAAGGATGGCTTGAACTGGACGTTCGGCGGCAAGCCGCAGCGCGGGTGGGCGATCTACGTCCCGCTCATCCAACGCCTCATCGGCACGGAGGACGACGCCGCGAGCGCGGGCTTCGCCGCGAGCGTCGCGCGCTGGCAGAAACGCGTGGGACTCGCGGCGAGCGGCGTGCTCGACGAGGCCACCCTGATGCGTATGATCTCGACGTGGCAGGCGCGGCGACGCAAAGGCAGCACCTACCCGCGACCCGACGAACTCCTCACCGTCCCCGCCGCAGAGTTCTGGGACTCCTCGCGCGCGGACGACTTGCGACAGGTCGAACGACAAACTTACGCGGCCTACAAACGCATGCTGGCCGCGGCCGTCGCCGACTCGTCCGTGCAACTCGCGAGTCGCAACGGCGAACTCGCCGCGTCGGAAAAGTATCTGAAAATCATCTCGGCGTTCCGCTCGCGCGAGTATCAGGATCGCCTACGCAAGTTGGAGCCTAACGCCGGTCGCGGCGCGCTCGCCGTCAACAGCCCACACTTCACCGGGCGCGCGCTCGACCTGTACGTCGGCGGCGAACCGACCATCACGAAGGACAGCAACCGCGCCCTCCAGACGCAGACGCGCGCCTACCGCTGGCTCGTCCGCCACGCCGAACGCTTCGGCTTCTGCCCCTACTTCTACGAACCGTGGCACTGGGAATACTGCGCGCCTTAGCACGCGGCGAATTGTTCAACGACGAAGTGCGCGAAGGTTAAAGGGGCGCGGAGTGTTGAACTCCGCGCCCCTTTAACCTTGCGCCCCTCTCGTTAAAAACTTCTTTACCTTCTAACCCGAACCTGTTTACGCGGTGCGCTTCTTCGCCGCTACCTTCTTCTTCGCCGCGGGTGAGCCGACGAGGGGCAGGACGCGGCCGTCGGCGAGTGCGCGTCCGGCGGTGATGCTCTCCACGGAGACGACATATTTTTGCTTGGCGTTGACGCGCGCGAGCATGGCTTTGAGCGTCGCGTCGTCGAGGGCGGAGGCGTCCACGCCGCTCGATTCGAGTTCGGCGCGGAGAGCTTTGACGGTGTTCGTGCCGCGCTCGTAAACATCTGGGTAGAGGTGCAGGTAGCCGCCTTCGACGACCTCCGTGTCGTAGTTGATATCAACGGCGAGCGGCTCGTCGAGTTTGGCGACGACGGTGTTCTTCGTCACCTTGGCGTTCGCGATCTTCTTGGCCGAGACGGGCAGGCCGCGCGCCGCGACGATCTTCTCGGCCAGATCGTAGAGGTCTGTGCGGAGCATGCGGATGCAGCCGTGCGAGACGAGATTGCCGAGGTCGGTCGGGGCGGCGGCCTGATGTATCAGGTAGCCGTAGCCGAGCGGGATTTTCAGTTTGCCGAGCGGGTTGCGCGGGTCGCTCGCGCGGATCACCTCGCCCGCCTTGACGCCCTTGCGCCCCGTCACCCACTCGCTGTTCGGCGGTATCCAATCGGGATTCCAGATGATCTCCGAAGCCTGCTTCTCGCCAATCGAGATGGGGAAATCTTTCCGCCCGACGCCCACCGCGTAAGTCTTCACCTCTTTGCCCTTCTGCCAGAGCGTGAGGCAGAAGGCGGGCACGTCAACCGTGATCTCGATGTCCGGTTCGCCCGCCACCAACGCCGCGCGCTCGATCCGCCCGCCTGTAAACTTGTCCGAGCGCACCGACTCGTTCGAGCGATACGGCGACGCGGCCTGCTGCGCCTGCGCCGCCTGCGCGCCGAACGAGACCGCGCCGACTAACGCCAACAGCGTAATATTTTTTTTCAATAAAAAACTCATCTTCAAATCTGTCCCCTTATGTCTGTCGTCCACTCGTCTCCCGGCCGTCAGGTAAACACATCGCTTCGCCATGTTCACGCCGATTGGGAGTTAAGGTTAGGGTGCGCGGCTGCCCGTTTGGTTGCCTGTCAAATCGCCTCAATGCCCGGCGCGATAGTATTTGATGCCGAAATAGATGGCCTGTGTGAGACCGAGGAAGAGGCCGATGACCGCGCCGAAGAGTTCGATCTTGCGCAGGTGTTGCTGGGCGACGGAGAGGACGAGCGTCTCCAATTTTTCGACCGGGTAGTTCGAGACTTTGGTGCGGACGATCTGGCCGATGTCGAACTCTTTGATGGCGACGGGCAGGCGTTCGCGCGCCGCCGACGTGATGCGTTCGGTGAGGGCGTTCGAGGCGCGGGCGACCGTCTCTGCGGGCAGGTGATCGCTGATGCGCCCGATGGGGGCGATGAGGAGGCGTTCGATCTGCGCGCTCAGGATGGCGTTGATGGTGCGCGCCGTGTCTTCGCGCGCGAGCACGCCGAGCAGGGCGCGTGAGAGAAAGTTTTTGAGACGCGCGGCCGAGTCGGGGCTGGCGTGTTCGAGGAGCGCGCGGATGGTGTGCGGGCGAAGGCGCGCGAGGGCGTCGGAGGTGTAGGCCGAGACGGTGGTCGAGAGTTCCGTGCCGCGCGCGATGGCGAGGATGCGCACGGCCACTTGATCTTTGATCAGTTCCAACTTGTCGGGCGCGATCGTGCCGACGAGTTCGTTGATGGGGCGCGCGAGCAGGTTGTCAATCATCGAATCGAGGAACGCCTCGGCCTCGTGGGCGAACGCCTCGCCGCGCAGGAACTCCTGCACGCGGCGGGGCAGGGTCTTGTTGACCATCTCGTCAACTTCGCCGTGGATGCGTTCGCGCGAGACGAAGATTTTTTTGAAGAAGCCGAGCTGGGCGTAATAGTCGTCCACCTCGCGCTTGATGAGCGCGCCGATCTGCGTGCGCGTCTTTTGGTTGGACGCGATCTCGGCGAGGTGTTCGGCGATGGGGCCGAGCTGGGCGTCAATGCGCTCTTTGATGATGGCAACCGCGTCGGGCGTGAACACCTCTGCGAGCGTGGCGCGGCTCGCCGCGATTTCGTCAACGCGCGCGCTGACGAAATCGCGCACCTTCCCCTCGAAGCCGCGCTCGTTGACGAGGTTGTGAAAGCGATCTTCGACGAACCCGACGATGCGCTCGTAGGTCTCGTCGTCCACGGCGTCGCTCAGGCGGCGCGCGAGCAGTTCGTCAACGCGCCGGTCAATGAAAGAGTTGACGGCCGCGGCGGTCTCCTCGCTGCGCAGGATGCCCGCGACGTAATCGGCGACGCGCATTTGCAGCGCGCTGATGGCGTCGAGGACGGGCGCGCGCAAGGGCTTTGGTAGTGCTTCGATGAAAGAGCCGCGCGGCGTGTCGAGCAGTTCGCGCGTGTTGGTCGAGACGAGATCGCCGACCTTGCGGCGGAAGAAGTCGGTCTCGAAGAGCGCCTCGGTGATGGTGTCGTGCGAGACGAGTTCGTTGCCGACGGCGTTGCCGATGGTCTGGGCGAGGCGTTCGCGGTGGCGCGGGATCATGCCCTGCGGCCAGACTGTGATGCCGAAGAGTTTGACGGCGCGGTGTGGCCGGAACAGCATGCGCACGGCGAGCCACGCTGCGCCGTAGCCGTGGATGGTGGCGAAGATGACGAGGAACAACAGTTCCAAAATCTGCTGACGGGTGATAGCGGAAATCCTCCCGGCCGCGCGCTGCGAAAGTTGGGGCGTATCCTGTGGATGCTAAACGGAGCGGGAGAACGGCGTCAATTCGAGAAGCAGTCTAAAGGAATGATGAACGCGAGACGATGAAGGACAAGTTATCAGTTATTAGTCAGGTGTCCGTTATCCGTGGTTAGTGGTTCAAGACGGTCTTTAGCGACTCGCGCAAGAGTCGCATGCAACGGACAACTGACCATGGACAACTGTCCACGGACAACTGACACTCATCGTTCATCGTTCCTACTTCAACCTTTCTTCACCTTCCCGTGTCGTAGAGTTTGCCGCCGCGCTCGGAGGCGAGGGGGAAGTTGGGCAGCACGCGGAAGGACATGAGGCCGACCGTAACGCGGTCGCCGACTTTGAAACGCGCCGCCCCGGCGTCGGGCTTGGGGCGCGTGACAAGGATGGGCACGCCCGTCAGCCTGTCGGAGGTGTTGATGGTAACGTTGTAGAGGTGCGGCTTGCCTTCGGCGTGCGCACGCGCGATCAGATCGAGACGCACCGTGAGCCGCTCGTATGCGCCGACGAAATCCATCTCCTCGATGATGCCGCCCGCGAGACGGCGCGCACCTTCGGCCAGCGAGTTCGTCTCGCTCAGGCGCACGTCTTCGGGGCGGAAGACGAGTTTGACGGCCTGCCCTTCGCGGAAGCGCGCGGTCTCTTCAACCGCAGGGATCGCCGCCGTCCCGATCTCGATCGCGCCTGCGCCCGCCACGCCGAGCAGCAGGTTGGCCGCGCCGAGAAAAGTAGCGACGTACTCGGTCTCCGGCCGATTGTAAACTTCGTCGGGCGTGCCGATCTGTTCGAGGCGTCCGGCGTTCAAGACGGCGATGCGGTCGCCGAGTTCGAGCGCCTCCTCCTGATCGTGCGTGATGAAGACGGCGGGCACTTTGATCTGGCGCAGCAGCGTGCGGATTTCGCGCCGGAGACGGACGCGCGTCTGCGCGTCGAGCGCGCCGAAGGGTTCGTCGAAGAGCAGGACTTGCGGGTTGTAGGCAAGCGTGCGCGCGATGGCGACGCGCTGCTGCTGCCCGCCCGACAGTTGCGAGGGGAACTTGCGCCGGTGGTCTTCGAGTTTGACGAGCGCGAGCAGGCGTTCGACGGTCTCTTTGATCTCGCGCTTCGGCCGCTTGCGGATGCGCAGGCCGTAGCAGATGTTCTGCTCGACCGTCATGCGCGGGAAGAGCGCGTAGGATTGAAAGATGACGCCGACGCCGCGCTCGCGCGCAGGCAACTCCGACACGTCGCGGCCGTGGAGATGGACGCTCCCCGTATCGGGTTCTTCGAGACCGGCGATGATACGCAGGATCGTCGTCTTGCCGCTGCCCGACGCGCCGAGCAGCACGAGCGATTCGCCTTCGCCCACGTCGAAGTTGATGTCTTCGAGCACCATCGTCCCCTTGAAACTCTTGCTCAGCGAACGCACGCTCGCCGCCGCCACGCCGCCGCGCGCGGAGTTGTGCATAGACTCGCGCGCCGCGCCGTTTGGTGGTGCGGTGGTGGCGTCAACTTCGCGTTCGCTTTTGCGTGCCTGTTCGGGTTGCATCGCCCCTGTTGACCTCATTCGGTGTCGAGCCAGTCGCGCGCGAAAAAGAGGATGCTGAAGATGACGAACGAGAAGAGCGCGAGCACGATGGCGACGGCGTTCGCCGCCTCGACCTGCCCCTCGTTGAACTTCGCGAAGATGTAGAGCGGCGCGGTCTGCGTGCGCCCGGCGAGGTTGCCGGAGACGAGGATGGTCGAGCCGAACTCGCCCACGGCGCGCGCGAAAGTCAACAGCGCGCCCGTCACAATCGCGCCGCGCAAGGAAGGCAGCGTGACGTGCCAGAACGTCTGCCAGCGCGTCGCGCCGATGGTCGCCGAGGCCTCTTCGAGCGAGCGCGACATCGTATCGAACACCGGCTTGATGACGCCGAAGGCGAGCGGGAACGTGACGAAGATGTT
Organism: Pyrinomonadaceae bacterium; assembly: GCA_030841105.1. Classification (GTDB taxonomy): domain Bacteria; phylum Acidobacteriota; class Blastocatellia; order Pyrinomonadales; family Pyrinomonadaceae; genus JAIVJZ01. The sequence goes on from JAVEDE010000061.1 coordinate 65,895, forward strand.
GGCGAGGATGATCGCCGTCGCCGTGAACATCAGTTGGACGCCGTGCGGCGCGAGCAGGCGGCCGAGCGTGCCGTAAGGCCCCCACAGAAGCAGCAGCGCGAAGCCCGCGACGGCCGTCGGGATCGCCGTCGGCAGCGAGATGGTAACGATGATGGCGTTGCGCCCCCAGAAGTTGTAACGCGAGAGCACGTAAGAGGCGAAGAGGCCGAAGACGACGTTGAAGACGGTCGCCCAGAAACTCGTCACGAGCGAGAGTTGGAGCGCGAAGAGTGCCTCCGGCGCGGTCAGCGCAGCCCAGAAACTTCCCAAGCCCTGACTCGTCCCGAAAATAAAGATCGAGGCCAGCGGCAGCAGCACGAGCGGCAGCATGATCGCCACCATCGTCGCGATGCTCAACGGCCGCACCACGTCGAAGCCGCGTACATGCCGCATGGATGGAATGGCCGTACTCATAAAAGACCAGTGACGAGTGATAAGTGACGAGTGACGAGAAGTTGTTGAGTAACTGGCCGCCTGCGAGGCTTCGCCAAAGTTATTCCCTTTTGCCGGACGAGCAAATTTTTATACCCACTCGTTTTTATCTCGTCACTCGTCACTTCCGCTTCTGCACCTGATCGCGAAAGATTTTTTCGATCACGTCGGGGTAGGCGCTTGACCAGCCCCCGAAGTATTCGACGGTGAACGGCGAGGCGATTTTGGCGAAGGCGGCGTTCGTCTCGTTGAACGCTTCCGAGGTTGACGAGCGGAAGTGGTATTGCACGAAGGCGCGCTGCGCCTCGTCGCTCCACAGGTATTGCATGAAGGCTTCGACGACGGGACGCTCCGCGGGCGTCACGTTGCGGTCAACGACGACCGCCGGGTGCTCGCTGAAGATCGTCGCTTCGGGCACGACGATCTCGACCGGAGTTTTGCCGCCCTTCATCAACAAGCCTTCGAGTTCGTAGGTGATGAGCGCGTCGCCGTGGCCGAGTTCAAACTGCGTGCGCGCCTCGCGCGCCGAGCCGGGCGTGGAGAAGACGTTGCGCCAGACGGCTTGCAGCGTGCGCAGGGCGCGGGCGGCGTCGCGCGTGCCCGTCTGCTTCTCCGACTTGACGAGTTCCGAGCCGTAGATGGCGAGGAGCGACCACTGCGCGCCGCCGGAACTCACCGGGTCGGGATGGATCAATTTCACGCCCGGCTTGGCGAGGTCTGCAAAGTCGTGGATGCCTTTCGGGTTGCCCGCGCGCACGAGGATGATGAAGGGCGTCTTGTTGACGATGCCGTGCTGCGGCAGGCTGTGCCAGTCGGACGTGACGAAGCCGCCCTGTTTGAGCCGGTCGGCGTCGCGCTCGATCGAGAGGATGGCAACGTCCGCGCCGACGCCTTGCAGAATCTGGTTGGTGACCGTCTCCGAACCGGCGAACGAAGAGTTGAAGCGCACGTCCTCGCCGTGCTCCTGCTTCCACTTCGCCGCAAACGCCGGGTAGATGGCCTTCTCCAGAGACTCCTTCATGATCGAGAAGCCGTAGAGCGTGATCTGCGCGCCGCCGCCTCCTCCTTCGCCGCCGCCCGCAGGGGCTTTCGGCAGGCAACTGCTCAACACAACGAGCGCGACCGTAAGCGCACACGACGCCGCGCGCCACCTCGACCGACCGTTGACGAGACCCGTCCGCTTCACGTCTGCCATACGCCTCCGCTTCAACGCTACCGACTGCCCGCATCGTTTATCTGCTTGAAAATGTTTGCTCTCTATAACACAGGCGGGGAGTTTTTCGGAAGATGAAAGCGGAAAATGTAAGAGAAAAACAACGTGTCCCGGCGCGTCGCCGCACGCGCCCTGCGGGCGGCTTCTTAGAACTTGCGACGCGGCGCGGCGTATAATTTTCACGACCCGCGTGCGCGAGTTGTTCGCAACGTCGCAACGTCGTGACGACGCCGTCCGGCCGACACACTGCGCGCGGTCTTGAGTCAGCCCGAACCGAACATGGAAGCGTCACTCAGTCTACTCGCCGTCTTGAACCTGCTCGGCTCGGCGCAGGCGTTGCTGCTGGCCTTAGCCCTCGCGGGCAACAAGCGCGCCGACGGCGCGGCCGCGCGCGTGCTGGCCGCGCTCGTCCTCTCGATGTCGGTCGTCATCTTCGGCGCGGTGATGCGCACGTCGCACTACGAGTTCGTCTTCCCGCACGTGAGTCGCGTCCACGATCCGTTCGTGTTCCTCGCCGGGCCGCTGCTGTTCCTCTACGTGCGCGCGCTCGTCCGGCGCGAACGCGCGCTCGCGCGGCGCGACTACCTGCACTTCCTGCCCTTCGCCGCCTGCGTCCTCTATCTCGCGCCTTACTACCTGAGCAGCCGCCGGTACAAACTCGACTACATGGTGGCCGAGTTTTACTATCCCTCGCTCGGCTACTGGTACTACGTCCGCTCGACACTGTTGCTGGTTCAATTCGCCGTCTACCTGTCGCTCGTCGTGCTGCTCGTCGTCAGGTATTCGCGCGAGTTGCGCTTGAAGGGCGAGGGGCGCGCGTCGTCGGCCGAGCGCGCCGCGCTGTTTCAAGTGCGCTTCATGGTCGCGGGCTTCCTGATTCTCTTCGTCATCGGCGTGCTGCGCTACGCGCTCGACCAGACGGCGCGCACGAATTTGCTCGTGCCGCTCGGCGCGTCCGCGCTCGTCTACGCGCTCGGTTATCTGGGGCTGCGGCGGCCGGAAGTGTTAACGGGCGTCGGCGACGACGACGCCGACTTGAACATGGCGACGAACGACGCCGGAGAGGGTTTGCCCGCGAAGAAGTATGAGAAGTCAACTCTCACGCCGGAGCGCGCCGAGCGTTACCTCACGCGCCTGCTGCGCCACATGGAGACGGAGAAGCCTTACGTTGACGGCGAACTCACGCTCCCGAAACTCGCCGAGCGGCTCTCGATCCCCGCGCCGCATCTCTCGCAGACCATCAACGAACGCCTCCAACAAAACTTCTTCGACTTCGTGAACACCTACCGCGTCGAGGAAGCCAAGCGTCGCCTCCTCGACCCCGCCAAGCAGCACTACTCCGTCCTCGCCATCGCCGAAGAGGTCGGCTTCAACTCCAAATCCTCCTTCAACGCCGTCTTCAAAAAACACGTCCGGATGACGCCCTCCGAATTCAGAAAGGCAGGGATGCAACAGAGTGATGAGGGCGGAGGGATGAGGGATGAATAAGCAAGTGTTCTTTGTCCGTGGTCAGTAGTCCGTTGTTCAAGTCAATCTTTCGCGGCTCGGATGATAACCACACGCAACGGACAACAGACCACGGACAACTGACAACCTTCCTTTCATCCCTCACCCTGCTGCCCCATCCCTTCATCCCCGCCCTCATTCCTGCTTTTGCGTCCGAACTCGTAAGTCTGCACGTCCAGACTCCTATATGTGGGCGATTCGCGCGCCGAAATCGCGTCTATAAGGGCGTGCAGCGGAAACGCGTGCGAGGCCGAAACTCGACACAGCCCGATAGCGCGCCCGCCCATCTCCCCGACGGCACAGCACCCGTTGGCCGCGCCCTTCGTCACACCGGCGGCGCGCGACCCACGACCGACTTGATCTCTCATCAACACTCTGGAGGACAATCTTATGCGCAAGCTCACGCTGGCCGCGCTCTTCATCACCTGCTGCCTCTCTTCAACCCCGGCGCAAACGACCCGCGGCGACGACGACTCCCCGCGACACGAATTCTTCGCCGGTTACTCTTTCAACAGCGCGGACATTGACACGCTCACCGTCGCCCCCGGACGCACCGGCCAGCACGGCCTCAATCTGGCCTACACCCGCCGCGTCTCGGAACACGTCGGCCTCACCTTCGACGCCTCCGCGCACTTCAAACGCGACGACTTCACAGTTAACAACCTCACCTTCGAGCGCAAGCGCGACCAGTATCACTTTCTCGGCGGCGTGCAGTTCAAGTCGCGGCCGGGCGCGTCGCGCGTCGCCCCGTTCGTGCACGTCCTCGCGGGCGGCGCGCTCTTCCGCGGCTTCGCTTCGAGCCTGACCACGGCGGGCAACACTTACCTGATTGACGACGCCACCTCGTTCGCGCTCGCCGTCGGCGGCGGACTCGACGTGCGCGCGAGCAAGCATTTCGACCTCCGCGTCATTCAGGCCGACTACCTGCCGACCTTCTTCGGCAGCACGCGACAGGACAACCTGCGGCTCTCCTTCGGCGTAGTCTTTAGAAGGTAACGTGCTCTTTCCAGACGCCCGCTAAGTTTTGATTGACAGCCCCCGGTTGGGACGATACAGTGTGCGCCCTTCGCGGACATCACACAGGCCACACGGCGCTCCCTGCCCGAAGTCGAGAATTACCGTGAATGGTTCGCGCGTAGTTTCACCCGCCGCTAAAATTCCGGGCCGGCGCAATTTTCCCTAGACCGGCGCGCGTCGAGCGCGAGAGAGGTACGAAGATGAATCGTGAACGTAAAATCCTGAGGGTTGAGAAGGCAGACTATAAAGAGAAGTTGGCGACGCTGAGAAACTTCATACGGGAAATCACAGACCGCTGCGACGCGCACGGCACGTCGCACGAACACTTCCACGATGAGTTGTTCAAAGCCAGACACGACGCTCAGTATTACGAGCATCAAATCAAAGAGGTCAGTGCCAGACTGAAAGCCCTCGCCCCCAAGGCGAACAAGTAAGCTCACACCCGCAACATTAGCGCGCGCCTCGCTCCGAAATTCGCGCGCGATAGGATCACGCACGTCAAGCGAAGGCTCAGCCGCCACACGCGGCAGACCCCGAGGGCGACGGCATCAACCGAACCGTCGCCCACGGGGTCTCTTTGTCTCGCCGGTCTGATAGTCGCCGCACCGGCGTTGATTATTTCCAAACGCGCTACGCGCGCGTGCGCGGCCGTCGCCAAGGGGTGTGCTAACTACTTCTTCTGCTCGCAGACGGTGGCGTAACAATCAACGATGTCCTGATTGAATCCATCGTAGCATTCCTGCGCAGGCCCGCCGTGCTGCGTCTCACACTTCTCAAACCGATGCTCAACTTTGCGCAGGCATTTGACGCACGGGTCGGGCTGTTGCGCGGCGGCGTAGGGCGTGGAGAGCAGGAGCGCGAGCGCGCAGAAGATCACTGCGAGGGTCAGGCAGACGAAAGTTTTTCTCATGTTCATGTTCCTCTCGGTTGAAATGCGTTCAGGGATTTCGGCGAGGCGGAACGTTCCTATAATCCAGCGTCCGCGGAAAGTCAATAAACTAATCGCGCCGCCCTCAAACTAATCGCGCCGCCCTTTCGCGCGCACTCAGCGGCGCGTCGCCGGTCGTACCCGCAGCAGCAGCGTCAACGGCGCGCTTAAAAACCTTCACGCTTCCCGCCGCGCGGGCGTATAATCCCCGACCGTCAAGACCGTCTGCCGCTCCATCCCGCACACGAAGACGGCTCTTCAAATATTCTTGACACTTCCGCTCGCCTGAGACGGTCGAGACAAACCCGCCGCGCCGGGCAAGGCGACGTTCACTTTCAACACCGGGTTGATGCACAGGAGACTACATTCATGTCAGCACAACAGAGCAAAGCCTTAGTTCGCCGCCTGTTCGAGGAGGTGTGGAGTCAGGACAAGACGGGCGCGGCGAAGGAGATCATTCACGACGATTATAAATCTTCGGAGAACATCACCTTCGACTCCGTGCGAGGATTGAAACTGCTCGCCGCGGAGATGAAGTTCTACCGCGACCTGTACTCCGATATGAAGTTCAAGATCGAGCGGATGTTCACGCAAGGCGAGACGGTGGTGACGGTGTGGGAGGCTAGCGGCGTCGCCAACCACGAAGTCTTCACCAGCCGTTCGGGCAAAGTGGTTAACAAGTCGCTGCGCGCCAAAGGCATCAGCCTGAGCCGGGTCGCCGACGGCAAGATCATCGAGAACACGTTCTACTGGCCGCGCGATCCGCTCTTCCCGTAAGGCGTGAAGGCGACGCAGTGAGCCGTGGAGGTTGACCCAAGGAGTTCGACACGAAATTCACGAGAGAGGATGACGACATGGAACAGAGTTGGACGACGCGCACGCACCCGGAAGGGTTCACGCTGGACTTGCCCGCCGACTGGCAGTTGAGCGCGGAGGACGGGCGCGTCGAGGCGTCAGGGCCGAACGCGGAGCGCGTCACGATCCTGCCGCTCAGGGTCGAAGCGCAACTCGACGTGCGCCTCGCGCGCAACACGATGCTCACCTTCTGCTACCAGTTCTGGCCGCAACAGCATTGGAACATGCCGCAGGGCGGCTGGCAGTTTACCGCGAACAGCGTGGGGGCGGTCGGCGGGGACGCGAGCGCGCTCCGGCAGACGGCCGCGCTGTGGTGGGTGAACTCGGGCGAGGGCGCGACTGCCTTCTTCTACGCGCTCGCCGCGCCGCCCGCTGGTTTCAAGTCGCTCGAACCCGTCTTCGCGCGGATTGTGAACAGCTTCCGCGTGACGCGCGCCGGAGAGCGCCCAGACCCCAACCCGCTCGCCCGGATGCAATTCCAGACGTGGACTGACCCGAACGAAGACGCCTTCTCCATCCAAGTCCCGGCGGGCTGGCGCGTGACGGGCGGCGTCTTCCGCCCCGGCTTCCTCTCCACGCTGTCCGAGTTCGTTATCCAGTCGCCGGACGGGCGTGTGACGGCGCGCAGCGGCGACGTGAAGTTCCCCTCCAAGTTTATCGTGCCCGACATGAACCTCATGTCGCTCGGCCTGTGGGAAGGCCAGTACTCTTCCGACCGGCTGATCATGAACTACAAGCCCGCGCTGGATTTCGCCGCCTACTACGTCCAGAACACCATCGGGCGGAACTGCCAGAATCTACAATGGCTGAGCAACCGTGATCGCGCCGACCGCGTGCAGGCGCTCGCGTGGTACACGCAGGCGCTCGGCTTCGTCCAGCACACGGCCGCCGAGTTGACTTACTCGTGCCAGATCAACGGGCAGCCTTACCTCGGTTACCAGTACGCGGAGACGGCCATCACGCACTACTCGCAGGTGGCGACGCTCTGGGATCAGCAAGCCATCTTCGGCTTCATCGCCGCGCCCGACAGCGTGCGACTCGCCGACGCCGTCCTCTTCCGCGCCATCAACACCTTCCAGACCAACCCGCAGTGGATGGTGCGTCAGGGGCAGATGAACGCGCGAGCCGTCGCAGACCTGCGTAGTTACCACGAGCACTCCGCCCGTTTATGGCAGGAGACGCAGGAGGCACGCTGGGCTTCTTGGGATCGCATCGCCGAGCAGCGCGGCGACGTGCTGCGCGGACAGACGCAAGTCGTTGACCCGGAGACCGGCTACGCCTACAAGGTGCAGAACAGCAGCAGCTACTACTGGCTCGACCCCGTCAACAACGTCATCGCCGGAACCAATCTGCCCTACCGGCCGGACTGGAATTTTCACGAGATATTCCAAAAGTACTAGCGACGCCCGCCGCGATTCCAACTCAGACGAGTTGCAGTCAACTTCTCCGCGCGCGCTCAAACCCCCGATATCAACCGCCGTCGCGGGAAACTGTTTCCCGCGCCGTTTCCCGCGTGCGATATAATTCCGCCCCGCACGCGTTCGCTTGTAAAGAATTAAAGTCGGCTTTTCGCCCGCGACCTTCCAGCCTTGAGAAAAATTATGTTCACACATCGCCGGTTTGCCATCGCCTGTGCGCTCGCCTGCGGCGCGGCCTTCTTCGCGCTCGCCGGGTCAAGTCAAGAGAAGGGGGCGCGGCACGCGGGCGTTGCGCCGAACGCTTCCGTCACGCTTGAGCCTTGCGAAATGCCCGGCGCGCGCGAGGGAGTGAAGGAGCAGGCGCGCTGTGGGACATATGAAGTCTTCGAGAACCGCGCGACGAAGCGCGGGCGGAAGATCGCGCTCAAGATCGTCGTCTTCCCGGCCACAGGTCGAGACAAAGCGGCCGACCCTTTGTTCTACATACCGGGCGGCCCCGGTTCATCCGCCACGGAGGACGCGCCCTACATCGCACAAGGCTATGCGAAGATTCGCGAGCGGCGCGATCTAGTCTTCGTAGATCAACGCGGCACGGGCGGCTCGAACCCGCTCAACTGCGAGTTGTTCAATCCCGCAGACCTCTCAAGCTATCTGGGCTTCTACTTCCCGCTCGACGCCGTGCGCAAGTGCCGCGAGCAGTTGGAGCAGAAAGCCGACCTCAAGCTCTACACGACACATCTTGCGATGGACGATCTGGACGAAGTGCGCGCCGCGCTCGGCTACGAGCAAATTAACATCAGCGGCGGCTCTTACGGCACGCGCGCCACGCAGGACTATCTTAAACGTCATCACGGACACGTCCGCGCGGTCGTCTTGCAGGGCATCTCTCCGACCGGCCAGTTGATGCCCCGTGACTTTCCGCAGCATACGGAACGCGCGCTGGGCGGAATCGTGGACGAGTGCGCCGCTGACGCGGACTGTCGCGCGGCCTTCCCAGACCTGCGCGCCGAGGTGAAGGCGGTGCTTGAGAGATTGCTGCGCGGCGCGGTCGCGGCTGAGGTGAAGCACCCGCAGACCGGCGTCGCCACGCGCGTCGAACTAACGCGCGATCTGGTGGGAGAAGCGATCCGCTACATGCTCTACCAGTCGGGCGCGGCGAGCCGCATCCCGCTCTTCATCCACACGGCCGCGCAAGGCAACTACACGCCGCTCGCCGAGTCTGCGATCTTTTATCGCCGGCAGATCGTCGCCACCGGCAGCAACGGCATGTATCTGTCCGTGACCTGCGCCGAAGACCTGCCGTGGATCGAACCCGGCGTGGGTGAGCGCAACGCGACCAACACGTTCTTAGGCGACTACCGGCTGCGCCAGCAACGCGCGGCCTGCGCCCTCTGGCCGCGCGCTCGTATTCCGAAAGGCTACGCCGAACCGACGCGCGCAGACGTGCCCGCGCTGATTCTGACAGGCCAGTGGGATCCCGTGACGCCGCCCGTGTACGGCGACACGGCGGCCAAGTATCTTCCGAACAGTTTGCACCTCGTCGTGCCGCACGGCGGCCACGGCTTCGGCGGCCTCGACGGCCTCGATTGCATCCAGAACCTCACCGCCGACTTCATCAGCCGCGGAACGACGAGAGGGCTGGATACTTCCTGCGTGAAGAACATCCGCCGCAGAGGGTTTCAACTGAAGTTTGCGGAGACGAAGAAAACAACTTGAGGACTCCTGACGATGTTTTCAAATGGAGTTGAATGGTTGGCGCGAGGAGAACAATGTTCATTGCCTTGTATCGCTGGAAGCTGAGAGAGGGACAGGAGGAGCGGTTTCGTGAAGGCTGGCGCAGGCGCACGGAGGAGATTTACCGCAAGTGCGGCAGCCTCGGCTCGCGCCTGCACTGTGCGGAAGACGGGACGTGGGTAGCGTATGCGCAGTGGCCGGACAGGCGCGCGTGGGAAGCGGCGCGGCAAGTCGCCGTCACCGACACGGAAGCGCCCGCGTTGATGAAGGAGAGCATCGAAGCGTCATACCCGGAGACGCTCATGGAGGTGGCCGAAGACTTGATCCGCCCGCGCGGATTTTCCGAGACGGAGAACTAGGGGTTCGATACTTTTGTGATGAACATAGCAACGGGGACTCTATAGAAAGAGTCCCCGTTGTTTGTTATCGCGCCCGGCTTACTTAACTCGCGTCGTCGTTACTTAACTCGCGACGGCGTTAGTTAATCGGCCGCGGTGGCTTCGGTGGCCTGCGACTCAACGGGGCGTCCGATGCCTTCGGCGACGCGCCGCCCGTAGTCCTCGTCGCATCTCGTGAGCAGCGCGATCATGCGCTCTTGTATGTCAGGGTTGCACTGCTTGAGCGCGGCCGAGAGATTGTTGACCAGATCGTCGCGCTCCCAACCTTCCATCGTGCGGTAACGCTCGCCCGCCTGTTTGAAGTCGTTCGTCCGTCCGATCTTCTGGCGGGTGACCGCGCCTTCGACGTGCGGCGTGTGGTCGCGCCCCGCGCGCGGCGCTTCCTGCAAGCCCCCGCGACTGCTCGGCTCGTAGTTGACGTGCGGGTTCTCGCCCGCCTCCACGCCGTCCACGTAGTAGGCCATCTGCCCGTCGCGCTGGTTCGTGGCGACGTGCTTCTGCGGCCGGTTGATCGGCAGTTGCAGGTAGTTCGTGCCGACGCGGTGACGCTGCGTGTCGGAGTAAGAGAAGGTGCGGCCTTGCAGCATCTTGTCGTCGGAGAAGTCGAGGCCGTCCACGAGCACGCCCGTGCCGAAGGCCGCCTGTTCCACTTCGGCGAAATAGTTCGCCGGATTCCGGTCTAACACCATGCGACCGACGGGCAGCATCGGGAACTGTTCCTCCGGCCAGATCTTCGTGTCGTCGAGCGGGTCGAAGTCGAGTTCCTCATGGTAGTCGTCCGACATCACTTGCACGCGCAGTTCCCATTCGGGGAAGTCGCCGCGCTCGATAGCATCGAACAAATCCTCGGTGGCATGGTTGAAGTTCGTGATCTGGTCGGCCTCTCCTTGCGTCAGCGAGCGCACGCCTTGCTTCGGAATCCAGTGGTACTTGACGAGCACGCCTGTGCCCTCCGAGTTCACCATCTTGTAGGTGTTGACGCCCGCGCCTTCCTGCTCGCGGTAGTTGGCGGGGATGCCGCGCGGGCTGAACAGCCACGAGATCATGTGCATCGCTTCGGGCGTCAAACTGATGAAGTCGAAGATGCGGTTCGGGTCTTGGCGGTTCGTCACGGGGTCGGGCTTGAAGGCGTGAACCACGTCTGGGAACTTCAAGGGGTCGCGTATGAAGAAGACTTTGAGGTTGTTGCCGACCAAGTCCCAGTTGCCGTCTTCGGTGTAGAACTTGACGGCGAAGCCGCGCGGGTCGCGCAGATTTTCGGGCGAGTGGCCGCCGTGAATGACGGTCGAGAAGCGGACGAAGACGGGCGTGCGCTTGCCCTTCT
>JAVEDE010000086.1 GCA_030841105.1 Pyrinomonadaceae bacterium
CGGGATGATGCGGCGGCGGCAGCGCGACGCCGTTCCACGGGCGCGGGCGGCGCGGCGCACGTCGAAGAGACGGAGCGGGCGGCGCGTTCGTCGGCGCGTTCGCGACCCGTGCGGCGTCTCTTGGAAGGCATCGGCACGCCCGCGCGCGGCGAGTTCAAGCCCGACCCGTTTCAACTCGAAGCCTTCGCCGCGCTCGAACACGAAGACGTGCTCGTCACCGCGCCGACGGGCAGCGGCAAAACGTGGATCGCGCGCGAAGAGATCAGGCGTCTGCTCGCGGCGGGCAAGCGCGCTTGGTACACGAGTCCGCTCAAGGCTCTCACCAACTCGAAGTATCAGGAGTTTTCCGAAGAGTTCGGCGCAGGCCAAGTCGGCATCCTGACGGGCGACCGCAAGGAGCGCGCCGACGCGCCGCTCATCGTCGGCACGACCGAAGTTTATCGCAACCAACTCTTCGACGCGCTGCGCGAGGGGCGCGAACTCGGAACCGATCTCGTCATCATGGACGAGGCGCACTATCTCGCCGATGAGGAGCGCGGCCACGTCTGGGAAGAGGCGATCATCCTGACGCCGCCGCGCGTGCGCCTGCTGTTGTTGTCGGCGACGGTGGGGAACGCCGAAGAGTTTGCGGCGTGGGTGGCGGAGGTGCGCGGCGTCGTTTGCGGCGTCGTCACGCGACCGGGTGCGCGCCCCGTGCCGCTGCGCGCGGCCTTCCTCTATCCAGAAGGACAACTCGCCCCGCTCTTCGACGAGGCGGGACACTTCAACCCTGAGATCGCCGGTTTCCTCCAACGCGCGAGCGCGCCGCGCCATTCGTCGAATCGTTTCGGCGAGCGTCGCCCGCCCGCGCGCGGGGCGCGTCTGCACATGCCGGAGATGCCGCCCGCGTCGCTTCTGTCCGCGCTCGACGCCTACGACCTGCTGCCCGCAATCGTCTTTCTGCCGACGCGCCGACGCTGCGACGAGGCCGCCGCCGAAGCCGCGCTCGGCCGCCGCGACACGGACATCGAACGACGCGAAGCGAGGCGCGTGCTGATGCGCGACTTCGCGGCCGAGCACGCGGAGATACGCAAGCATCGCCACTGGGACGCGGTGCTGCGCGGCGGCGTCGCTTCGCACCACGCGGGTCATCTGCCCGCCTGGAAACTGCTCATCGAGAAATTGATGAGCGCAGGTTTGCTCGACGCGATCTTTGCGACGGCGACCGTCGCGGCGGGCGTTGACTTCCCGGCGCGCACGGTCGTCCTCTCGAACATAGACGTGCGTCGCGGGCAGGGCTGGCGCACGCTGACGGCCTCCGAGTTTCAACAGATGACGGGGCGCGCGGGCAGGCGCGGGCGCGACCGCGTGGGCTTCATCGTCGCCGCGCCGGGCACGCACCAAGACCCGCAGAAGATGGCCGCGCTTCTCGGCGCGTCGCCCGACCCGCTCGAAAGCCAGTTCCGCGCGACTTACACGACGCTCCTTAATTTGCTCGACGCCTACGGCAACTTCGCGCAGGTGCGCGAGATCGCCGCGCGCAGTTTCGCGCACCGCGAAACCGTGGAACGCGTCGCGCGCATGGAGCAGGAACGCGCCGAGGCAGAGCGGCGCATCGAGCGGAAGTTGAGAGACGCGGGCTGTGAATTTTCGACGGACGTGGCGCGCGGGCTGGAACGTCTGGCGAGCGCGCGCGACAAGTTGACGAGCGGCGCGCCGCAGACGCGGACGGAAGTTTTTCTTAATTGGTTGTTGGAGGCGGTCGTGCCCGGCCGCGTTGTCGGCATCGGGCGCAGCAGTCGCCGTCTGGTCTTCGTCACGGAGCGGCGCGACGGGAGTTTCGTCGGCGTGCGCGAAGACGGCCGTCGCGCGTCGCTCGATTTGGCGCGCGTCGGGCGCGTCTACGCGGAAGTCTACCCGCTGACGGAGGACGCGCGCGACGTGGCCTTTGCAGACGTGCACGCCGGGCGCGCGACGCTCATGCCCGAACCGCGCCTGCGCGATGCGCGCGCCGGGGCGAACGATGCCGTCGAGCTGATCAACGATCTGATGGACGGGCTGACAACTTCGCTCGTCGGCGCGTCGCGCGGCGAAGTTGGTGGACAGCGGGACAAAGGCGAAGTTGACGACGGCGAAGTTAACGACAGCGACGGCGCAGTTGACGACGGCGGCGGCGAAGTTAACGGCGACGAGATGCGGAAGCGTTGCGAGGAGGCTTTGTGGGCGGCGTTGCCGGACGCGGAGGCAGCCGAGCGTGCCGAGCGGCGCATCGAAGTTTTGCGCGCAGAGGTGTGGCAGCCGTTCGAGCGGCGGGCGCGCGTGCTCGAACATTTCGGCTATCTCGATTTTGACGGGGAGCGCGTCACGGAGCGCGGGCAGTGGCTCGCGGACTTGCGGCTCGACCGCCCGCTGCTCGTCGGCGAAGCGATTGAACGCAACCTCTTCGCCTCGCTCGACGCGGCGCGCGCCGCCGGACTGATGGCCGCACTCGCCGCCGACGCCGAACGCGACTACGGCGAGTTGCAACTCGACGACGCGCTCGTCTCCACGCTCGCAGAGTTCGAGCGGATCGCTTACGAGGTGGCGAGCGTCGAATGGAAGCAGGGCTTAGACCCCGCGCCGGAGATGAACTTCTCGGCGGCGGCGGCCGTGATGCGCTGGGCGAAGGGGATGAAGTGGGACGAACTCGTGCGGCAGACGCGCGCCGAAGAGGGCGACCTGTTCCGTCTGCTCTCGCGCACGGGCGAGTCGCTCATGCAGATCGGAAACTTGCGCGAGTCGCACGCGGAGGCGGCGCGCGTCGCACATGAAGCGGCGGAGAGTATCTTGCGCGAGCCGGTGCGTTCCGAGGAGATGTTGTGAAAGTAGTTTGCGGGTGCGAAGCGGTTTTGCAAGGGAAGGGTTCGAGGGGTTAAAAGTTTTATGAGCGAGGGGTTTTATCGCGCGCTGGTAATTTACGCGCTGGCGTTTCTGTTGTTGTTCGGCGCGGCGTGCGGGCTGCGACGGACGCGTGCGAGCGAAGACGGGGGAGCGGGCATGAGGGCGGAACAGAAAGTGGCGACGGCGACTACGACAGCGACGACGCCGGTCACATACGTCGCGTTCGGTGATTCGACGGGCGTCGGCGTGGGGGCGCGCAAAGGCGGTTACGTGGCGCGCGTCTTCGAGCGCATCGAGCGCGTGCGCGCCGGGTCGAGCGTGCGCAACTTTTGCGTGAGCGGCGCGGAGACGGCCGACGTGTTGCGCGGCCAACTCACGCGCCTCGACCAGACGCGACCGACCCTTGTCACGCTCGGCATCGGCATCAATGATGTGAGCCACGGCGTCGCCCCCGAACAGTTCGCGCGCAATTACGAAGAGATCGTCACGCGCCTGCGCAGTAAGACCGACGCGCCCATCGTCGCCACCAACATCCCGGACATCTCGCACGCGCCGCGCGTCCCCGCCTTCCTCCACGAACAGGTGCGCGCGCGCATCCAACTCTTCAACACGCACATCGCCGAGATCGCCGCGCGTCACGACCTGCTGCTCGTTGACGCCTACGACATGAGCCGCGAACTGATCCCCAACCACCCGGAATTTTTCTCCGCCGACGGCTTCCACCCCTCCGACGAAGGCTACGAGTACTGGGCGAAGATGATGTGGCCGAAGGTGAAGGAAGCCATCGGGGAAGAGTGAAGGCCAAGGCACGTAAACTCAGAGGCGGTCGGACAAGCGAGTCAATCGTCGCTGCTCGACTTGACGCACTAACTTCCCGATACACTAGCTTCCCGGTCGAGGCGTCAGTTCGTCGCGCGGAAACTTGATGCGCGCGGCCGACGTACACACCCGCGAGCCGTTTGCATTTCGCATCCGCGGCGCTTCTTGAACCGGAGAGAAAAAATGATGAGACGATTTGTGGTGTGCTTCGCCTTGCTGCTTATAGTTTTCGTCCAGACGCAGGAGGCCGCGCCCGTGCCGCCGCCCGCGCAGGGCATCAAGTTTAAAGTCGAAGACGAGATTCTGAACCTCGTCCGGCAACTGGCCGCGGCGCAGAAGGACTACGACGCCGCCAAGCTGGACGAGATTCTCGCGCCCGATTACGTCGAGATTTCGCCCGCGGGCGAGGTTGACCCGCGCGCGAAGGTGCTCTCTTTCTACGCGCCCGAAAAGAAGAGTGCGCGGCAGGGCGAACTCGTCTCTTACGAGTTGGACGAGATCACGAGTCGCATTTACGGCGACACGGCAATCGTCGTCGCGCGCCTGCCGTTCACGATGAAGACGCCCGACGGGCAGACGATGAGCCGCGCCATGCGCTGCACTTTCGTCTGCCGCAAGACGCGCGGCAAGTGGCGCATCGCCTCGGCGCAGTACACGGGCATCAGGCCGATGACCCCCGCGAAGTCCTGACGACCCCTTGCGAAATACTGACGACTCTTGCGAAGTCCTGAGTTGCGAGTTCGCTGTGCTAGTATTTGACGTGGAACGAACGCGCGGGCGTGGGCGTATAGGCACGTTGAAGGAGTGATTTTTACTTATGGCTGAAGCAAACGACACACGCTACCACACCGGCGACACGCTCTCGGACGCGCTGCGGTTTTTGTGCGACGCGTCATACGCCGTCCTGCCGCGCGACGTGGCTTACAAGTTCGGCGAGTTCGAGAAAAATTTCTGGGGCGGCGTCGGCTGGCTCGCGGACAAGAAGATCAGTTGGATTGACGAAGCCCTGCGCGGCGGCGACCGCCTGCGCGAAGAGTGGCAGCAGCGTTGCAAACGCGACGACGCGCCGCCGCAAGCAACACCGCCTCCGCCGGAGGGGATGGGTTAAGGAATCTTTGAGTTGAGATCGGCGCGAGGCGTTCGAGCAGTTTGCTTCAGCGCGCGACCTTCAACTCAAAAGCTCGCGAAGTGAAATTTCGGAAGGGAACGCGCATGCAGGTTTTGTTGGCCGAGGAGTACGGGTTCTGTTTCGGCGTCGAACGCGCCGTCGAGATGGTGGAGGGCGCGCTCTCCGAGGGCGCGCGCGTCCGCACTCTGGGGCCGCTCATCCACAACACGCAGGAGATCGAACGCCTCGAAGCGCACGGCGTCGCGACGATTGACGCGCCGACGGACGTTGAGGGCGAGGTGACGGCCGTCATCCGCGCCCACGGCGTCACGCCCGAAGTGCAGCGCGAACTCGAAGCGCGCGCCGCGCACGTCATTGACGCGACGTGCCCGTTCGTGACCAAGGTGCAGAAACTCGCCGAGCGCGCCGCCGCCGAAGGGCGCGACGTGGTGGTCGTCGGCAACCCGGATCACCCGGAGATGATCGGCGTCGTCGGCTACGCGCCGGATCACGCGCACGTCGTGCGCGACGCGGGCGAGGTGGCAAACTTACCCGGACGTTTGCGCGCGCCGCTCGTCGTCTCGCAGACCACGATCAAACTCAGCACCTTTCTCGAAGCCGCCGAAGCGGTGCGCGCGCGTTCCGACGGCGAGCCGCAGATCGTCAACACCATCTGCTCGGCCACGCGCGACCGGCAGGACGCCGCGCGCGCTCTGGCCGGACACGTCGAAGCCTTCTACGTCATCGGCGGCAAGCATTCGTCGAACAGTCTGAAACTGCTCTCGGTCTGCAAGGAGAGTTGCGAGCGCAGCTTTTTGATCGAGACGCCGGAGGAGATTGACGCGGAAGATTTGCGCGGCGTCGAACGCGTGGGCGTGACCGCCGGGGCTTCGACGCCCAACTGGCTCATTGAACAGGTCGTCGCGCGACTGCGCGAGATCGGCGACGGCCAAAAGGAAACAATCGGCGCGCTCGCCGGTTGAGTCACGCGTGGGTTGAATTGAAGTTGAATTGAAAGACCGCACAAAGGTCGGACTAAGGCCGCAGTAAAGTAATAAAGTAAAAAGCCGCTCGGAGTCGAGCGGCTTTTTAGTTTCTCTGCGTTAGTTTCTTTAGGGCGTCGTCGTCTTTACAGTTCGTCTTCTTCGCTGGCGTCGGCGCGCTCTAAGGCGCTCACGACCCAGCGGGCTTCTTCCGAACCGTAATCGTCGGCCTGTAGTTCGAGCGCGTCGCGCGCCACGTCTGCGTCTACGGGGTCGCCGAGCAGTTCGACGAGCACGCCAGTGGGCGACTGCGCGAGGGCTTCGTGCGCGAGGGCGCGCACGCTCGGATTCGGATGGCGCGCCAGTTCGCACACCTCGCCGGGCGGAAGGCGCGCGGCGAAGGTGTCGGCGAGCACGTCCACGCGCGCGTAGTCGCGGACGACGAGGGCGCGCTCCAATAGTTGCGCGAAGACTTCGGCCGAACGCGCCTCGGCGTGCAGGACGCGCGCGCAGGTCTCGGCCATGCGCGTCAGTTCGCTGACCTCTTCGGTGCTGAGGACGCGCTCGCCCGTCTCTTTAGCGCGCCCGTCGAGCGCGGCGAGCAGGCGGCTGAGTTCCCATTCGGAGCGCGCGTCGTAGGGCGCGCCGCCGCGCGTCGTCATGGTCGGCGCGACGGGAGAGGCCGACGTGAGAGCGCGCTCGACGAGGCTGCGCGTCGAAGGGCGCAAGCCCTGCCACACGCTCGCCACGCGCCCGCCGAATTCCTGAATCGTGATGCCGGAAGTTTTCTGCATAATGACAAACGCGCGGGACGCTTCCTCTTAGACCACCCGCGCGCGAAATATCATACCTTAAAAAGCACCCGTGACGAAGAGACTGTTACGGGGAAAAACAAAATATCTTGCGGCACGCCCGCGGGCGCACCACAAAATACTGACCGCCGCCTTAAAGCTTACTTTCGGCCGGGTTGTGATCAACGATCTCGGTGATGATGTCGAAGGTGATCTTGACCACCTCGCCGTCGGGGCGTTGGATTTTGACGCTCGGCTTGGTGAGTGCTTGCGTCGTCTTCATGCTCTTGACGAGGCCGCGCACGCGCGTCCCGTCCTCGGTCACGATCTCGATGTTGTCTTTGTTGTAGAGCGGCTGCAAGGCAGCGAGGGCTTTAACTACTTCCACTGGTCGGGGCCTCATTCTTTCCATCTGACAATTTTCCGGTCGCCGTTTGCGCCGCGGTCTGTGCGTTTGTGTCGCGCGGGCAAAAGTTTATGTCGCGGGCGTATGAATGTGCAACCGGGGTGCGCGAGTTGGCGTATAATTCTCGACGCCAGAACACGACCGGACGCCCCGCGCGGCATCCGCCATTCCAGCACACGACGGGGAAAACTCTATGGAAACCGAAACTCAACGCGCCGAAAAAGAGGCTGCTGCGAACCCGCAAAGCTGCCCCAGTTGCGGCACGGCGCTCGTGGGCGGGATGCGCTTCTGCCGCGCGTGCGGGTATCGTCTCGGCGAGGGCATGGCCGAGTACGTGGAGACGGTGCGCCTCGACCGCGTGCCCGACATGGCGGGCATGGGCGCGGGCAATCAGTCTTTGACGAACCCGGCGGCGGGCGCGCAGACGACGCTGATATCGCCCGTCGCTCCCATGCCGCCGCAGAGTTTGGGTCACGGCCGACGCCGCAAGGGGCGGAAGAAGTGGCTGGCGTTCCTGATCGCGTTCCTGTTGTTCATCCCGCTTGTGGGGGTGGGCGGCGCGTTTCTGTTTCGCGCCATTAGAGACACGGCGCAGCGAAGCGTCGGGTTTCGGCAGCAGCAGCGCGACGTGGCGCGCTCTTTCTTCGGCGCGGAGGAGTTCGGCGACACCGAGGGCGAGCAGGGCGCAATCGTCGAGGGCGCGATGCCCGGCAGTCCGGCCGAACGCGCCGGGCTGCTCGACGGCGACATCATCACCAAGTTCGACGGGCGGCCGGTGAACGGCGAAGACGCCATGCGCGAAGTGCTGGGCGCGACGCGCATCGGCAAGACGGTGGAGGTCGTCTATGTCCGCGACGGCGAGATGAAGACCACGCAGTTGACGACCATCTCCAGCGCGGATTACAACGGCGACGCCTTCATGCCGAAAGAGAGAGGTCTGCTCGGCATTGAGGCCACGGATCGCGTGCCTATCGAGGGCACGAAGATCGTGGGCATACGTCTCGGCGAGGTGTACGCCAACCGCCCCGCCGATCTGGCCGGTCTCAAGGATGGCGATATCGTCGTCGAGTTCGACGGCAAGCCCGTCCGTACCGAGGAGGGACTGAACGGTTATATCAACCGCGCCAAACCCGCCAGCACGGTTGATGTCGTGGTCTACCGAGAGGGGCAGCGCATCAAGATTCCCGTCAAGATGGGGCGGCGGACGTAAAAGCAGCATTCAGGAGACAGAAAACAGGAGTCAGAAGAAAGGCAAGACAGCTTTCGTTCTGACTCCTGTTTTCTATCTCCTGAATGCTGCTCCCTCACTCCGCGCCCAACCTCTCCTTCATCTTCGCTTCCATTTCGCGGCGCACGTCTTCGCGGTCTTCTTCGGCCTCGTCCGGCTCGAACAACTCGAAGAGCGCGTAGGGCGATTCGCTGACGTGGCGCAGTTCCCACGCCTCGCGCCCGCCCTCTGCGGGACGCGCGAACCACATCGCGTCAATCGGAAATTCGCGCGCCGGGACGGTCTCGAAATCCGCGCCGCCCGTCGCGTCGCGCAGTTCGGCGAGTGCGTCGGGGCGCATCAAGACGCGCGCGAGTCGCCAGCCGTGCTTGCTGTAGGTCGCCAGTGTTTCGTGAAATTGATCGAGTCGCCCCAACAGAGTTTTCTCCCGCCGCCACGCAAATTCTCTCGCCGTTTCTTTCGTTCAGCCCCGACTCTTGGTAGCATACATCACGCCCGCGCCGCCGCGAAAAGCGAGACCAGCGAACCTCGAAAGGCACGCCCGACGTAACCACAACCGCGCATGCGCAAAAAAAGCGACCACCCCGCCACGCCCGAAGGCCGTAGCACGAAGAAAGGCCAAGCGGACGACTTCACCGCGTCGCCCTTTTACGCCGCGCTCGCTCGCGCGCTCGCACGTCGCGGCTTGAAGTTGGAAGAGTTGTGCGACGCGTGCGACCCGGTCGAGCGTCGCCTGCTCGCCGAGTACGGCGCGATGTTCGTCGCCGACGCGAGCCAGGTGCGCGTGCCGCCGCGCTGCGTGTTCCGAAGCGAGGAGGAGTGCGCGCGCTTTCAGGCGGAGGCCGAGCCGCGCGGCCTGCACATCGGCGACGCGCAGATCGAGTTGCAACCGGCCGCGCTCGACGCGCTCGTCGCGGCGCGCGCCGAGGCGCACGCGGAGGGGTTGGAGATCACGCCGCGCGGGGGCGCGGAGGCGGCGCGGCGCAGTTACGCAGACACGCTCCGCCTGTGGGAGTCGCGCGTCAAGCCCGCGCTCGCACACTGGGTCGGGCGCGAACGCCTCGCGCCGGACGAGGCCGCACGGCTCGGCGCGCTCGCCTCCGGCGAACAGATCGCGGCGGTGCTCAGGGAAGAGGAGCGCGGCAATTTTTTCAGCAAAGATTTTTCGCGGACGATCCTGTCTTCGGTCGCCGCGCCGGGCGCGTCGCAGCACCTCGCGATGCTGGCGTTCGACGCGGCGGAGTTTCGCGACGAGCGCGTGCGCGCGATTCTGGCGCACCACGGTTGGTTTCAAACCGTCCTTCACGATCTGCCGCACTTTACTTTTCTCGGCGTTCGTGAGAAAGAGTTGCGCGCCCTCGGACTCAAGCGCGTCGTAGAATGTGGTCAGGATTTCTGGATACCCGATATTTAATAGACGCCGACCGGCCGCAGCCGCGAGTTAGGAAAAGTTCGCGCGCCGCGCCCGCTTCGCACCTTGCTATAGACCCGAACAAGCTCAACACCCCTGAAGGAGAAGACTAATGGCAACCTGCGCCTCTTGCGGTACGAACAACGTCGAAGGAACAAAATTTTGCGTCAGTTGCGGCGCGACGCTCGCGCCCACATCTGCGCCCGCCCCCGAATCGTGGCGCGTGAGCGGCGACTTGAACAACCAGCCGCCCCCCGCTAATCCTTACAACCAGCCGCCCCCGGCCGCCGGAGGAGATCCCTACGGCCAGTCGGCCGGTTACACGCCGCAGACTCCGCCGCCGTCCGGTTATCCCCCGTACAACCCCGGCCAGAGCATGACGCCGCAATACCAGCAGACGCCGACGGCGGGCGAGCCGATGCACCCGATCGTCCCCGCTCTCGTCAGTTTTTTCTTCCCCGGCATCGGACTCCTGTTCGTGCCTAACAAGGCCGGACTCGGCATCGCCATCTTCGCCGGGACGCTGGCCTACGCCGTCGTCGCCACGATCCTGACGTTCGTCGCCGTCGGCCTGTGCCTCTTCATGGTGATGCCGCTCATCAACATCGCGGCGGCGATTCACAGTTGGGACGAAGCGGCGAAGAACTCGAACGGGCAGTTCCAGCCGATACTCTTCAAATAACAAAACCGCGTGGACGTGTTCGACCGAACGGCGCAGAGTCTCTACCGCGCCTCGATGTGGGCGGGCAGTTGGTGGTGTCACCAACTGCCCGCCCGTTCGCCGCACCTGTGGGGCGCGCAACTGCCGCTGTGCTGGCGTTGCACGGGAATCCTCGTCGGCACGCTCGCGCTCTTCGGCTGGTTGCTGTGGAAGCGTCGCGTGCCGCCGCTCAGACTGAGCATCGCCCTCGCGCTTTTGCTGCCGCTCGACGTGCTGCACGCCGTCGTCACGCATGGCGAAGGCGACAACGCGCGGCGTCTGCTGACGGGCGTGCTCTGGGGGATTTTCGGCACGTCCCTTTTCTTACGCTTCGTCAAACGCGCCGCCGCCCGGCTCTCCCCTTCAAGCACGCCCGCGCGCACTTTGAAACCCACGGCGCGACGGCAAACTTCACACGCGCCCGACGCGTCCCCGCCCACATCATCAACTCGCCCGTCGCAGTCATGCGAAAACTACCAAGAGATTTAATCAGCGGGATCAACTCCGCGCCCGGCCTTGTCGGCGCGCTCGTCCTGCTGCAACTCGTTATCATGCGCGCGTTCGCGTCCGTGCGTGACGGGCGCGTGTTCGTCTTGGGGCGCGAGTTGCGTTGGGAGTGCTGGTTCAAGCGTGGGTTAGGTTTCCCGTGCCCGACGTGCGGGCTGACGCGCAGCGTCATCCTCACGTTGCACGGGCGCGCGGGCGAGGCGTGGCAACAGAATCCGGCGGGACTCCTGCTCGTCTGCGGCCTCGTCCTGCTCGGCCTCGCGCTCCTCTATCTCGCGTTTTATCGCACGCGCCACACGCCGCACGACAGCGGCGCAATTCGACGCCGCATCCGCAGCGCCACGAAAGTCTACGCGCACCTGCTCGTCGCCGTGTTGTTCGCGCACTGGCTCGTTGAACTCGCGTCGCGCTAGCGCGTGCGACGACCTGCGCGAAGGCGCGTTGACGGGCTTGCTGCGAGTGCGACCGACTCACTTTAAAAAACCGGCGCGGCGGCAAATTTTGCTTTTACCTTTCGCCCCGCTTGGTGCTAAACTCCGTGACTGTCCGGCATCCGCCGTTTCAGCAAAACGACAACTTTCCCCGTTGCCTGTTAGTTGCCTGTTAGAAGGATTAACAAACTGTCTCCTCTCGCCGCTCGACCGCGCTACTTCCCCCTCGCCTCGTTCAGAAGTAAACGGCCAAGACAGCGACCCTTTGTCCCCAAAAAGAGGGTTTTATCATGGACATCCCCCGTGTCATCGCTAACCGCTTCCGGATCGAATGTGAGATCGGCAGGGGCGGGATGGGCACTGTCTATCTCGCCACGCATCTCGGACTGGAACGCCCCGTCGCCGTCAAAGTTTTGAAGGCGGAGTTTGCCGCCGACCCCGAAGTGGCCGAACGTTTCATGCGCGAGGCGCGCACGATGGCGCGCCTGCGCCACACGCGCGCCGCGATGATCTTCGACGCGGGGAGTCTGCCCGACGGCCGCCCCTTCATCGTGATGGAACACGTCGAAGGCTCGACGCTCGCCGACGTGCTGGCGCGCGAGGGACGTTTCCCGGCCGAGCGCGCTGTGCGCATCGCCTGCGAAATCTGCGACGTGCTGGCCGAGGCGCACGCGCTCGGCATCGTCCACCGCGACCTCAAGCCTTCCAACATCATGCTCAACGAGCGCGGCGTTTCGGTGCTCGACTTCGGCATCGCCAAAGTGCTCACGGCCTCGGCCGACGTGACCAAGACGCACGCCACCACCGAGTCGGGTTTGATCATCGGCACGCCGCGTTACATGTCGCCCGAACAATGTCTCGGCAAGCCCGTCGGCACGGCGAGCGACCTCTACAGCGTCGGCGTGCTCGTCTACGAAATGCTGTCGGGGCAGCCGCCGTTCACGGATCAACTGCAATCGGCGGTGCTCGTCCGGCAGGCGACTTCCGCGCCGCCGCCGCTGATGGCGCGCTGCCCGGAAGTCCCGCGCCGCCTCGCGCTCGCGACGCACACGCTGCTCGCCAAGAACCCGACCGACCGTCCGAAGTGTGCGCGCGAAGCCCGCGCCATGCTCGAACGCAGCCTCCACGACACGGCGCAACTCGTCATGCCGGAAGCGGTCGCGCCGTTCGCCTCCACCATCGCCACACTCGACACGCGCGCGTCGAACGCCTCGCGCGCCGTCGCCGCCGTGGCCGTGCTCGCGTTGCTCGGCGGGTTGTTCTTCGCGTGGTCTTCGAGCAGCACGACGAGCGCACGCGTCAAAGCGAACGCTTCGCCGCGCGGCGGAAGCGCGACCTCAACTGCCGCCAACACTGTTTCGCCCGCCGTCGTCCAGACGGCTTTCGCCAGAGAGTTTGTGGAGGACGTGGAAGCGCCGAACGTCTACCCGGCCTCGCTCTCGAATGACGCCGCGCGCCAGATCGCGGCGAGCGTCTCGACCGGCGGCGCGGTGAGCGAAGCGCGTGTGCTCCGCACCGTGCGCGGCACGGGCATCGCCGCCGTGCGCGACGAACGCAATGCGGGCGCGTCGCACCTCTTTTTGATGGAGTCGCGCGGCGCGACGGGCGGCTTCCGCGTGGCCGCGCGCGCCGAACTCGACAAGGAAGGCTTTAGCGGCGCGAAGTGGGCGACCACGGTCGTTGACGCCGACGGCGACGGCTACGACGAGATCATCTGCACCGGCACGGACTCGCGCGACGATCCGTTCAGCCGCCGCCTCGTCCTCTACGCGCCGCGCACGCGCCAGTCCTACAGCATGCGCGTCGGTCTCGACAGCCGCGAGCGCAAGGCGATTCGCGTCCGCTGGTCGTCGAACGCCGCGGGCGACCATGCGAAGCCCTACCGTGCCGCCCTGCGCTCGCACGCGCTTGCCGACTTGCCGCAGGCCAGACTGTAGTTGGGCGGTTCGTAATTGATATGAAGAATTTGCTTCTGCTGTTCGCACTGCTTCAACTAACCGCCCTCGTTAGTTTCGCGCAAAACGATTTTGCCACGGTCACAGCGGGTGCGAATGCTTGTGAGTTGAACAGCCTGCATCTCGACGGGCTGCGTCAAGAGTTGGGAAATAACCCGACCGCCAGAATCATCGCAAAAGTTTACGCGGGCAAAAGCGAAACTCCCACGGTTAGCGAAAGAAGAACGAACTACATCCGCAAGTTCTTGGAGCACAACAAAGGCTTCGACATCTCGCGCGTCGAATTCGTAGATTCTGGAAAGCTCAACACCAAAGAAAATCCGAAAGCCGAGTTTTATATTGCGCAAGCGGGAGAGGCTGAAGGGAAACTTTATCTCGTGACATACTCACGACCGGGTGAGACGCCGTGCCTCGACTGTTGCGAGGACGGATATATGCCGAGGAAGATAGGCGCAAAATTTAAACCGAAGCAGAAAATAAAGAGACAACGTAAGAAACGTAATGGCTGAAAGTTAGAAAGGAAAGTTAAACCCTTGCACCCTCCTCGCACGCGAAAAATTCTGTTCGCAATCCTGTCGCTCGTCCTCACGTCTTGCGGCGGGGCTGTCGTCTTCGCTCAGACTCCTAATGTTCCTGTTACTCCCGTCGCGCCCGTCGCGGAAGAGAAGGTCTACACGCCCGCCGAAGTGACGACGCCAGCCGTCATCCTGTCGAACCCGAAGCCACAATATCCGAGAGTCGCGGGGAAGTATGACGTGAGCGGGACGGTCGAACTGAGCATGGTGCTCGCGGCGGACGGCAAGGTGCGCAATCTCGAAGTCGTGAAGGGACTCTCGCAGGGGCAGAACACCGCCGCGCTGAGAGCCGCGCGCGGCATCAAGTTTCTGACGGCGAAGCGCGGCGGCGAGCCGGTCGCGCAATCCTACACGGTCGAGTACCCGTTCCAGTTCGTCACCATCGAGGACGGCGTGCCCGAAGAGTTGCGCGGCGTGAAGAAGATTTACGTGGACACGGGCGGCGAGCGGAAGGAGCGCGAGAACATCACCGGCGAAATCCTCGCGCGCCTGCCGTGGCTCGAAATCGTGGACGCGGCAAGCGAGGCCGAGGTGATCCTGGAGTTCGGCACGGGCGAACTTACGCAGCGGGGCGCTTACGAAGTGAAAGGCCAACTCGGCAGGACGAAGCAGCGGTTGGAGATGAACACCGACTACAAACTCGGCCGCGGGCAAGTGGTCAAGCGCGTCTCGGAGACAGCCCTCCACGTCCTCTTGAAATTTGAAGACCCGCAGTTCAACAACTTCGAGCGCAAGCCGAGCACCAACTTCGCCAGAGCCTTCCTGCGCGCTTACGAGCGTGCGAACGACCTCGGCCTCAAATAGTTGACGCCGGTTGACGCGGGCGCACTACTCCACACGCGCGACGTAAATCCATTTTCGCGTCCGCCCCGATCCATTCCCGCGTCCAGCCTTTTCTCACGCTTATCAGCCAAGCAACGCGGCGTGTTATGATCGGCCTCTAAAGGAAGCGAATCCGTAACTGCCAGTTGATGTCTCTCGGCCGCCCGCGCTGTTTGTCGTCACCAGCGCGCGGGGATTCTCCGAACTTCTTTACACGAATAACTTATGAAGCGAACTTTACCGACGCGTTATCTCTCGACTCTGGCGTTCCTGCTCGCGCTCGTCGCCGCTGCTCCGCTGCCACTCGGTGCGCCCGCCTACGCGCGCGCGCCGCAGACCGCGCGGCGCAGCACGGCGACCGCCACCACCGCGCCGCAGACCGCAGTCGCAACGGCCGCTGCGCAGTCGCAGCTTGTCAGCCGCGTGCTCGCGAACGGCCTCGAAGTGATCGTGCTTGAAGACCACTCGATCCCGCTCGTCTCTCTGGAACTCGCCGTCAAGAACGGCTCTTACACCGAGCCGCCCGAACTCAACGGCCTCTCGCATCTCTACGAGCACATGTTCTTCAAGGCCAACAAGGCCGTGCTCGAAGGGGCTGATTATTTGAAGACGCTCGATCAACTCGGCGTCTTGTCTAACGCTTCGACGCGCGAGGAGATCGTCAACTACTACTCGCACACGACCAGCCCGAATCTGCGCGTGGCGATGGTGGCGATGCGCGACTCGGCGCGCTACCCGCTCTTTCACGAACGGCAGTTCGAGCAGGAGCGGCAGGCCGTCCTCGCCGAACTCGACCGCCACGAGTCGAACCCTTACGGCTTCCTGAGTCTGGAACTCAACAACCGACTCTTCTACAAGTATCCGAGTCGCAAGAATCCGGGCGGCAACCGCGAGACCGTCACGTCGGCCACCACCGACATCATGCGTCTCATCCAAGCGCGTTACTACATCCCGAACAACGCCGCCCTCATCGTGACGGGCGACGCGAAGGCCGAAGAGGTTTTCAAGTTCGCGCAGGAACTTTTCGGCGACTGGCGGAAGGGCGAAGACCCGTTCGTCAAGTACCCGATGGTCGAGCACCCGCCGCTCCCCCGGAGCGAGGGCGTCGTGATCAAGCAGCCCGTCAACAACATCATCCTCAACGTCGGCTGGCACGGCCCGTCTATCGGCAAGGACAACGCCGCCACCTACGCGGCCGACGTGTTCTCCTTCATCCTGCGCCAGCCCGACTCGCGCTTCCAACGCGCGCTCGTTGACACGGGACTCGTCACCGCCGTTGACTTCAACTACTACACGCAGCGCAACGTCGGCCCCATTCAAGTGCTCGCGCAGACGACGCCCGACAAGGCGCGCGCCGCCATGCGCGCCATCTACAAAGAGATCGCCAGTTTCAACGACCCGGCCTACTACACCGACGAGCAACTCGAAACCGCCAAAGCCCTGCTCGAAGCCGACGACCTCTACTCGCGCGAGAAGCTGACCGACTACACGCACACCCTCGGCTTCTGGTGGGCTTCGACCGGACTCGACTATTTCCGCGGCTACCTCGGCAACCTGCGCCGCACCTCGCGCGCCGACATCAACCGCTACATCACGACCTACATTCAAGGCAAGCCGCACGTTGGCCTCGCCCTGCTCTCGGAAGAATCGCAGCGAGAGGCGCAACTGACGCCACAGGATTTGATCGGAGAAGGAGTCAAGTAGTGATGAGTGATGGGTGATGAGTGATGAGTGAAGACAAGTAAATCGTGAATCGTCAATAGAAAGAACCGGGTTTCTTCTATTCACGATTTACGATCCACGCTTCACGGCTTTTACTCATCACCCATCACTCATCACTACTTCTTTATGAAGATGGAAATTAAAAATCTGAAACAGTCGCGACGCGCTTTTGTGCTCGCGGCGGCGTGCGCCTTCCTCATGTTCTTCTCAACCGGTGGTGACGCGTGGGCGCAGCAGATGGGCGGCGCGACCGCGACCCCGCCGACGAGCGCGACGCCCGCGCCGACGCCGGACAAGGAGAAGGTCAAGGAAGTAGCGGCGACCGCCGAGTCGCTCGTCACCGAGTTTGAAGTCAACGGGTTGAAGGTGCTCGTCAAGCGACGGCCGGGAAGTCTGTCCGTGTCGGGCGGGCTGTTCCTGCGCGGCGGCGCGCGCAACGTGACGGCCGAGAACGCGGGCGTCGAAGCCCTCATGCTCGACGCCATGTCGGAAGGCAGCGCAAACTTCCCGCGCGAGCGTCTGCGCAAGGAACTGCCGCGGATGGGATCGAGCATCAGCTACGGCCTGAGCTACGACTACTCCGTGCTCTCCTTCGCCTCGACGCGCGCCAACTTCGAACGCTCTTGGGAAATTTTCACGGACGTTGCGCTCCGGCCGCAGTTCGCGCCCGACGACGTGCGGCGCGTCCAGAACCGCCTGATGATCTCGCGGCGCGACGACACCGACACGCCCGACTCGTTCATTCAAGTGCTGCAATCGCGCGTGGCCTACGCCGGCCACCCCTACATGAACGACCCGGACGGCACGGAGCAGACGCTCGCGCGCCTCACGGTCGAAGACCTCCGTCGCCATCACGCGCAGATGATGCAGACCTCGCGCCTGCTGCTCGTGCTCGTCGGCGATCTTGACCCGGCGAAGGTGCGCGAGAATATCACGGCCTCGTTCGGCAAGCTGCCGCGCGGCGATTACCGCCAGTCGCCGCTGCCGCAGTTCGCCTTCAAGTCGGCGACGGTTGACGTGACGCAGCGCGCCATCCCGACCAACTACATACAGGGTGTCTTCGCCGCGCCGCCCCTCTCTTCGGAAGACTACTACGCGATGCGCGTCGCCTCGTCGCTGCTGCAAGACCGCGTGATGGTCGAGGTGCGTTACAAGCGCAACCTCTCTTACGCGCCCGAAGCGTTCCTGCGCACGCAGGGCGCGAACCTCGGCGGCATCTCCGTCTCGGCCGTGGACGCCAATCAGGCCGTCAGCGTGATGCTCTACGAAATCTCGAAGATGCAGCGCGAGACGGCGGACGACTCGGAGATCGCGGGCGTCATCTCCGGCTTCCTCACGCGCCACTACATGGGGCAGGAGACGAACGCCGCGCAGGCCGGCGACCTCGCCCTGTACGAACTGATCGGCGGCGGCTGGCGCAACTCTCTCACGTTCCTCGAACGCCTCCGCGCCGTCACCCCGAAGGACGTGCAGCGCGTCGCGCAGAAGTACATGCACAACTTACGCTTCGTCGTCCTCGGCGACCCCGCGCGCATAGACAAGAACGTGTTCACGGTGCAACTGGGGGAATAAGGCAGGGGAAAAGGGAAAAGGTTAAAGGGGAAAGGTCAAGGACAAGAAAAGCGGGGCGCAGCATCGAATGGCTACGCCCCGCTTTTGTCTTTCACCCTTTAACCCTTCCCCTTTTCCCTTTCCCCTTGTGTCCGGTTCACCGTCGAAACTCGTTGAGCAGCTTCTGGTAGAGTTCAACGTCGAGCGGGCGGAGCAGGTGGCTCTGTGCGAGGGCGGCGGGGCGGTCGCCGAGTTCGAGGTAGGTCATGCCGAGGTTGTAGAAGGCTTCGCCAAGGTCTGGACGCAGGCGCGCGGCCTGCCGGTAGGCGGCGATGGCTTCGTCGAAGTTGCTGGCGTAATAGTAGGCGTCGCCGAGTTTGTTGTAAGCCTCGACGGAGTTGGGGCGCAGGCGCAGGGCTTGCTTGTAGGCGCGGATTGCCTCGCTCATCTTGCCCTGCTTGACCTTGCAATAGCCGACCTGTATCCACGCCTCGACGCGATTCGGGTTCTTGTTGACGACTTGCTCGAAAGACCCCAGCGCGCCGTCGTAGTTTCCGAGCCACAAAGAGTTCAGCCCGTTCTTGTACCACCACTCGGCGGAGGCTTCGCCGCCCGGCAGGTTGCGGTTGCGCGTGGCGAGCGCGTCATAGGGCGTGAGTTTGTCGGGCTTGAGCGAGTTGAGCCGCGCGGACGCGAGCGCGAGGTTGATGTTCTGCCCGTTGGTGACTTTGACGGTGACGACCCCGACCACCTGCCCGCGGTAGTTGAAGACGGGGCTGCCGCTGTTGCCGTGCGAGATGGGCGCGGTCGTCTGGATGATCTTGCCGAGGTTCGGCACTTCGCGCACGGCCGAGACGATGCCGTCCGAGACAGACCCTTCGAGCCGCAGCGGGTTGCCGATGACGAACACGCCCTCGCCCTCTTCCGGCAAACTGTTCGTCAACTCGATGACGCGCGTGCGTTCGGGCGGCACGTCTACGCTCAAGATGGCGAGGTCGGCCTCCTCGTCGAAATCGAGCGCGCCCTGCGACGGGTAGATGCGCCCCTTGCCGTCGAGCGTCTTCACCTCGACGCGGCGCGCGCCCTCGACGACGTGCAGGTTGGTCAAGACCTGTCCGGGGCGGATGAAGAAACCGCTGCCGCTCAAGAGCGGCTCGCCCTTCGCGTCGTAAGTGACGATGGCGACGACCGAAGGCTTGACGCGGCGGACGAGTTCGGGCAGCGACTCGGCCTGCTGCGCCTGTTGCGCGTGCGCCGCGCCGACGAGCGCGGACGCGAACAGGCAGAGCGCGAGCAGCCAGCGGGGGATCGGGGGAAGTTGGCTTTTCGACATGGCTTAAATTCCAGACGAGACAGCGGCCACGATGACCTTCAACGGTCGCGCCGCGCGGGGTTGCGGCGTCAATCTGTGTACGAATTGTGCGAGAGCTAAGTTTTAGCCTGAGTTAAAACTTCGAGCGGAGACTAACGAGGTGTGCCTTGTCGGGAGGCGGCTTTTCGGGGAACTGCTCACCGCCCCTCGCCCGCAACGCGGGCATAAGAAATATACAGGCCGGGCGACGCGCGGGTCAATAAAAAAGGATGAGGGATGAATCAGAAAAGCACTCAGCCAAGTTGAGTGACTTCTGGTTCATCCCTCATCCCTCATCCCTTCGCCCGCCCTTATCCTTCATCCCTAAAAAAACCGGCTGCCCTCCTTGGAAGGCAGCCGTTAGAGGCTCGCGCGTCGTAGCTCGTAGCGAGGGGCTTAGGAGACGCGAGCAAAAAATGTGTGGGCGACTTTAGCGGCCGCTACCACGGATGACCGTGCCGACGATAGTGCCGGCGGGCGGCGCATCGGCGATGTCTTCGGTCGTGATGAAGAGGCCGAAGTCGGGCAAGCCCGTCTCGGTTCTGATTTCCGCCTCGTTGCGCTGGCCGGTGTTCACCACCTGACCGAGACGGTGATACTTGTTGTCGGGGCTGATCGCCCAGAGCACGTAGCGTTTGCCGCCGGGCGCTTCCTTCAGTTCGTGGAAGCGCATGCGGATGGTGGTCGCGCCGTCCTTGCGCGGCTCGATGGAGACGTTGGCGCGCGTGCCGGTCATCTCGCCCGCGAAGTTGATCTTCATCTCGGTGTCCGTGCCCTGCCGCCAGTTCGGGATGCCGAGGAGCGGCGCGGTGTAGGCCGGTGACGCACCGGAAGTAGTGGCTGCCGCCACGCGCTCGCCGACCGCCGCGCCGTCGCGTTCGCCGCGGCTGCCGACGGGGATCACGGCGAAGCCCTGCGGCACGCCGCTGCGGAAGAGGACGGGCGTGTTCTCGGCCATCGTCGTCAGGTTGCCTTCGGGCGAGAGCACGAGCATGAACTTGTCCATCGGCGTCGTGAAGGTTTGCGTCGCCGCGCCGTTCGCCAGCGTGACGGGGCCGAGCAGCGTGAACTTGCCCGACGGGTCAACGGCGTACACGTTGAAGTTGTTCATGTCGCCGGTGATGTTCGAGAGGTCTAAGTTGATGTTGGTCGCGTCGCCGCGGCGCATGACGCGTGCGATGCCCTTCGCGCCCGGAATCATCGTCCCCGGCGCGAGGTCAACGACGACCTCTTTGTCGGCCGGATACTGGATCACGGTGTAGCTGCCGTCCGCGTTTTGGACGGTCTGCGTCTTTTGGGTGGTAACGGTGGTCGTGGTGCGCTCCTGCGCGGCGACAAAACTGGCGGAAGCAAGGCTCAAGGCGATGCCTCCCGCAATACAAAGCAGACGTTTACTCATGTCGAAAATTCTCCTGATTTTTAAGTTGCTGACGAGGGGGAGGAAGTTTGAATAGGGGACTCACTTAACAATTGGTGGCAACCCTCATGCCGCGCCGCGCCCGCCATTCCTTCCGAAAAAATGGATGAAACGGGCGCGAAAACTCGCCGCGAGGTGAAACGGTACAGTACACGCGTGTACTACAAGCGGATAAACGGACGGGTTATCGAAGCGCGGCGGAAGGGAATGCGCCGCCCGATCACACGCGCCGCCGCGTCTTATTTGAGAGGCGCGGTGCGAGGCGTTTGTTGTTTGCCGGGGCGTGTGGTGGTGTTGAGGCGGGAAAGCAAGTCTCCCGCCTCAACTGCGGGGCGGTTGGTTTAGTTGATGGTGAACTTGATACCGTCGCCGCTCTCGGCCAACTTCCGATCCTCGCCGTTGTAGGCTTCGACCTGCCAGCGGTAAGTGCCTTTTTCGAGCGGCTTGTCTACGGCGAAGCTGTTCGCTTCGAGTCGCTCGTTGACGTAGGGGGCGGTGACGGCGGCGTTTTCGGGAAAGACGCTGAACTTGTAATAAGCGGCCTCCGGGTATGAGTCCCACTTGAGTTCCAGATTTTGCGCGGCGACCTTCGCGCCCGCCTTCGGGTTGACGATTTTCAGATCGCTCTTGAAGAGATTGGTCGGCGCGATGAACAGGGTCTTGTCGGCGGCCACGTCGTATTTGGTCGTACTGAGTCCGCCGATGCCCGAAGCCGCGAAGACGTACGAGTCGGTCTCGAACACGCGCGCCAGCAACCCCTCGTACACTTTCGGCTCGGCGTCGGCGATCACATACTCGCCGTTCGCGTCCGTCCGCGCCGTGTAGGTCTTCCCGTCACACCCGCCGAGGAAGCGGCTGAACTTTTCGCACAACTTAACTTCGATCCCTTCGACGGGCTTACTGTTGTAGAGAACTTTGCCCTGCACGTTGCCCGTGCCGGGCGCGGGCTTCTGCTTCTCGACGCCGCCCGCGACGCTCTCCCTCTGAACCGCCCCGGACGAATTTGTCGCCCCGGCAGCCGACGGCGCATTCGTGTTCGCGCTTTTGCAACCCGCCAGCGACAGCGCGGCAATCAAGCACAGGCAGCTAACCAAACATTTCTTACACATCATCATGTGAACCTTTCCTTTGTTTCTCCACCGCCGAAAGAGTCGGGGCGATCAATCTCAGTGGACGATGTTCACGACTGCGAGGCAAACTGTTTCGGCTATCCCACACCGCCCGGCATAAGCGCACACACACGACATGCCGGAACAAACTACGGCGCGGCCTTACTACGTCGGAGACTTATTATATAAACAGCCCGCGAGGAAAAGAAAAGGGCAACCGCGTTGAGCGACCCCCCTTTGTCATATTAAGAACCATGTGCGCGCCGTCAGTAGTCCTTGAGTTCGGTGACGGCGCGGAGCACGTCTTCGAGTTGGGGCGTCTCTTTAGACGTGAAAGATAATTGCCTGTTGATTTATTTCGATGAAATCAAAAATGTCAAACTGAACTGCGATCTTTTCAAGATTCGATAAGAGAAGCGATTCCAAGTCGGCATTGCGGATGTTGCCGGTTGAGACCAATAGCAATTTGGAGGGGCGTCGGCGTAAGAGAAAAGAGTTGACGAAATCTGTGTCTTTGGTGACGACGACGTATCCTTGCAGAAATGATAATTCATTGATCGTTGAATCCGGTGTGCAATTACCCAGCGGCAAATCAAGCGTGTGGATTGCTTCGTGCCTCACGCAACCGGGACACCAGCCGACGCGGGAGTTGTGCGTCAACGAGGAATTTCATGCGGGCAGCGGTTCGAGACGCTTGACCTGACTGAGCCGCGCGGCGAAGGAGAGAGCGGCCAAAATATCCTCGCGTTCGAGGTCTTCATAATCGGCCAGTATCTCTTCAATGGTCATTCCCGAACTGAGCAATTCAAGCAACGTTTCCACCGGATAACGCAACCCGCGGATGCAAGGTTTGCCGTGGCAAATATCAGGATCGGTTGTAATCCTCTCTGCAAGATTCATAAATTCTCTCCGGCTGACAATATAGACCAACTGTGTAGCATAGTTCTTTGTAAACGGATTATAGCTCAATGTCCTGTGAAGAGAAGAAAAGGGCAGCCGCATCGAGCGACCGCCCTTTTTAAGTTGTTGCTGACTTGCGCGCGTCACGTCAGTAGGCTTTGAGTTCGGTGACGGCGCGGAGCACGTCTTCGGGTTGGGGGAGGATGTGGTCTTCGAGTTGGGGCGCGTAGGCGACGAAGGTGTCGAGGGCGGCGACGCGGCGGACGGGCGCGTCCAGATACTCGAACAGTTCGTCGCTGATGCGCGCGGCTACTTCAGCGCCGAAGCCGTGCGTGCGTGTGTCTTCGTGCGCGACGATGACGCGGCTGGTCTTCTTGACGGTCGCCACGATCGCGTCCCAGTCGTAGGGGGCGAGCGTGCGCAGGTCTATGATCTCGACGCTCACCCCTTGCGCTTCGGCCTGCTTGGCGGCGACGACGGAGCGTTGGACGAGCGCGCCGTAGGTGATGATTGAAAGATCTGTTCCTTCGCGCACGGTCTTGGCCTTGCCGAAGGGGATCAGGAAGTTGTCGGGCGGGTACTGCGATTTGTTGTACGCCTGCCGGTAGAGGTGTTTGTGTTCGAGAAAGAGCACGGGGTCGTCCGAGCGGATGGCCGTGCGCAAGAGGCCGTTCGCGTCGAGCGCGTTCGACGGGTAGACGACGCGCAAGCCCGGAATGTGCGTGAACAAAGTGTCGCCCGATTGCGAGTGGTAGACCGCGCCGCCCTTGAGGTAGCCGCCGACGGGGCAGCGGATGACGATGGGCGCTTTGAAGTCGTTGGCGGAACGCCAGCGCATCAGCGCGAGTTCGTTTCTGATCTGGTGGTAGGCAGGCCAGATGTAGTCGAAGAACTGTATCTCGACGACGGGCTTCAAGCCGCGCGTCGCCATGCCGATGGCGCGACCGACGATGTTGGCCTCGGCCAGAGGCGAGTTGAAGACGCGCGCCGAGCCGAAGTTGCGCTGCAAGTTGGCCGTCACTTTGAAGACGCCGCCCTTGCCCTTCACCTTCTCCAAGTTCTCTTCGCGCGACACGTCGGCCACGTCTTCGCCGAAGACGACGATGCGCGGATCGCGCGCCATCTCTTCGTGCAGGCAGCGGTTGATGTTGTCAACCATCGTGCCCGTGTTGCCGGAAAGCTGCGCGCCCTCTTCGGTGTCGAACTCCTTCGAGGTGGGATCAACTTCGGTCGAGTAGACGAACTCGATCGCAGTCTCCGGCGCGGGCTGCGGACTCTGGAGCGCGAGGTCGGCGGCTTCGTTGATCTCGGCGTCAATCTCGTCCTTTAACTTCTGCAACTCCTCCTGCGTGACGAATCCCTCTTCGATGAGCAGCGCGCCGAAGCGTTTGACCGGATCACGTTCGGCGTCCGAGGTGCGCTCCTCGTCGGGGCGGTAGAGTTTCTCGTCGTCGGAGAGCGAGTGCGAATAGGGGCGAATCACTTTCGCGTGGACGAGCGCGGGGCCGCGCCGCGCGCGGCAGTATTCGACGGCGCGTTGCAGAGTTTCCAGCGACTCGACGGGGTCTGTCCCGTCGCACTTCTGCAAGTAGAGATCGGGGAAGCCCGCGACGAGTCGCGACACGTCGCCGCCCGCCGTCTGCACCTCGACCGGCACGCTGATCGCGTAGCCGTTGTCTTCGACGAGGAAGAGCACCGGCAACTTCAAGTTGCTCGCCGTGTTCAAGGCTTCCCAGAACTCGCCCTGACTCGTCGTGCCGTCGCCGGTCGAGACGTAGACCACCTCGTCCGAGTGAAACTCATCTGTGCGACTCTTCAACTCCTCGATCAGCCCGAAGCGATAACCCGCCTCGGCGCAGCCGACCGCCTGCAAGAACTGCGTGCCCGTCGGCGACGACTGCGAGACGATGTTGAGTCGCTTGTGCCCCCAGTGCGAAGGCATCTGGCGGCCATGCGAGTTGGGGTCGGCCTCTGCGCCGACGGCCGAGAGCAGTTGTTCGAGCGGCGTCATGCCAAGTTGGAGGCAGAGCGCGCGGTCGCGGTAGTAGGGGTAGAACCAGTCGTAGCCGGGACGCAAGGCCATCGCGGCGGCCGTCAGCACGGCCTCGTGCCCCGCGCCGCTGATCTGGAAAAAGATTTTGTTCTGCCCCTTGAGTTGAATCTCTTTGTCGTCCACGCGCCGCGACATGTACATCGTCCGGTAGATCGAGAGCATCTGCTCCCTATCCAACCCGCGATACTCACGCGCCTTCAATTCGGTCGCCATCTTCTTCAATACCTCTATCTAAAATTTATACTCTAATCCTCGTACTCGTTCTCCAGCGTCATCCGGTAGTCTTCGGCCATCGAGGGGTGGCCGTGGGCGGTGGCGACTTCGATGCCGCGCTGGTAGGCGGCGCGGGCGGCGTCGCGGTTGTCGAGGTGTTCGTGCGCCTGGGCGAGCATGCCGTAGGCGTTGCCCTCGTCGTTGAAGAGTTGGAGATATTTCGTCAGCGTGGTGATCACGTCCGCGTGCCGCCCCGCCTTCTCATACTCCTTCGCCAGCCCGAACAAGACCATCGTGTTTTCGGGATCGCTCTCAAGCATCTGCTCGAAGACTTCTATGCGTGACGCTGTCATCTGTTACCCTCATGTCAACCCTTGTGGCCGTCGCTAAACGCGACTCAGGAAATTCTCCAGAACGAAGACTTTACGGATGCGAAAACGCAGGGGGCTTTCGACGATTGAGATCGCTTTGAGATTCTCCAGCCCTCCGACGAAATAAGGCTCAGGACTCGCAGGCACGCCCGCCAGCCATTCCGGCGGCTCGATGCCCGCCTCATCGCATAAACTCTCTGCCGTCGAAGCCAGCAACGCGTCCATCTTGCCATCCGACAACTCGAACGGTTCGGCTATCGCGGTGCGCGGGTCTTGGTGGCGACGAAAATCATCCACGAAATCCATGAAGTGGACGAGCCACCACTTCTGATCGTTGCTGATCTGCTCTTTCAATTCGCGGAGCGTTGTCATTGCTCAAATAACTCTTCGATGAAATACTGCGTCGCCGGTTTGATTTGGCGGCGCGGGTAATACTTTTCCAAAACCGCAAAAACTTCCGCCGGGTTCTGCAATCCCAAACGGCCTATCAGCAACCGCACGTCTGACACGTCCATCGTATCCACGCGCGCCGCCAGCACTTTCATTGCCAGCAAATAATCGGCCTCTGGCACATACACCTTGAGGCACGGAAAATCGAAAAGTATGCGTTGCGGGTGTGGTACAACGTAGCCCTTCACCGCATCGTTCAACCAGTCGTTCGGCAGGCCGTGAGCGACAGCCACTCGCTCGACTGCTTGACGCAACTCGCGTGTCGGCCTAAACACAGCGTCAACGTCTTTCGTAGCCGGCCGCGCATCATAAACTAAACACATCACCGCGCCGCCGTATAAACAGATTTCGCCTTTGACATCTACGGCGCGCAGTTCGTCGTTCAACTCTCCCAGATATTGTTTGATCTCGGCCGTGTCCACAAAGATTACTACTGTACCTTCGGCTGCCGGTTGTCAATCATCAGCTTGGCGATGGTTTGCAGTTGCATGTTGGACGTGCCCTCGTAGATCGCGCCGATCTTGGAGTCGCGCCAGAATTTCTCGACCGGGTAGTCTTTGACGAAGCCGTAGCCGCCGTAGAGTTCGATGGCCTTGGAGGCGATGGTTTCGGCGGCGCGCGACGAGTAGAGTTTCGCCATCGCGGCCTCTTTGACGAAAGGCAGACCGGCGTCTTTCAGGCGCGCGGCGTTATAGACGAGCAGGCGCGCGGCTTCGAGTTGGGTGGCGAGTTCGGCGAGTTGGAACTGCACGCCCTGAAACTGGTTGATCGCCTTGCCGAACTGCTGCCGCTCGGACGTGTAGGCGAGCGCGGCTTCGAGCGCGCCGCGAGCCAGCCCGATCATCTGCGCGCCGATGCCGATGCGCCCCTCGTTCAAAGTCTCGATGGAGACCTTGTAGCCTTTGCCGAACTCGCCGAGGAGATTCTCTTTCGGCACACGGCAGTTGTCGAAAATGATCTCGGTGGTGGAAGAGGCGCGGATGCCGAGTTTGTTCTCTTTCTTGCCGACGCTGATGCCCTCGAAATTTTTCTCGACGATGAAGGCGGTGACGCCGCGATAGCCCTCTTCGGGTTTGGCGTTGGCGAAGACGACGAAGATTTCCGCCTCGACGCCGTTCGTGATCCAGAGCTTCTGGCCGTTGAGCACGTAATGATCGCCGCCGTCGGTGGCCTTGGTCTGCATGGCGAAGGCGTCGGAGCCGGAACTGGCTTCGCTCAGGCAGTACGCGCCGATCTTGTTCTCGGCGAGTTGCGGCAAATATTTCTTCTTCTGTTCGGAGTTGCCCCAGCGGATGAGGGCGTTGTTGACGAGCGTGTTCTGCACGTCCATCAGGACGCCGACCGAGGGGTCAACGCGCGAGAGTTCTTCGACGCCGATGATGGCCGAGAAGAACGACGCGCCTGCGCCGCCATACTCTTCGGGCGTCTCGATGCTCATCAGGCCGAGGTCGAAGAGGTGTTTGATGATGGAGGCGTCCATCTTGGCGTGCTCGTCCATCTCCTCGCGGCGCGGTTTGATCTCGCCCTCGGCGAACTCGCGCACGCTGGCGCGAAACATGTTTTCGTCTTCGGAATAGACGGTTAAGGGCGTGCCGGTCAAAAGTTCGGTTGCTGCTTTGCTCATCGCTCTCTCACAGACCTTCTGGCATGGGATTCAAATTTTATGGCAGGCAATTGTAACCTGTGAAAGCGGTAAATCGTGAATCGCAAATCGTGAATCGTAAATCGTGAATAGAGAAAAACCGGGCTTTTCTTTTTCTATTCACAATTTACGATTCACGATTTACGCCCCGGAGCGCCCCGCTTCTTTCGCCTGTCGCATTTTTACGACAGGCGGACGGGTGCGTCGTCCGCGCCTGTGCGGGCGGTCTGCCGCCGGTTTCGGCCGTCGCCGACGCGTGGCGAGAGGTGGCGCGGGAGTTGCTGCGTGCGTGGGAAGCGCAGGGGCGCGAGTCTCCGTTCGCGCGCGGATCGTAGTTGAGACTGGCGGCGCAATAACGTATCTTGCTAAGTCCTACACGAACTACGCGGTCTACACGGACTTAACAACCTTCGCGGCGAGAGGCGACCTTTCAAACTGGACAAGCGAATGACTGAGAGCACGCAGGAAGAGCGACGCAGCGCGTCCGGCAGGGTGGCGGGGATCGTCTTCGCCGCGGGCGGCCTGCTGCTCTTCGCCTACTACGTGTGGAAGGCCGGGCCGCAGAGCATCTGGCAGAACATCGCGCAACTCGGCGCGGGCTTCCTCGTCGTCCTGCTCATCTCGGCCGTGCGCCCGTTAGTGCGCGCCGTTGCGTGGACGCGTTGCTTCGACGGCGGCGTGCGCCTGCGTGTCTCGGACGCGCTCAAGGCATATCTCGCGGGCGACGCGCTCGGCAGCCTGACGCCGCTCGGCATGGTGGTGAGCGAACCGGCCAAGGCCGCCTTCGTGCGCGACCGCGTGCCCGTCGTCGCGAGCATCTCCGCGCTCGCCGTCGAGAACCTCTTCTACATGCTCTCCGTCGCGCTCTTCATCTTCGCGGGCACGGCGGCGCTCCTGCTGAGTTTCCCGCTCAACTCCAAACTGCGCTTCGCCAGTTACGCGACGCTCGTCTTCATCTTCTTCTTCGTCGCCGCGGGCTACTTCGTGGTGCGGCGCGAGTGGCGATTTTTGAGCGGCGCGCTCGCGGCGTTCGAGCGGCGTGGCTGGGCACGCGGGTTCGTTGCGGCGCGGGGCGAACGCGTACGCGCCGTCGAATCTCGCATCTACGGTTTTTACGACAACCATCGCGCCCGCTTCCTGCCCATCCTCGCGCTCGAAGGCTGCTTTCATCTCGCGGGCGTGGCCGAAGTCTACGCCACGCTCTACTTCATCCTCGAACGCCCGCCCGCCTTCGCCGATCTCGCGCTCGCAGCCTTCGTCCTCGAATCCGTCAACCGCATCATCAACGTAATTTTCAAGTTCGTGCCGATGCGCGTCGGGATTGACGAGGCGGGCACGGGGCTATTCACCAAAGTCTTAAAATTAGGGACGACCGTGGGCGTCACGCTCGCCATCATCCGCAAGGCGCGCGTCATCTTCTGGACGGCCGTCGGCGTCGCCGTGCTCGTCAGGCGCGGGCTGTCGGTGCGGAGCATGGCGCGCGAGGCGCGTGAGGCCGCCGCGCTCGCCGCGACGGAAACCGGGCTGGAACGTGTTCCGGTGGTGGCGACAACGACGACCACAACATCATCAACGGGCGACGGGCGCGGCGACAGCAGTAGTAGCAACAGCAACGGCAGCAGTAACAGCAGCGACGGCGTGGTCAACAAAGAAAGACTCATCGTGCCCCGTTGAAAAATTTCGCGGCCGGAGTTTGACTTGGAACGATCTCTCGACTTAGTTCCCGAAGAGACAGCAGGGGCGGCGGCGAATCTTTCGCGCGCGGCGGCGGCCGACGCGCGGGACGAACGCGCGTGGGCGTTGACGCGCGGCGTCGCGCTCACACTCGCCCTGCTCGTCGTCGCCGGTTTCGCCCTGCGCGCGCACGGCATCGCGGAACTCGGTTTCGCCGAAGATGAGATCAACAAACTCGAAGCCGCGCGCGCCTACGGGCAGGGCGACATCACGCCGAACGCAGAGCACCCGATGCTGATGAAGACGCTCGTCTTCCTCTCGCTCAAAGCGTCGGAAGCGTGGAACGCGAGCGCGGGCGCGACGCGGCAGATCAGCGAAGAGGCGGCCGTGCGTTTGCCAAACGTCCTGTTCGGCGCGCTCACCGTCGTCCCGCTCTACCTGCTCACCGCCGCCTTTTTCGACAAGCGCACCGGACTCGTCGCCGCGCTCCTGTGGGCGTCCGGCGTCAACGCGATCACTTACAACCGCATCGCCAAAGAAGACACGCTCCTCGTCTTCTTCATGCTCTTCGCCTTCTACTTCTACCTGCGCGCCAAGCAGACGAGCGGGTATGAACCGCGCGCCAAGCGGAAATATTACCTCGCCTCCGCCGTCTCGTTCGGGCTGATGCTCGCGTCGAAATACTTCCCGCACTACTTCGGCCTGAACATGCTCTACCACCACCTCGTCGCGCAGCGCGAACGCGCGCCGGGCGAGCCGCGCGGCCGCACGCCCGCCATCTTTTACCCGCTCGTCCTCGTCACGTTTCTCGTCGCCAACCCCGCAGTCCTCCTGCCGCAGACGTGGCACTACCTGACCGCCTATTCGAGCGAAGGACTGCTGACGCACCACGGCTACCTGATGGGCGAGACGCTCTACACGAACCAGATGTCGAGCACGCCCTTCGGCACGCCCGTCTATTTCTATTTGCTGTTTCTCGCTATCAAGACGCCGCTCCCGCTGCTCGTCGCGATGGTCGCCGGACTCGTCGCCTGCGTCCGGCGTTGGCGTCGGCCGGGCGAGGCGTTCCTGCTGTTGATGTTCGTCCTCTGGATCGTGCCCTACTCGCTCGCGGGCGCGAAGTGGCTGCGCTACGCGCACTCGCTGTTGCCCCTCGTCTACATG
This sequence comes from Pyrinomonadaceae bacterium, assembly GCA_030841105.1. Lineage (GTDB taxonomy): Bacteria > Acidobacteriota > Blastocatellia > Pyrinomonadales > Pyrinomonadaceae > JAIVJZ01. The sequence continues at coordinate 30,213 of JAVEDE010000086.1, forward strand.
CTCGCGGCGGTCGGCATCATGTGGGTGGTGCGGCTCGGCGCGTCGCTGGACGAGCGCGAAGGCAAGTTTTCGCCGCGACGCATCGTGCGCGCACTCGTCTTCCTCTCGTTCGTCGCGCTGCCCGCGTGGCTCGCCTACGACGCCGCGCCGCACTACGCGACCTACACGAACGCACTCGGCGCGGGGCGCGCGGGCTACTACTTCCCGCACGACGAGTTTTACGACGACGGGCTGCGCGAGGCGATCCGTCACGTCGTCGAACGCGCGCCCGCGCGCGCATCAATCGTCCACGAGACGCCCGGCGTCGTGCGCCACTACCTGCAAAAGTTCGGTCGCTCAGACCTCGACTCGCGCGTGCTCTCCGACCCCGCCTTCCGACTCGACGCCGCGCCCCGCCCCGCCTACGTCATCCTCCAACGCGGCCGCACCTATTACGAGAACCGCGAGAAGATGCGGGACGTGCGCGCGCGCGGCCGGAAAGTTTATGAAGGATTTGTCGGCGGCGTCAGCGCGGTCGAAGTATACGAAGTTAAGTAAGACTCAACGTTGAGTAAGACTCTATTTTCTTCTTTGCGTCTGTGCGCCTCCAGCGTGAGAATAATTTTCACGCTGGAGGCGCAAAGGCGCAAAGGAAGAGAACCAAGATTGATGGAGACAGTTTTGACGATGAGAAAACCGCTGGCGTGCGTGTCGCTGTTGCTCGCGCTGCTGTGCGTGCACAGTCCCGCGCAGTCGCAGTCGAAGGCGGCGGAGCGCGCGTGGATCACGATCCTGTCAACGACGGACTTGCACGGCAACGTCCTGCCCGTTGACTACTACACGAACCGGCCGGACGCACGGGGCTTGGCGAAGTTGGCGACGCTCGTCCGGCAAGCGCGCGGGGAGAACCCTGCGGGCACGCTCCTGCTCGATTCGGGCGACACCATACAGGGCACACCGCTCGAATATGTTCACAACAAGAAGAACAACGCGCCGCCCGACCCGTTGATGCTCGCCATGAACGCGCTCAAGTTCGACGCGCTCGCCGTCGGCAATCACGAGTACAACTTCGGACTCGCTGTGCTGGAGAAGGCGCGGCGCGAAGCGAGTTTCCCGTGGCTCTCGGCCAACACTTACAAGACGGGGACTAACGAAACTTATTACCAGCCTTACGTCGTCAAGGAACTGAACGGCGTGCGTGTCGGCGTCCTCGGCTTGACAACGCCGGGCGTGCCCTTCTGGGAGAACCGGGAAAATTTTGCGGGGCTTGAGTTTCGTGAACCGGTCGCGGAGGCGCGCAAGTGGGTCTCAGTGCTGCGCGCGAAAGAGCGCGTCGACTTCGTCGTCGTCGCGATGCACATGGGACTCGAAGAGGACTTACGCACAGGCGAAGCGACGCCGGGGCAGGTGACGAACGAGAACGTGGCCGCGCGGCTCGCGCGCGAAGTCGCGGGCGTTGATCTCATCCTGATGGGGCACACACACCGCGAAGTGCCGTCGCTTGTGATCAACGGCGTGCTGCTCGCGCAGGCGAATTTCTGGGGGCGGCATCTGGCGCGCGCCGACGTGTATCTGGAACGCGCGAAGGGCGGCCGCTGGCGCGTCGCGGCGAAGTCGGCACGCACCGTGCCCGTCACGGCGACGACGGAGACGGACGCAGAGATCGCGCGGCTCGTCGAGCCTTACGACCGCGAGACGCAAGGCTGGCTCGCGCGCGTCATCGGCACGTCGGCGGCCGAGTTAACCGCCACGGATGCGCGCTTTCGCGACACGGCGATCCTCGATCTCGTCCAGCGCGTGCAGTTGGAGGTGGGCAAGGCAGACGTTTCGATGGTGGCGAGTTTCAATCCGCAGGCGCGCCTCCCCAAAGGCGACGTGACGGTGCGCGACATCGCGGGGCTGTACATCTACGAGAACACGCTCGTCGTCCTCGAAGTGACGGGGCGGCAGTTGAAGGACGCGCTCGAACACTCTGCGAAATATTTCCGCGCCTACGAAGCGGGGCGCACGCCCGCCGAACTCGTGGACGAAAAAATCCCGGCCTACAATTTCGACATCGCAGAGGGCGTCACCTACGATCTCGATCTGACGAAGCCGCACGGCTCGCGCGTCCAAAACCTGCGCTTTCGCGGAGTGCCGCTTGACCCGGCGCAGCGGCTCAAACTCGCGACGAACAACTATCGCGTCAACGGCGGCGGCGGCTACACGATGTTTCGCGGCGCGCCCGAAGTCTTCCGTTCGAGCACGGAGATACGCGAACTGATCATTGACTGGGTGGAGCGCAACCGGCGTGTGCCCGCCGAACCGTCGAACAACTGGCGGCTGTTGACCAACTGACCGGCGCTGCTGACCAACTGACGGACGGTTGGCAACCAACTGAGAGCCGCGGCCGACGCATCCCACAAAGATTATGAAACTCTTCATCGCAGCAACGCTCGTCGTCTTGAGCCTCGCGCTCGCGTTCGGCGTGTCGCCCAGTCCTGCGGCGAAGAAGGCGAGCGAGAATCCGATGTCACTTGAAGTTCAAACGCCGCTCAAGCTTCCGCTCGTCAACCCGAAGATCGTCGTGTCGAAAAGTAAACGTCAACTGCATCTCTACGCGAATGGCGAGGTGGTGCGGACTTACCGGATCGCGCTCGGCGCAAACCCGGTTGACGATAAGGTGAGGCAGGGCGACCGCGCGACGCCGGAGGGCGACTTCTACGTCTGCGTCAAAAACGCGCGCAGCAATTTTTACCTCTCGCTCGGCCTCAGTTACCCGAACGCAGAGGACGCCGAGCGCGGCCTGCGCGACAAACTCATCACGCGCGCCCAACGCGACGCGATCATCCGCGCGTTGCAGAACAAGCGTCGGCCGCCGTGGGACACCGCGCTCGGCGGCGAGATTTTCATCCACGGCGGCGGCACGGAAGGCGACTGGACATGGGGCTGCGTCGCGCTCGCGAACGCCGACATCAAGGAACTGTTCGACCCCCTGCCGATGGGCACAAGTGTGCGCATCGAACATTAGCCGCGACGAACTGTGCCGTAGACTTTCGGCGGGCGGGATTGTTCTTGACAAGGCCGCTGAGTCCCGGTCGAGCGTCGCCGGTCTGTCGCACGACGGGTTTTTCCAAGTCGAATAATTTATTCGCCCGCCGTTGTCGTCGCTGTCGTAGTTGTGGCTGCGGCCGTCTCTTCGGGGTGGAGCGTCGAGCGTTCCTTCCAACGCCCGTACATGTAGAGCGAGAAGCCGAGCCAGAGGCCGCCGAGGAAGTACGCGCCGATGGTGTCGCTCGGCCAGTGCGCGCCGAGGTAGACGCGCGAGAGGCCGACGAGCGCGACCATCGCCGCCGCCAGCGTGAGCGCCGCGCGGCGCACCGCCGTGTGCTTCGGCAAGAGCGCGTAGGCGACGAAGAAGAGAAAGCCGAAGTAGCAGACGTAAAACGTGACGTGCCCGGAAGGGAAACTCTGGCTCTCGTGTAAACGGACGACGTTCACGTCCGGCGCCGCCGGACGCGGGCGCGCGATGAG
>JAVEDE010000093.1 GCA_030841105.1 Pyrinomonadaceae bacterium
GGCGAGCGCGACGGCCGCGGCGGCGAGCCACTGGCGTCGCTGTTGCGCCGGGGCTGCCGGGTTGCTCTTGTGTGTCATAAGTTGATCGTTCACCTCCGTGAAGTTTGGCTCGAAGCGACGGCGGCGGTGTCCCCCGTCGGAAGTTGTGCGAGTTGGTTGATGCGCGCGCGCAGTGCGGCGACGTAGCCGTCGCGCGTCGCCGTGTCATACTCGGCGGCGCGGAAGGCGTCGCGCAGTTGCTCGTCGCTCAGGCGCGCGAGTTGCTGTCCCATCCAGCGCGCGTCCTCGACGGGGATGTTGTTAATGACGCGCTCCTTCTGCGCCTGACTCTTGGCGTAGCCGGGTTTGAAAACTGACGCGAAGAAGCCGCCGCCGCCTTTCGGCTTCGTGTGAAAGTCGAACTTGACCAGCCCGTTCTCGACGCCGACGACGAACTTGCTCGTGCGGAAATCTTCGAGGTTGTTCTTGGAACGCTTGCCGCCCAAGCCCCCCACCTTGCCGAGCGTCGCGCCGATGTCCGAGACGAAGTAGCGCGCTTCGGCCTCGCCGCTCTGCGCGTCTTTGACCGAGATGATCAGGTTGTTTTCGGGTCGGATGTCGTAGTTGCCGAGCAAGGCCATGAGCACCTTGAGGCCGTTGAACTCGCGCTGCCCGACGAAAGGATTCTTCTCCCAGTCCCACTGCGACGCGCGCTCGGCATTCTCGCGCCGCGGCTCGAAGCGCGCGCCGCGCACGACGCCGCCGCTGCGCCCCTCTACGAAGTTCTGCCCGCGCGACAGGCGCGGCAAGTTCTGCACCTCCACGCGGTCGAAGTAGTAAGACTCTTCGGCGAAGTAGCCCATCGCCCAGACGAGACGCGTCGCCACGGTCTCGGTCTGCGCCTCCTCGCCCAGCTTGACGACCCACGTCGTGCCGCGCGCGTCGCGCACCTTGAACTTCGGCGACGTGCCGAGCCTGTCCTCCGCCACGAAGGTGTAAGGGGCGACGGGCGCGGACGCCGCCGCACACTGCCCCGTGCGCAGGTCGCGCGCGGAGATGTCTCCGGGATCGCGCCAGGCCACCGGCCTGCCCGCCGCCGTCCCATTTGCAGGGGGCTGCGCCGACGCGATGGAAGAGAAACCTGCTACGAGAACGAGTGCGAGGATGAGTGTTTTGCGAAACTGCGCCATTGACGACATGATGTGAGAATTCTCCTTTCAACAACCAACCGTTTAACTTTCCCGCCGCGCCCGTAGATCAGTTGCGCCGCAACCAGCGCCCAACGCCCGCGGCCAACATTTAATCGCGGCCTCTACCTACTAAGGCGTAATTCCGCGCCCGGCGGGATCAACCCCGGCGCGAGAAAAAAAGTCCTTGCGTGTGTGACGCCACATCTCGCCCGCGCCGGAATTTAAAAACTCACCCTTCAGGCGCAACAAAAAAAGCCCCTTCTGAACAGAGCTTCACTAGCGTTTCTGCTTAAATTGTTGAATGCCGGAGGCCAGACTCAAATCGTCATGAGCTTGCGCTCACTAGATTGTATTTTTGTGTAGAAGTGCGGCTCTCTTGGAAAGAGGGACAGCCAACGCCGTGATTCGGCGGCGCGACTCGCGCAAGGCGTCCGCGTCCGCTGAAAACGACTGTCAGACCAGCGTTGCGACGAAGCCGGCCGCGTAGAGAATGGACGCAAACACAAGCCAGCGAAAAGGCGCACTGAACCAATACTTCTTTGCGAGAATGAGATAGACGAGAAGGAACAGACCACCAAGAATTGCAAAGAAAGCCGAATGAAAAAGCATGGCGGGATGCACGAGCGCCAGATAACCGTAGACAGAGCCAAACAAAATTGCGCTGAAACTGTGGCTCGCGTTGAAGCCGATCCAGACCTTCCACATCGTAGTTTGGCTGGTGATGACAGGAGACACCTCTTTCATTCTTGCTTCAAGCGCAGGGTCGCGAGGCCTGAGCTTTGGCACGAAGAAGGTGAAGACGAGATGGGCGATGCCAAGTGTCAAAGCGATCAAGGCACTGGCGGCTATGAAGATGCTGGGCGTCATGATGGTCTGTTTCTCGCGGGTTCAACACCAGAGTTAAGCAGCGTCGGCTGGGACGGATTGTGAGGCCACACCCGGTTCACAGGCGAGACCATGCCTGACGCAGCCCGAGCGCGTGCAGCAGCCCCAGGCCGAAGCTGATGCCCGACGTCCAGTACCAGAAGGCAGCGCTGTTGCCGGGAAAGAATGCTTGGAGCGGCACGAAAGCGAGGGCGCGCAAGAGATAGACTCCGGTAATAGCACACAGGCCGAGGCGCAGGAATGGCAACCGCCGGATCAGCCCGGCACCCGACCAAGCATACAGCGCCCAGACACTCAGGATGGCCGCAATGCCAAGCGTGACAACCGTGGGATACCAATGACCACGGGCAGCCATTCGCGCCATGCGCTCACCTGCCCCAAGTGCTCGATACCAGTCCGCACCGCCCACGATGCACGCCAGATGCAGTAGCGATGCTGCCAGCGACCCTGCACCCGCCAGCACAAGCATTGTGTTTCGATTCGCGATCATGTAGCTGTATGGCCTAACGCCCGCGGCATCAACTGCGCGCCTGCGCGATGTACGTGAGAGTCAGCGTGAAGGAACGTCGGGAGCATGCCGTTGTGATGCGTTGCAAACAGAAACTCCAACTGCCGCGTGGCCTAGACGTGTTGATCTAACATAATCGTGTTTCCGTCCGCGTCAACAACCATGAAGCCAGCCGGGTCGGTTGAGTTCTCGTCTGCTTCCGTCAACATACTTACGCCGCTCGCTTTGAGTTGGCGCTGCAACTCTCGCACGTCCGTGAATTCTTCGAGTTGCTGTGCATCGCTGTTCCAGCCCGGATTGAAGGTGAGAATGTTCTTCTCGAACATGCCTTGAAAGAGCCCGATGGCGTGGTCGCGATGAGAACCCAAGCGTCGCGGGTCTCATCCCGAACTTGGCGAACGTGTGCGTAGTCTGGCGTTAGCGCAGGTATTTGTTGAACCATTCGAGGGTGCGAGTCCACGCCAGTTTCGCGGCCGTCTCGTCATAACGCGGCGTCGTGTCGTTGTGGAAGCCGTGCTGTTTGCCCTCGTACATGTGAAGCTGATACACCTTCTTGTTGGCCTTGAGCGCCGCCTCATAGTTCGCTATCCCTGCGTTGACGCCCTGATCGTTGCCCGCGTAATGCAGCAACAGCGGCGCGGAAATTTTGGGCACATCATCCGCGCCCGCTTGCCGACCGTAGAACGCGACTCCGGCATTCAGATCGGCGCCGAGGCGCACGGCCAGTTGATTGACCATCCCGCCGCCGAAACAAAAACCGACCGCGCCCAGTTTGCGCGTGGAATCGGGACGCGCTTTGAGCCACTTGGCCGCCGCGACGAAATCTTCGGTCATCTTCTTCCCGTCAACCTTGCGGAATGCGGCTGCGCCTTCCTCGTCGCTCCCCGGATAGCCGCCGACCGAGGTCAACCCGTCGGGCGCAAAGGCGATGAACTTGGCGAGCGCGAGTCGGCGCGCGACGTCTTCGATGTAAGGATTGAGTCCGCGGTTTTCGTGAATGACGAGCACGACGGGCAGCTTCTTCCCCTGCGCCGGGCGAGCCAGATAACCTTTGATCGAACCGTTCCCGGCCGGGGACGGCACGACTTCATAACCCACCTTGATGCGCTTGTCGTCCGGCGGCACTTGTTGCGCCCAGGCGTAGTTGGGTGTCAGTTCCTCGAAGATGGCCGCAAGGGTCAGGCCGCCGACCGCGAACTTGACGGCGCGGTCGAGGAAGGTGCGACGGTCTATGTCGCCGTGCTGGTATTCGTGAAACAGGTCTAACAACTCCTGCGGGTAATCGGATGCTACTTTGCGTTCCATTATTTCTCCTTGCATTGAATTGAGCGGGGTCAGAGTTGACGCTCCTCTTGACGAGCACCAGACACCAGCATAACACCAACACACCTGTCCAAGGCTGCGGCGCACGTGTGTCCCTAGGGGTGACGTGAAAACTCAGCCGCATTAAGACTACCCCGGCGCGTGATGTGTTAAAGTCTCGGAGGGCTGATAGGCGGGATGCGGGGAAATATGCAGAGAGCGGTAAAGTTAATCGGTTACACAATATCCCCTCGTCTATCAATTGACAGTTAGCAAAAACAATGCGATGATAGCGCTGTAACAAAGTCACGGTAGTCAGTGCCCGTTACAGCTTGGATATGGCCGTTAATAACCTCACCTTAGTCTGTAATGAATAATATTAGTCGTCGGTAGGTGCTAAGTTAATATTGCCAAAGTGCGCTCTTCGCTCAAACGCGTAAGGGCTTTTGCAGTTATTGTTGAAGACATTTTATTCGTCAGATTGATTTCATTACGAAAGGCTGGAATTAAAAACTCCGTCACTACGGTTCAGGTAGCAACGGAGTTCGGTTAACAACGCAAACACTGCTAAATGCAATGGATGCATCGCTAGGCCAGCTTGTATCTTACCGCAAATGCAGTGATTGCTCAACTCCTAAGGAGCTTTGAGTCATGATTGCTGCGTCTCAAAAACGCCTTCCACACCCTATTCTCTTCGAGTGTTCATCAGCCCGCTTCAATAATTTGAAGAGGACAACACTAATTTCTGTATCCACATTCTTAAGTTAAGTTTCCTTAAGAATGGAAATTAAGTGTGCTCTGATTACTTCGATTGCCTGAATAACACCAGCATTGATCAATTTATATATGTCGGCGATTTTGAAGAAAAGCTCTTCTGGAAAAGTCGGGCGTGTCTGCGCTTCCAGCCCGGATTCTTCAAGCCACACATAACTACTTCGATTGCTTTAGCGGGAGATTCAGAAAGTGAGCGGCGAGAATACAAGTAGCACTTCTGCGTGGTATGCCATATACACCAAACCCTTACAGGAAGACCGCGCCGGTAGCAATCTGAGAGCCTGGAACCTGGAGACGTTCACGCCGAAGATACAAGAGCGGCGGTACAATCAATTTACCGGTAAACCCACTCCCGTAACGAAGCCTTTCTTCCCCAGATATATCTTCGCGCGGTTCGAGGCCGAGACCATGCTTCACAAAGTTTCTTTCGTCAGAGGCGTGCATAGCGTGGTCGGCTTCGGAGCCGGGCCTGCGCCGATTGATGACGAACTCATCGAGATTATCAAATCGCGAATGGGTGAGGACGGCTTTGTGAATTTTGGCGAGCAGCTCAAAAGAGGGGATCGGGTGTTAATAAATGACGGCCCGGTCAAAGATTTTGTCGGTATTTTCGAACGGGAAGTTAGTGCGAGCGAGCGTGTGGTGGTTCTGCTGACCTGCGCCAAATATCAGTGTCGCCTCTCGGTCGGTAGAGAGCAAGTGACCAAGGCACACAGCTAGCCGCCTGAACCGACTTGAATTTTTTCGCATCGAATTTCCCCGGATGCAAATTTTGCATCCAACCACGAACGAGCGGTAAGCGATGAACCAATAAGCTGAGCCTCGGCTCACTATGCGGTAGCTCTACCCATTCGACAGTTGTTCCGCAACCACTTCACATCTACAAAACTTTAGATTCATATCTTCTGATTCGTATCACGAATCCATATAGATTATCGTGCGAGGCTTCACCTCTAGGATAGTCAGGTCTCGCTCATAACTACCGGCAACACCGGAATCTTCCTGTCCCATTGCGGAAAGTAGATAGAAGCTGTAGACCGAATTGGAAGTTGAAAGTTATGGCTGAAATAATTGTCGTGGGTGCGGGCTTAGTCGGCTCGCTGCTCTCAATTTTTATCGCCGGGCGGGGCAGAGAAGTCGAGGTCTATGACCGCATGCCCGATATTCGTCTGGCAGGCGGCAACTCAGGACGGTCTATCAACTTAACTCTCTGTGAGAGAGGGCTGAAGGTGTTGGACAGCGTCGGGGTCGGCGACGTGGTGCGGGCGGCGGCGGTGCCTGTCTACGGCAGGTTGATTCATGATGTCAAAGAGGAGTTGACCTTTCAGCCTTACGGCAACCACCGGGAAGCCATCTATTCGATCTCGCGAAGCGATCTGAATAAAATCTTGCTCGACTATGCCGCCAGCCATTACGGCATCAAGTTTCATTTCGACGAGAAATGTCTCGGCGTGGATTTAGACGCCCCCTCGATTGAGACTAAGAATTCCCAGACGGGTCTTGTGACCAACCACAAGGCGGAGAGAATTTTCGCGTCGGACGGCGCGTTCTCAGCGGTTCGTCTGCAAATGCAAAAGAAGCTCCGGCTCAACTTTTCGCAGCAATACTGGGAACAAGCCTATAAGGAACTGAGAGTGCCGCCGGATGCCGCCGGGAAGTGGACGGCAGAGAAGAATGTCATCCACGTCTGGCCGAGAGGCAATTACATGCTCATCGGCTTTCCCAACCTTGACGGGAGTTTTACCTGCTCCCTGCACCTCGCTCTCGAAGGGCCGCTCTCTTTCGCCTCGCTCAAAACGAAGGACGCCTTGCTCGACTTCTTTCAGGATTCTTTCCCCGACGTAGTTCCGCACATGCCGGAACTGGTGACAGATTTCTTCACGCATCCGGCCAATTCCATGGTCACCATTAAATGCTCGCCATGGTCGTATGAAGGCAAGGTGTCGCTCATCGGCGACGCGGCACACTCGATCTTTCCGTCCTACGGTCAAGGCGCGAACGCCGGGTTCGAGGATTGCGCCACGCTCGCCGAGTGCATGGAACAATACGGCGACGATTGGACGACGCTCTTGAAAGAGTTCGAGAGCCGTCGGCGACCGAACACGAACGCCATCGCCGACTTATGCGTCGAACATTTCGTCGAGTTGCGCGACCTCGTGGGGACGCCGGGCTTTTTGTTGAGAAAAGGGATCGAGCGGAAAATCAATCAGGCGTACCCCGACAAATATAAGGATTTGTATTCGATGATCACTTTCACCTGCATGCCCTACACAGAGGCGTTGCGGGTTGACCGCGAGCAGCGCACGGTCGTGGATCAGATCATGCGTGTGGAAGATATCGAACAAAAACTCGACAGCCCGGAAGTGGAGCGCGTCATTGATCGCTTGATGGCTGTGAGATAAAGACCGCACTTCAGGCCGGGGTGACAGGCGATAGCGCCGCACCCCTCCGCCCGCGCGCAAGTTCAACCCACCCGCAGAGACATTCATTCTTCCAGAACAATAGCTAACGAGAGTCGGGACGATTAGAACGCCCGCCTTAACTTTGAGACCGCAACATTAGGAGGCGATATGGAAAACGGAAGTGACGCCGGCGCGAGCCATTCTGATTACTTGATCATCGGCGCGGGACCGGCCGGTTTGCAGTTAGGCTACTTTCTACAAAAATCGGGGCGTGATTATCTCATGCTCGAAGCGGGAGAATCCGCCGGAACTTTCTTCCAAAACTTCCCGCGCCACCGCACGCTCATTTCCAGCAACAAGGTCTACACCGGAAGCGACGACGCGGAAATCAACATGCGTTTCGACTGGAATTCGCTCCTCGGCGACGACGAAGAATTGCTCTTTAAGAATTACACCAAAACCTATTTTCCACCGGCCGACGAGTTCGTGCGCTACCTGAAAGACTGGGCTGATCGCTATCAACTCAACATCAAGTACGGAGTGAAGGCGGCACGCATTTCCAAAGACGAACTCTTCCGCGTCGAGGATAGCGAAGGCAATGTCTATACGAGCAATCGTCTGGTGATCGCCACCGGGTTCACCAAGCCCTACGTCCCGCCCGTGCCCGGCATCGAGTTGGCGGAAAACTACACGGTCGTTTCGGTTAACCCGGAAGAGTTCATCAACCAGAAAGTGTTGATTCTCGGCAAGGGTAACTCCGGCTTCGAGACGGCCGAGAACTTGATCCCGACAGCCGCCGTGATTCACGTCGCGAGTCCGAACCCGCTCAACCTCGCCTGGAAGACTCATTTCGTCGGACACCTGCGGGCGGTCAACAACAATTTCCTCGACACATACCAGTTGAAGTCGCAGAACGCGATCATTGACGCCAGCGTCGAGAAGATCGAGAAGCGTGACGGCAAGTACGTCGTCTCTTTTAATTACACACATGCCGACGACGAGAGAGAAGATTTAGTTTACGACCGCGTGATCGTGGCGACGGGCTTCCGACTCGACGACTCCATTTTCGAGCCGAGCGCGCGCCCGGCACTGACCATCAACGACCGTTTCCCCGCGCTCACCAGCGAGTGGGAATCAACCAACGTCAAGGACATGTATTTCGCCGGGACGCTGATGCAGGTCAGGGATTTCAAGAAGAGCACGTCCGGCTTCATCCACGGCTTCCGCTACAACGTCCGCGCGCTCCAACGCATGTTCGAGCAGAAGTATCACGGCCAGGCGTGGCCGTCTCAAGAGATTGAGGCCACGCCTGAGGCCGTGTTAGATGCGATCATCAGGCGTGTGAATCATAGCTCCGCGCTGTGGCAGCAGTTCGGCTTCATCGGCGACTTGATCGTGATGCCGCAGGACGCGAGCGAACCCGCGCGCTACTACGAAGAACTGCCGGTGGACTTCATTCACGACACGGAGTTCGGCGAGAACAAGCATTACTACGTCGTGACTCTGGAGTTCGGCAAAGTGACCGGAGACCCGTTCCACATCCTGCGCCACCCGACTCCGGGCGAGGCCGAAAAAAGCGTGTTCCTCCACCCGGTCGTGCGCCGCTTCGATGGCGACCGCTTGGTCGCCGAACACCATTTGCTGGAAGACCTCTATGGCGAGTGGGTGAAGCCGGACATGCACCTGCGCCCCTTGCGCGACTTTATCTCCGGCATGATGCAGGGCACGCCGCCGCAAACGATAACGGCGTCCGAACAGGCTACCCTCTGAAACGCTTCATCGCCGCGGTTCGGGAATTGAAGGAGTGAGATTATGTCCAAAGGTTTGAGAATCGTCGTCGGCGTCATCTTCGCGTTCGTCGGCCTCACCGTCATGCACGTCTGGCTCAACATCGGGTTCGACAAGTTCAACTTCGTCGCCGCGGAGAGTAGGGCACAGTCGTTCCGCGTCGGGTTTCTCCCGGTCACTTGACACCTCACATGTCCCGTTACCGACTGGATCAACAAGAACACCAGCGGGAAGGGGATTTATGAACCCGTGAGGTTCAGTGGCTTTCCTGAAATCAAAGAGTCTCTCGTGTCCGGACACCTTCCGGCGACGTTCATGCTCGCGCCGCTGGCGATGAAACTGCGCCAGCAAGGCGTGCCCATCAAGATCGTCTATCTCGGACACCGCGACGGCACGGCGTTGATGGTGCATAAGGATTCGGGCATCCTTACTATCGCCGACCTGAGGGGTAAAACTATCGCCGTTCCCAACCGCTTCTCGAATCAATACCTGATCATCTTCAAGGCGTTGCGCGAGCAGGGCTTGTCAATTAAGGACGTGAAGATAGTCGAGATGCCGCCGCCGGACATGCCCGCCGCGCTCTACTCGAAAGCCGTTGACGGCATCACCTCCGGCGAGCCGTTCATGGCGCAGACCGAAATGGAAGGCTACGGCCGCGTGCTCTATCAAGCGAAAGACATCTGGCCGAACTTCATCTCCTGCGTGCTGGTGGTGCGCGAAGACGTGACGAAACAGAGTCCCGAATGGGTGCAGCGGATGGTGGACGGCATCGCCCGCAGCGGCAAGTGGCTGGAAGGCGGGATGGATCACCGGATGGACGCCGCCGAGAACGTCTCGCGGCAGTATTACAACCAGAGGCCGGAGTTGCTCCGCTTCGTCCTCAGCAAACCGCCCGACCGGGTGACTTACTCCAACCTCATGCTCGCGCAAAAAGATTTCGAGGAGATCGAAAAACTCGCGCTGGAGGCCGGGATTCTCGACGGGCCGATAGGCTTCAACGAGTATGCCGACCCAAGCTTTTCCAGCAAGACGCAGAACGCGCAGGCTTACGAGTGGAAGGGAACGGGGAAATGAATACTCGACTACGGACGTTCTTATTGCCGCTCACGGTCGCCGCCTCGTTCATCCTCCTCTGGCACGTCGGCGTGACGTTGGCCGGGAGCACGATCTTCCCGAAGCCGCATCAGGTGCTGGTCGGCATGGTGGAACTCACACGCCGCGGGGTGCTCGTGAAGTACGTCGTGGCCTCTCTGTTCCGCGTCTCGGCGGGGTTCCTTTTGGCGTTGCTCATCGGCGTCCCGCTCGGACTCCTGTTGGGCTGGTTCGCGCGCGCCTTCGAGGCGTTCAACCCGGCCATTCAGGTGATGCGCCCCATCTCGCCCATCGCGTGGATACCGCTGGCGATCCTCTGGTTCGGCGTCAGCGACCTCGCGCCGATCTTCCTCATCTTCCTCGCAAGCCTGTTCCCGATCATGACGGCCACGATGTCGGCGGTGCAGAACATCCAACTCGTCTACCTGCGCGCGGCGCGCAACTTCGGCGTCAAGCGTTGGACGTTGTTCACAAAAGTCATCTTCCCGGCGGCGATGCCGCAGATCATCACGGGCGTGCGGATCGCGCTCGGCGTCGCGTGGCTGGTGGTCGTGGCGGCGGAAATGATCGCGGTCAACTCCGGTCTCGGCTATCTCATCATTGACGCGCGCAACGCCGGGATGCGTTACGACCTCGTCGTCGCCGGGATGACGCTCATCGGGCTGATCGGGCTGGCGCTCGATCTTCTGGTGAGAAGGTTGGAGCATCTGGACGAGGTGCGCTGGGGCTTCAATAACTAGGCCGCGCGCACAAACAACTAAACCGTGCGGCCGTCTGCGCCGAACTCGGACGACGCACAAAACACTCTTCACGCGCCTCGTTTCAGTTGAACAGAAGACCCGCTCTTCATCCTGTTTCCCCAGGCATTCAGTTAAGGCTTACACAAATGGAAACGAACCACTCGGCGAAAATTGTCGTCCACGATCTGTGGAAGGAATACGCGGCGCATAAAAGGGCGACGGAGCAGACGGACGACGCCGGCAACAGTTCCGTCCCCGTCCTGGAAGACATCAACCTGACGGTCAACGACGGCGAGTTCGTCTGCATCGTCGGCCCGTCGGGTTGCGGCAAGTCCACCCTGCTGAACATCGTCGGCGGCTTTCTGAACGCGACGCGCGGCACGGTGCTGGTTGACGGCGCGCCGGTCACGGGGCCTGACTTGAGGCGCGTCTTCATCTTTCAGGAAAACGGCGTCTTCCCGTGGCTGACGGTGAAAGAGAATATCGGGTTCGGGCTGCTCGACAAGTCACCGGCAGAGCGCGAGCGGATCGTGGGGCACTACGTGGAGATGGTGGGTCTGACGGGCTTCGAGAAGTCTTACCCGCGCGAACTGTCGGGCGGGATGAAACAGCGCGTCGAGATCGCGCGTGCCCTCGCCGCCGACCCCGACATCCTCTACATGGACGAGCCGTTCGGCGCGCTCGACTTCCTCACACGCCTGCGGATGCGCGCCGAGTTGGTCGAGATTTGGCAGCGCGAGCGAAAAACCGTTCTCTTCGTCACGCACGACGTTGAGGAGGCCGTCCAACTATCCGACCGCGTCGTCGTGATGAGCAAGCGACCGGCCACCATCAGCACCATCATTGATGTCAAACTGCCGCGCCCGCGCGATCTGGATGCGCCGGAGTATCTGAGCATCCGCGACGAAATCTTCGAGGTGATGGGCATCGGTCATACCGAAGCCGTCACGACATCGTTGGGCAGCGCAGAGCCGGAGCGACCCGTGCGGAAGACGACGGCGGTGAACAGCCCGCTCCGCACAAGGAAGTTAGACGCAGACGTGATCATCATCGGCGGCGGCCCCGCCGGGTCGGTGCTCGGCACGTATCTGGGGCGCGCGGGCGTTGACCACCTCATCATTGACAAGGCGCACCACCCGCGCGCGCACGTCGGCGAGTCGCTCTCGTTCTCGACCACCGCCATCCTGAAAGAGATCGGTTTCCTCCCCGTGATGGAGCGCGAGGGTTTCATCGTCAAGCATGGTGTGTCGTGGACGACGTGGTACGAGCCTGAGCAGGTTGACATGAAGTTTGAAGAGATCGAGCCGGAGGGCTACGCCTATCAGGTTGATCGCGCCAAGTTTGACGAGTTGTTGCTGCGGTTTGCGCGCGAGCACGGGTCGCGCGTGTTTTCGGGGGCGGAGGTGGATCGCGTCAACTTCAACCGCGCCGGTCAAGCCACCGGCGTCACGGTCAAACTCGGCGGTTCGAGGTTCAACCTGAACGCGCGTCTGATCGTTGACGCGTCGGGGCGGCAGGGCGTGCTGGGGCGGCAACTTAATTCGCTGAAACCGCTGTCGGACTTTCCGCAGTTCGCGGTGCATAGCTGGTTCACGGGCGTCGAGCGCGGCGCGGGCGCAACCGCCAACAACACGCATCTGCACCTGCTGCCGATCAAGAGGGGCTGGGCGTGGCAGATTCCGATCACCGACGAGATTACTTCGGTCGGGATCGTCTCAGGCCGCGATCATCACGTCAGATCGGGCGAAGACGTGGAGCAGTTTTTCAAATGGACGATTGACTTGAACCCGACGCTGGCCGCGCGGATGCGTGGCGCGAGTCGCCAGCGCGAACTGCGCATGGACGGCAACTACTGCTACCGGATGGAGCGTTTCGTCGGCGACGGCTGGCTGCTGATGGGCGACGCGGCTTTTTTCGTCGATCCGATCTTTTCCTCCGGCATCGGCGATGCTCTCCACTCGGCCAGATTCGCGGCCGACGCGATCAACGCCGCCCTTGCCTCGAACGATCTCGGCGAAGCGAGCTTCCTCGATTATGAACGGCAGTTGCAGCGGGGCATGACGGTCTGGCAAGACTTCGTGCATTTGTTCTACGAGACCGCCCCGATCTTCAGCAGCGTGCTGGCCGAGAGCGAGCACCGCGTTCCCATTCTGCGCGTCTGCGAAGGCGAGGTCTATTCCGACGAGGCGGCGCAGGCCGTGGCGCAACTGAAAATTGTCTTCGACGAAATTCTCGCCGACTCCTCTCACCCGCACGCTCAGTATCTCGGCGCGACGGCGACCGGCGATGTTGCCGCAGTCGCAGACGGAACAGATCGGATGGAGACGGCCTAGCGCGCGCGAACGATCAAACTCCTCCCCGCGTTTGCGCGGTTTGGGGAGCGCGTGGCGGTGGCACATCGTAATGAGTAACTTTCAAGAGCAAATCGCCGGACTGACGCCCGCGCAACTCGCGCTTCTGCAAGAGAAGCTCAAGGGGTTGAAGTCGGGTGCGGCGCAAGACGCGGGCATCACGCGCAGGACGCAGCGCGAGACCGCGCCGCTCTCGTCCGCGCAGCAGCGCGCGTGGTTTCTCGACCAGTTGGAATCGGGCAGCCCCGCTTACAACCGCCCGGCAGTCTTCCGCCTCCGGGGCACACTCGACATCAAAGTGTTGGAAGACAGCTTGACGGAGATCGTGAGGCGGCACGAAATCCTGCGCACGAGATTCTCGGCTCGGAGCGACGGCCAACCCGTGCAGACCATTCTCCCTTGCGAGCGCTTCGCGATTCCCGTCGAAGACCTCTCCGACGTTCCCGCCAGTTCCAGAGAAGAACGGATGCTGGAATTGATCACGGAGGATGGGCAAAAAACTTTCAGCCTTGAACAAGGCGCGTTGCTCAGCTCGAAAGTGCTCCGGTTGGCCGAAGACGATCACGTGCTGCTCGTCAACATGCATCACATCGTCACCGACGGCTGGTCAATCGGCGTCTTCATACGCGAACTCGCGGCCTGCTACGAAGCCTACAGCACCGGCACACAGCCGCCCCTCGCCGAGTTGCCGATTCAATACGCCGACTTCGCCGTCTGGCAGGAAGAGTGGCTGCGCGGCGAAGCCTTCAATAAACAACTGGCCTACTGGAAGCGGCAGTTGGCGAACGCGCCCGACTTCTTCGAGTTGCCTGCGGACTATCCGCGCCCCGCCACGCAGACTTACAACGGCGCGGTGCTGCGCCTCGAAGCCGGGACTGAACTGACGGCGCAACTCAAACAGACGGTGCGCGGCGAAGGCATGACGATGTTCATGCTGCTGCTCGCGGCCTTCAACACGCTGCTTCATCGCACGGCCGGGCGCGAGGACATTCTCGTCGGCACGCCCATCGCCAACCGCGGTCGGCGCGAACTCGAAAACCTGATCGGGTTCTTCGCCAACACGCTCGTCATGCGCACGGACTTGAGCGGCGATCCGACTTTCCGCGAGTTGTTGCAGCGCGTGAAAGAGGTCGCGCTCGGCGCGCACGCGCATCAGGATTTGCCCTTTGAAAAATTGGTCGAGGAGTTGCACGTCGAGCGCGACTTGAGCCATCACCCGCTGTTTCAGGTGATGTTCGTGCTGCAAAATTCGCCGCTCCAACCGTTGAAACTGTCGAGCCTGCAAGTCGAACCGCTGGAGGTCAGCAACCAAACGGCGAAGTTCGATCTGACGCTCATCATCACCGAGCAGCAGGGGCAACTCGTCTTCCGCTTCGAGTACAACACCGATCTGTTTGCGCCTGAGACGATCGAGCGCATGGCCGGTCATTTTCAAACTCTGCTGGCGGCCGTCCCGTCGAATCTTGAGCGGCGCATCTCCGAGATTCCGTTGATGTCGGCGGGCGAGTTGGAGCGCGTGCTGGTGGAGTGGAACGGGACGCGCACCGCCTATCCTCACGACCGCTCGATCCAAGAACTATTCGAAGAGCAGGCGGAACAGACTCCCGACCGCGTGGCCGTCGTTTTTCAAGACGAGGAGTTGAGCTACGGGGAACTGAACCGCCGCGCGAATCAACTCGCGCATTACCTTGCGGCGCGGGGCGTCGAGCCGGGCGCGCTCGTCGGTCTCTGCCTTGAGCGGTCGCCGGAAATGGTGTTGGCGATTCTGGCGATTCTCAAAGCGGGCGGCGCATACGTTCCGCTCGACGCGAGCTACCCGCCGGAACGCCTCGCTTTCATGTTGGAAGACATCCGCGCCGAAGTCTTGCTCACCGAGCGACAGTTTGAAGATCGCTTTACGCCGCACGCCGCACAAGTGATTCAACTGGACACGGATTGGGAAGCAATCGCCGCGCAACCGGCGCACAACCCCGCGCGCCCCTCCGATTCGCGCGCGACGGCTTACGTGATGTACACCTCCGGCTCTACGGGCAGGCCGAAAGGCGTGTGCGTCCCGCATCGCGCGGTGGTGCGGCTGGTGCGCGAGACGAACTACGTCGAACTGAACCCGGCGGAAGTCTTCTTACAATTCGCGCCGATCTCGTTCGACGCTTCGACGCTTGAGATTTGGGGCAGCCTCTTGAACGGCGCGCGCCTCGTGCTGATGCCGCAGGCTATGTCGTCGCTCGAAGAACTCGGGCAGGCGATTCGCACGCACGGCGTCACGACGCTCTGGCTCACCGCCGGACTGTTTCACCAGATGGTCGAGCATCAACTCGAAGAGTTGAAACACGTCCGGCAGTTGCTCGCGGGCGGCGACGTGCTCTCCGTGCCGCACGTCCAAAAATTTCTCCGCGCGGCCGACGGTAGCACGCTCATCAACGGCTACGGCCCGACCGAGAACACGACCTTCACCTGTTGCCACCCGATGACGAACGGCGCGCGGATCAACTCCTCCGTGCCCATCGGTCGGCCGATCTCGAACACGCAGATTTACCTGCTCGACGGGCGACTCGAACCCGTTCCCGTCGGGGTCGTCGGCAGTCTCTACATCGGCGGCGACGGGCTGGCGCACGGTTATCTGAATCAGCCCGTGCTGACGGCCGAGCGATTCATCCCGCACCCGTTCGCCCAGGAGCCGGGCGCACGGCTCTACCAGAGCGGCGATCTGGCGCGCTACCGTGCGGACGGCACGGTCGAGTTTATCGGGAGGAAAGATCAGCAACTCAAGATACGCGGCTTCCGCGTCGAGTTAGGAGAGATTGAATCGGTCTTGAGCCGCCACCCCGGCGTGCGAGATGTCGTCGCCGTGGCGCGCAAAGAGCCTGACGGCGGCAAGCGTATCGTTGCTTACGTCGTCGGCGCGGAATCAAACGCAACACACGCCGCCGAGCTACGCAGTTATCTCAAACAGAAGTTGCCCGCGTACATGCTGCCCGCACTCTACGTCATGTTGGACGTGTTGCCGTTGACGCCGAACGGGAAAGTTGATCGCGCGGCATTGCCTGCGCCCGAAAGTTCCGCGGCGACGGATGCCGGGGAGAATTACGTCGAGCCGCGTGACGGCATCGAGGAACTCATGGCGGGCATCTGGGAAGAAGTGCTCGGCGCGGGGCGCGTCGGCGTCTTCGACAACTTCTTCGACCTCGGCGGTCATTCGCTTCTGGCGATGCGCGTCGTGACGAGGATCAGAAAGACCTTCAACGTCGAACTTGGCGTGCGCGCGCTTTTCGAGCACCCGACGGTGGCCTCTCTGTCGCGGCATATCGCGGCGGCCATCGGCGGAGGCGGCACGGACGCGGAAGGCAGCGGCAAGATCGAGCGTGCGAATCGTGACACGGGCGTGCCGCTCTCCTTCGCGCAAGAGCGGCTCTATTTCATGGAGCAACTCGCGCCGGGCAGCCCCATCTACAACGTGCCGGTCGCTTATCGCGCCGAGGGCGAGTTGAATCTGACAGCGTTGGAGCGAAGCATCGCCGCCGTCGTCGCACGGCACGAGACGCTCCGCACGGAGTTCAAGGCGGTCGAAGGCGACGTGTTGCAGTTCGTCGCGGAGCACGTCGAGTGCCGGATGGAAGTGATAGACCTCTCCGGCCTCGCGGAAGACGAGCGCGAGCGGGAAGCGCAACGACT
Source organism: Pyrinomonadaceae bacterium (assembly GCA_030841105.1). Taxonomy (GTDB): domain Bacteria; phylum Acidobacteriota; class Blastocatellia; order Pyrinomonadales; family Pyrinomonadaceae; genus JAIVJZ01. The sequence goes on from JAVEDE010000093.1 coordinate 16,684, forward strand.
GGCAATCGAAGAGGCGCGCGGCGGCTTTGATCTCACCGTCGCCCCGCTGCTCAGGGCGAAGGCGTTGCGGCTGTCCGCGGGGCAACACCTGCTCTTGATCACGATGCACCACCTTGTCACCGATGGCTGGTCAATGAACGTCTTCATGCGCGAGTTGGCCGCCTGCTACAAGGCTTTCAGCCGCGACGCCGAGCCGCCGTTGCCGGAACTGAGCGTACAGTATGCCGACTACGCCGCGTGGCAGCGCGAGCGTCTGCGCGGCGAAATCGGGAGCGCGCAACTCGATTACTGGAAGCGGCAGTTGGACGGTGCTCCCAGCGTGTTGGAGTTACCGACGGACGCGGAGCGACCCGCGTTGCAGACCTTCAAAGGCGACACCGAACGCTTCGAGATCAACGCGGAACTCACGCGGCGTCTGAAACAACTCGGTCGCGAACAGGGCGCGACGTTGTTTATGACACTGCTCGCGGCCTTCGACGTGCTGCTCTCACGTTACAGCGGGCAGGAAGACCTACTCGTCGGCACGCCGGTCGCCAACCGCAACCGCGTGGAGGTGGAGAACCTCGTCGGCCTGTTCGTCAACACGCTCGCGCTGCGGGCGCGGCTCGCTGCCGACATGACTTTCCGCGAGTTGCTCGAACAGATGCGGGAGACGTGCCTTGCGGCCTACGCGCATCAGGACACGCCGTTCGAGAGACTGGTCGAAGAGTTGCAGCCGGAGCGCAGTCTCAGTCGCCACCCGCTGTTTCAGGTCGTGTTCAGTTTGGAGAACGAACCGAATCAGGCGACCGAGTTCGACGGCGCGCGTTTGATGCCGCGAAAGATCGAGACGCAGACCTCGAAGTTTGATCTCTTCCTCCAACTTAACGAGGAAGGTGATCATTTGCAGGGCAGATTGGTTTATAGTTCAGACCTCTTCGAGGCCAGCACCATCAACTACATGCTGCGGCACTTTGATAAGTTGTTGCAGAGTGTGGCGGCCGACCCCGATGCGCGCCTCGTTGAACTGGATATGCTGCTCGAAGAGGAACGGGCGCTGCTCGGCGGCGCGCACGAGATAGACGAGTTTGAAACGAATCTTTCCGAAGGCAAAGACTAGGAGACTTGTGATGAGTAGTGACGAGAGAGAAGACAACACGATCTACAAGGTGGTGGTGAACCACGAAGAGCAATATTCGATCTGGCCTGCGGATCGAGAGAACGCGCTCGGCTGGAACGACGCGGGCAAGAGCGGCACGAAACAGGAGTGCCTCGCTTACATTCAAGAGGTCTGGACGGACATGCGCCCGCTCAGTTTGCGGAAGAAGATGGAAGAGTCCGGCGGTTAAGTTTGCTCCCGGCGGGCGGCTGGCCTTGAGTTCGGCGCTCTCATTTTAAGTTTGCGAGATGGTGAGTCTTGAGTAGGCGTATGCCGATTTATAAGAGCCTGTTCGGCACGGCAGTTTTTTTGTTGCTCGCCAAAGCCGGATGCACTCCGGTGACCAACCTCGCGCCGCCTGACTTAGGGAAGCCGGTGGTTAACGCCGAGCGACCGGAACTGAACGCGGGCGGCGCTGCGGAGAGCGCGACGGGGCAAGCACCCGCGTCGCTGCGGTTCGCTTCCGGCACAAGCGCGCGGGGCATCCCGTATGAGGTCAACGCGAACAAGATTTATCTCTCGGCCAAGGTCAACAACACCGCCCCCCAGTGGTTCATCCTCGACAGCGGCGCGGCCTTCAACGTGGTGGACGAAGATCAGGTGAAGACGCTCGGCCTCAGTTTGAGCGACGTCTCAGCGGTCAGAGGGGCGGGAGAGCAATCCGTCAACATCGCCACCGGATCGGCGATCAAGATAGATTTGCCGGGCGTGGAGATTAACGAACCGAGCGTCACCGTCCTGCCCGTCAGCGCTTCGATCGCCAGCTTCGAGGGACGCAGGGTTGACGGTCTGCTCGGCTACGACTTCTTCAAACGATTCGTTGTCGAAATAGACTATGCCGCGCAACGTCTCAACCTGTACGACCCGCAACAGTACAACTACGCGGGCGCGGGCGAGGCGATCCCGCTCGACATCAAAAAGGGTCACGTCTTCATCTCCGCTACCCTGTCGCTGCCGGACGGTAAGTCGGTCGTGGTTGATCTGCTCGTGGACACCGGCTTTCGCACGGGACTCACGCTGAACACTCCGTTCGTCAACGAGCACCGCCTGCTCGCGAGCGTGCCGAAGAAGTTAGATCCGGTGAAGGCCGTCGGGGTCGGCGGCGAGTACAAGATCGCCGTGGCGCGCATCAAGAGCCTCAAGCTCGGTCGTCACACGATCAACTCTCCGGTGGTCGGCCTGTCGCGTGCGGAGAGCGGAGTGTTGTCCGGCGGCAACTACGCAGGGATCATCGGCGCGGAAATCCTGCGGCGGTTCAAAGTGATCTTCGACTACTCGCGCCGACGCATGATCATCGAGCCGAACGCGCATTTCGATCAACCGCACGACTACGACAAGAGCGGCCTTCTGCTGCGCGCCGTGGGGAAGAATTTTAACTCCTTCCAAGTTTATCAAGTGATCGAGAACTCCCCGGCGGCAGAGGCCGGTTTGCGCGAAGGCGACACGCTCGAAGCCGTCAACGGCACGCCCGCCGCGACCTTCACGCTCGAACAACTGCGGCGCAACTTCGCGCAGGCCGAGGGCACGGAATACCGCCTGCGCGTCAGCCGCGAAGGGAAGTTGATCGAGACCAAGTTGAGACTGCGAAGACAGGTATAACGTCGTCGTTAAGACTGCGAAGACAGGTAGCACGTCGTCTGAAATCCGCTCTTTGATAATTCCCATGAACGATCACGAACTGACCGCCGCCGGGCTGGCTGCGGTTGAAGACCTCCCGCGCGACGAGCCGCCCGCGTCTCGTCTGCCCCCGCATCTCGCCCCGCTCGCGGGTGGTGAGTGGGCAGTCTGGCGCACCTTCGCCTTGCGGGGCGCGGGCTTTCCCGCGACGCAAGTGCTCAAGCTGTCTGCCTCGGAATGTGCCGCCGTCGCGGACGAGGCCGTGAGGGCGGAAGCAGAGTTGCGCCGGGTCGCAGCGGAGTCGTTGCAGGCGCTCAGCCGCGCACGCTCGAACGCCGACGGCGCGCTGCTCGACCGTCTCGACAAGTCGAGCAAGAAAATTAAACGGGGACTGCCGCCGGAACTGCCCGAAGGCGTCGAGCAACGCCAAACGCTCACGGAACGCTGGCACGCGGCGAACGCGCGTGCCGAAGCGGCGCGGGCGGAGTTTGAACAGGCGTTCAAGGTCGGCGTGGATAACATCTCGCAGGCGATCCGTGAAGCGGTCGGCGAACGCCAATTTCACGAGGCGGTGGTGTGGCAGAACCGGCGCGTGTGGCGCAGCGCGGTCGAGCCTCTGCTGCGCCAGAAGGACGACGCCGACGCCAACACGCGCGACTCGAAATCGCGGCAGCATCAGGAGGTGGTCGCCAGTTACGTCCAGCGATACTGCGTCAAGAACGACACCATCGGTTTCTTCGGCCCGGTCGGTTGGGGCGAGTTTGCTTCGCAGGGCGCGCCGTTGACGGTGAAGCCGGGTCGGAGTTTGATCGCGCAGCGAAATATTTATTTTGAATCGTGGGGCATTGATGCGCTCGCCGCGTCGCTGGCGAACGACAAAGCGCGCAAGCCGTGGCTCGCCCCGCGCCTGATGCCGTTCATCGGCGTGCGCGACGGCGTGCTCTACCTGCCGGGCAACAGTTCGCTCAAACTTTCAGAGGCAGAGGCGGCTGTGGTCGAGGCTTGCGACGGCGAACGCACGGCGCGTGAGTTGGCTCTCGAACTGATGCAAGTCGCCTCGCTCGGACTCAAGAGCGAGGCGGAAGTTTACGGCCTACTCGAATCGCTCAACGCCAAAGGGATCGTCGCGTGGACGCTCGAAGTTCCCGTTGACCGGCACGGCGAACGCAAGCTGCGACGATTGATCGAGCGCATCGAAGACGAGCCTCTGCGCGAGTCCGCGCTCGCCGCCCTCAACGAACTCGAAGAGGCGCGCGCGGCCGTCGCCGACGCGGCGGGCGACCCGGAGCGTCTCGACGCCGCGCTCGACGAATTGGAGTTGAAGTTCAGTCGCCTGACCGGCGCGGCGGCGACCAGAGGCGCGGGGCAGACTTACGCGGCGCGCACGCTTATCTACGAAGATTGCCGCCGCGATGTCGAAGTCGCGGTCGGGCCGCAGCTTTTGCAAGCGCTCGAACAGCCCCTCGCGTTGCTCCTCCAGAGCGCGCGTTGGGTGACATACGAGGTGGCCGCGCGTTACCGCAAGACCTTCGCCAACATCTACTCTGAGCTGGTGAAAAAAGGCGGCTCGAAAGAGGTCAGCGCGACGGACTTCTGGATCAAGGCCGATCAGTTTCTCTACAAAGACGGGACGCGTGTAGCCGATACGGTCATCCCCGATTTCCAAAAAAAATGGGCGGACGTGCTCGCGCTCCCGCCGGGGGAGCGGCAGGTCAACTACACGTGCGAAGAGTTGCGTGCGCGCGTGGGCAGGGCGTTCGCCGCGCCGCATCCCGGTTGGTCAACCGCGCGCAATCACAGCCCCGACATCATGATCGCCGCCGCCAGCGCCGAAGCCATCGAGCGCGGCGATTACCAGTTGGTGATGGGCGAGATTCACATCGGCTTCAACAACATCAACAGCAGCGTCTTTGTGCCGCAGCACCCGCGACCGGAGGAAATTCATCAGGCGGTCGAGGCAGACTTCCCAGACCCCCGGCTCGTGCCCATCCTCCCGCGCTACTGGCCTGAGATGTCCGGTCGCATCAGCTTCGATCACGTCTCGCCGAAAAACTATCGCCTGCTCGTCACGCACGACGCGTGCGGCGTGCCGAAGTCGCAGGCGTTGCCTATCGGCTCGCTCGTCGTCACGGAGACAACCGACGGGTTGATCGTCAGGGATCGTGAGAACCGCGTGCGGTTCGGCATCATCGAGGCGTTCGCGGAATCGCTGTCGAGCCACGTCATCAACGTCTTCAGCATGTTGCCGCCCGGCGGCCACACGCCGCGCGTGACGATAGATCGTCTGGTCGTCTGCCGCGAGTCGTGGCGTTTCAAGCCCGCGGAGTTTGAGTTCGCTTACGAGAAAGACGAAGCCGCGCGCTTTCTCGCCGCCCGCCGCTGGCGGCTCGAACACGAATTGCCGCGCTTCATGTTCGTCAAAACGAAGGTCGAAAGAAAACCTTTCTATCTGGATTTGGACAGCCCCGTCTACGTCAACATCTGCGCCAAGGCGATTCGCCGCGCGCATGAAAGCAGCAGCCACGCGAAGTCGCCGATTACGTTGACCGAGATGATTCCCGATCACGGGCAGGCGTGGCTGCCGGACGCCGAAGGCAAACGTTACACCAGCGAACTGAGGATCGTGGCCGTTGACCTGACACACCGCCGCGCTCCCGAAGCACGCCGCTGACCGAAGCGACCGCCGCCGCACTCGCTTTGGTTAGCATCAGCAACTCAAAACAACTCTCTACGCAGTCGTCGCTTCAGGCCGGGAGCGTCCGACTGCCCGCCCACACGTCCAACAATTCAGCCACATGCTGAACTGTGCCGCGACGGCCATCAACAACGAACGAATCAGAGGTGGAAGATGAATAAATTAAGGAGAAGGTTTCTCAGCCAGCATCTCGAAAGAGAGAGATACTACTGGCTGGGAAAATTGTCCGGCGACTTCAACGTCGCGGGACTCCCTCTCGATTTCATCCGGCCTGTTGTTTACGGCGACCGCACAGAAACGGTCAACTTCGACATCGCACCAGAGCACGCGGGCAAAATTTTGGAGGCCGCCGACGGTCAAGAGCCGTTGATCCTCGCCTACCTTTTAACGGCGATGAAGATTTGCCTCGCCAGGTATAACGACGCGGAGGACGTGACCGTCGGCACGACGATCCACGAGCGCAACCGCGAGGACGCGCTGCTCAATAAAGTGCTCGCGTTGCGCACTCGCGTCGGCGGCGACGCGACGCCGCAAGAGTTACTGCGAGATGTCCAGCGCACGCTGTACGACGCCTACAAGCATCAGAAGTACCCGTTTGAATCAATCCTCGAACATCTCGACCTGACGGCCGAAGCCGCGCCCCGCTTCGGTGTGGTCGTGTTGCTGGACACCATCAACAACAAAGAGAATATCCGCGAGCTACAACACGATCTCAACGTGACCTTCTCACATACGAACGAGGCGATCAACGGCGTCATCGAATACAACCCGGAGCTATTTAAACGAGAGACCATCGAAGCGTTCGCCGCGCGCTACGCTCAAGTGTTGCGCCGCGTGCTGGATTCGCCCGACCGCAAAATCTCAGAGATCAGCCTGCTTTCCGAAGACGAGCGGCGACAGCTAATCCACGATTTCAACGACACGCGGAGCGATTACCCCAAACATCAAACGATCCCCCAACTGTTCGAGGAGCAGGCCGCGCGCACGCCCGACGCCGTGGCTTTAGTCTTCCAAGACGAACAACTAACCTATCGGGAACTCAACGAGCGTGCGAATCAACTGGCGGATCACCTGCGCGACTTAGGAGTCGGCGCGGAAGTGTTAGTTGGGTTATGCGTCGAACGCTCCGTGGAGATGATCATCGGGCTGATGGCGATCTTAAAAGCGGGCGGGGCGTATGTGCCGCTCGACCCGCAGTACCCGCAAGAGCGTCTCTCGTTCATGCTCGCAGACACGCGCGCGCCAGTGTTACTTACTCAGGAACGGTTGGTCGCATCCTTGCCCGCGCATGAGGCACGCGTCGTGCGTCTGGATACGCAGTGGGACGAGATCGCGCGACGCTCGACAGACAATCTGCACGGCCTGTCGCAGCCGGAGAATCTGGCTTACATCAGTTACACCTCCGGCTCGACGGGTCGCCCAAAGGGCGTCAGCGTCGTTCACCGCGCCGTGGTGCGCCTCGTCAAAGAGACTAACTACGTTGAGTTCAAAGCGGGCGACAGTTTCCTACAGTTAGCGCCGATCTCGTTCGACGCTTCGACGTTCGAGATATGGGGCAGCCTCTTGAACGGCGCGCGGCTCGTCGTCATGCCCGCGCCCGCGCCCACCTTGACCGAGTTGGGCGCGGCCATCACACGCCACGAGATCACGACGCTGTGGCTCACGGCCGGGCTGTTCAACTTGATGGTGGATGAGCGCGTGGAAGACTTGCGCGGCGTGCGCCAACTGCTGGCCGGAGGCGATGTCTTGTCTGCCGCTCACGTGCGGAAGTTCTTGCGCGCGGCAGAGGGCAGCACGCTTATCAACGGCTACGGCCCGACCGAGAACACGACCTTCACCTGTTGCCACCCGTTGACGAGCGAAACGGAACTCGAACGCTCCGTGCCCATCGGTCGCCCGATCTCCAACACGCAGACGTATGTGCTCGACAGGTCTTTGCAACCCGTGCCCGTCGGCGTGACGGGCGAACTTTACACGGGCGGCGACGGCCTTGCGCGCGGCTACCTGAATCAACCGGCGCTCACGGCCGAGCGCTTCATCCCGAATCCATTCAGCACAGATGGCGGCGGGCGTCTCTACAACACGGGCGACCTTGCGCGGGTGCGCGCCGACGGCGTAGTCGAGTTTGTGGGGCGCAGGGACACGCAGGTGAAGCTGCGCGGCTTCCGCATCGAGTTGGGCGAGATCGAGTCGGCGTTGAACGCACACGCCGAAGTGCGCGAGAGCGTCGTCGTGATGCGCGAGGACGCGAACGGGGAGAAGCGTCTGGTGGCCTACGTCGTCGCCGAAGGCGCACAGTTGCCGCGCACCGTAGAGTGGCAAAGTTATCTCAAACAGAGCTTGCCGGAATACATGATCCCGTCCGCGTTCGTGCCGCTGGAGAGTCTGCCGCTGACGGCGAACGGGAAGGTTGATCGGCGCGCGTTGCCGGAGCCGGAAGCGGCGCAGACGGAAACGACGGGCGAGGGTTTCGTCGAACCGCGCAACGAGATCGAATCGCTCATCGCGGGCATCTGGGCAAACGTGCTGCGGCTTGAGCGCGTGGGCGTCCACGACGACTTTTTCGAGATCGGCGGCCACAGCTTGCTTGCCACGCGTGTGATGCTGCGCGTGCAGCAGTTGTTCGGCGTCGAGCTGGCGTTGTGGCAGATGTTCGAGCGTCCGACGGTCGCGGGCTTGGCCGCGGCGGTCGAAGCGGCGTCGAGCGAGGGGCGACGCGCGCCGCAGATCGAAGCCATGGTGCGACCCGAACGCATCCCGCTCTCATACGCGCAGCAGCGTCTGTGGTTTCTCGACCGCTTCATGCCGGGCACGCCGCTCTACAACGTCTATGTCGCCTTCGAGCTAAGCGGCGCGCCGAACCTCAACGCACTTGAGCGCGCCCTGAACGAGATCGTCAGGCGGCACGAAGTTCTACGCACGACCTTCCCGTCCGTGCATGGACAACCGGCGCAACAGATCGCCGCGAACGCCCCGCTTAGTCTGAAACTGGAAGAACTCGGCGACGTGCCCGCGTCGGAGCGCGAGAGCGTGGCCGCGAAACTAATCGCCGAAGAGGCTCTGCGTCCCTTCGATCTGGAACGCGGCCCGCTCGTGCGCGCCGTGCTGGTTAACAAGGGCGAAGGCTCGGTGTTGCTCCTGACGATGCATCACATCATCGCCGACGGTTGGTCTCTGGACGTCCTCAGCGTGGAGTTGAACGCGCTCTACAGGGCTTTCGCCGAAGGGCGTCTGTCGCCGCTCGCGGAGTTGAACATACAGTATGCCGACTATGCCCTGTGGCAGAGAGACTGGCTGCGCGGCGAGGTCTTAGAACGGCAACTCGACTACTGGCGGCAGCAGTTGGACGGCGCGCCGACCGTGCTCGAACTGCCCGCCGACAAACCACGCCCCGCGTCTCAAACCTTTCGCGGCGCGCGCCATTCTTTCACGATCCCCGAAGCCGCGCGCGAGTCGCTCGACGCAAATTTGACGGCGCTCAGCCGGAGCGAGAACGCGACGTTGTTCATGACGCTCTTCGCGGCGTTCAACGCGCTGCTCTCGCGCTACAGCGGCCAGCGAGAGATTCTCGTCGGGACGCCGGTCGCCAACCGCAGCCGCGCCGAGGTGGAAGATTTGATCGGGTTCTTCTCCAACACGCTCGCGCTGCGAACGAATCTGGAAGGCGATCCGAGTTTCCGCCAGTTGGTGCGGCGCGTGCGCGAGGGGGCGTTGGGAGCATACGCGCATCAGGACGTGCCCTTCGAGCGTTTGGTCGAAGAACTCGCGGAGGAGCGCGACTTGAGCCGCTCGCCGCTCTTTCAAGTTCTCTTCAGTTTGGAGAACACGAAAGCGAGGACGGGCGCGGCGGCGGATTTGACGCTGAACACGTTGAGGGTGGAGACGGGCACAGCCAAAGTTGATCTCGCGCTCTACATGCTCGACACGGAGCAAGGTCTGCGTGGCGCGTTCGAGTACAGCACCGATCTCTTTGAAGCGGAAACCATCGCGCGCCTCAGCGGGCACTTTCTCACTTTACTCGCGGCCGTCGCCGCCAACCCCGATCTGCGGCTGTCGGAAATGCCCCTGCTCACCGCCGCCGAGCGGCAACAACTGCTCGACGCTTACAACGACACCATTCGCGCCTACCCGCACCAACGCACTATCCATGAACTGTTCGAGGAGCAGGCGGCGCGCACGCCCGACGCCGTTGCGCTGGTCTTCCAGGATGAACAACTAACCTATCGGGAACTCAACGAGCGTGCGAATCAACTGGCGCATCACCTGCGCGGTCTCGGCGTCGGCGCGGAGGTGTTAGTTGGGTTATGCGTCGAACGATCAATTGAAATGATCGTGGGGCTGTTGGCTATTTTGAAAGCGGGCGGGGCGTATGTGCCGCTCGACCCGCAGTACCCGCAGGAACGTCTCTCGTTCATGCTGGCGGACACGGGCGTCTCTGTGTTGCTCACGCAGAAGCACCTGCTCGACGCTCTGCCGCCTTCGCGCGCGTTGATTGTAGAGATGGATTCGGAGTGGGGAAGCATCGCCGAACACGACAGGCAAAATCTCGTCGGCACGACGACGGCCGACGCGCTCGCCTACGTCATCTACACGTCGGGTTCGACCGGCACACCGAAAGGCGTCAGCGTCGAGCATCGCAACGTCGTGCGGTTGGTCAAAGAGAACGAGTACGCGCGCCTCGACGCGGACGAGGTGCTGCTTCAGTTAGCGCCAATTTCGTTCGACGCCTCGACGTTCGAGATATGGGGAAGTCTCTTGAACGGCTCGCGGCTCGTCGTCATGCCTCCGCACCAACCATCGCTGGAAGAATTGGGCGCGGCCGTCACGCGCCACCAGATCACGACGCTATGGCTGACGACGGGGTTGTTCCACTTGATGGTTGACGAGCGCGTGGAAGACTTGCGCCGCGTGCGGCGGTTGCTCACCGGCGGCGACGTGGTGTCGCCCGCGCACGTCCAGAAGTTTCTGCGCGAAGCCGACGGTTGCACGCTCGTCAACTGCTACGGCCCGACCGAGAACACGACCTTCACCACATATTATCCGATGAACGCGGTCGAGGAGTTCGCTCATTCCGTCCCCATCGGGAAGCCGATCATCAACACGCAAGTTTACCTGTTGGACGAGCACTTGCAGCCCGTCCCCGCGGGGCTGCGGGGCGAACTCTACACGGGCGGCGAAGGCGTCGCGCGCGGCTATCTGAATCGCCCGGAACTGACCGCCGAGCGGTTCGTGCCGAACCCGTTCGCTCAAGAGCCGGGCGCACGTTTGTACCGCACGGGCGACCTATGCAGGTTCGGCAGCGACGGCCGGATAGAGTTTCTGGGGCGCAGCGACAATCAAGTCAAACTCCGCGGCTTCCGCATCGAACTCGGCGAGATCGAATCGGCGCTCGCCCGTCACGAAGAGGTGAAAGAGGCCGTCGCGTTAATCCTGAAAGATGAGACGAGCGGCGACAAGCGCATCGTCGCTTACGTGGTGGCGGCGCGGGAAGGCGGCGTCGGCGTTGACGAGTTGCGCGGCTACCTCAAAACGCAGTTGCCCGATTACATGATCCCTGCGGCGTTCGTCATGCTGGACGAGATGCCGCTGACGGCGAACGGCAAGATTGATCGCGCAGCGCTCCCCCACCCCGACAGCATCGAGGGCGGGGAAGAAGAAGCGGAACGCGCCGCCGCGCGCACGGGGATCGAAGAGATCGTGGCGGGCATCTGGACGCGCGTGCTCGACGTCAGTTCCGTCGGGATGCACGACAGCTTCTTCGACGTGGGCGGCCACAGCTTGCTGGCGACGCAGGTGGTGTCGAGATTGAGAGAGGCGTTGGGCGTCGAACTGGAAGTGCGCAGTCTCTTCGAGAACCCGACGGTGGCGGAACTGGCCGAGGCCATCGCCACCGCGCTGCGTGGCGGCGAGCGAGTCGAGGCCGAGCCGGTGCGGCGCGCGAACCGCAAGCGGCAGCCGCTCGTCCTCTCCTACGGGCAGCAACGTCTCTGGTTTCTACACCAGTTGATGCCCGGCACGCACCTCTACAACGTCCCCATGCATTACCTCCTGCAAGGCGAACTCGACGTGGCTGCGTTGGAGAAGAGTTTCACCGAGATCGTCCGCCGCCATGAAGTGTTGCGAACGCGCATCGGCATGGCGGGCGGGCAGCCCGTGCAGATCATTGACAAGCCGCGGCGACAGCAATTCGAGATCGTTGACTTGAGCACGACGCAGTCGCCGCAGGAGCGACGGGCGCAACTCGAACACGAGATGCGCGCGCTGTGGGAGCAGCCATTCGATCTCGAACGCGGCCCTCTCTTCCGCGCCAAACTGATCCGCTATGGCAGGCAAGAGCACCGCCTGCTGTTGACCATGCACCACATCATCTCGGACGGTTGGTCGGTCAGTTTGTTGACGCGCGAACTGGCGACGCTCTACGAAGTTTTCCGCAACGGCGACGAGTCGCTGCTGGAGGATTTGCCGATCCAGTATGCGGACTACGCCGTCTGGCAGCGGCAGCCGCAGCGCGAAAAGGTCTTGGAGAAACAACTCGACTACTGGCGGCAGCAGTTGGCCGACGCCCCGACCGTGCTCGAACTGCCCGCCGACAAACCGCGCCCCGAAGTGGAGACACACAAAGGCGCGAGCGTTTACTTCAGCGTGAACGAAGAGGTGCGCGCGGGGTTGAAGAACATCAGCCGCGAAGAAAGCGCCACGCTGTTCATGACACTGCTCGCGGCCTTCAACGCGTTGCTCGCGCGCTACAGCGGGCAGGAAGACATCCTCGTCGGGACGCCGGTCGCCAACCGCAACCGTGCCGAGGTGGAAGATTTGATCGGGTTCTTCTCCAACACGCTCGCGCTGCGTGTGAAGCCGCAGGCGCGGCTGACTTTCCGGCAACTGTTGAAGCAGGTGAAGGAAGTCTGCCTCGGCGCATACGCGCATCAGGACGTGCAGTTCGAGAAGCTGGTCGAGGAGTTGGGGGTGGAGCGAGATTTGAGTCGCTCGCCGCTCTTCCAGATCATGTTCAGTTTGGAGAGTCGTGCGGCCAAAGCGTTGGAACTGTCGAACTTGAAAATCAGCCCGACGGTGTTGGACAACGAGACGTCCAAGTTCGATCTCTCTCTCGGACTGTTCGAGACCGAACGGGAACTGCACGGCGCGTTCGAGTACAGCATCGATCTCTTCGAGGCGGAGACGGTCGAACGCATGGCCGAACACTTCCGCACCCTGTTGGCCGCCGTGATCGCAAACTCCGACGCGCGGCTCTCGGAACTGCCCCTGCTCACGCCCGACGAAACACGACTCTTCGACGCGTGGAACGACACCGGGCGCGACTACCCGCAGCATCAAGCGATGCACGAGTTGTTCGAGGAGCAGGCCGCGCGCACGCCCGACGCCGTGGCCTTAGTCTTCCAAGATGAACAACTGACTTACCGCCAACTCAACGAGCGGGCGAATCAACTGGCGCATCACTTGCGCGGTCTCGGCGTCGGCGCGGAGGTGTTGGTGGGGCTGTGCGTCGAACGATCAATTGAAATGATCGTGGGGCTGTTGGCTATTTTGAAGGCGGGCGGGGCGTATGTGCCGCTCGACCCGCAGTACCCGCAAGAGCGTCTCTCGTTCATGCTGGCGGACACGCGCGCGCCAGTGTTACTTACTCAGGAACGGTTGGTCGCATCCTTGCCCGCGCATGAGGCGCAAGTCGTGCGTCTGGATACGCAGTGGGACGAGATCGCGCGCCACGCGAAAGACAACTTGCCGGTGAGCACTGCGCCCGCGGATTTGGCTTACGTGATCTACACCTCCGGTTCGACGGGCAGGCCGAAGGGCGTCGCCATCGAGCATCGCAGCGCGACCACCTTCCTGCACTGGGCGTTGGAGGTCTTCCCCGAACACGCGCTCGCGGGTGTGCTGGCTTCGACTTCGATCTGCTTCGACCTCTCGGTCTTCGAGATTTTCGCGCCGCTCAGCCGGGGCGGCAAGATCATCCTCGCGGAAAATGCCCTCGCGCTCCCCACCCTGCCCGCCGCCCCACAGGTGACTCTCATCAACACCGTGCCTTCGGCCATCGCCGAGCTGGTGCGTATGAACGGCATCCCCGACACGGTGCGGACGGTGAATCTGGCGGGCGAGGCGCTCAAGCTCTCGCTCGTGCAGGCAGTCTACAAGCAACCGACCATCAACCACGTCTTCAATCTCTACGGGCCGTCCGAAGATACGACTTACTCAACCTTCACGCTCGTCGAGCGAGGGCAGACCACGGCCGTCACCATCGGCCGCCCCGTGGCGAAGACGCAAGTTCACCTGCTCGACGCACATTTGCAACCCGTGCCGCGCGGCGTGGCGGGCGAGTTGTGTCTCGGCGGCGAAGGTCTCGCACGCGGCTATCTCAACCGTCCCGAACTGACGGCGGAGAAGTTCATTCCGAATTCGTTCAGCCGTGCGGCGGGCGCGCGACTCTATCGCACGGGCGACCTCGCGCGTTACCGGCCTGACGGCGAGATCGAATATCTGGGGCGCGTGGATCATCAGGTCAAGCTCAGAGGCTTCCGTATCGAACTCGGCGAGATCGAAGCGGCGCTCGTGAAGTATGCCGGAGTCCGCGAGGCGGTGGTGGTCGTGCGTGAAGACGCGGCGGGCGACAAGCGTCTGGTGGCTTATCTCGCGGCGCAGCCGGACGATGCGCCTTCCGTCAAAGGGGTGCGCGATTACCTGAAAGAGAAACTGCCGCACTACATGATCCCGTCGGTCTATGTGATGTTGGCAGCGTTGCCCTTGACGCCGAACGGGAAGGTGAACCGCGCGGCCTTGCCCGAACCCGCAGAGGCGCGACCCGAACTGGCCGCCTCTTACGTCGTGCCGCGCACACAGGCCGAAGAAGCCGTGGCCGCCGTCTGGCAAGAGATACTCCGCGTCGAGCACGTCGGCGTCAACGACAACTTCTTCGATCTCGGCGGCCACTCGCTGCTGATGGTGCAGGCGCACGCCAAGCTGCGCGAGTCTTTCGAGCGTCCCGAACTGTCTGTGATTGACCTGTTCAAGTATCCGACGGTGAGCGCGCTCGCAAAGTTTCTGAGCCGCGAAGATGAGAGCGAAACGCCCGCGCCGGCGACGCCCGCGCCAAGTGTCGCCGCCGAAGCGGCCGCGCCCGCGAAGACGGAGGTCGTCGCAGTCAACGCCAGCGCGCAGCAGGAGACGGCGATTGCGATCATCGGGATGGCCGGGCGTTTCCCCGGCTGCCGCGATCTCGAAGAGTTCTGGGAGAAGCTCAAAAACGGGCTGGAGTTGATTTCGACTTTCTCGGACGAAGAACTGGCGGGGCGCGCGTCCGACCCGGCGTCGCTCGACGATCCGAACTTCGTCAAAGCAGGCTCGGTTGTGGAAGACGCCGACATGTTCGACGCTTCGTTCTTCGACATGAATCCGCGCGAAGCCGAGATCACAGACCCGCAGCATCGCCTGTTGCTCGAATGCGCGTGGCAGGCGCTCGAAGAGGCGGGCTATGATTCGCTCCGCTACGAAGGGCGGATCGGCGTCTACGCCGGGACGAGCTTGAGCGGCTACCTGCAAAACATTTACGCGAACCCGGAGGTGATGCGCGCGGCGAACCCCTACCAGATCATCATCGGCAACGATAAGGACTACCTGCCGACGCGCATCTCCTACAAGCTCAACCTCAAAGGGCCGAGCCTCAACATCCAGACCTCTTGCTCGACATCGCTCGTCGCCGTGCATGTGGCCTGCCGGAGTTTGCTGCACGGCGAATGCGAGATGGCGCTGGCCGGGGGCATCTCGATCCGCACGCCGCAAAAGACCGGCTACTACTATCAAGAGGGCGGCATCAATTCGCCCGACGGACACTGCCGCGCCTTCGACGCGGGCGCGCAAGGGACTGTGCCCGGCAACGGCGGCGGCCTCGTCCTTCTCAAACGACTCTCCGACGCGCTCAAAGACGGCGACACGATCCACGCCGTCATCCTCGGCTCGGCGATCAATAACGACGGCTCGGAGAAAGTCGGCTTCACTGCGCCGAGCGTCGCCGGGCAGGCCGAGGTGATCGCGAGCGCGCAACGCGCCGCCGGGGTCAGCCCCGACACGCTCACCTACATCGAAGCGCACGGCACGGGCACGCCGCTCGGCGACCCCATCGAACTTGCCGCGCTGACCGAAGCCTTCCGCGCGCAAACTGCGAAGCGCGACTTCTGCGCCGTCGGCAGTCTCAAGACGAACCTCGGACACCTCGACGCGGGCGCAGGCATCGCCGGTCTGATCAAGACGGTGCTGGCGTTGAAGCACCGGATGATTCCGCCGAGCCTGCACTTCGAGCAGCCCAACCCGCAGGTCAATCTTGAAGACAGCCCTTTCTACGTGAACCGGATGCTGCGCGAGTGGATCACGGAAGGACTGCCGCGTCGCGCGGGCGTCAGTTCCTTCGGCATCGGCGGCACGAACGCGCACGTCGTCCTCGAAGAGTCGCCCCGCACCGGGACTCGACCCGCCGACGACAACGACGGCTCACACCTGTTGCTCCTGTCGGCGAAGACCAAGACCGCGCTCGAACAGATGACCGGCGGCCTGCTCGCGCACCTCAAACGTCACGGCGGCCACCTCGATTCGCGCGACGTTGCGTACACGCTGCAAACAGGGCGCAGAGTTTTCGAGCACAAGTTGATGCTGGTTTACAAAGACCTCGCGGACGCGGCCACGCAACTTGAGCAACGCGACCCGCGCCGGGTCTTCAACTCTACGACGCAGCCCGCGCGCCCGCGCGTCGTGATGATGTATCCCGGACAGGGCGCGCAGTACGTCAACATGGGGCGGGGGCTGTACGAATCGCAGCC
The DNA here is from genome assembly GCA_030841105.1 of Pyrinomonadaceae bacterium. Classification (GTDB taxonomy): domain Bacteria; phylum Acidobacteriota; class Blastocatellia; order Pyrinomonadales; family Pyrinomonadaceae; genus JAIVJZ01. The sequence goes on from JAVEDE010000093.1 coordinate 32,960, forward strand.
CGTGTTCCGCCGTGAGGTGGACGCCTGCGCCGAACTGTTGAAGGCGCATCTCGGCCTCGACCTCCGCGGCTTGCTCTACCCGACCGCGGCGGAAGTTGAAGCGGTCGCGCCGCAACTCAACGAGACTTTCATCGCGCAGCCCGCGCTCTTCGTCATCGAGTACGCGTTAACGAAACTGTGGATGGAGTTGGGCGTCCGGCCGGATGCGTTTATCGGCCACAGCATCGGCGAATACGTGGCCGCGTGCGTGGCGGGAGTCTTCTCGCTGGAAGACGCTTTGAAGTTGGTGACCGCGCGCGGGCGTCTGATGCAGGCGATGCCGAAAGGCACGATGCTGGTGATTCTGCTGCCGGAGCGCGAAGTGACTGCGCTGCTCGGCGACGAACTCTCCGTCGCCGCCGTCAACGGCGCGTCGCTCTGCGTCGTCTCCGGCGCGACGGAGGCGATAGCCGAACTCGAAAGTCGTTTAACGAGTCAAGGCGTCGCAGGGCATCGCCTGCAAACTTCACACGCCTTCCATTCACAGATGATGACGGCGGCGGTACAGCCGTTCGTCGAGATCGTCCGCACGGTCGCGCTGCACCCGCCGAAACTCAAGTACGTCTCCAACCTCACGGGCAAGTGGATCACGGCCGCGCAGGCGACCGACCCCAACTACTGGGGCGAGCACCTGCGACGCGCCGTGCGCTTCGCCGACGGCCTCTCGGAGTTGCTCCAAGAACCGGGCGCGTTGTTGCTCGAAGTAGGGCCGGGGACGGGCTTGAGCGCGCTGGCGAAACAGCACGCGGGGAAAGAAGCGGGGCGCGCGGTGCTCTCAACTTTACGCCACGCGAAAGCTCCGTCGGAGGACGACGCGTACTTCCTCAACACGGCCGGACAACTCTGGCTCACAGGGATGCGACTCGATTGGTCGGCCTTGCACGCCGGAGCGCAGCCCCGCCGCGTCGCGCTGCCGACCTACCCGTTCGAGCGTCAACGCTACTGGGTCGATCCACAACCGCACCGCCCCGCACAGTCGTTCGCATCACACGCTCAGTCTCAGGAGCAAGTCGGCGACGAACGCGCGGACGTTGTGCCCGCCGCCGCGTCTGCCCCGATTGCAGCGCGACACGCCGCGGCCGCTCCCGCGCCTGTCGAAGAAGTCCTCGCGCAGCCCACGTTGCCAACCGCGCCGACGGCGGCCGTCGTCGTGCGTGAGAGCGTGAAGCAGAACGGGGCGCGCCACAACGGATCGCTGAACGGGCGGCGCGACGCGATGCAAAAGATCGTCGCGCAGCAGTTGCAGGTCAGCGCGCGTCAGATCGAGATCATGTCGCAACAGTTGGAGTTGCTGCGTCGCAACGGCAACGGAAGCAAACCGAAGACAGCCTCACCGGGAACAAAGGAGTAAGAGTCATCATGTCGGAACAGAGGGCGGCGCAGCCGGAACAGACGGCGCGACAAGACTTGATCATCTCAATGCTCGCGGACGTGTTGGCGCGTCTGTTCGGGCGACACGCGTCCGAGTTAGACCCTCACCTGCCCCTCATCAACATGGGCGCGGACTCGCTCTTTTTGCTGCAAGCCAGTCAGGCCATCAAGAAGACGTTCGACGTGAAAGTTCCTTTCCGCCTGCTGCTTGAAGAACTCTCGACCATCGAAGCCCTCGCGCATCATCTGGACGAAAAACTCCCGCCGACGTTTGCCGCGAACAAGACGACCGTCACCGCCGCCGCTGCGCCACCCGCCGCCCCGCCGCCACAACTCGCGCCTGACAACAGCAAGCCGTCAGGCGGCGAAGCGACGCCCGAACCGACAGGCCGACGCGCGGCGACGCCGCAAGCCATCGAACGGCGGGAAACGACTTTCGCCCACACGCCGCCGGTTGTGTCGGCGGAAGTGTCGAAAGCGGAGTCGCACGCCGTCACGCACGAGGGCGGCGCGGAGCACGACGATGCGCTGCAACAGATCATCGCGCAGCAACTACAGATCAGCGCGCACCAGCTTGAACTCATGTCGCAACAGTTGGAGTTGCTGCGCGGCGCAGAGTCCGTGACGGAGCAGCCGACCGCTTCCGAAAGTATTCAACTCGACACAGACGCCGCGCCGCCTTCGTCGCCAAACTTCGACGCGAGCGCGTCGGCCATCTCGGCAGCGGCGGATGCATCTGTTAACCCGACGCGGGACGCTTCCGTTGACACGACGGCGGGCGGCGCAAGCGTCCGCGCGATTGAGCCGGACACGTTCGTGCCGTTCCAGCCTTTCAAGAAGAACGCGACCGCCGCGCTCGACGAACGCCAGCGGGCGCACCTCGAAGCTCTCATCACGCGCATCAACCGGCGCATGCCTCAGTCGAAGCAACTCACGCAAACGTATCGTCCGGTGCTCGCCGACAGTCGCGCCGTCGCCGGATTCCGGCTGCTCTGGAAAGAGATGGCCTTCCCGCTCGTCATCGAGCGCGCCGCAGGCTCGCACATCTGGGACGTTGACGGCAACGAATACGTTGACATGAACATGGGCTTCGGGTCGCTCTTGTTCGGCCATTCGCCCTCGTTCATCATCGAGACTTTGCGGGAGCAACTCTCGAACGGCCTCCAACTCGGCCCGCAGGCGCACGTCGCGGGACGCGTCGCGCAGTTGATTTGCGAGTTGACGGGCGTCGAGCGCGCGGCCTTCTGCAATTCGGGGACGGAGGCCATCATGACGGCCTTGCGTCTGGCGCGCGCCGTGACGGGGCGTTCCAAGATCGCGCTCTTTGAAGGTTGCTATCACGGGACGTTCGACGGCGTGCTCGTCAGGGGCGACAAGAACGACGACGGCAGCCTGCGCGCCGTGCCGATGGCTCCCGGCGTGCCCGAGCACATGATCGAAGACGTGTTGTTGCTGAAATACAACAGCCCCGAATCCATCGAGACGTTGAAAGCGCACGCGCATGAACTCGCCGCCGTCTTGATCGAGCCGCCGCGCAGTCGCCGCCCGGACGTGCAGCCCAAAGCCTTCCTTCAAGAGTTGAGACGATTGACCGAGGCGTCGGGCATCGCTTTGATCTTCGACGAAGTGGTCACGGGCTTTCGCTTCCACCCCGGCGGCGCGCAGGCCATGTTCGACATCAAGGCCGATCTCGTCACCTACGGCAAGGCCGTCGCGGGCGGCCTTCCCGCCGCCGTGATCGCGGGGCGCGCAGCCTTTATGGACGCCGTGGACGGCGGCCAGTGGAACTACGGCGACAGTTCCTACCCCGAAGCTGACGTGACCTACTTCACCGGCACGTATTTCAAACACCCGCTCATCATGCCCGCCCTGCTCGCGACGCTGAACTACGTCAAAGAGCGCGGCCTGAGTTTGCAGGAGGAGTTGGACGAGAAGACTGGTTACGTGGTTGACACGGTCAATGCTTATCTCGAAGAGACGCAGACGCCGATGAAGGTGGTGCGCCTCGGTTCACTCTTCCGTTTTCTCTATCCGGGCGAGTTGAAATACGCCGACCTCTTCTACTATCACCTGTTGGAGAAGGGCGTTTACCTGTCCGAGACGCGCAACTTCTTCATGTCTTCGGCGCACACCGCCGCCGACCTCGAACACCTGATCCGCGCCGTGCGTGAAAGCGTCGAAGAGATGCGCGAGGGCGGCTTTCTGCCCGGCGTTGCTCCCGTTGCTCCCGGCGATGCCGCCGCGAAGGGAAGCGCGAAGGGAAGCGCGAACGGGAGCGCGAAGGGGAGCGCGAACGGCCACGCAGTTTTGCCGTTCGCGCCTTCGGCCAACGCGCCGTCTGCCGCCGCCATCGCAGCCGCGCCCACTGCGACCGCTGCGCCCTCTGCCGCCGGGGCGCGCGTGCCGCTGACGGAGTCGCAGAAACAGGTCTGGGCGCTCGCGCAGTTGAGCGAGGAAGGCGCACGCGCATACAACCTCTCCACCGGCCTGCGGCTGCGCGGGCAGTTGAACGTGGACGCGTTGCGTTCCGCCTTCCAACAGGTCGTTGATCGCCACGAGGCTCTACGCGCGACCTTTAGCCCTGCGGGCGACTATCAAGAGATCGCCCCCGCGTTGAAGGTCAACGCGCCGCTGATTGATTTCTCGCAGTCCGCGCCGTCAGAGCGCGAGGCAGAGGTGGCGACGTGGTTGCGCGAAGAGGCGCAGCGCGAATTTGATCTGACACACGGCCCTCTGCTCAAAGCCTTCATCCTCAAACTGGAAGCAGACCGGCACGTCTTCGTGCTTACCGCACATCATCTCATCACGGATGGCTGGTCTTTCGGAACTCTGCTCGGTGAGTTGAAGGAACTCTACTCTGCGACGTGCCGGGGCGTGCCCTGCGAGTTGCGACCGCCGAAACGGTTCAGCGAGTACGCGCGGCAACAGGCGGCCAAGCAGGGGGGCGCGGAGATGGCCGACGCCGAAGCGTTCTGGCTGAATCAATTCGCCGACGCACGCCCCGTCCTGAACTTGCCGACCGATTGGCCGCGCGCCGACGTGCAGACGTTTGAAGGCGCGCAGGAGCGTCTGGAACTGCATCCCGATCTCGGCGCGGGCTTGAAAACTCTCGGCGCGCGCGAGGGCTGCACGCAATTCATGATCTTGCTGGCCGCCTTCAAGGTGTTGCTGCACCACCTGACGGATCAGCACGACCTCGTCGTCGGCATCCCTTCGGCGGGTCAGATCACGCCCGACGGCGGTTACCTGATCGGGTATTGCGTCAACCTCTTGCCGCTGCGTAGTCGGGTCGAAGACAGCATGACTTTCAGCGGCTACCTGAATTCGTTGAAGGGCGTGCTGGCCGACGCCTACGACTATCAGGACTATCCTTTCAGCAAACTGCTCAAGCGTCTGAACCTCCCGCGCGTGCCCGGCCGCTCGCCGCTCGTCGAGGCCGTGTTCAATCTCGACCGCGCCGGGGCTAGCCCGAACTTCCACGGCCTCGACGTAGAAGTCGTCCCCAATCACAACCACTCGTCAAAGTTCGACGTCACCTTCGACGTGACCGAGACGCAGACGAATCTCACGCTGGATTGCGAGTACGCCGTCTCGCTGTTCGAGCGCGAGACCGCGCGCCTCTGGATGCAACTCTACGAGACGATCCTGCGCGCCGCGGTCGCCCGCCCCGACATCACCATCGCCGAACTGCGCGCCGAACTGCGCGCGGCCACCGAAGACAAACAGGCGGCGCAGCGGCAGGAACTCGAACAGGTGCAACTCAAAAAGATCAGCACGATGAGACGCAAGGCCGTGCAGCGTTCGTAACAACGCGGAGGCGGCAAACGAGCGCGCCTGTCGTAATCAGGCGGCGCGCGGGGCGAAGACCGGATGATCGCGAAGATGTCTTCAACTCCGTGGCTTGGCCGCTTCAAGCCGAACCCGCGTGCGCGCCTGCGCCTGTTCTGCTTTCCCTACGCGGGCGGCGGCACGCTGGCCTTCCGCGGTTGGGCTGAACAACTTCCCGACGACGTCGAAATCTGCCCGGTGCAATTGCCGGGGCGCGAGCACCGGATGCGAGAACCCGCGTTCACGCGCATCCCGGCCATCGTCGAAGCCGCCGCCGAATCTCTGCTCCCACATCTCGACAAACCCTTCGCCTTCTTCGGTCACAGCATGGGCGCGTTCATCAGCTTCGACCTCGCGCGGCAGTTGCGCGCACGTCACGGGATCGCGCCCGCAGGGTTGTTCGTGTCGGGTTGCCGCGCGCCACACCTCAAGCGGAAACGACCGCCGACCTACGATCTGCCCGAGTCCGAATTTATGAACGAACTGCGCTCGCTGAACGGCACGCCGCGCGAGTTGCTCGACAGCCCCGATCTGATGCGCGTGCTGCTCCCGCTGCTGCGCGCCGACTTTGAAGCGTCGGAAACTTATGCCTACAGCGCGGGCGCGCAACTCGATTGCCCCATCAACGCCTTTGGCGGCACGGAAGACCCGGAAGTGGAGCGGCGCGACATCAGGGAATGGTGCGAGCACACGACCGCCGCCTTCGCCCTGAAAATGTTTCCCGGCGATCACTTCTTTCTACAGTCGGCGCGACCACTGTTACTAACTGCCCTCGCCCAACAACTACGACAACTCGCCACACAAATCTGACGGACGCGCCCCGCGTCGTCGGTTCACGGAGGTAACTACAGATGGCTTACGTTGCAGCAAGAAACGAAACGGAAGAACAACTCACGCGGATGTGGCAGCAAGTGCTCGAAGTGGATCAGGTGGGCGTCGAAGACAACTACTTCGAGTTGGGCGGCGATTCCATCACGGCCACTCAACTCATCTCCCGCATCAACGACGCCTTCGCCGTCCATCTCTCCTTACACACATTTTTCGACTCGCCGACCGTCGCGGAGATGGCCTTGGTGATCGTGCAGGCGCAGGCGGCCGATGCCGACTCCGAAGCGATCACACGCCTGCTCGCGGAAATCAAGCAGGAGTCCGGCAGCGAGGTTTGATTGACGCCGGGAGAAGTTTTCGTGCACGCGCAAAAAACTCGAACCCGAGGGAGCGTTTAGCAAGTTATGCAGAAAGAGTTGGTCGAAGGTTACAGGCTGTCTCCGCAGCAAAAACGTCTGTACCACTTGCGGCGGGAGGATCAAGGCGGCGCATACTGCGCCGCGTGCGTCGTGCACATCGAAGGCGCGTTGCAGCGAGAGACGCTCGCGGCCGCCGTCGCCGATGTGGTCGCGCGGCACGAAATTCTCCGCACCACCCTCCGGCGTCTGGCGGGTCTGACGATCCCCGTGCAGGTCATCAACGAAGCCGCCAACCTCTCGCTCGAAGAGAGAGACCTGAGCGCGTTCAGCCCGCCGGAGCAGGCCGCACAACTCGATCAACTTTTCGAGCGGGCGCAGGCTGACGCCGCCGACGCCGACAGCGACTCTGTAGACGACACGCCGCTCCGCGTCTCGCTGGCAACCTTCTCGCCTACACAAAGCGCGCTGGTCTTAAGTGTGCCCGCCGTTTGTTCAGACCGCGCCGGACTCAAGAACGTGGTGCGCGAAATCGGTCGTTGTTACGAGGCGCGTCTGGCGGGCGCGACACTCGAAGACGACGAGCCAGTGCAGTACGCCGACGTGTCCGACTATCTGGCCGATCTGCTTGAGTCGGAGGAGACCGAGGCCGGGAGAAAATACTGGCGCAACTCCGGCGCGCTCGCGCACGCGAATGTGCGACTGCCTTTCGAGAAACACGCGCCCGGCCGCGGGGCGGGCTTCGCGCCCGATTACGTCGTGCGCGCCGCATCGTCCGAACTAACGGCGCGGCTTGCAGAGGTCGCGCGCGAGTTCGACGCGCCGCTCTCCGCGTTGCTGCTGGCTGGCTGGCAAGTTCTCTTGTGGCGCGTCAACGCGCAGCAGGAAGAGGTCACGGTCGGGGCGGCTTTCGCCGGTCGCGAAGTTGAGGGCTTGGCCGACGTGCCCGGTTTGTTCGAGCGATACTTGCCCGTGGGCACACGCCTCGCGCGCGGGATGACGTTCGGCGAACTGCTCAAGCGTGTGGACGAATCCGTGTCGGCCGCGGCCGAGTGGCAGGACTACTTCCAGTGGGAACTCGCCGCTGCGTCAGGCGACGACAGGGAAGTGAATTTCCTCCCCGTCTGTTTCGAGTTCGACGAGCAGTTCGACAAACTGACGGCGGGCGACGCCACGTTCCGCCTCGGCAAACTACTTTGCCGCACCGACCGCTTCAACTTGAAACTTTCCTGTCGCCACGACGACGCGGGCGCGCTCGTCACCGAATTACACTACGACTCACGGCTCTTCGCTGCGGCCGACGTGCAAATTCTCGCCGGACAGTTTCACGTCCTGTTAGAAAGTATTGCCCGCGACGCAAACGCGCGCATCGAGCAACTGCAACTCCTCGACGCGCAGACGCGCCAACAACTGCTCTTCGATTTCAACGAGACGCGTGTGACGCGCCCGCGGGCGTTGGTTCACCGGCGCGTCGCGGAACATGCGGCGCGCAGTCCCCAAAGTCCCGCCGTCGTTTTCGGCGAGCAACAGTTGTCGTATGCCGAACTGAACCTGCGCGCGAATCAACTGGCGCAACACCTGCGCGGTCTGGGCGTCGCGCCTGATGTCCCGGTCGTCGTGTTCATGGAACGCTCGACGGAGTTGCCGTTGGGCATCCTCGGAGTTTTGAAGGCCGGGGGCGCGTATGTCCCGCTCGACCCGACGTACCCGCGCCAGCGCGTGGCCTTCATTCTCGAAGAGACGCAAGCGCCGGTCGTTCTCACGCAGAGCCATCTGCAAGACCGCCTCCCGGCGCACCGCGCGCGGGTGCTTTGTCTCGATACCGAATGGGACATCGTCGCACGCGAGGCGACAGACGAGCCTGCGTGCGAAGCGAGCGGCGACAACCTCGCTTACGTCATCTACACCTCCGGCTCGACCGGACAACCGAAGGGCGTCATGATCCCGCACAAGGGTCTGGCGAACTATCTCGACTGGGCTTGTGAGACTTACCGCGCGGCGGAAGGTAAAGGTTCGCCCGTCCATTCCTCTGTCGGGTTTGATCTGACCGTCACCAGCTTGTTCACGCCGCTCATGGTCGGCCAAACCGTCACACTGCTCTCGAACGACGAAGGGCCGGAGGCGTTGGCCGAACTGCTGCGCGGGGGCGACGGGTTCGGCCTCGTCAAGATCACGCCGCCGCACCTTTCCATCCTCGGCGAGTTGATGAAAGAGAGCGAGGTGGCGGGCGTCGCGAACGCGCTCGTCATCGGCGGTGAAGCGTTGTTCGCCGAAAGTCTCTCGCTCTGGCGCACGCACGCGCCGCAGACGCGACTCATCAACGAGTACGGCCCGACGGAAACCGTCGTCGGCTGCTGCGTGTACGAAGTGGCGGAGGGCGACGACGCGCGCGGCGCGGTTTCCATCGGCAAGCCCATCGCTAACACGGAAATTTACATCCTCGACGAACGCATGCAACCCGTCGCCGTGAACGTCGCCGGGGAGATTTACGTCGGAGGATGTGGGCTGGCGCGCGGCTACTTGAAGCGGCCTGACTTGACGGCCGAGCGGTTCGTCCCGCACCCGTTCGCCGGTGAGCCGGGCGCGCGCCTGTACAAGACCGGCGACTCCGGTCGTCATCGCGCCGACGGCAATCTGGAATATCTGGGACGCCTCGATCATCAGGTGAAGCTCAGAGGCTATCGCGTCGAACTCGGCGAGATCGAAGCGTTGCTGACGGAGCAGACGGGCGTTCGCGAGGCCATGGTCGTCGTGCGCGAAGATGTGGGCGAGCGGCGTTTGGTCGCGTATCTCGTGCCTGAACGCGGGAGCAAGTTGGACGATGCGCGCGTGCGCGAGTACCTGAAAGAGCGTCTGCCCGAATACATGATCCCCGCCGCGTTCGTCACCCTCGATAAGCTGCCCCTGACGCCGAACGGCAAAGTTGATCGCGCCGCTTTGCCCGCGCCCGGCACGCACAATTCCGGCCTCGGTCGCGGCTACGTCGCCCCGCGCACGGAGGTCGAAGAACTGCTGGCGGAACTGTGGGCGAAGGCTCTCGGACTTGAGCGGGTCGGGATTTACGACGACTTTTTTGAACTCGGCGGCGATTCGATTCTGAGTATTCAAATCTCGAACCGGGCTAACAGCCGGGGCGTCCAACTCAGGCCGGGACAGGTCTTCCGGCATCGCACCGTCGCCTCGCTGGCGGCGTCGGTGAAACCGTCGCAGGCGGCGGCGGCAGTTGAGCCGGAGTCAAACGTCGCAGGCATCGTCCCGCTGACGCCCATCCAGCACTGGTTCTTCGAGCAACAACTGATCGATCCGCACCACTGGAATCAGGCGGCGATGTTCGAGACGCGCGAACGACTCGACGCCTCTCTGCTCGAACAATCTCTCCGCGCCGTAGTGCAACATCACGACGCGCTGCGGCTTCACTTCGTCCAAGAGGCGACGGGCTGGAAGCAGTTCGTCGCAGGAGACGCGGGCGAAGGCGCGCTACTGCGGCAGGTTGATCTCTCCGCGCTCGCCGGAGAGGAGCAGCGCGCGGCTCTCGCGGCGTTCGCCGCCGAGTTGCAGGCGAGTCTCAATTTGTCGGAGGGGCGTGTGCTGCAAGCGGCGTTGATCGAACGGGGCGCGGGTCAACCGAATCTCCTGCTCGTGGTCATACATCATCTGGCGGTTGACATCGTTTCGTGGGGCATCCTCGTCGAGGGGTTGCAGGAGGCTTATCGCCAACTCGCGGGCGGGCTGAAAGTTCAACTCGCGGCCAAGACCACCTCCTTCAAGGAATGGGCAGAGCGTTTGACGCGCTACGCGCAGACGCCGAAGCTCGGCCGCGAGGCCGCCTTCTGGATCGAAGAGACGAGCCGCCCCGCCGGTCGAGTTCCCGTTGACTTTCTCGAAGGAGACAACACTGAAGCCTCCGCACACACCGTCTGGATGTCGCTCGGCGCACAGGAGACGCGCGCGTTGTTGCAGGAAGTTCCGCGCGTCTATCACACGATGATCAACGACGTGCTGTTGACCGCGCTGGCACGCGCGTTCTCAAACTGGACTCGCTCGAACGCGCTCGTCATTGATCTGGAGAATCACGGGCGCGAGGAAATTTTCGACGACGTGGATTTATCACGCACGGTCGGCTGGTTCACCTGCATCTTTCCCCTGCGGCTTGATGCGGGCGCGCCGCGCGGCGCGGGCGAGGCGTTGAAGACCATCAAGGAGCAGGTGCGCCGCGTGCCCGAAGGCGGCATCGGCTACGGCCTGCTCCGTTACTTGAGTGAGGATCGGGAGATCGCCGCGACGCTGGCCGCCGCGCCGCGCGCGGAAATTTCCTTCAACTACGTCGGGCGCACCAACCAGAGCGATGCCGGGTCTGCCCTCCTGGCAACGGCGTCGGAGTCTGCCGGTGCGTCGCATAGCCCGCGCGGGCGGCGCGCGTACCTCATCGAGATCAACGGCGGCGTTGACGCCGAGGGGCAACTGCGGATGGCCTTCACCTACAGCGAAAACGTGCACCGCGCGACAACCATCACGAGCTTCGGAGAAAAGTTCATCAGGTCTCTGGCCGACATCATCGAGCATTGCGCCTCGATAGACGCCGGGGGACACACGCCTTCCGACTTTCGTCTGGGACACATGAACCAGAGAGAACTCGACGACTTGATGGCGGAGCTGGGGGAGTTGGAGGACGAAGCATGAGCAGGCGCAAGACGAGCGGCAACGTCGAAGACATCTACCTGCTTTCGCCCTTGCAGGAGGGACTGCTGTTCCATTCCCTCTACGCGCCCGAAACGGACGCGTATCTACAGCAGTTGAGATTCAGCATCAACGGGCGTCTCGACGTTCCGGCTTTCGAGCGCGCGTGGCAGCGCGTCGTCGAGCGTCATCCGATCCTGCGGACGAGCTTCGTCTGGGAGCGGCAGGAGAAACCTTTGCAGGTGGTGCGCCGGAGCGTCAAACTGCCGTGGACGGAACTTGACTGGCGCGCCCTCGCGCCGCAGGAGCAGCAGGAACGTTTCGCCGCGCTGCTCGAAGAAGACCGGCGGCGCGGCTTCGACTTCTCCAAAGCCCCGCTCCTGCGCATGACGGTCGTGCGAATGGCCGACAACGTCTACGAACTGTTCTGCACGCTCCACCACTTGCTGACCGACGGTTGGTCAACCTCGATCCTCATCAAAGAGATTTTCGATTTTTACAACGCGGCGGCCGAGGGGCGCGAGCCGCAACTCAACCGCCCGCGTCCCTACCGCGAATATATCGAATGGCTCGGCCAACAGGACATGGCCGAGGCCGAGCAGTTCTGGCGCAAGATGCTGGCGGGTTTCAGCGCGCCCACGCCGCTCATCACGGACTCGTCGCCGCAAGCCCTGCCCGCTGCCGCTACCGCGGGGACGGAGATTCAGAGGGCGTGGCTCAGCCCGGCCACCACGGAGCGTTTGCAAACGCTCGCACGACAGAGCGGCATCACGCTCAACACGCTCGTCCTCGGCGCGTGGTCGTTGTTGCTTGCTCGTTACAGCGGCGAGCCGGACGTGGTGTTCGGCGTTACTATCTCCGGCCGCCCCGCGTCGCTCGCGGGCGTCGAAGAGATGGTCGGCTGTTTCATCAACACGCTGCCGATCCGCGTCGAGTTGCCGCCCGACGCGCGGCTCATGCCGTGGCTCAAGGAACTCCAACAACGCCTGCTTGAAATTTGCGAGCACGAATACAGCCCGCTCGTTCAGGTGCACGGCTACAGCGACGTGCCGCGCGGCGTCCCGCTCTTCGAGAGCATGTTGGTGTTTGAAAATTACCCGCTCGAAGCGACGGCGCAGGAGTTGAGCCGCCGACTCGAAAGCGTCGCCGTCCACTCCGTCGAGCGCAGCAACTTCCCGCTCGGTCTGGTCGCCGCGCCCGGCGCGAAGCTCTACCTCCAACTCGGTTACGACCCCTCGCGTTTCAGCTTCGACACGGCGGGGCGCATGCTCGCCCATCTCGAAGCCGTGCTCGAACACATGGCCGCGAATCCAGACGAACGCCTCGCCGATCTGTCTCTGTTGACCGCCGCCGAGAGATACCAACTGCTGACCGCGTGGAGCACGACCCGGCGCGCAACTGCGGACGATCTGGCGGGCGAAGAAGTTGACGAAGATGCGGGCGCGGTCTGCCTGCACCAACTGTTCGAGGAACAGGTTGAGCGAACTCCTGAAGGCGTGGCCGTCGTCTCCGGCGACGAGCGACTGACTTACCGTGAACTGAACCGGCGCGCGAACCAACTGGCGCGTTACCTGCGCGGCAAGGGCATCGCGGCGGAGCGACGCGTCGGCATCTGCGTCGAGCGTTCGGCGGAAATGATCGTCGGCCTGCTCGGCATACTCAAGGCCGGGGGCGCATACGTCCCGCTCGATCCGACTTACCCGCCCGACCGCCTCGGCTTCATGATCGAAGACGCGCAAACGTCGCTGCTACTGACGCAAGACTCGCTCGTCAAGAGCCTGCCCGCCCACACGACGCCGGAAGTTGTGCGACTCGACGCCGATTGGGAACTGATCGCGCACGCCGACGATCAGAACTTGCACGCGCCCGACGAGAACCTGTACACGCCCGTCGCACCCGACAACACGACCTACATCATCTACACCTCCGGCTCGACCGGCCAACCGAAAGGCGTGTTAGTCCCGCACCGTGGAATTTGCAACACGCTCCTCTGGCGGCGCGAGGCTTTCTCGCTCGGCAGCGCGGATCGCATCCTGCAAAACCTCTCCTTCGCGTTCGACGCTTCGGTGTGGCAAATCTTCGGCGCGCTCGTGAGCGGCGCGCAACTCGTGCTGACGCACACGGAAGATCATCGCGACAGCGCGCACCTCGTCAAGTTGATCGTCGAGCACGAAATTACGATCACGGACTTTCCGCCGTCGCTCCTGAAAGTGTTTTTGAGCGAGAGCGGCGTCGAAAAATGTCGCAGCCTGCGGCACGTCTTCTGCGGCGGCGAGGCGATGACCAGAGAGTTGCAGGAGCAGTTCTTCGCGCAACTCGCGGCCGACCTGCACAACGTCTACGGCCCGACGGAAACTTCCGTTGACGCCACCTGCTGGACTTGTCGGCGCGACGACGAGCGGCAGTTGATCCCCATCGGCCGCCCCATCTTCAACAAGCAGATGTACGTGCTCGACGCGCAGCTTCAGCCCGTGCCCGTGGGCGTCGCGGGCGAACTCTACATCGGCGGGGCGGGCGTGGCGCACGGCTATGTCCGACGCCCCGGCGCGACGGCCGAGAAGTTCATCCCGCACCCGTTCGCCACAGAGCCGGGCGCGCGGCTGTACCGGACGGGGGATGTCGGGCGTTACCTGCCCGACGGGGCGATCCAGTTCGTCGGGCGCAACGACCAGCAGGTGAAGGTGCGCGGCTTCCGCATCGAACTCGGCGAGATCGAGTCGGCTTTGACTGAACACCCGGCGGTCAGTGAGTGCGTCGTCGTCACGCGTGACGATGCCTCCGGCAACCAGAGTCTCGTCGCCTACGCGGTGACGGATGCGGCGGCGACGACGTTGACGCCCGGCGTGCTGCGCCGGTATCTCAAGGAGAAGCTGCCGGAATACATGTGCCCTTCGGCCTTCATGCTGTTGGATGAATTGCCGTTGAACTCCAACGGGAAGATTGACCGCCGCAAGCTGCCCGCGCCGACCGAGGCCGCTTGGGAGCAGGAAGAAAATTTCGTCCAGCCGCGCACGCTCGTCGAAGAATTGCTAGCGGGGATCTGGGCGCAGGTGCTCGGCGTCAAACGCGTCGGCGTCAACAACAACTTCTTCGAGTTGGGCGGGCACTCGCTGCTGGCGACGCGCATCATCTCGAAGGCGCGCGAGGCGTTCCAAGTCGAACTGCCGCTGCGCGCTCTGTTCGAGAAGCCGACCGTGGCCGCGTTGTCAATCGCGGTCGAAGCGGCCATGAAGGGCGAGCAGGGAGCGCGGACGCCGCCCCTCGTGCCCACGCCGCGCGACGGCCGCGAACTCCCGATGTCGTTCGCGCAGCAACGCCTCTGGTTTCTCGACCGGCTCGTGCCGGGCAACGCTTTTTATAACTTGCACGAAGTTTATCGCGTCGCGGGACAACTGCGCGTGGCGGCCTTGAGCGCGGCGTTGCAGGAGATCGTCCGGCGCCACGAAATCCTGCGCACGACGTTGAGAGAAGACGAAGGTCGCCTGTCGCAGATCATCTCGCCGGTGTCTGAGTTGAGCCTGCCCGTGGTGTCGCTGGAAAACTTGCCGACGGCGCGCGAACGTCAGCGAGAGGCCGCGCGGTTGGCGCGCGAAGACGCGCAACGCCCGTTCAACTTGAGCGAGGGCGCGTTGTTGCGTGCGACGCTCGTGCGGCTCGGCGCAGACGAGCACTGGCTGATCCTGACCATGCATCACATCGTCACGGATGGATGGTCAATGGGCATCCTGCTGGGCGAACTGCTCGCCCTCTACCACACTTTCGCCGCCGGGAAGCCTTCGCCGCTGCCCGAACTCGCGGTGCAATACGCGGACTTCGCGGAGTGGCAGCAGGACTGGCTGCGGGGCGAAGCGTTGGAGTCGGAGTTGAGTTATTGGCGAGAGCAACTCGACGCCGCGCCGCCCGCGCTCGTCCTCCCCACCGACCGCCCGCGCCCCGCCACGCAGAGCTTCGCGGGCGCGACCCATAGATTCCAACTGCCCGAACCGCTCTGGCGCGAACTCGTCGCGCTCAGCCGCCGCGAAGGGGCGACGTTGTTCATGACGCTGCTCGCTGCCTTCGACACGCTGCTCTGGCGTTACAGCGGGCAGGACGATCTGTTGGTCGGGACGCCGGTCGCCAACCGAACGCGCGCCGAAGTGGAAAACTTGATCGGGTTCTTCGTCAACACGCTGGTGCTGCGCGCGCGGCTTGATGCCGGGTTGAGTTTCCGACACCTCGTGCGGCAGGTCAGGGAAGTGTGTCTCGGCGCATACGCGCATCAGGACGTGCCGTTCGAGAAGCTGGTCGAGGAGTTGCAGCCGGAGCGCAGTCTCAGTCACCACCCGCTGTTTCAGGTCATGTTCACCGCCGACCACGCGCCGCCGCCGCAAGCCAACTCCGGCGGGCTGGCTTTGAACCTCGTCAGGACGAACGACGAAAACGCGAAATTCGACTTGACCCTTTCACTGACGGAATCCGAACAAGGGCTGTCGGGAGCTATCGAATACAACACCGATTTGTTCGACGCCGCGACCATCGCGCGCATGTCCGGCCACTTCCGCCGCTTGCTCGAATCAATCGTCATAAATCCAGACCTGCCCGTCTCGCGTCTCAACTTGCTGGCGGAAGAGGAACAGAGACAACTGCTCGTCGAGTGGAACAACACGATGACTCTGCACCTTGCGGAGTCGTGCGTCCACGAACTCTTTCGAGCGCAGGCCGCGCGCACCCCCGAACAGTTGGCCGTCATCTCGGACGACGACGAACTCAGCTACGCCGAACTCGACGCGCGCAGCGACGAACTCGCCGACCACCTGCGCGAACTTGGCGTCGCTCCCGAAGTGGCGGTCGGCGTCTGCCTGCCGCGCTCTGCGGGAATGGTCGTCGCGCTGCTCGGCATACTCAAAGCGGGCGGCATGTATGTGCCGCTCGACCCGCAGCACCCGCGCGAACGCCTCGCCTACATGCTCGCGGACGCCGACGCGCCTTTGGTCTTGACCGAGCGACGACTCGCACCTCTCTTCGACAACGCCGCACGCACGGTGGTCTGCCTCGATGCAGAGCGGGACGACCTCGCGCATGTCGGCGTCGAGTCGCCGCCACTTGCGCCGAGTCCCGACAATCCGGCCTACGTCATTTACACTTCGGGTTCGACGGGGAGGCCGAAGGGCGTGCCCGTCTCGCACCGCGCCCTCGTCAATCACAACCGCGCGGTGACTTCCTATTACGAACTCGACGCGCGCGACCGCGTGCTGCAATTCAGTTCTCTCACTTTCGACGTGGCCGCCGAAGAGTTGTTCCCAACCCTCCTCTGCGGCGCGACCGTCGTCCTGCGCAACGACGACGTGTCGCGTTCCATCGCGGAGTTCAAACGGTTCGTCAGAAAACATCGCGTTACGGTGGTCAACCTGCCGACGCCTTTCTGGCACGAGTGGATGGCGGCCATCGGCGGCGGCGAACGCTCCATGCCCGACACGCTGCGGCTCGTCGTCATCGGGAGCGACCGCGCTTCCCTCGATCACTTTTTGACGTGGCAGCGCGACGCGGGCGGCCATGTGCGACTCGTCAACGCTTACGGCCCGACCGAGGCCACCATCAGCGCGACGGCTTACGCCCCGGACTGGCCGGGCGACGAACGCGCCGTTGATTCCGTCCCCATCGGGCGGCCTCTCGCCAATACGGAAATTTACCTGCTCGACGCGCAGTTGCAGCCCGTGCCCGTCGGCGTGGCGGGCGAGATTTACATCGGAGGATGTGGGCTTGCGCGCGGCTATTTGAAGCGTCCTGATTTAACGGCCGAGCGATTCATCCCGCACCCGTTCGCCGCCGCGCCGGGCGCACGTCTCTACCAGACCGGGGACATCGGGCGGTATCTCCCCGACGGCACGCTCAAGATCATCGGGCGCGCCGACGAGCAAGTGAAGGTGCGCGGCTACCGCATCGAGTTGAGCGAGATCGAGGCGGTGCTCGGCACGCACCCCGCGATCAAAGAGACGGTCGTGCTCGCCTCGGAGAACGCTTCGGGCGACCGCCGCGTGGTCGCTTACGTCGTGGCCGATCAAACGGAGGCGACGCTCTCCGCTAATGATCTGCGCGGCTACATGAAAGAGCGCCTGCCCGAATACATGATCCCGGCCGTCTTCGTGCTGCTCGACGCCCTGCCGTTGACCTCGAACGGCAAGGTGAACCGCCGCGCTCTGCCGACGCCCGATCTCGAACGCGCCGGGGCGGGCGATGCGTTCGTCGCGCCGCGCGACTTTCTCGAACAACCGCTCATCAAGATTTGGGAAGAGGTCTTGGGCGTCAAGCCCATCGGCGTCGCGGACAACTTCTTTGACTTGGGCGGCCACTCCCTGCTCGCCTTGCGACTGATGGGAGAAATTCAAAAGCAGTTCGGGCGCGAGTTGCCGCTCGCCATCCTCTTTGAACAGCCGACGGTCGAGCACCTCGCCAAAGCCCTCCACCAACAGTTCGAGACGTTGCCGCATTCGCCGCTCGTGCCGCTCCAACCGCAAGGCTCAAGGCGTCCGCTGTTCTTCGTCCACGTCGGCAGCGGGCAGGTGCTCTGTTACCTCGAACTGGCACGGCAACTGGGGACGGATCAACCGTTCTACGGGCTGCAAGACACGTCGCTGTACACGCCGCAGGCCGCCGACCTTTCGATGCCCGACATCCCGATTGAAAAGATGGCCGCTTACTACATCGAGTCTCTGCGCGCCGTGCAGCCGGAAGGGCCATACCTGTTGGGCGGCTGGTCGTTCGGCGGCCTGATCGCATACGAGATGGCCGTGCAACTGGCGGAGCGCGGCGAGGAAGTGCCTCTGCTGTTTCTGCTCGACACCGGCACGCCCGACTTTATACGCGAGTTGGGCGCGGAAGACGACACCGCCTTGCTCGGCATCCTCGCGCGCGAGATGAGCCTGCCCGTGACAGACGACGAACTGCGACCGCTCGCGCCGGAAGAGCAACTACGACATGTCGTCGTCGAGATGGAAAAGGCGCGGCTCATCTTCGACGACTCTCTGGCTTACCTCCGGCGTCAGTTGGAGATTTTCAAGTCGCGTGTGCGCGTCATGCACGCCTATCAACCGAAGCCCTACGCGGGACGGATCATTTTCTTCAGCGCGAGCGAGTCGCATCTCGAAGCGGAGACGCTGCCGATGGCCTTGAACCCCGCGCTTGATCCGACGCGCGGCTTCGGCAAAGTCGCCACCGGCGCGCTCGAACTGCACACCGTGCCGGGCACACACAATCAACTCGCCAGAGGCGCGGGCGCGGTGGTGCTCGCAGAGATGCTCAGAAGCCGCATTGACCGCGAAGCGCAGGCCGAGCCGTCGCGCAACGTCTTAGTCTCCTCCGGCGTGTAGACGCTGTGGAGGTTAGCCCGCGAGAAGCCGGAACGATCAGAGAGCCATGACGGACACGACAGCAGCGACCGAAACGACAGCAGTGACGGACACGACAACAGCGCGCGGGATGTCAACCTTTCTGGTGATCTGGGTGGGTCAGGTCATCTCGATCATCGGTTCGAGCCTGACGGGCTTTGCGATGAGCGTCTGGGTCTACCAGACGACCGGCTCGGTCACGAAGTTTTCCGTGGTGATCCTCTTCACGGTGTTGCCGGGGATCGTGATGTCGCCCGTGGTGGGGACGCTCGTTGACATGTGGGACAGGCGTTGGCTGATGATCCTCAGCAACGTCGGGGCGGCCTTGAGCGTGCTGGCCGTGGCCGCGCTGTTCTATGCGAACCTGCTCCACTTCTGGCACATCTGTTTTCTCGCGGGCGCGACCTCGCTCTCGAACGCCGTCCTCTCGCCCGCGCTGACCGCCTCGATTTCGCTCATCGTCCCGAAGAAGCACTTCGGGCGCGCGAGCGGCATGTCGCAATTCGGCGAGGCCACTTCGCAGATCATCGCCCCGCTGCTCGGCGGCCTCTTGATCACCATCATCAAGATCGAGGGGATTTTGCTTCTCGACGGCGTGACCTACGTCGTCGCCACGATCATGCTGTTGCTGGTGCGTATCCCGCGACCGGCAGCCGTGCGACGCGACACCGGCGACGGCGTTTCGATGTGGCGCAAGGCCGCCTCCGGCTGGACGTATCTCCTCGCGCGACCCGGCCTCTTTAGTCTCCTACTCTTCTTCGCCATCACCAACTTCGCCGTCAGCATGAGCAACATCCTCATCACGCCTTTGGTGCTGAGTTTCGCCGACTCCGGTGTCTACGCTTCCGTGATCTCCGTGGCCGGAGCAGGACTACTCGCGGGCAGCATTTTAATGAGCCTGTGGGGCGGCCCGCAGCGGCGCATCTACGGCGTCTTCGGTTACGGGCTGCTGCTCGGTCTGGCATTGATTCTCGAAGGGCTGCGCCCCAACCCTTACCTCATCGCGGTCGCGCTCTTTATCATCGGCTGCATCGCGCCGGTCGCCAACGGCTGCATCATCCCCATCCTGCAAACGAAGACGCCGCCCGAACTTCAAGGACGCGTCTTCGCCGCCGTCCGTCTCGTCGCGTGGTTCTCCGTGCCCATCGCCTACATCGCCGCGGGGCCATTAGCCGACAAAGTTTTCGGGCCGCTGCTCGTGGAAGGCGGGGCGTTGGCGGGCAGCGTGGGTCAGTTGATCGGCGTCGGGCGGGGGCGCGGCATCGGCCTATTGCTGATCGTGCTCGGCGTGATGTCTGTGGTGGCGACGGTGAGAGGGTATTTCTATCCGCTCCTGCTCAACGTTGACACGGAGATGCCCGACGCGATTCTTGACAAGGCGGCGGAGGGCGTTTAAAACAGCCCTAACTCACGCGCCGCAGGCGAGGCCGCCCATTTATCTTCAACTTAAACGGACAGGTGAATTCTTTGTGGAGACGTGTACCACAGAGACTTGAGAGATAACCCGCGCGGCACGCCCGCGCGGGAGGCACGAGGGAGAAACGAGATCATGAATAACTTAATGCGAGACGTTCGTTACGGTATTCGCAGGCTATTGAAAGCTCCTGCCTTTTCGGGCTTCATCATCATTACGCTGGCTCTGGGCATCGGCGTCAACACGGCCATTTTCAGCGTCGCTTACGTCGTCCTGTTTCGCCCGCTGCCCTACAACGATCCGGATCGCATCGTGATGGTGTGGGAGAACAACCCGCGCCTCAAACTCGGCATTGATAAACTTCCGGCTTCGCCCGCCGACTTCATAGACTGGCGCGAGCAGAACAAAGTTTTTCAAGACATCTCCGCTTTCTCCACCTTCTCCTTCACGCTGACGGACGACGGAGGAAGCGCGCCCGAAAAGTTGGACGGCGCGTTGTGTTCGGTCGGCTTCTTCCCGGTGATGGGCACACAGGCGACGTTGGGGCGCACGTTCGTCGCCGGGGAAGACACGCCGGGGCGGAGCAACGTGGTCGTGATCAGCGACAACCTGTGGCGGCGGCGGTTCGCGGCCGATCCGAACATCGTGAACAAGACGATGACGCTGACCGGCGTGAAGTACACCATCATCGGCGTGATGCCGCCCGGCTTCGACTTCCCGCAGGATTCCGCCGTGCCCGAAATGGGCTTCACGCAGCACACCGAAGTCTGGACGCCGCTGCCGTTCGACGACGCGACCTCAAAAGATCGCCGTACGCTCAGCCTGCCCGTGATTGCGCGCATGAAGCCCGGCGTCTCGGTCGAACAGGCGCAGTCAGACATGAGCAACATCGCCGCGAGCCTCGATCAGCAGTTCAAGAAGAGCGCGGGGTTCGGCGCGACCGTGATCCAACTGCGCGAGCAGATCGTGAGCGACATCCGCCTCGTCCTCTTGGTGCTGCTCGGCACGGTCGCCTTCGTGCTGTTGATCGCCTGCTCCAACGTCGCCAACCTGATGCTCGCGTGGTTTCTCCAACGGCAGAAAGAGTTCGCCGTCCGCACGTCTCTGGGGGCGACACGCAACAATCTGATTTGCCAGATGTTGACGGAGAGTTTGCTCTTAGCCGTCATCGGCGGGGCGGTCGGCCTCGTGCTGGCGACGTGGGGGACGAGCGCGCTGCTGGCCTTAAACTCCGATAACATCCCGCACGTCGGCGACATCGGCCTCAACAAGTGGGTGCTCGTTTTCACTTTCCTCGTCTCGTGCCTGACGGGCGTCGTCATCGGCCTAGCCCCGGCGCTTCAGGCCTCCAGGATGGACATCAACTCCGTGCTCAAGGAAGAGTCGAGGGGCGCGAGCGGGGGCGTGCGCGTGCGCCGCTTCCGCAACTTGCTGATCGTCTCGGAGATCGCGTTGACGCTCGTGCTGTTGATCGGCGCGGGGCTGTTGATTAAGAGTTACTGGCTGCTCAATCAAGTGCAGCCGGGCTTCAACCCGAATAACGTCCTGACGATGCAGATGGCGTTGCCCGATTACAAGTACCCGACGGACGCGCAGCGCGCAGACTTCTTCAACCGCCTGCTGCCGAGAATCAACGCGCTGCCGGGCGTGCAATCGGCCGCCGTCTCGACCAGCATCCCCTTGACCGGAACGGATACGAGTTCCACCTTCGACATCGAGGGACGCCCGCCCGTCTCGCCGGAAAACAAACCGCTCATTACACTGTCCATCGCCAGCCCCGATTACTTCAAGGTGCTGGAAACACCGCTCGTGCGCGGGCGCACCTTCACCGAGCGCGACGCGCTCAACGCCCCGACCGTCGCCCTCATCAACGAGGCGTTGGCGAAGAGTTACTTCCCGAACGAAGACCCTGTGGGCAAGCAACTCGCGGCCGCGCTCGAAGGCGGCGGCGTCAAACGCGAGATCGTCGGCGTCGTCGGCAACATCCGCAGCGCGTCTCTGACCACGGAGCCGAAGCCGAGCATGTACATCCCTTACGCGCAGGTCTCGCCGCAACTCGTCTTCCTCACCGTCCGCACGCAAACTGCGCCGCTCAATCTGGCCTCCGCCGTCCGCAACGAAGTGCTCGCGGTGGATAAGGATCAGCCGGTTTATGAAATTCAGACCATGCAACAAGTGGTCAACCGTTCGGCGGCGCAGCAAACTTTCAGCATGCTGCTGCTCAGCATCTTCGCCGCGCTGGCTCTGGTGCTGGCGGTGATCGGGGTGTATGCCATCGTGGCCTCTTCCGTCACCCAACGCACGCAGGAGATCGGCGTGCGGATGGCGTTGGGAGCAACTCCCGGCGCGATTCTCAAACTCGTCATGCGACAGGGCATCGTCTATGTCCTCGTCGGTCTGGTGATCGGGCTGGCGGCAGCCTTCGCCATGACGCGCGCCATCGAGAGTTTGCTCTACCAGATCAAGGCGAACGACCCGGTGACTTTCTTGGTGGCCGTGCTGGCGTTGATCGGCATCGCCCTCATCGCCCTCTATATCCCCGGACGCCGCGCGGCCAAACTTGAGCCGATGGACGCGCTCAGAAAACTTTAACTTTGCGGATGCCCGCCGCGAGTCACGCGGCGCGAAAACAGACGCCCCCGTGGTTCGCTGTGACTCGCCGTGATTCGCTGTAATTCGCTTTGACTCGCGGCGGGCAAATTCTTTCACCCTCCGGTGGGGCAAACACTCACTGCCCCCGTCGAGGGTCTCGTCAGCCGACGCACATCTCGCACCACACACACAGAATAACTTTGTCGGGGCGGGGTTTCATCCCCGCCCACTTCCGAGTTCCGCAAGGACGGAGGCGAACGTTGAAACTCACTGAGGCGAAGAACGCGATGGGCAAGAACGCAAAATTGTTCAGCCGCAAGCCGTTGACGATCCCCTCCGGCCAGTTGATCAAAACGACTTCGCTACAACCGGGGCAAGATTTGCCGCTGCTGATTCAACCGGCCGTGGCCGAAGTGGATCTGCTGCTCTGGGCGCAAAGCAACCGCGACTTCATCCACGCGAAGTTGTACCGGCACGGGGGGTTGCTGTTCCGCGACTTCAACGTCAGGGACGTGTCGGCGTTCGAGCAGTTCGTGCGTGACACGTCGAACGAGATGTTGGCCTATCGCGAGCGGTCTTCGCCGCGCAGTCAGGTGAGCGGCAACATCTACACTTCGACCGATTACCCGGCGGGGAAGCGAATCTTTTTACACAACGAGAATTCTTACCAGCACGTCTTCCCGTTAAAAATTTTCTTCTTCTGTGTGATTCCCCCCGCGCAAGGCGGGCAGACTTCCATCGCGGATTGTCGCCGCGTGCTCGGCCATCTCTCGGACGAGACGCGCGCGCGGTTCGACGCCAGAGGCGGCTGGATGCTCGTCCGCAATTTCCGCGACGACCTCGGCCTTCCGTGGCAGACCGTCTTTCAAACCGAGAACAAATCCGACGTGGAACGATATTGCACGGGCGCAGGGATCACTTGGGAGTGGCGCGGCAATCTGTTGCGCACGCGGCAGGTGCGTCCCGTGGTCGCCCGTCACCCGCACACGGGCGACGAGGTGTGGTTCAACCACGCGACCTTCTTTCACCTCTCGACGCTCGAACCGGCGGTGCGCGACGCGCTCGCGGCGGAGTACGGGGAAGAAGACCTGCCGAATCAAACTTACTACGGCGACGGTTCGCCGATTGAGCCGTCGGTGCTGGACGAACTCCGCGACGCCTACCGACAGGAGACAGTCATCTTCGACTGGCAGCAGGGCGACATCCTGATGCTCGACAACATGCTGGTGGCACACGGGCGCGAAACCTTTACCGGCGCACGCTCGATCGTCGTCGGCATGGCCGACCCGCACACACGCACCTAGAGACGGTCGAGCCGCACACCCGCACAGGGAGCGCCGGGAGTAATCACCTCAGAAACATTGAAGGGGAGTAGACAATGAAAGCAGTGCTCAAGAGAGTAGCCATCTTCGTCACCGGGGTCTTGATGATCCTGGTGCTGGTCAAGATCAGTTTGCCGTCCGCGTCGGCGCAGAAGCGGAAGCAAGGCCACGCCGTCCCGGCGAAGACGGCCGACGCCAAGCCTTCGTCGGCCGCCAAGCCGTCGTCTGCGGCAAAGACTGGGACGACGGCGGCCATCACCAGCAATGCCGCGCCGCAGAAGCCCGGCTCTGACACGGTCGTCTATTCAACCTTCCGCCCCGGCAACTGGGACGTTTACTATTTCGCCCAAAGAGGCAGCGCGCCGCGGCGTCTGACCGACGACGTGGGACTCGATTACGATCCGGTTTTTTCGCCCGACGGGCGTTGGGTCATCTACTGCTCGGAGCGGCGCGGCAGCCCCGACCTCTACGCGATTGATCTGCACAACGAGGGGTCGCCCCGGTTGCTCATCGAAGACGAGGCGATGGAGGATCAGGCCGTCATTTCACCCGACGGAAAGACGTTGGCCTTCGTCAGCGACCGCGACGGTTCGGCCGACATCTACCTCATCCCGTTCAAGCCCGGCAAGACCCAGAGCATGAAGCAGGCGACGAAACTGACGCGCCACGCGGGCGGGGAGTTTCGTCCGGCCTTCTCGCCCGACGCGAAGACCATCGCCTTCTCCGCCGACTGGGACGTGCTACCGACGGGGCCTGCCGCGCAGAGGAGCAGGGAAGGCGAGATTTATTTGATGGACGCCGACGGGCGCAACCTGCGGCGACTCACCAAGTCGCCGAGTTGGGACGGCTCGCCCGTCTGGTCGCGCGACGGCCGGACGATCTATTTCTACGCCAAGCGCGGCGATAAATTCCGCATCTGGGCGATGGACGCCGACGGCGCAAATGCGCGCGCCGTCTCGCCCGCCGCGCTGGCGTCCGCGCTCTCTCCCGCCGTGACGCCCGAAGGGCGCGTCATTTTTGCGGCCAACCTCGGCAGCATGGACGCCCCCAACTGGAAGATCCTCTCGGTCGCGCCCGACGGCACAGACCAGCGCACGGAGAGCGATCAGGAACGCGACTACTGGCATCCCGCAGTTGATGCGAAAAGCGGTGCGATGGTGTGTCACGCGCCGGGGCCGTGGCAGAAGGATCTGCCCGCGGGCGAGCCGGGACTGATGGAAGGGCCGTTGCTCACGCCCAACTCCCCGGCCTACGTGCGTCTCCCCGACCGCGCCGTCGCCATCTATCCGGTACGCAATTTCGCCGTCACCGTCGCGCCGCACGGGCAGAAGATCGCCACGACCGATTCTTTCTACAACTCGCATTACCTCGCAGTCTCCAACCTCGACGGCAGCCAGCAGAAGATCATCTTCGAGCGCAAGGATCAGAAGAAGACGCCGCCCTTGTACGTGCCGAGTTGGTCGAAGGACGGCGAGTGGATCGCCTGGATGGGCGGCCTGCCGTTCGGGCCGCCGACCGAAAACGCGGACATCTGGAAGATGCGCACGGACGGTAGCGCGGCTGTCAATCTCACGCCCAACACGCCCGGCAACGACGGCTTCCCCGACTTTTCCGGCGACGGCAACTGGATCGTCTTTCGCAGCGGGCGCACCGGAAACTTCGACATCTTCCTGATGAAGTCCGACGGCACGAGCGTCACCAATCTCACCAACAACCCGGCCTACGACGCCTTCCCGTCCTTCTCGCCCGTCGGCCACGAGATCGCCTTTGCCTCCAACCGCGACGGCGTGCTGGACGAGAAACAACGTCTGAAGACTTTCGAGATTTACACTTTGAAACTCAACCCGGACGGCACGGCGGGCGAGTTGCGACGCATCACCAACAGTCCGGGGCAGGACAGCCACCCGCGCTATTCGCCCGATGGCCGCTGGCTCATCTTCGCCTCCGAACAGGGCGGCATCAACGATGAAGAGCCGCTCATTCAAGAGTTGTTCTTCGCGCCGCAGTCCTACGGCGAAATCTACGCCGTCCGCTTGAAGGATTTAAAAGTCGTGCGCCTCACACACAACAAGTGGGAAGACGGCACGCCGAGCTGGGGCGCGTCTCCGTCAAACGATAAGACGACTCTGCGCGCCGCCGGACGCTGACGAACGCCGAAGTCTCACAGAGGACTTTGACGGCAGCGTGCATCCGTGTCGCCATCAAGTGCATCGAAGTGCCCGTCGGAACGTCGTCGCCCCACCCGCGAGGCCGTCCCGCTTCAAGCACATCGCGCGGCAAAAGCTCGAAAGCCATAGTAAGTATGGCGCATGAATAAACCCGCAACTTTAACTTTTGATTCCAACACTCACCGCCTCGCGTTCATGCGGGCATGAAAGAGAGACAACGAAATGAAGCGAAAATTTTTTGCGATTTCTCTGACGCTGCTGCTGGCAGGCGTGCTGTTCGCGCAGGAGCAGGCGCAGCCGACGGTGAAGCTGACCGGCTATCTGATTGACAACGCGTGCGCCGGTGCGGCCGACGCCGACAAGGATTTCGAGGACGAAGCGAAAGGCCATTCGGTGCGTTGCGCCATGATGCCCGCCTGCGTGCGGAGCGGCTACGCGCTCGCGGTCGGCAAGAAACTCTACAAGTTGGACGAGGCGGGCAACAAATCCGCGCTACAGGCGTTGAAGGCGACGAAGACCGCGGAAGGATTGAAAGTCGAAGTTGAGGGCACGGTTGAAGGACACACCTTGCGCGTAACCAAGCTCACGGAAGTCGCAGCGAAGTAGTAGCAGCGAGGTGGCAGCAAAGTAACAACGAAGTAACAGCGAAGTAACAGCGAAGTAGCAGCGCGACGGCGCAAGCACATCACCGGCGGTTCGCTTAGAAGGCCGCCGCTCCACTCCGGCGTCGAACGATTCGGCGTCCGGATCAGGGGCGGCGGCCTCGTCTCGTGTCAGCGCACAGGTCTATTTCCCAACCTTGTCCGGAAGGATAGTTGAAATCTTTAATTGACTGGAAAGTTGTTGATGCCGGAGGTCGGACTCGAACCGACATGAGCTTGCGCTCGCTAGATTTTGAGTCTAGTGCGTATACCGATTTCGCCACTCCGGCTTGCGGAAGAGTTTGCATGATAGTTGGTCGCGCGGGGCGGCGTCAACCGGGGTGGCGGGGCGGATTTGGGTGGCAGCGCGGGCGTTGGTTTAAAGGGGGCGGGGGAAATAGTAGTTGTGCGTGGGGGCGCGAATCTGTAAGATGGTTGCGCCTGACGGGTGGGCGCGCGCCGAAGGGAAAGGCATGCGTCGCCCGAATCCCAGCCTCAACATTTTGTGCATCTCTTAGACGAAGGCGGAAGTGTGTCTATGGTTCCAGCGAGCGCCGGGCAGCGCGCCTGCATTTTGATCGCGGACGACGAGCAGGAGATTCGTAGCGTCCTCTACGAACTGTTGAGCGAGGAGTATGACTGCCAGTTGGTCGCCTCGGCGGAGGACGCGCTGGCGCGCCTGCGCACGGTGCGCTTCGACGTCGTCGTCAGCGACATCAACATGCAGGGGATGAGCGGCCTTGAGATGATCCCGCACGTGGCCGAGATCGCGCCGGACGCCGCGGTCGTCATGGTCAGCGGGGCGCAGACGGTCGAGAGCGCGATTGAAGCCCTGCGCGCCGGGGCGTTCGACTACGTGACGAAGCCTTTCGATTTGCGCCACGTCGAGGCGGCCGTCAGGCGCGCGCTCGAACACAAGCGACTGCGCGAGGCGAAGCGGCGTTACGAAAATTATCTGGAAGAGTTGGTGGCCGAGCGCACGGCGGAACTCGACCGCACGCTCGCCACGCTCGAAAACTCGTACCGCATGACTCTGAAAGCCCTCGCCGCCGCGCTGGAGACGCGCGACCGCGAGACGCACGGCCACTCAGAGCGCGTCGTCAGTTTCAGTCTGCGTCTGGGGCGCGAGTTGCAGTTGACGGGCGACAGCCTGCGCGCGCTTGAGTTCGGCGCGCTCTTGCACGACATCGGCAAGATCGGCGTGCCGGACGCCATCCTGCACAAGCCCGCGCAACTGTGCGCGGAGGAGTGGGTGAACATGCGCCGCCACCCCGTCCACGGTCAGCAGATTTTGCAGGGCATCGAATTCTTGGAAGGCGCGGCGCGCGTCGTCGGGCAGCACCACGAGAAGTGGGACGGGACGGGCTACCCGGCAGGCTTGCGCGGGACGGATATTGATCTGAACGCGCGCATCTTCGCCGTCGCCGACGCCTTCGACGCCATCACGAGCGACCGCGTGTATCGCGCGGGACGCTCTTACGAAGTGGCGTTGGCGGAGTTGGAAGAGTTCGCGGGGCGGCAGTTCGACCCGGCGGTGGTGGCGGCGTTCCGGCGCATCCCGCGCGAGGAGTGGGACGAGTTGCGCGCCGCGTCGTTCCGCAAATGGCAGGAGCGGCAGAACGGGCAACCGGCGAAACTCCCGGCCAGCGCGGACATGGAGACGCTCCTCGGCGCGCTCGTGAACTGAGCGAAGACGGGAAGTTTAAAAACGCGGAAGTAGGAACGCGGAACGATGAACGTTGAAGGAAAGACGATCCTTCTTCAGTTCATCGTTCCGCGTTTCTCCTTACAGCGTCCCTCCGCAATGCCTTCGGCGGCTCTGCTCCGCAGCTCTGCGGCGAATCCTTTGGTACTCGCACTCGAACATCCCTCCCGAATAACTCCGCGGAACTATGGACGCCGTGCGTGCGTATGGCCTTTTCACGCTTGCTCGCCGGTTTACCAGTCGGTTGTTTGCCAGCCGCCGTCCGAAATATCAATAACGTCAAGTTTTCGAGGAGAATTAGCAATGAAGAGAGTCGCAGAGGTCGCACGTCCGAAGGTCTTGGGGCTGTTCGTCGTGCTGTTCGCGCTGGCCGCCTTGCAGCCCGCCGCGTTCGCGCAAAGTGGCGATAAGGCCGCGCGCATTGACGAATACCTGTCGCGCGCCAACAAGATCAG
Organism: Pyrinomonadaceae bacterium; assembly: GCA_030841105.1. Lineage (GTDB taxonomy): Bacteria > Acidobacteriota > Blastocatellia > Pyrinomonadales > Pyrinomonadaceae > JAIVJZ01. The sequence goes on from JAVEDE010000093.1 coordinate 61,720, forward strand.
GCAGTTCAACGGGACGGCACTCGTCGCAGAGAATGGCAAGGTCATTTACAAAAAAGGGCTGGGGCTGGCGAACATGGAGTGGAACGTGCCGAACGAGGTTGACACCAAGTTCCGGCTCGGCTCGATCACCAAGCAGTTCACTTCCGCGCTCATCCTCCAACTCGTCGAGCAGGGCAAACTCAAACTCGACGGCAAACTCTCCGAGTACCTGCCCGACTATCGCAAGGACGTGGGCGACAAAGTGACCATCCACCACCTGCTGACGCACACCTCCGGCATCCCCAGTTACACCGGGCTGCCGAAGTTTTTCGAGGACGTGAGCCGCAACCCGTACACCGTCGCGGAGTTCGTCAAGCAGTTCGCGAGCAACGATCTCGAATTCGAGCCGGGCACGAAGTTTCGCTATAACAACTCCGGCTACTTTCTGCTCGGCGCGATCATCGAGAAGATTCACGGCAAGCCCTACGAGCAGGTCATCAAGGAGAACATCTTCGACCCGCTCGGCATGAAGAACAGCGGCTACGATCATCATGACACGATCCTCACGAAGCGCGCCTCCGGCTACCAGAAGACCCCTGTGGGCTACACCAACGCGCCCTACCTCGACATGTCCATCCCCTACGCCGCCGGTTCGCTCTATTCGACGGTGGAGGATTTGTACCTCTGGGATCAGGCGCTCTACGCAGACAAGATCGTCTCGGCCAAGAACAAGGAACTGATGTACAAGCCGTTCCTCAGCAACTACGCCTACGGCTGGACGGTGACGAAGGCGGCGCTCGGCCAGTCGAAAGAGACGGTCAACTCCGTCGCACACGGCGGCGGCATCAACGGCTTCAACACCCTTCTCACCCGCTACCCGGATCAGAAAAACCTGATCATCCTTTTGGACAACACCTCGCAAGGCGAGAACCTCAACCGCATCAGCCACGACCTGACGAGCATCCTCTACAACCAGCCGGTCGAGATGCCGAAGCAGTCCATCGCCGAAGTGCTGTTGAAGACCATCACGGAGAGCGGCGATGTGGCGGCGGCAGTCAAGCAGTACCGCCTACTCAAGACGACGCAGGCGGCGACCTACAATTTCTCCGAGAACGAGTTGAACACGCTCGGCTATCAACTGTTGGGCGCGAAGAAGTCGAAAGAGGCGATTGAGATTTTCAAGTTGAACGTCGAAGCGCACCCGCAGGCGGCCAACCCTTACGACAGTCTGGGCGAAGCGTACTTGGCGGTGGGCGAACGTGAACTCGCGCTCGTCAACTACCGGAAGGCTCTGGAACTGAACCCGCAGAACACGGCCGCCGCGACGGTCATCAAGAATCTTGAGAGTCCGGCGGTGAAGGTTGACGCGGGCACGCTCGACGCCTACGCCGGGCAGTACGAGGTGACGGGTCTCGGCCTGCTCGAAGTCACGCTTGAGGACGGTAAACTCTACGGCGCGCCGACGGGTCAGTCGAAGGCCGAGTTGACGCCGCAGGGCACGAACCGCTTTTTGGCCGCCGGCCCCAACGTCGAGTTGACCTTCTTCAAAGACGACAAGGGACAGGTCACGCACGCGACCGTGCGCTTGCGTGACGGTCGTGAGGTGCAAGCGAAGAAAGTTAAATAGGCGGCGCGGTTTTCGCCGTCGAAGGAAAGCCTTCGCCACGCAAGACGCGTAGCAGAGTCGTAGCGAAGTAGCAGCGAAGTAGCAGCGAAGTGGCAGAGGGGGCGCAGAGAGTGTT
>JAVEDE010000113.1 GCA_030841105.1 Pyrinomonadaceae bacterium
CGCCGCCGCGCTCATCTTCGCGGGCGTGGCGACCGTCACGATCCGCTCGCGCAGCCGCGCCATCGAAGAGGTCTCCGAACGGCCGGAAGCCCTCGGCCGCTGAATCTGTTAGCATGCCCGCTCAACCGGCCTGACGCGAGCGGCAGACGTTTAGTTATCCGGTAAGCAAGCAGTAGTGATGTCAGTTCCAACCACGCGAGACACGACCGCAATGCACGACCACGCCGCGGAGGCGCGTCTGAAAAATTCTGCGGCGCGGCTCTCGATTCTCGCCGCCGCCTTTCTCATCCTGATCAAGACGGGGACGGGCTGGCTGACGGGTTCGATTGCGGTGTGGGCGTCGCTCCTCGATTCGGCGATGGACATCTTCGCGTCGTCAATCAACTACTTCGCCGTGCGCGCCGCCTCGCGCCCGCCCGATGATGATCACGCTTACGGCCACGGCAAGGCCGAGTCGCTCGCCGGACTTTTTCAAGCGGCCGTCATCACCTTCTCCGGGCTGTTCCTCATCCGCGAAGCGATCACGCGCATGATCTACCCGCACCCGACCGGCTCTGAACCGCTCGGCGTGGCGACGATGATCGTCGCCATCCTCGTCAGCTTCGCGCTGGTGGCGCGGCTGCAGCGCGTGGCGCAACTGACAGACTCGCCCGCCCTCAGCGCCGACGCCGTTCACTTCGCCTCGGACGTGTGGACGAACGGCGGCGTGCTCCTCGCGCTCGCCTTGATCTATTTCACCGGCTGGACGATCGTTGACCCGATCTTCTCAATCGTCATCTCGATCTACATTCTGTCGTCCGCGCTCAGCGTCGGGCGCGAGTCGGTGGATGTGTTGATGGACAGGCGTCTGCCGCCGGAAGTGGACGAACAGATCGCGGAGATCGTCGGGCGTTTTCGCGGCGAGGGCGTGCTCGGCTTTCACGATCTGCGCACGCGTCGCTCCGGCGCGCAGAAGTTCATTGACCTGCACCTAGAAGTGGAGCGCGACCAAACGCTGGAACAGGCGCACGCGAATTCCGTCCGCGTCCTGCGCGCCATCGAAGCCGAAATCCCGCGCTCCAAAGTACAAATCCACACCGACCCGGCGTAGCGCACAGTTAATGGAAAAGCGAAGGGCGAAAGTTAGGCGGCAACTCCGACTTCACTTTCGCCCTTCGCTTTTCTACTTGCCGCTTGCTTATGCCGTGCGTATCGCGCGCACTTTGCCCGGTTCGTCGTCGGCGTCTTCGGCCAGACGGCGCAACTCGAAGAGTTTCATCAGGGCTTCGACGGGCGCGAGCGCGTCCGGGTCTAGTTGCAGCAACGCCTGTATGACTCTGGCCTCGCGTTCGCGCGCGTGAATGGGCGCGGGTGACGACTTGCCTGCCCCCTCGACATTGAAGGGACGCTCGCCGCCCTGCGCTTCGTATTCGGCGAGCAACTCTTCGGCGCGCCGGACGACGGGGCGCGGCAGCCCCGCGAGTTTGGCCGCGTAGACGCCGTAACTCTTCTCCGCGCTGCCGGGACTGATCTTGTAGAGGAAGACCAGCTCGCTTCCCTCCTCGGCGATCTCGACGTGTAGATTTTCGAGGCGCGGGAGGACGGCGGCGAGCGCGGTCAGTTCGTGGTAGTGTGTGGCGAAGAGTGTCTTGGCGCGTAGCTGCGGGTGGTTGTGGATGTATTCGACGACGGCGCGTGCGACGGCGAGGCCGTCGTAGGTCGAAGTGCCGCGGCCGAGTTCGTCCAAGAGTATGAGCGAACGCTCGGTGGCATGGTGGAGTATCTGCGCCGTCTCCACCATCTCGGTCATGAACGTTGACTCGCCGCTGCCCAGACGGTCGTACAAACCGATGCGCGTGAAGATGCGATCACAGAGTCCGACGGTGGCGTGCGCGGCGGGGACGAAACTGCCCGCCTGCGCCATCAAAACGATGAGCGCGGTCTGTCGCAGGTAAGTTGATTTGCCGGACATGTTCGGCCCCGTGATCAGAGCGATCTCCGGCGCGTTCTCGCCGCCAAGTTTCACGTCATTGGCGACGAACGCCCCTTCGGCGAACGTGCGTTCGATGACGGGATGGCGACCTGCCGTGATGCGAAGGACGGGCGTCTCCGAGATGACGGGACGGACGTAGTTGAACTGCGCGGCGACTTCGGCGAACGAGGCGACCGCATCGAGGTGTGCGACGGTTGCGGCGGCGGCGAGTATCTCGTCGCGGTTGCGCCCGATCTCGGCGCAGACTTGGCGGAAGATGTTCGTTTCGAGTTCGGCGATGCGCTCCTGCGCGTTCATGACGAGCGACTCGTGCTCTTTGAGTTCGAGCGTGACGAAGCGTTCGGCCTGCGCGAGCGTCTGCTTGCGCGTGTAGCCTTCGGGGACGAGGTGCAGGTTCGGGCGCGTGACTTCGATGTAGTGGCCGAACACCTTGTTATAGCCGACGCGCAAGCTCTTGATGCCGCTGCGGGCGCGTTCGCGCTGCTCCATCTCGGCGAGATACGTCCGGCCGTTGCGTAACAACTCGCGCAGCTTGTCGAGTTCGTCGGAGAAGCCCGCGCGAATGATGCCGCGTCCTTCCGTCGAGCGTCTCGGCAACTCGTCCGCTACGGCTTCGCGGATGACGCGCGCCGCCGCCGTACACTCTGGGAGCGCGGCGAGGAGTGCGGCGAACCTCTTGTGATCCTGCTGCAAGACGGCGCGCACACGCGGGAGCGTATCCAAACTCTGGCCGAGCGCGAGCGCCTCCTGCGCCGTCGCCACGCCCGCGCGCGCACGCCCCGACAGGCGTTCGAGGTCGTGGACGAATTCGAGCGCGGCGAACAGTTCCGCGCGCGCCTTGGCGTGCTCCGCGAACCACGCCACTTGATCGTGGCGACGCATTATCTCTGACACGTCGAGCAAGGGTTGGCGCAAGTATTGTCGCAGGCGACGGCCGCCCATCGCGGTGCGCGTCTGGTCGAGCGTCGAGAGCAGAGAGGGCGCGCCGCTGTGGTTCTCGAAGATTTCGAGACTGCGGAGCGTCTGCGCGTCGAGCAGCATGAAGTTGCCTGTGTGGTAACTCGTCAGACGCGTCAGTTGCCCTGTCGAAGTCGCCTGCGTGTCGCGCAGGTAGGCGACGATCGCCCCGGCGGCCGAGGCCGCGAGCGGCGTGCGTGAGAGACCGAAGGCCGCGAGCGAACGCGTCTCGAAATGTTGGAGGAGCGTGGTGCGCGCGAGTTGGGCGGCGAAGTAATCGTCGTTGCAGCGCGTGATGAAGCCGGGCAACTCCGCGTCCGAAGTTTCGAGGCCGCGCGGGACGAGTATCTCCGAGGGAGCGAGGCGTTGGAGTTCGGGGAGGGCGGCCGCGGCTTCGAGTTCCGTCGCGGCAAACTCGCCCGTCGTCACGTCGGCGTAAGCGACGCCGGCGCGCCGCCCGTCGGTGCAGTAGGCGGCGAGATAGTTGTTGACCTTACTGCGGAGCAGGCCGGGTTCGATGATCGTGCCGGGCGTGACGACGCGCACCACGTCGCGTTCGATCAAACCGCGCCCCGCCGACTCGCCTTTGACGGGCGCGGCGGTTAGTTGTTCGCAGATAGCGACGCGGTGGCCGCGCGCGATGAGCGTGGCGAGGTGGCGTTCGAGACTGTGATAGGGCACGCCCGCGAGCGGGACGCGCACGCCGCGCCCCATCAATTTCGAGGTGAGCACGATGCCGAGTTCGCGCGCGATGAGGCGAGCGTCGTCGTCGAAGGCTTCGTAGAAATCGCCGATGCGGAAGAGGAGGATGGCGTCGGGGTGGCGACGCTTGATGTCGAGATACTGCTGGCGAAGGGGTGTGCCGATCATCATCGCTCGATGAACTCCGCGAGCAGGTCTTCGACGGACGTGAGGGCGCGGTGAAGCCTGTGCAGTTGTTCAAAACTCAAAATCTTCGTGACCTGTCCGATCTCGTGGAACGCGCCCGCGCGCGCCATGCTCATCTGCAAGTTGGCGCGGTTCGTGTCGCGCTCGCTCGCCACGACGAGGAAAGGCTTCGAGCGTTGCGACTCGTAGGCGCGTTTGAGTTTCGCCAGCGCGGCATCCACGTTGCCCTTGCGCTGCACCTCGAAGATATGGCTCAGGCGCGGGCTGGTCTCGCTCGCGCGCCACACCACGTCGTAATACTCGAACTCGCTCTCGGCGTGGTGGCCGAGCACGCGCCCGATGTCCAAGAGCATCTGCTGCACGTCGGTGTGCGAGAGGGCGGCCGCGCCCGTGGGCGGCGGCGAGGGTTCGACGTCGAACGAGAAACTCGGCGCTTCGTCTGCGATGCGCTTGCGACCCTGCGGCGTGATCGTCCACAGGCCGCGGCGACGTTCGATCTGTCGCTTGTCGGCGAGTTCGCGCCCGGCGCGCTGGACGTGCCGCTTCCACTGGCGAAGTTCGCCGTTACTTTTGGCCGCGTGCGCCGCGCCGTCAATCTGCGGGAAGTAAGCGACGAGGCGTTCGTAGAGGTAACGCACGTCGTCCACGCCGCCGGTCGCGACGAGTTCTTGCAGGATCGGTAATTCCAGACGTGCGACGCCGGGATAAGTCATTGCCTAATCGGAGAAACGTTCGGGAGTCTAGAGTCAGGTGGTGAAATCAACTTGTCTTCGCAAGCAAAAATTACAGGAGTTGCGGCGGCTAAGCAAGCCGCGAGACCGTTAATGAAAACTCTCAGGCAGGCGGCAGAAGTCGCGCGGCTCTTTGACAAAAGCCGAAGGCGGCCGGAGAGGTTGAAACCACCCACGACCGCCTTCACCTTTTATGTTTAGGACTTGAGCTTTTACGCCGCGCGGCTCGCCGACTTGATGCCGAAGCACTCCTGAATCTCTTCGGAGTCCAACGTGTCGCGCTCCATCAGCCCGGCCGTCAGTTGCATGATCTCGTCGCGGCGCGCTTCGACGATCTCGCAGGCGCGCGCCATCTGCGCGTTGATGATGTCGTTGGTCGCGTGCTCGACACGATCAAGGAGCGACTGGCTGTGCGGGTCTTCCGGTTTGCCGAGGTGAATCGGCCCCAGCGGACTCATGCCGAACTCCGAGACCATCTTGCGCGCGATCTCGACGGCGCGTTCGATGTCGTTGGACGCGCCCGCCGTCATCGTCTCCAAGAGAATCTGCTCGGCCGCGCGCCCGCCGAGCAAGAGCGCGATCTGATCTTCGAGATACTCGCGCTTCTTCATCAGGCGGTCGCGTTCCGGCAAAGACTGCGTGACGCCGAGAGCACGCCCGCGCGGGAGGATCGAGACTTTGTGAATCGGGTCGCCGTGCTTCACGTCGAGGCCGACGGCGACGTGCCCCGCTTCGTGGACGGCCGTCGCGTAGCGTTCCTCTTCGTCCATCATGAAGCCGTGGCGTTCCGCGCCCATCAGAATTTTATCGCGCGCGTATTCGACGTGTTCGCGGCACACGCTGTCGGCGTTGTGCCGTGTGGCGGCGATGGCGGCTTCGTTGAGGAGGTTGGCGAGGTCTGCGCCGGAGAAGCCGGGCGTGCCGCGCGCGATCCAGTTGAGTTCGAGATCGGGCGCGAGCGTCAACTTGCGTGCGTGGACGCGCAGGATTTCTTCGCGGCCGCGCGCGTCGGCGAGGTTGACTGTGATCTCGCGGTCGAAGCGGCCGGGGCGCGTCAGCGCGGAGTCGAGAATGTCGGGGCGGTTGGTGGAGGCGATGATGACGACGCCTTCGAGTTGTTTGAAGCCGTCCATCTCGATGAGCAGTTGGTTGAGCGTCTGATCCTGATCGGCTGAGGCGGAATCGCCGCTCCGGCCGCGACGACGACCGAGCGCATCAATCTCGTCAATGAAGACGACGCAGGGCGCGAGCTTGCGCGCGCGCGTGAAGAGACGGCGAACGCGCGCCGCGCCCAGTCCGGCGAACTTCTCTTGAAAGCTCGAACCCGACACGGACAGGAAAGGCACGTTCGCCTCGTGGGCGGCGGCGCGTGCGAGCAGGGTCTTGCCCGTCCCCGGAGGGCCGGACATGAGGATGCCGCGCGGCGCGCGCCCGCCGAGACGGCCGAAGCGTTGCGGGTCGCGCAAGAACTCGATTGTCTCGGCCAACTCGTTCTTCGCCTCGTCAACGCCCGCGACGTCGTTGAACGTGGCCGTCTGCGCGCCGCTGGCGTCGGTCAACTCGAAATCGCCCTGGCCGCCGCTCATGCTGGCATAGAGACGCCAGCCGACAAAGCCGATCACGCCGAGCGAGAGCAGCGCGATGATCCAGTTCAAGGCGGAGGCGAGCCGCCCCGGCTGCATCGGGCTGAAGGCGACGGGAAGTTTCTTCCCCTCGAACACGCTGATGATCTCTTGCTGCGCGACGGCGTTGGTGACGACGGCTCGGACGCGCGTGCCGTCAACTTTCTCGATCATCATCAGTTCGCCTTCGACCGAGAGAGACTTGACGGTGGCGTCAGTGGTCAGCGCGCGCAGTTCGGTGTAGTTGACGTTTTGCACGACGGGCTGGCGGGAGAAGTAGAAGGTCTGGACGACGACGACCGCGAGCAGCGCCGAGATCGCGCCGATGCTGACGAGTAGGAGGCTCGTCTTTTGCGTGCGGGGGAGCAGACGTGAAAATGGCATGAAAGAATTCTCCGGGCTGCGGCGCGGTGAGTTTCTTGGGGAACGACCGGACGCCGCTTTGGGCTATCAAGAATCTAAAATAATTTACAGGGGAACTTTGACTGAGAAGGCCGACGCGCGGAACTTGCGGTAGGAGCCTATCTGCTTTCAGAACGCGGACGCGGCGGAGAGGCCGCAAACCTGAATCCCACTCTAGCATCCGCCGTCGCCCTAAGTCCAGCCGAATGTTTTCACAGGTTGCCGGGCGCGACGGCCGAAAAGTTTCTACCGAGTGTCACGAACCGTAACCGATTTCCTACCCTGCTCCGATGATAAAAAAATCAGCGCAGTTTGCCGCCGTGCGCTGCTTTGAAATTTATTTCAACGCTTTGCTCTGATTTAGAACACCAGCAGCACCCCACGGGCGGCGCATTTCCATACAAGCGACGCCCCTCGCAGGTCTCATATTTTGCGCCCGAAGACGTACCGCAAAGGTCAAAGTTATTAGTTGCAAGGCTTTAAGTTTTAAGACGGGAAAGCGGCGGAGGTTGGCATGCTCATTGCACTAGAGAGTGCAGGCGGGTTCACAATGAACCGGGAGATTTGACATCAAACTTTTGCTAAGGAGAGTGTGAATATGTTGTGGACAATTCTGGTGGTGCTTCTGGTGTTGTGGTTGCTCGGATTTCTCGGGAGCATCGGCGGCTCGTTCATCCATTTGCTCTTGGTCGTCGCGCTTGTCATTCTGGTCATCAACTTGTTGACCGGCAGACGCACGGTTTAAGCGGCACGACGCAGGCAGGATACAAAACTTGGGAAAAGGGATGCGGTCTTCATTGAACCGCATCCCTTTTCATTTATCCCGACCACTTCATTTATCCGCACGACTTAACGAAAATCCACGAGCCGCGCTTTGAGCGGCACGGTCACGCGCCCGACCGGGTAGAGATTCATCAGCGGGTCATAATAAGGCGAGCGTTCGTAGAAAAAGCGCAGGCGTTCGCGCGCGCTCGCGGCGAACGGCGGATCGTTCGCCACGCGCCGTTCAAACTCCTGCCGCAACTTCTCGTCCTTCGCCAACATCTCGCGCGCCAGTTTTTCCAGCACGTAACCTTCGCCGAACTCCTTCTGCTCGAAAATCGAATTGAAGAATCCCCAGTAGACGAACGAATCGGGCGCGTCGGGTTCGAGCAGGTTAATGACCAATCGCCCCGCGGGCTGCGCGAGCGGGACGACGACGGAGTTCGCCGCGTACGTCCGCCGTTCACGCACGAGTTGATTCTTCTGCGAGACGGGCAGGCGGTTTTCAAACGACGCGCCCGCCCACTTCACCTCAGAGAAGCGATAGCTCTCGACCTCGACCGTCAAAGGCTCGGCGAGACGTTGCATGCGGACGCCGTGCGCGGCGAGCACCTCGATTGGCTCAGTCCACTGGGGCGGGATGATGTAGTAGAGCGGCGTGGAGACGGAGATCGTGGCGCGGCTCTCGTTGTAGAACGGCACGGTGTAGTCGTAGGGCTTCGTGCCGTAGACGACGCGCACCGCTCCCGACACGTCGCTCAACTCGCGCCTGAACTCGACGCCCTTGATCACGCGCGGCACGGACTTATCCGTGAAGGCGATCCTGAGCGCGACCTTCCGCTCCGGGTCATACACGCTTCCCTCTTCGACCACCTTTTGATCCGTCTCTTTGGCGACGCGCAGCCAGCCCGCCGGGTCGCGGTTCACGTCCTCCAAGGCCGCGCGCAGCAGATCGTAAGTCGCGCGCACGCGCGTGCGGTAGTCTTTCAGCATGTGCGTCTCGATGAGCAGCGCGGGACGATTGCGCAGAGGCACGTAGCCCGTGGCGAAACGCGGCGTGCCGATGAAACCTTCGACGCCCTTGCCCGCCGGATCGCGATTGTCGCGAAATTCCATGTAGGTCGTGAGCAGGTTGCCGAGCGCCTCGGTCGCAGGGACGATGCGCCCCTCGAAGGCCGCACGCATCCAGTCGCGAAGCGGTTGCGGCACGTTCTCGTGCTCCTCGAACTGGTACGTCACGTTGTAGCGGAAGTCCGCGCCGTCGGTGACGTGGCAGTCAATGAACAGATCGGGATTCCACTCGTTCCACAGGCGCAGCCACGCGCGCGTCTCCGGCGCGTCGGCCTTCATGTAGTCGCGGTTGAGATTGAGGTTGGTGGCGTTCGCGCGCCAGCCCATCTCTTCGGGGCCGTTCTGGTTGATGCGGTTGTGTGGGCTGCGCCGCTCGTGGCCGTCGGCGTTGTAGATGGGCGCGAAGAGGAGCGTGACGTGTTCGAGCAGGCGCGGCTGCGTCTTCAACACCACGATGTCGCGCAGGAGCGCGAGACCTGCGTCTTTCCCGTCGGTCTCGCCCGCGTGGATGTTGGCCTGGACGAACACGACGACCTTGCCCGCGCGCCGCGACGCTTCAGGTGTGAACGTCCCGCCGGTCGCTGCGATGAGCAGAGGCAACGCGCGGCCTTCACCGCTCCGGCCGAAATCGCCGAGCTTAATTTGAGTGGGCGCGGCGGCGGCGAGTTTGCGGCAGTAGGCGAGCGTCTCTTCGTAGCGGGGCGTCTCGCGGTAGTCGGTTCGCTCGGCGTGCGTCTGCCAGTCGGGCGGGACGGGCGTCGAGGGGCTTTGCGCGTTTGAATCGTTTGTCATGGCGATCAGCAAAAACAGCAGGGCACACAGGCCGCTAAAACGGTGCATCCGTCAACTCCAGACTCATAACTTTATCCGCGCACGTCGCGGACGAACAACTTGATTAACGTGCGCCGGGGCGTAGCCGCATCTTCATTTCAGGGCGTGGCCGCAGGAGCGACACGCGGCGCGCCGCTTCGCGTTGAGCGTCGAGCACGACGGGCAACGGTTGTACATCGTGCGCGCGAACCAGTTCGTGATGAGCGCGCTTACGATCAGGATCGCGGCGAGCACGGCGACGCTCAGCAGTGTGTCTCTCAACTCCGGTGACGCTCCTGCAAAGTTTGATGATAACTCTGGCCGCGCTCGTAGCCGCGCCGGAACGCTTCGTGCTCGTAGGCGTCGCTGTACCTTTCACGCAGGCGCGACGCCGACTCTGCGTAAGACGCGCCGCGCAAGTTAGGGTGCAACGCCGCCTCGAAGCCGCGACGGTAGATCGGCTCGTCGGTCTTAAAGTCGCGCCCCTGCCCCGTGTAGTCCTCGTCCTCTGCGTCGCGCAGGCCGACCCACCAACTCTCGCGCGCGGCGTCCACGCTCTCCGCGCCCGCCGCGTCTAGGGCGTTGCGCGCGGCCTTCGCCTGCTCGTCGTCTTCCACCTGCGCGATGACGACCGTGCGCCCCTGCCGCAGCGCGTCTTCGTAGACGAAGAGTTCGTCGTGCGGCAAGCCGTGGGCGATGTTGTCTTCGAGCGCGCCGCCCGCCGCCATCCCTGCGGCCGCGCCGCCCGCGCCG
>JAVEDE010000050.1 GCA_030841105.1 Pyrinomonadaceae bacterium
ATGTGGCGGTGTCTCGCGTCTCGTCCTTATCTCGCGCTCAGACTTTGCCGAAGCGCAGCAGGTATTCGGTCGAGTAGAGGAAGCCCCTGACCATCGTGCGGTAGTCGCCGGGGTGCGTGTTGAGATAGTCGAGCCAGTTGCGGTAGCCGTCCGGCTCAGGGTCGCGGCGCAGGTAGCCGAAGTATTGCATCGCCACAAACGCCGCGTTGAAATCGCGCGGGTCGTTCGTGATGCGTTCGACGAGGATGCGCAAGACTTCGGCGCGCGTCTTCCGCCCCGTCTCCAAGTCGGCGACGAGCGTGTCGCGCGTGTTGAAGCCGTCGAGCGTCTCCTGCGCCGTGAGGAGCAACTTGTCAACGTACTCGGCGGGCGTCAGCGTGCCGGGGTAGAGCGTTTTGAAGTCGGGGCGCGCGAGCCAATCGCGCGCGAAGTCGTCGCGCCTGACGTAGACCTCCGGGGCGGTCGCGGCCGTGACGCTCGCCATGTCGAGAATGATCTCGTCGTAGCGCGGCAGGCGGCCGAGCGACACCTTGTAGAAGCGATAGACGTAGTAGCCCTTCAACTGAAACTCCGGTGAGCGGAAGAAACTGGACGAGACCGCGATGCGGTCGCAGTTAGGATTCTGGTTCACGTCGGAACAACGGCTCAACACGTTCAGCCACGCTTCGAGTCCGGCCGGTTCGGGTTCGCGCGAGAGGAAGTCGAGATACTGCTGGCGGACGAAAAAGAAGTGGTTGGTGCTGTCGAGGATCGGGTTGGGGGCGTCGGCCGCGTCGTTGTCGGCGATGGTCAAGGTGTGGACGCCCGGCGCGCCGAGCGTTGCGCCCGCCGGGGCAAACAGTTCGACTCTGAACGTCTCGTCCGCTTCGTCGTGCGCGTCGTCAACGAGCGGGACGTTGAAGGTGCGGCTCGTCTCGCCGGGGGCGAACGAGAGCGTGCCGGTGACGGTGGCATAGTCGCAACGCGCGTAGGCCGTGCCCTGCGGGTAGGGCGCGCCGTCCGGTCGTCTGGCCGAAGGGTCGCAGGGCACGGTCGCCGGATCGTCGAGCGTGCGGTAGTTGACCGCGACCGCGCCGGACGTGTCGCCGCCGCGCGTGACGGTGATGTCGGCCGACAACTTGCCCTCCGACCAACGGCTCGCCGCCGTGTCGAACTGAAGCGTGCCCGGCTTGGCGAAGATTTCATAGACCACGCCGTCCGAGAGCGAGACGACGTAGAGGTTGCCATTGGGCGCGGTCTGGATGTCGGTGGTGATGCCGAAGTCGCGGCCGAACAGGAGGCTCTCGCTTTCGGTGAGGTCGAACTTGTCTGCGTTGTCGGCGACGAGATCGCCGAGGCGTGGCTCTGCGAAGATGAACTTGCGTCGCTCGCTGGAGAAGTTGAAGCGGAAGAGATAGCCGCCCGCGAGCGTCGTGCGTGACGCGCCGATGACGAGCGCGCCCTCATTCTGCGCGCCGAGCGCGCGGCCACGGATGAAGCCGAGCGAAGAGGGGGCGACCGCGTACTTCCAACTGAACTCAGGCTCGGTGTAGATCGCGCCGGGCAGACGGAAGAGACGCGCGCGGGCGTCGGAGGGAAAGTCGGCGATGCGGTCGGGCGTCCAACGGTTTTGTTGGAGGCCGCCGCTGCGACTCAGTTCAATCGCTTTGTATTCGGCGACGCGCGATGAAGGCCCCATCGTTTGAATCCAGCCGCCGTCGAACGCAGGCACGACGCGGTTGATCTCGTCGAAGCTGTCGTCGCCGTTCTCCTGCGTCCAGAGTTGGCCGGAGAGGGGGTCGAAGGCCATGCCGAAGCTGTTGCGGATACCGTAGGCGAAAACTTTTTTGACGTTGGCGGCGGCCTCGCCCGCCAGATTCGTCGCGGCGTTGAAGAAAGGGTTATCGGGTGGCACAGTGCCGTCGTCGTTGAGACGCAGGACGACGCCCGTGAGATGCGCGTTCTCGGGTTCGGGGCCGCCGAACTGATCGTCGGCCACGGTCGGGCCTTGTGGATTCGCGGAAGGGCCGAAGGGCAAGTTCTGCAACAGGCCGCGCCGCCCGTTGTCGCCGATGACGATGTAGAGTTTGCCGTCGGGGCCGAAGCGGATGATGCCGCCGTTGTGGTTGCCGCGCGAAGGCTGCCCCGCGTCCTGTTGCAGCGCGCGCAAGCGGATCAGGTTGCGCTCGAACGTGAGCGTCGCGCCGTCCCAGAGAAAACTGTCAACGCGGTTGCCGACGAGCGGCACTTCGTCCGTGTTCGACGTGTCCGCGCCCGTGCTGCTTTCCGTCCAGTAGAGATAGACGCGCGGGTTAGACGGAAACTGCGGGTGCAGCGCGATGCCGAGCAGGCCGCGCTCCGACGCGCTGTTGACGGCGAGGTCGAGCACCGTGCCAGACCCGGCCGTTCCGAGCCGTTGGCGAATCACCTTGCCCGTCGCCTTCTCCAACACGAAGAAGTCGTTCGCGCCGAGGACGGCGAGGCCAATCGGTTGATTGAAGCCGCCGAGCAGTTTCCGCACGCCGAGACCAGCGTCAATCATCGTCGGGCCGGTGACGAGTGTGGCCGTCGCCGTGTGCTGCAAGTTGCCGCTCGCGCCGGTGACGGTCAGGGTGAAGTTGCCGAGCGGCGCAGTAGCGTCGGTGTTGATGCTCAGAGTCGAACTGCGCGCGGTCGCGTCTGTGATCTGGACGGACGCCGGGTTGAAAGACGCGTTCACTCCGGCGGGCAGACCGGCGAGACTGAGGTTGACCGTGCCCGTGAAATTGTTCGAGGGCGTGACGGTGACGGTGTACGAGCCGCTCGCGCCGGGGATGATCGTCTGCGTCGCGGGCGCGACGTTGATGCTGAAGTCGCCCGCAGCGGCGGCGGGCGCGGAGGTGGCGAAGGTGAAATAAATTTGATCGCCGTCGGAGTTGCCGTTGCCGTTAGCGTGGTTGCCCGCAGCGTAGAAGGTGACGGGGCCGACATCTTCGGCGGGCGCAGTCCAGTTGAACGTCCACGACGCGCCGCCCGTCTGATTGTCGAAGTTGCCGAGCGACGTGTGCTCGATGTACTGGCGCGACGGGAACGGCCCTTGATTGTTGAGCACCTGCGTCAAGCCGTCGCCGGAGGTCGAAAGCGTGCCCGCTTTGACGTTGATGTCGTCGAGCGCGGTGAGTTGGAAGCCCCAACGCTTGCGCGTCTGATCGGCGTTGGTGTGGACGACGGAGATTTGATACGTCTGGCCGGGGGCGTAAGTCGGCGGGACGTTGATGCGGATGTTGCCCGCGCCCGCGTCTTGCGGGAGATGACATTCGCGGCAGGCGTCGGGTTCCTCGCCGGGCGCGCGCGTGTAGCCTGCGGGCGGCCCGGCGGAGAAGGCGTGGACGGTGCGGTTCGTGAAGTTGTTGGTGACGAGCAAGGCCGCGCCCGCGATCGTGAAGAGGACGGCGACGGCTAATTTGAGTTGGTAAATCTTTCGCATGTTCCGCGCTTCACAGCCTCACGACATGAAGCCGAGGTTCGCCGTGGGGAAGCGGCCGATGAACGGGAAGACGAGCGGGATGTCGCTGGCCGACAGGCCGTACCAAGCGGCGAGCGTGGCGGCGTACTGCTCGACGGAGGTCGAAGGTATCCAGCGGCCGCGCGTGTCCGCGTCGTCGGGGCCGCCGACGACGAGCGTGGGGAAGCGGCCGTAGAAGTCGCCGCCGCGCACCGCGCCGCCCATGATGAAATGATGGTTGCCCCAGCCGTGATCCGAGCCGACCGCCGCGCCCCCGCCCGAAGGTTGAAGCGTGCGCCCGAAGTCGGAGAGCGTAAACGAAGTGACGCTGCTCTGGACGCCGAGTTCCACGGTCGCGTCGTAGAACGCCTTCATCGCCTGACTGACTTGCGCCAGCAACGCGCCCTGCCCGTTGGCCGCCATCTGACCGCTGTGCGTGTCGAAGCCGCCGAGTTGGCAGAAGAAGATTTGACGTTTGACGCTGAGCGTGTCGCGCAGCTTGATGAGACGCGCGACCTGTTCCAACTGGTAGCCGAGCGTCGTGTCGGGAAAGGCGGTCGTAAGCGTTGAGTTGGTGGTAGCAAGTGCTCGACTTGTCTGTACGGCCTGTTCGGTCACGTCGCCCGAAGCCTTGACGAGCGTCGCGCCCGAACCCAAACCGCGCAGGGCGTCGAAGGCGGCGCGGCGTGCGTTCACCTGCGCCGTGGTGTAGCCGCTCGCGCCCGGCGGGTTGTTGACCGGCAGGACTGAGGCGAGCGACGTGCGCGAGTCGGAGATGCCGAGCGGGCGCGTCTGCGCGCCGGTGGCGAAGAGCGATGTGCCCGCGATGGAGATGACCTGCGGGAACGACGCGCCGCCGTTGAGCGGAGCGGCGCGGTCGGCCGTGCGCCCGCCCCAACCCGTCGCGCTGGTGTCGTTCGAGACAGAGGTCTGCCACTGCGCGATCTGATCGGCGTGGGAGAAGAGTTGGGAGGGACGTTTGCCGCTGCCGTTGCGGTAAGTGTCGCGCGTCAGCGGTTCGACGAGCGGCCCGACGTTCGAGACGACGGCGAGTTGGCGGTTGTCGAACAGCGTCTTCAACTCCGGCATGGACGGGTGCAAGCCATACGCGCCGCCGCTCGTCGGGTTGACGGGCAGCAAGCCCCCTGCGAGACCGGGCGCGGGCAGCGCGAGGCCGTCGGCGGCGCGCACGCTCATGTATTCGTTGAAGCGCGTGGAGTCAACGGGCACGACGGTGTTGTTGCCGTCGTTGCCGCCGTTGAAGAAGATGCAGACGAGCGCTTTGTAGTCGGTGGCGGCCGCGCCGCCCTGCGCGAGCGCGTGGACGAGGCCGAAGTCCTCGATGCCCGACATGAGCGCCGCGCCGCCGACGAGCGCGCAGCCCGTCTGCCGTAAGAAGTCTCTGCGTGTTGATGCCATAACGTTTCCTTCTAGTGGGCGGTGAGGAGTGAGCAATCAAAACTATTTCCCTAACTGTTCACTGCTTACCGCTCACTGCTTACATCTTCATCTCTGCACTTGATACGGATGCGAAGTGGCGACCAAGTAGGAGGCCATCAAAACCCGTTTGCGCGCGAAGTTGGCGTCCGTCGCGGGGATGCTGTTGACGGCGGTCGTGACCACGGTGCGCTCGTCTGCCGAGAGCGTGTTGTGCATGAGCAGCGCGTCGAGCGCGTCTATGAGTTGCGCCGGGTTGCCCGCGAGCGCGTCGAACGCGGCGAAGTTGAGTTGCGTGCCCGTCGGGTTGTTCGCCCCCGTGGCGATGCCCTGATAGAGCAGTTGGTTGACGGTGTTCGCGCGGCGCAAAGAGGTTGACGTTGACAGAATCTCGAACGCGGGGCCGACGAGTCCCGTACCGGGCACTTCATAAAGCGGCGTGTAGTAGCTGAAGACGGTCGCGGGCAGGAACAACGGCTGGTCGAGATTGGCGGGCAGGTCGCCGCCCTGTGAACGGCTGGCAATCACGCCGTCGCTCGTTGCGTTGAAGGCGCGCAGGACGTTCGTTATGAGTTGCACCGGCTCGCGCAGTTTGCCGTACCTCGGATCGGTCTTCACGTCGCCGCGCGCTTCGGGGTCGAGCAGGACGGCGCGGACGACCGCGCGCAGATTGCCGCGCGTGTTCGCGCAAGCATCCGGGTAGAGCGCGTCGCAGTCGTTAATGAAGACGCGCGCGACGCGTTCGACGTAAGCGGGGCTGGGGTTGCTCGTGACGAGGTGCTGGATGAGTTGCTTCGAGATGAACGGCGCGGTGTTCGGGTGGTTGAAGATGTTGTCGAGCGCGGCGTTGAGGTCGGCCGCCGAAGGTTGGTTGGGCGCGAGGTTGAAACCGCCGAGCAGTTGCTTGGCCGCCGTGTCGTGGTTCTGCTCGCGCGAGACGATCATCGGGTCTTGATAGTTGAAGACGTTGACGGGCTGGCCGTTGATCGTGGTCACTTTGTTCGCCGCCAGATTCCAGCCGGTGAAGACGCGCGCGAAGTTGTTGATCGTGTCCTGCGTGTAGGACGGGATGCGCCGCCCTTGCGCGTCGAGTTTGGGCGTGCCGTCGAGGTTCAGTTCGTCCGTGCCGATGGAGAAGAGTTGGAGTATCTCGCGCGCGTAGTTCTCGTTGGGGTTCGTGCGCAGGTTGCCGCGCATGTTCAGGTATTCGCCCATCGCGGGGTTGAGCGTCATCTCTTGGAGGATGGTGCGGTAGTTGCCGAAGGCGTTGCGGTCGAGGATTTGCAGGTAGTAGGCCATCCACGCGGGGTAGACGATGTCGCGCCCCGAAACGACGAAAATCTGGTGCAGCGCGAACGCGACGCGCTGGCGCAACTGATCCGACTGCGCGGCCGTCGAGAGTGCGTTCTGGAAGAACTTCACTTGCAGCGGGTACATCGAATAGTTGTCGCGCAGGCAGTTGGCCTGCGTCGCACCGGCCGGGCAGCCGAGCGCCTGATCGGTCGGGTAGAGCGGCAGGCTCGGATAACCCGACACGGGCGCGTTGAACTGCTCGTTCAAGTAGGCGCGGAAACCCAGAGAGCGCACGCGCGCGACCTCCGCGTTCGTCGCCCCCCACGTAGCTTGTTCGAGAAAGCGCACGGTGTCTGCGTTGGAGGCGGCTGACGCGCCGTACTGATTGGGCGTCGGCGTCGGGGTGGGCGCGGGCGGGGTGGCGGGCGCGGGCGCAGGGACAGAGCCGGGGTCGTCGGGCAGACCGCCGCCCGCGTGCCCGACGCTGATGCGCGCGCGGTTGCTCGCGACGCCGTGCAGGTTGATCCGCACGAGCACGTCGCCCACGTCGCCCATGTCGTCGGCGAGACGCACGACGACTTGTTGCAGCCCGCCGAAACCGGGGACGCTCAACACGCTTTCGACCGCGAGCACATACTTGCGCCCCGCGCTATCTTCCGCATCGGCGGTCAGGGCGTTCGCGCCCTCGCCCGCAAGCAGTTCGAGGTTGAGCACGAAGAGAGTGACGCGCGTGCGCGAGTTTGCGCCCACCGTGAAGCCGGGCGTGTTGAGCGGGAACGGGTCGCGCAGTTTCGTCACGCTGTCAACGGCGATGGCGCGCGTGGTGGTCGCCTCGGTCAGAATCACGGGGGCGGCGGAGACCGTGCGGAGCGCGCCCGCGACGCACACGAGCGCGCACATGAGCGCTAACCGGACGAGCGGCGCGCGAAAGCGGCAGGGAGTCGTTTCAGTCATAGAGCACCGTCAACAGGTCAAAGGTGAGGCGGCTAATTTGTGTTAGGGCAAACGGTGAGGCGAAGTACGCGGACTTTTCCAACAGGGCAATAAAATATACCACACTCCGACCTGCTTTGATTGCGGATTCTTCCATGGCGGAATTCGGATGGTGGATTACAAAGCCGAGCGGGTTCGGTTAACGGCGACTGGTTTTCCAATCCGCACTCCGCAATCCGAATTCCGCAATTGAAAACGCCCGCCGGAGAGGCGCGCGTTAGCGAGGCGGCGCGTCTCCGGTGAGCGTTAGACGGATAGGTCTCTGAAAAAGTCTATGATTCTTTACTGACTGTTTTACTGATTGTGCGATTCTTCGGCCGTCTCGTCGTCCTCGCCCTCGGCCTTGCCGGGCGTGCGCCCCGGATCGCCCGACTGCTTCTCCGCACCGCCCGATTGCGCCGAGCCGCCGCCCTCTTGCCCGGCCGTTTGGTTGTCGCCTGTGTTTTCGTCAGCCATGTTCTAACCCTTCCCCCTCTCGATTATTTACGACACGCGCGCGAGTATACGGCAAGGGCGATGAACTCGTCACATCAAAAGAAGGCCGCCCGCGAAGCGTCAAACTTCAGCGGGCGGCGTTGCTCTTCGACACGCGTCTCGTGCGCCGTTTATTACTGGCCGAATCTCAAACGATACTCGACAGAGTTCATAAAGCCATTGACCATCAAGCGCACGTTCCGCTGGTCTTGATTGATCACGCGCAGCCAGTTGTTGTAGCCGTCCTCTTCGGGCGTGCGGCGCAGGTAGCCGTAATACTGCATCGCCACGAAGGCGCGGTTGAACTCGGCGGCGGCCACCTCGTCCGACTCGACGACGGCGCGCAAGACCTGCGCCCGCGTCAGGGCTTGCGCGCCCGTGCTGTTGAGCCGTGTGACTAAAGCGTCGCGCGTCAGCGTCACCTTCGCCCCTGTGTCCGGCTGCTGCGGGTCGGGCGTCGTGATCTGTTGCAGCCCGTAACGTCCCAGCAACGCGTCAACGTAACCCGACGACGGCAGGGCGTCGTAGCGCGTGCGAAATTCCGGCCGCTCGCTGAAGACGACGGCGAAGGCGGCGCGCTTCTGGTAGACCTCCTGCTCGGTCGCGCCCGTCACGCTGCGCATGTCGGGGATGATCTCCTCGTAAGCGGGACGGCGGTCGAAGGCCACGCGGTAGAAGTTGAAGACGTAGAAGCCCTTGAGTTGAAACTCCCGCGAGCCGAAGAAGGCCGCCGAGACGGTGATGCGGTCGCAGGCCGGGTTGTTGTTCACGTCCGAGCACTTGTTCAGCACGGCCGACCACGGCTCGTCCGCCTCCGGCTCGCGCGAGAGGAAGTCGAGGTAGTGTTGGCGTACGAAGAAGGGCGTCGTGAAGATCGGGTTCGGCTGCCCCGCCACGTCGTTGTCGGCGATGGTCAGAGTGGCGGTCGAGGGACTGCCGAGCACGGCCACGCCGCCCGGATGGCTCAAAGTCACCTGCACCGTCTCGTCGCCCTCGATGTGCGCGTCGTCCACGAGCGGGATGTTGATCTCCTTACTCGTTTCGCCGGGGGCGAACGTCACGGTATCAACCGTCGTGGAGTAATCGCAACGCGCGTAGGCCGTGCCGTTCGCCGTGGAGCAAGGGACGGCGGCCGGGTCGTCTACGGTCTGATACTGCACGACCGCCGTCGCGGACTGACTGCCAGTGCGCGTGATGATGAGCGTGGCGCGCGCCGTGCCCTCGGAGAAACGATAGGCGGCCTGTGCGAACTGGACGGTCGGCACTTCGGGCACGACCTCCGGCTGCGTGATGGTGAGCGTCTGCCCCGCGATGGTCGCCGTCCCGACGCGCGGCACGCCCGAATTGTTCGACGCGATGATGAGCGTCACAGACCCGTTGCCCGAACCGCTCGCGCCCGCAGTGACCGTGATGAAGCCGCTGTTCGTCGCGGCCGTCCAGTCGCAGCCCGCCTGCGTCGTGACGTTCACGTTCAGAGTTTCGCCCGCCGCCGGGGAAGTCCGGCCGGTGGGGCTGATCGAGTAGGTGCAGGCGGCGCGCGGGAAGACGTAGGCGAACACGTCGAGCACGTTGTTGGTGTCGGTCGCGACGAGGTCGGTGGCGAAACTGGTGAAGACGACCGTCGAGCCGTCCGCGCTGATGGTGATGCCGGACGAACTACTGTTGCCGCCGCGCGTGCGTTGCAGGTTCGGACTCACGAGAGTGGTTTGCGACTGCTGCACATCGCGGACGAACACGTCCTGCTCATCCCCGCTCTGCATGCCCGCCACCAGATCGGTCGCGGCGCTGTCGAAAGTGACGAAGCGGCCGTCCGCGCTGATGCTCACTTCGTTAGAGGCCGAGAAAGAGTTGCCGCTGCCCGTTCCCGCCGCGTTCGCGGTAACTAACTTCGTCATGCCCGCGGCCACGTCGCGCACGAACACGTCGTCAATCGTCCCGTTCGTGTCGTTGCCGACGAGATCGGCCGCGTTGCTGACGAAGGCGATGAAGTTTCCGTTCGCGCTGATCGCCTGCGGCGAGCGCAGGCTCGAACTCTTCCCGCCGGTCGCTGTGCCTCCCGTGTTGACGCTGACCAGCGTGGTCTTCGCCGCCGCAAGATCGCGCACGAACACGTCGTCCGCGCCATTGGCGTCGTTGAGCGTGACGAGGTTGGTCGCGCGGCTGTTGAAGACGACGAAGCGGCCGTCGGCGGAGATGGTCGGGATGGAGGATTGATTGTTGCCGCTGCCCGTGCCGCCCGTATTCGCGCTGACGAGCGCGGTCGTGCCCGCCTGCAAATCACGCACGAAGATGTCGGCCACCGCGCCGTTCGTGTCGTTTGTGACCAGATTGCTCGCGCTGCTGGCGAAGGCGACGACGCGGCCGTCGGCACTGAAGGAGGAGAAGGCCGACACGCCGTTGCCGCTCGCCGTGCCCGCGCTGTTGATGCTGACGAGCGTCGTCACGCCGGTCGTCAAATTGCGCGCGAAGACGTCCGTCGCGTTGTTCGTGTCGTTGGCCGCGAGGTCGTTTGCCACGCTTCTGAAACCGACCACGCCGCCATCTGCGGAGAGGTAGGGAAAGGTGGAGTTGCCGTTGCCGCCGCCCGTGCCCGCTGCGTTGACGCTCGCCAGCGTCGTCTTGCCCGTTTCGAGGTCGCGCACGAAGACGTCTTCTTTCCCGTTCGCGTCGTTTGCCACCAAGTCGCTCGCCGCGCTGGTGAAGGCGACGAAACGCCCGTTCGCGCTGAGCCAAACGTTGATGGCGGGAAAGTCTATGTTGCCGGTGACGCCGGACGGCGCGTTGCCCGCCGACGTGCCCGCGGCGTTGACGCTCACGAGAGTGGTCGTGCCCGTCTTGAGATTGCGGACGAACACGTCGTAAGTGGCGTTGCCGTCGGCGAGCGCGGTCAAATCGCTGGCCTTGCTCGTGAAGGCGACGAGTCGCCCGTCCGCGCTGACAGTGCCGGACGAAGTGAACGACAAGTTGTTGCCGCTGTCCGAGCCGTTCTTATTGACGCTCACTAACTGCGCGTTCTGCGCCGCGGCGAGCGTCGCCCCGCACAGCAGCAACAGGAGCGCAGCCGACATCGTGAATAAATTTTTGAAACTCGTCCCCGTCTCAACGCCGGAGCAGCCCCGTGCATAGGCACACAAACGCATAACATTACCTCGTGAAAACTTACTGGCTATTAGTTGGATTTATTTCGGGAGCGCTCTAGCGGGAACTGCGAGGGGTGGCAGCAGCCGCGAGCACCGTCTTATTAACTACTGCGCGCGAAGATAGCACACCCGCCCGACCTCACATAATTTGCACGCGATTTTGGCTGTTAGACTCGAAATGCGAACCCGCGGCCGACCGGGAAATGCTTCCCGTTTTAGAAGTGTCAACGCCTGCCGGGGTTGCTTACGGTTTGAGGACGATCTTGAGGTAGTTGGCCTGCTGGTTTATGAAGATGTAAAGGGAAAGGGGTAAAGAGGGTAAAGGTTAAAACAAGCACACGGCTTTTCTAACCTTTACCCTTTAACCCCTTTCCTTATTCCCTACCGGCTTAGGCTTTCGCGCTGCGCCCCGAAGTCTGACCCGTGACGGTCGCCGTCTCGCCCGCCTCCATCAGTTGCTTGAAGCGGCCGAGGTCTTCCGCGATCTGCTGTTCGGGCGCTTCGCCGAACAACTTCGCCACCCACGCGCCGAGCACGCCCGCGGGCGGATCGTATTTCAAGACGACGCGCACTTCCGTCCCACGCCCTTCCGGCGCGGGCGTGAAGTGAACCGAACCGGCGTTCGCCACCTGCGATCCTTCGAGCGAACGCCACGCGATGATCTCGTTCTCAACTAGGTTGTAGCTCTCCGCGTCCCATTCGACGCTCGTGCCCGCAGGCCCTTTCGCCACCCAGTGCGAACGCCCGTCGCCCGTCACGCGCACCTCTTCGAGGTGGTTCATGAAGCGCGGCAGATTCTCGAAGTTGAGCCAGAAGTTGTACAACTCGCCGGGCGACTTGTTGATCGTCACGCTCTTTTCGACCTTCACGCCGCGCCCGCCTTCGACGCTCACGAACGGATTGTCGCCCTCGGCTTTCGCCGTGTTCACGCCCGCCGCGTCGTAGGCGTAGCAGTGGCCGGTCGCGCCGCGGTGGACGAGGCTCGCGCCGAGCAAGGCCAGCGCGATGCCGCCGTAGCTGCCGCGCGTCAGGCCATAGACGGCGAGCGCGCCGCCGCCGATGGCCGACGCCCAGCGTTCGATTTCGCCGACGTTCACGTCGCGCGTGTACCCTTGCGGAGCTTCGCCCCGGTCAATCTGCTCCTGCGTCAATGCTGTCTCACTTGTCGCCATCTTCTTGTCTCCTTTTGCGTCCCACACACTTTTCGGACACGACGCACGCCTCGCGCCCCGCCTCTGTCCGAAAACGGCTCATGTTAACTATGTTCTCAGACTAACTAATCAAAAACCGTGCCGACGCGAAGAAGTGATGAAGGATGAAGGATGAATCAGAAAGCATTCAACTTCGTGAGCGCTTATTCTGATTCATCCCTCATTCCCTCATCCCTTTCCTTTAGCCCGCGCGCTCCTGCAAATGACCGCCGCCACCGGCCGCTACACCCAGCGACGCGAAGCGCGGCTCGCGTTCGTTGAAATAACGCGTGAGAGCGTCTTCGAGCGGCGGGAGCAACTGCCCGCGCTCGCTCGCGAGTACGCTATATGATGGCCGCGGCGCGGCCAGTTGCATGAAGTGCGTCGGGCGCGCTTCGACCAGATTCGCGTCGAGTCCGGCGCGACGCGCGGCCGTGCGCGCCAGTTCCGCCCAATCGAGCGCGCCCTCGTTCGCCAGATGCCACACGCCGCGCTCGCCGTCCATCAAGAGATCGAGCGACGCGTCCACGAGATCGGGAACGTAAGTCGGTGAGACTTGCACGTCGTCCGCCGCGACGAACTTGCGCCCCTCGGCCAAAGTGCGGAGCGCGTTCGTGATGAAGTTGTGCTCGTCCCACGGGCCGAAGAACGCACTCGTGCGGATGACGAGCGCGGACGGCAGCAACTCCGCAACGCGCCGCTCGGCCTCAGCCTTACTTCGCCCGTACACGTTCAGCGGCGACACCGCGTCGCTCTCGACATAGGGACTTCCCTTGCGGCCGTCGAAAACCAGATCGGATGAGAACGTCAGCAACGCCGCGCCGCGCCGCGCGCACGCCGCGGCGAGCGTGGCCGCCCCGTCCGCGTTCTCGCGCATGCACCGCTCGGCCTCGCGCTCGGCGTCGTCAACGCGCACGTAACCGGCGGCGTTGACCACCGCCCACGGTTCAAACTCCCCGAGCGCACGCTCGACCGAACGCGCGTCGGCAATGTCCATCTCCGCGCGCGTCAGGAGGCGGTAGGAGAGGCCGCGCCGTTCGCACAGACGCGCGAACGCGCGGCCGAGCGTGCCCGTCGCGCCGTTAATGATGAGCGGTCGTGCGCTGCCGTGTCTCATGTCGAGTCCCCTTTTCGCCGTCTCCTTCGTCGCGGGCTGGCGGCGCACCGGCGGGTACTGCAAGCGATCCAGACGACGCCACCAGCCGCGCGAATCGAGCGCGGGATGTTCGTGGTCGCCCGTCGCGGCCAGATCGCGGAGCATGTGCGCAAGCGCGGTCGGGCGCGGACGGCCGCCGCGCACGTCGAAGACGCCCGGCTCGTACCTGCCCGCGCAGCGCGTGAGCAGGCTGCACCAATCGAACGCGCCGAGCAGCGACCACGCCGTCACCGCGCGCAGGTCTACGCCATCCTCGCGCCTGAGCGTCGCGGCCGCGTCCCACACCTCTTTGAACCAGCGCAGTTGCTCCTCGCGCGTGCAGCCGAGATGCACCTCCGTCACCGCGAGCGGAATTTCGTAACGCTCCCACGCCTCGCGCAAGAGCACGCGCGGCCCGGCCGTTCCCTCGGCGCACACGCGCACCGCCTCCACGTCAACGTAACGCTGCCGCCCGTTGCCGCCGACCGCGCGGTCTGGATAACGTTCGACGCGCTCGTCCAAGAAACGCTCGCTCGTCAGGTAATGATTGATGCCGATGATGTCCGGCGGGCAGGAATTTTCGCCGAACCAGTAAAGCTCTGACTCTGCGATCCCGCAGCGGCGCGTGAAGTAATTCCACAGCGGATGCTCGCGCGTGACGCGCCCGCACAACAGATCGAGACTCGCCCAGCGACGCACGTTCTCAAACTCCGCCTGATAGCGCAGCGCGCGCGTGCTGAAAGTCTTGCCGAGGTCTTCGGTCTGGACGAGCGTCGCGCGCGGGTTGATCTCACGGACGGCGCGCATCGCCAGCGCGGTGGCGCGACACTGGCCGACGAGTGCGCGCGCGAACGTCGCGGCGTCGCGCCCGTGCGGATACCAGTGGCCGTAGAGGCCGCTGAAGCGCGCGGTCGTCAGAGGCTCGTTGACGGGCGTGTAGGCATCAATCCACGGGTAGCGTTCGGCCACCGCCCGCGCGTAGGTTGCCAGTTGAACGGGAAAATCTGGAGCGACTAGGCTCGTATGTCGCGGCCCGCTGCCGTGGTGGAGCAGGCCGACGATGGGACGAATGTTTAACTCGCGCAGGCGCGCGAGGCGCGCGTCCGGCCAAGTCCAGTCGGCGCGCTCCAAGCCTTCGGGCGCGGTGCGCTCCCACAGGATGGGATAGCGCATCGCGCTGATGCCGAGTCCGGCGAAGAGCTCGAGGTCTTCGATGCGCTCCGCGTGTCCGTTGCGCTCAAGCTGATCGTAAAACTCGTCGCCGACGCGGTTGACGGTACACTCGACGCCCGCCCACAGCTCAAGCGCCGAGGCGGGAAGAGGTTCTCCTCGGCTCATGTCGTTACCCCTTGTCTCTGACGTGCCTACGACTGCGGCACATTCGCGTTGTCGCGCTCGCCCGTAATCTTCTTGTAAGTCGTGAGCGCCTGCGCGACCACCTGATCCATGTTGTAGTACTTGTACGTTGCCAGACGGCCGACAAAGTGAACGCCCTGCGTCTCGTCGGCGAGAGTTTTATACTTCGCGTAGAGTTCCGCGTTTTCGGGACGCGGCACGGGATAATAAGGATCGCCCTCGGCGCGCGGGTACTCGTAGACGAGGCTCGTCTTGCGGTGCTCCTGCCCCGTCAGGTATTTAAACTCCGTGATGCGCGTGTAGAGGTTGTCGTTCGGGTAGTTCACCACGGGCGCGCTCTGGTAGACCTCCGTGTCCTTCGTCTCGTGTTTGAATTCGAGCGAACGGTACGGCAGCTTCCCGTGGCGGAAGTCGAAAAACTCGTCAACCGGCCCCGTGTAGATCATCTCCTTGTACGGAATGATGCGCTCGATGTCGCGGTAGTCCGTGTTGAGCATGATCTTGATATTCGGGTGATCGAGCATGTTCTCGAACATGCGCGTGTAGCCGTGCAGCGGCATCGCCTGATACGAATCGGCGAAGTAGCGGTCGTCGCGGTTGGTGCGGATCGGCACGCGCGCCGTCACCGAGGCGTCCAACTCGGACGGGTCTAAGCCCCACTGCTTGCGCGTGTAGTTGCGGAAAAATTTCTCGTACAACTCGCGCCCGACGCGGTTGACCACCACGTCCTCCGACGTGCGAATCTGCTCGCGCTTCTCCGCCACCGAGTTCAAAAATTCTTCGACTTGAAACGAGGTCAGGTTCAGCCCGTAGTATTTATTGATCGTGTCGAGGTTGATCGGGATCGGGAGCAACTGCCCGTCCACGCTCGCCAGCACGCGGTGCTCGTACTGCCGCCACTCGGTGAACTGCGACAGGTACTCGAAGACCTCGCGCGAGTTCGTGTGAAAGATGTGCGGCCCGTACTTGTGGACGAGCACGCCCGCGTCGTTGTAGTGGTCGTAAGCGTTTCCGGCGATGTGCGGGCGGCGGTCGCAGACGAGCACTCGCTTGCCGGCGACGCGCGCCAGCCGCTCGGCCAGCACGCTCCCGGCATACCCCGCCCCGACGATCAAATAATCGAACATTCCTGCTTCTCTCATTCCTTCCTGCTTAGTCGGCCGCCGTCGCGCTGGTGCTGCTGCCGGAG
This sequence comes from Pyrinomonadaceae bacterium, assembly GCA_030841105.1. Classification (GTDB taxonomy): domain Bacteria; phylum Acidobacteriota; class Blastocatellia; order Pyrinomonadales; family Pyrinomonadaceae; genus JAIVJZ01. The sequence continues at coordinate 15,671 of JAVEDE010000050.1, forward strand.
GCCGTCGCCGCGCGTGCCGTCACACTCGGCTGCTGCTTGGTCGTGGGCGCGGGCTTCGACTGCTGCGCCGACGCCGCGATAGTGGCGCGACGCGACGCCGCGACCTCGCCGATCAACTCTGCCATCTCGCCCCACGTGCGATCCCACGAAATCTTCGCGAGGAACTCGTCCGTGCGCGCGAGCCACGCCACATCGTTGACGCCTTCGTCCATGCCGATCTCGGCGGCGGCTTTGACGAACTCGGCCGCGTCGTCGGCGATGCGCACGAGTCCGAGTTTGCCGTACGGCCTGACCACGTCGCGGATCGAGGTGGAGACAACAGGCTTGCCCGCCGCCAAGTATTCCGGCGTCTTCGTCGGGCTGATGAAGCGCGTTGATTCGTTGCGCGCAAAGAGGAGCGCGGCCACGTCCCACCCGGCGAGGTACGAGGGCAGTTCTTTGTAAGACTTGCCGCCGAGGTAATGGATGTTCGCGCGGCGCGGCAGATCGGCTTCGTTGATCTTCACCACCGGCCCGATGATGACGAAGTTCCAGTCGGGGCGCGCTTCGGAGATGGCATCAAGCAGTTCGATGTCGAAACGCTCGTCCACCACGCCGAAGAAGCCCATGCGCGGGTGCGGAATGTTCGCCTGATCCGCAGGGTCTTCCATGATGCTGCGCGCCTGTGCGAAGTGCGCGCGGTCAATGCTCGACGGGAACGCGTAGACGTTCGCGTGCTGATCGCGCTTGGCCTCGTAGAGACTCTGCCCGCCCGTGAAGACGAGATCGGCGCGGCGGAAGAGTTCGGCCTCGCGGTCGCGCAAAGAGCGCGGCGCGTTCTTAAAGGCCGAGAGTTCATCCATGCAATCGTAGACGGTCGCGAGCGGCTTCAGGTGGCGCGTCCAACCGAGCGCCATCGGCGTGTAGTACCAAAGCACGTAGTCGCGTATCTGGTGTTCGGCGAACAGCCGGTCAATCATCGCTTGCTGAATCGCTTCGACCGCCACCTCGCTCGACAAACCTTCGGGCAGGTGCGGCACGACGACATACACGCCGTCTTCGCGCTGCGTCACGTCGAGCCGCGACGGGCCTTGACCGAAGATCGGCTCTTCGACGAAGAAGACTCTGCGCTGCTTCGCGCAACGGCTCAACAGATGCTGCGGTCTCTGATAAACGAAGTCCCAGCGAAGGTGCGAGAGGCACACCAGATCGGCCTCGAAGTTCTGCATCGGCTGCGTCGGCGTCGTGGCGTTCGACTGCGCGGCGCGCGCCTGCGCCGTGCGTGTCTGCAAAGAGATGACGTTGCCGACTTCATCCTTAAGGTTGCGTCCCGCGCTTCTCTGCGTCGAAGTCTCGCCCGCGAGTTCGAGGGGAAGATAATTTTTTTGATTGCGACTCATAGTTTCTCTCGTAACCTCTCTCCGTAAAATGGCACACGACGAAGTCAAGACTTTCGCCTTCTACCTTGCTTGAATATGCTCGACTCCGTTGGAGTAACCGAACACCTTGAAGTGGAAACCTGTCTCTAGCAGTTTCTACCGGGCGTTTAGTGTCTTCTAATAGCAAGCACTATGCCCTTGCGCGTCGGGGGTTTATGTGAGTGGTCAGCGCGTATGCACCGAGCCTGAAATTACGGGGGAAAATGCAACCTACAGGAATTTCGACAAGCTGATCATAAGATTCCTTCTAACGAACGCATACATTGTTGATTGTACTGAACACGAACGTCGGAACAATCACCGTGTTATGTTTTTTTGACACTCAACTCATATCAACACAGCGTTGACTTAACGTTAAATTCCACGCGTTTCTTTAGAGTAAAAGAAAGGTGAGCCGTCATCTCTGGCGTACTCACCTTCCCTGTCCCCCCTTGTTCGTTTAAGCCGTCAATCCCGCCGCGCTTCGATGAGTGCTCCGAGTCTTAACAACCCGCCCTCAACAGTCCGGCGAAAACTCCCGTTTCGGGTGCTGCGTAAAGACATTCGACCGAACCTGCAAGTCGGACAACTTTCACGCGCCACGCTGAACCAGTCCGTTAAATTTCTGCTATTAACCTTGTGCAAATGTTAGATGCGATTTTAGGGTGCATGCGCTTTAAAGTCTGTACGAAGTCGTACTAAATTTATGGAAAAATTGTGTTGAGTTCGAGCCGTTAAAAGCCTCTCCGGATGGACGAAAAGAGACGTTTGAAACTCGCACGCGCATGAGGTTTCGGGCGACGTGAAAAAATTAAGTTGACGTACCTAAACGTACAGACAGACAAGATTCAGATTGCCTACATTACGCACATTCTACGCGTGAAAGAGCCTCCTCTTTCGGGGTTGCGGGCACTGAAAAGTCCGCAACCCTCTTCACAAAGTTGAAGGGTTCTGAATATCAACTTGTTGTTCGCCCTCTGCCGAGCTTGCAGAAGTTAATCCAACCTTCGCATCGTCCCGGCGAACTCTCGCAACAGGAGGTCGCAAGATGGAGCAACGAATCAACAAGGGCACGACGATCCTTGTCGCCGAAGACGACGAAGACAATCGCTTCACCCTGAAACTGCTTTTAGAGGTGCGCGGCTACCGCGTGTTAACGGCGGCGAACGGACGCGAAGCGATCAGCGTCGCCGAACGCGAACGTCCCGACCTCATCTTGATGGACTTGCGCATGCCGGAGTTGAACGGCCTCGCCACCACGCGCCAACTGCGCCAGCACGCCGACGCGCGTCTGCGCCGGATTCCCATCTTCGCCCTGTCGGCCTACGATCCGGCGCAGCACCGCGCCGTCGCCATCGCCGCCGGTTGCGACGAGTATGTGACGAAGCCCATCAACTATGAACGACTGGAGAAGTTGCTCGAAACTTTCCTGAGCACGCCGCGCAACGCCCCCGCGCTGCCGGACGCCACCGCGCCGAACGACGTCCTCCACACGTAAATCGTCCGGCAAGTAACCTTCATCGAGTTTGCCGATGCGACGCCGCAGCCAGTGCGTGTGCGCCACAACCGGAGCACACGCGTCGTGCGCTTCCGACGCCGGGGCGCTCCACGCACTTCGTTAATCGCACCGACACGATTCGTTATCAAACTCCGACTCCGCGACGGGTTGTTCCCATCCCGGCCGCACGTTAAGTTTTGCAAGCCGGATAGCGCAGGCATCTCAGGCTCGACGGTGTTATGATTGAGTTGCTCGAAGGGATGATTTGATAATGGAAACGCAGGTTACAGCAGGACACGTTTTGCACGTCGAGGATCACGACGACACGCGCGTGTTGATGAGGCTGATGCTGGAGCAGGCTGGATTCACAGTGACCTCGGTCGAGTCGGGCGCGCGCTGTCTGGAACTGGCGCAGAGCGGCCGACGATTCGATCTCTACCTGCTCAACCACACCTTCCCGGATGCGTCCGGTGTCTCGATCTGCGCCTTGCTTCGCCAACTCGATCCGACGACCCCGATCCTCTTCTACTCCTCGCGCGCCATGCCGCAAGAGAAAGAGGCCGCCTTGAAGGCCGGCGCGCAAGACTATCTCATCAAGCCGAACGATCTGTTCCACGTCGCACAGCACGTCGCCAAGTGGATCAAGTCGAACCCGCGTCCGACAGACCCGAACTGACGGACGCGACTTTCAGAGTCGCTCCACACCGGCGACCGTCAAGTTGTGAAATGATGAGGGCGGTTAATCGCGAGGGCGGTTAATCGCGCGGCCTCTGCCTCCGCGTGTTTGGTTTATTGCTTCCGGCGCGAACCGGCGAGGTGCTTCGTCGGGTCTTCGGTGACGCTGAAATTTGGCGAGGCGAATTCAGTAGTGTCGCCGGAGTTTAATAAACGTGGCTCGGCATCAGTCCCTTGACCGTCCAACGTCCCCTGCTTATTTTTCGACAACGATCTTCTGCTCTCGATTTCCACAATTTTTTTGCTGATGAAGGTGCCATTGATCATGATGCCGAGGCCGACGAGAAACGGGATCAAACCGGCGATCCAGATGCGGCTGAGAATCTCGTTGTCGCTGGGCGGGTTTTGGCCGCTCAGGATAATGCCCTGCATCAGGAAGAAGAGAAAGATCATCGCGCCGAGTCCGACGAGCGAGGTGATGACGCCCGCCTTGATTTCGTTATAGCGTTTCACCTCCGCCGTCACGCCCTTCTCACGCTCAAGCTGGTGATTGCGCCTTTGCCGCTCCTGCTCGGAGAGAAACATCTCTGCGACCCACGTCTTGCTCCAATCGAACTTCTCGCCCGCCGCCGTCTCGCGCGTCGCCACGGCCTGCCGCACGGCCTGCAAATTCGCGCCGCACAAATTACAGAACTTCAACTCTTCGCTTTGATTCGCGCCGCATTGTGGGCAGAACATAGTGAGACTCCTTCGTCAATCCGTCTCTCCGCATTACGAAATTATAGACGGAAGGTTCTTACTTTGGACAAACAATTTCACGCGGTTGGAGCACTTGGACGAACGGGCGTGCGGCTTAGTGCGACGCTCCGACAAACGAAAACGGCAGCCACTCTGGTTGGCTGCCGTTAACTTCGGATGTTAATGGTCGGGGCGAGAGGATTCGAACCTCCGACCTCACGGTCCCGAACCGTGCGCTCTACCAGGCTGAGCCACGCCCCGACAAACTGACTTACTGCTCAGGCATTCTAGGTGCCCCGTGCGCCCGTGTCAAACTTGCACGTCGCCCGCCGCCTTGAGCCGTGCCTTCTCGCGCCTCGATTTGAGGTACTCGTAGAGGGGCGGCAGCAGCGACAGGGCGACGACCACGACGACGACCTTCTCGATGTGATCTTCGAGTTTGATCCCGAAGGCGCGCTCGACCACGCCGCCGAGGAAATAACCTGCCAAGACCATGCTGAAGACCCAGAGGAAACCGCCGACGACGTTGAACGCGACGAACTGCCGGTAAGGCATCCGCGCCGCGCCCGCGACGATGGGGGCGAAGGTGCGCACGATGGGCACGAAGCGTGCGATGATGATCGTCTTGCCGCCGTACTTCTCGTAAAACCCTTGCGCCCTTTCCAGATGGCTCGGCCGGAACAGCAAAGACTTCTGGCGCGAGAAGATGCGCGGCCCCAGTGTCAGTCCCGAATAATAGCCGACGGCATCGCCCACCACCGCCGCGACGAACAAGAGGCCGAGCAGCAACGAGACGCTGAGTTTGCCGCTCGCGGCGAACAGCCCCGCCACGACGAGCAGCGAGTCGCCCGGCAGGAAGAAGCCCATCGCCAGCCCGGTCTCTGCGAAGACGATGAAGGCCAGCCCGGCGTAAGTCAGCGGCAGCCCTTTCGTCGTCAAAAACTCGATGATGTTTTTGGGATTGAGGTACTCTTTAACGTGGTGAAAAAGTTCGTATAGCGATTCCATAAAATAGGTTTCAGGTTTCAAGTTTCAGTTTCAAGTTTAAGAAGCTGAAAACCTCAGACTTGAAACTTGAAACCTGAAACCCTTTCTTAGTTATTGTTCCGACCACCCGTAGCGACCGATGAGGGGGACGAAGGCGCACGCGCCGTGGTCTTCGCGCGCGTAGCCGTCAGCGTTGCGGATGACGCGGACGAGCCGTTGCGCGTCGCGCCGCTCGCCGACCGGCATCACGAGTCGCCCGCCGACTTTCAACTGCGCCATGAGCGGTTCGGGCACTTCGGGGCCGCCCGCCGCGGCGAGGATGGCGTCGTAGGGCGCATGTGCGCTCCAACCGAGCGTGCCGTCGAAGCACTTGACGGTGGCGTTGTAGATGTTGAGGGCGCGGATGCGCGACTGCGCCACGCGCGCCAGTTCGCTGATGCGTTCGATGGCGAGGACGCGCCCGGCGAGACGCGCGAGCACCGCCGTCTGGTAGCCCGACCCCGCGCCGATCTCCAACACCGAACTGTCGCTGTCGAGTTCCAACAACTCGGACATGCGCGCGACGATGTAAGGCTGCGAGATCGTCTGGTTGGCGGCGATGGGGAGCGCGTGGTCGCCGTAGGCATTGCCCTGCAAGGCTTCGGGCACGAAGTAGTGACGCGGCACTTCGCGCATCGCTGCGAGCACGCGCGCGTCGCGGATGCCGTGGTGCTGGCGCAGGTGTTCGACCATCTGGTCGCGCTGGCGGCGGAACGCGGACGTCTGCGCCGTTGGAATTTGTGATGCGGAACTCAACAGGTTAAGGCTCCGTGTGCGACAGTGGATAGTTACAGTTTCGGCGGCGAAAGATGCGTACAGTTTCAGACGTGCCCGACCGTCTGGTCTTCGGCGGGGACAAGTTCATCCAGGCGCGGCGAGTTCCAATCCTGCAACGCGGCGAGCGAACGGTGATCCGTCATGTCGCTGCGCATCGGCGTGACGGACACCAAGCCGTGCTTGACCGCGTAGTAATCCGTGCCCTCCACAGTGTCTTCGGGAAACACCTCTTCGCCGATCCAGTAATACGCCTTGCCGCGCGGGTCAATCTTCTCCGTGATGATCGGGCGCGCGTTCTTCATGCCCTGACGCGTGACGCTGATGCCGCCCAGTTCGCCCGGCGGCATGTTGATGTTGAGCAGGATGCCTTCCGGCAAGCCTTCGGCCAAAACTTTCCGCACGATCCGTGCGGCGAACCCGGCGGCGTGCGTGAAGTCGTAATTTTCGCGCGCGACGAGACTGAAAGCGAGACCTGTGACGCCGAGGATCGTCGCTTCGAGCGCGCCCGCGACCGTGCCGGAGTACGACGCGTCGTCGCCCAGATTGCCGCCGTGGTTGATGCCGGAGACGCAGATGTGCGGCCACTCTTCGCGCGGCAGAATCTTGTGGAGCGCGAGCGTCACGCAGTCTGTGGGCGTGCCGTCAACCGTCCAGTGGCGTTCGTCTATGCGGCGGATGCGCAGCGGGCGCGAGAGCGTCAGGCTGTGCGACGCGCCGCTCATCTCGGAAGCCGGAGCCACCGTGTACACGTCGCCCACCGTGCGTAGAGCTGCTTCGAGTTGGATGAGGCCGTCGGAATGGATGCCGTCGTCGTTGGTTAAAAGAATACGTGTCATAGAAAATCAACCGCAGTTCATTACAACCCAAAGCCCTGAATTATTCAAGGGACGCGCCGAACGGAGTTCGACTGTGAAAGAAAAGCCCCGCGACGCGTTTGCACGTGCGCGGGGCTTTCGAGTCAACTGAGACTTGCTCCGTTTAGGCCGAGACGGCGTCTTTACCGTTGCTGCGACTCAAGCCCTTGATCTGCACGGGCGTGTTCTTCTCCACGTCGCCCGCGCCGAGTTTCTGCTTGAGCACCATCTCCTGATAAAGCTTGCGCATCATCGCCGCTTCCTCGGCCGCAGTCTTCGGCCCGGCCATTTCGGGACGGTTCGGACGCTGCAAGTCAACTTCGTTCAAGACGCCGGTGAACTCCAACTCGCCCAACTCGACGTTCTTGCCCTTAGCGAAGATTTCGTGGCGGCCGTGCTCTTTGTACCACTTGGCGATGGTCGCGTTCTGGTGCATCTGCTCGATGATGTTGCGCCAACCGATACCCGTGTTGTAGGCGCAGAACGAGATTTCGCCTTCCTGCGTGCCGTAGGGGATGATGCACATCTCCGTGCGGCGGAAGTCGTAGTTGAACAAGTCCTGAAACCACATGCCCGCGATGAAGAGGAAGTTCCAAGGGTCGGCGCGGCGTTTCTCGATGTCCTCGAACGTGCGGTCGCCTTCGACCTTGCCATAAGACTTGCCCGACAGGCCGAACGACTTGTCGAATTTCTTGAAGATGTCCACGAGCGTCAAGCTCTGCGGCGCGCCATAAGGCTGGTAGTTCTTCAAGAGAGCCAAGCCCATCATGATGTTCGAGAACCACTTGCCGCGACCGGCGTCCGTGATGCCCGTCATGTCTTTGACGAGGCCGGGGATGTTCAGAAACTCCGGCACGGGCTTCATCTCTTTCGTGTTCTTGTTGATCATCACGGCCGTGCCGACGCCGCAGTTCGGATGGCAGCCGCACGAGACCTGACCCCATTCGGCCTCAGGGCCGTGGACGAGGTCTGCGAAGTCTGCGAACGCGCCCATCAGGGAGAGCGGGAACCAATCGCGCGTCGGCTCGGTGATGCCGACCTGCTTCTTCACGTCGTGCGCGAGGTGCGACAGCGTGTAACGCTGCGCCATGCGCCGCTCGTCCGTGATCTCCTCGTCGCGGCCGGTGAACGACACGGGCTGGAACGAGATGAAGGCGACCTTCTTCGGGTTGTCGAGCGCGAAGCGGATGACGGAGCCGACCTGATCGTTGTTGATGTTGTTGACGAGCGTGGTGACGAGCACGATCTCGACGCCCGCTTCGTGCAGGTTATCAATCGCGCGCAGTTTCACGTCGAAGAGGTTGCCGACCTGTCGGTGCGAGTTCGCGTCGTTGCCGATGCCGTCGAACTGTAGATAGGCGTAGCGCAGACCGGCGTCGGCGGCGTCGCGGCAGAACTGCTTCGACTTGGCAAACTCGATGCCGTTCGTCGCGCACTGCACGGAGTTATAGCCGACCTTACGTGAATACTTGATGGACTCGATGAAGTGCGGCGAGATGGTCGGCTCGCCGCCCGAAAACTGCACCGACATCTGGCGGCGCGGCTTGATCGAGATGGCCTTGTCGAGAATGTCTTTCACGTCGTCGAAGCTGAGTTCGTGGACGAAGCCGACTTGGTTGGCGTCCATGAAGCACGGGTCGCACATCATGTTGCAGCGGTTCGTCAGGTCAATCGTCAAGACCGAGCCGCGGCCGTACTTGATGGTGGACGAGCCGTGGTTGTGCAACTTCTCGTCGTTGTGCGCCTGAATGTCGCGGCCGGGAAACTGCGCCTCGATGTGCTTGAGGAACGACGAGTCCATCGCCATGATGTCCTCGATGTGGCCGTGCGTGGGGCAGTCCTTGATCATCCAGATTTCGCCGTTGCGTTCGACGATCTGCGCCTTCACCTCGCCGACCTTCTCGTTGATGAGGATGGCGGGGTCAATCACTTCCTGACTCAAAATCTTGGCGCGCGCCTCGATGACGCACTTCGGGCACAGGCTGTCGGTCGTGCGCGGGAAGCCGAGGGGCGGCTTTGACTTCTGCCAAGACTTCAACAGCGGCTTGTCTGACCACTTCGGGATGAACGATTCGCTCGGACGATATTTATTGAAAAACTGGACGGTGTTGAACGCGCCCGCCGCGATGGCGGTCAGTCCTCTTTCCACGTGTTTAATGGGTCGCATGTTCTCTTCCTTCTCTACCGGATAAATTTGTCAGACGCTCTGCCGGTCGGGCGTCGAATCTTGGGTTGAAATTGCTTGATTTGTGACCAGAGTCTTTGAAGCGAGAGCAGCCGGGGAGCACTTCGAGGCGGACGGTCGGGCTAGAATCTACCCTCGTCACACGCTAAATGCAACCTGCGGTTGAACATTCAGGTGTGGCGGAGCGATTGACCGTTCAACCTTCCGCCACTTCTCAACCCGAACTCTTTCCTGTGGAATTGCCCTCTCCGCTTCAGAGAGATGGATCAACCTATCGCACATAGCAATGACCGTGCCAGCGATGCCTAAAACGTAACTGATTACATATAAAGAGTTATCCGGCTGAGGATTTTTCCGAGGAGATAGTTCGACCAACAAATGCGTGTCGTATAAACCCGACAGACTCAATACGGGAAGGCGTGTATCTTTCCGACCCGGAAGCTACGAATCAGCAACCGGGTCGGCCATTTCTGACACGTCGGGTCGTCCGCAGGGTCTAAATCAAACAGATAATATTGGGAGAGGCGGGGTGGCCGGAAGGCTCAGTTAACTGCGCGGGGCGAAGTAGCCGATGCGGGCGTTGAGGCGCAGGGCGGGGTCGGAGGTCTTGACCTGCACGCGGCGAAACTTCCCGTCGCGCGTCTTGTCGAGCGGCATGTAGTAGAGGGCGTACTGGTGGCGCAACTCCTCGGCCACCTCTGCGTAGACGCTATCGAGCACGGCGAAACTCTGCGGCCTGAAGAGACGCCCGCCGGTGGATTCGGTCAACCCGGCGAGATTGCGTTCGCTCGTGTCGAGGACGCGCAGGGATTCGCGCAGGTCGCCGATGCGTAGTTCGTTAAAGCGTCGGGTCGAGAGCGGCTCGGATTGGAGCGTGTCGAGTTCGGCGCGTTTGCGCGCGCGCTCGATCTCCGTGTTGGAGATGCAATAGACGCTCGCCCCGGCTTCGAGCAGCGCGCCGAGCGCCATCTCCAGAGAGGCGCGACCGCGACCGCTGTCAATCCCGTCTGTCAGGACGACCACGGCGTGCCGACGCCGCGCGTCTTTGAACTGCTCGCGCGCCGCGAGGTAGAGCGCGTCGTGGAAGCGCGTGAACATGCCCGGCACGACGCGCTTGAGCGAGCGTCGCAACTGCACGCGGCTCGCCGTCCAGTCCTGCAACAACTCCACGCGGTCGTCGAACTTCAACAAGCTCACGCGATCCTCCGGCGCGAGCCGCTCGGCAAACTCTTCCGCCGCGCGCCGGAAATCTTCCAGATTGCTCGCCACCGAAGACGAAGCGTCCACCATCAACAGGACATCCACCGGCACGCGTCGCACACGCAGGTCGCTCAAAGGCTGCTCGCGCCCGTCTTCCCACACCTGAAAATCTTTGCGCTCAAGCGTCGTCACCAGACGCCCCGCCGCGTCGCGCACCGTCACGGGCAGGAGCACTTCCGTCGTGCTCACCCTGACCACTTCGTCCTCGTCCACTTCCTGTGATGACGGAGCACTCTTCTCGGCCTTCAACTCCTGCGCGGACCCGACCGGCGCGAGACTCCCGCCCGTCGCGGCAACGAGGAATAGGGAGAGCACGCAACACACAGCCACGCGCGGGAGACAAACTCCCGCCGCGCGGCGTTCAGAGCGCAGGTCGAATATGTTTGGACGCATCAAGCTGACTTTCAAGACTTCGCTGCTCTCACCGCTTCGCTAACTTTCAAGGCTTCGATGGCTTTCAAGGCTTCGATGGCTTTCAAGGCTTCGAGTTGGAATCGGTCGCCATGCCCGCGCCCTCTTCGCCCGACGCGGCGCGCATCGCGGCGATGATCGCGTCGCCCACGCGGCGGCGGCGCAGTTCCGCCAGTTTCGCGGGCGCGAAATCGAACTCGACGGGCGACAACTCGATGCGCCGGATGATCGTGCCTTCCGTAAAACCAGCCTCGACCAGTTCGATGACCGACTCGTTCGTCAGCGTCGGCGTGCGTTCGAGTTTGGGTGCGCCACTACTGTTAGCGCCGCCGGTCTCCGCCGGGGGTCGCAGGATGCGCACGCTCGCGCTGCCGGTCGTCTGCGTGTCGCCTTCGGCCGCGCCGCCGCCGATGTTCGAGCGCGAACGCCCGCGCACGCCGCCCGACGAACCGAAGATGCTCGTCTCGTTCGGATCACCGCTGCCCTGCCCGTTCGACGGCTTGCCTTCACCCGGCGCGCGCGTCTGCCCGTTGCCGCGCGTCCCGTCGAAAAACGGGTCGTCGTCAAACGCGTCGCCCGCGTCGTCGCGCGCCGAAAGCATCTCGCCTTCCGCGCGCGCCAGCATCGTGAGGATCACTCGCTCGCCGACCCCGTTCTTCTTCAGTTCGATTAGACGATCCGGCGAGAGGTCGAATTGAACGCGGCGCACGCGGATGATCGCGATGACGGTCTTCTCGCTAAACTTCGCGCGCACGAGTTTGACGATTGAGGCGTTAGTCAACGGCGCTTCCGCGTCCGACTGCGACGCCGCGACGCCGCGCGGCTGTGACGACGACGAACCCTGCCCGCGCGACTCGGACGCGACGCCCGCCACCCACACGACGGCGCACATCCCGGCGCACGCGACATGCCTTGCCAGCAAACTTCTCATACTCCTCCCGACCGCCGCCTCGAACGCCCGGCTCAATACCCCGACACCACCGCTGCGGCTGCTTTACTACTTCCCGATGTCGCGGCGTTTGACTTGCTGCTCGCAGTCGTCCGTTCGCTCACGGCGTGCGCCGCGCGCCCGTAGCGACCGCTGATGAGGCGCACGTAATTCCGCGTCTCACGGTAAGGCGGCACGCGATGGCCGTACTTGATCACCGCGCCCTCGCCCGCGTTGTAACTCGCGAGAACGAGTTCGACGCGCCCGTTGAACCTGCCGAGCAGTTGCTTGAGAAAGCGCGTGCCGCCCGCGATGTTCTGCGCCGGGTCGTGGACGCGCCGGACGCCGAAGCGCGCCGCCGTCCCCGGCATCAACTGCATCAACCCGCGCGCGCCCACCGGGCTGACCGCCCCCGTGTTGAAATGCGACTCCTGCTCCATCACGCAAAAGATCAGATACGGGTCAACGCCGTAGCGCGCGCCGTTCTGCCGTATGAGCGCGTCGAGTTGCGGCCTGCCCGTCGTCCAACGCCGCTCACGCCTGCCGCTCGAACTCGCCGCCGTCTCCTCCGTCTCAGCTTTCAACTCATCCGACTCTCTTTCAATACGCTCAATGCGCGCGCGTTCGAGAAAGATCGAGAGATTGCCGCGCTTGTACCAGACGCCTTCCGCCGATTCGTTCGCCTCGTCAACTTCAAAACGCGCGCCGCCCACGAGATAAATCCAGAGCGGCCGCGCCGCGGCGTCGGCGACCTGCGGAGACTTCGCCGTCTCGTTCGCCCCGGCGTCGCCAGCATCCGACAACTTCGCCACCTGACGCTTCTTCGCGGCGTCTTTCGCGTCCTTCTCTTGCCCCTTGCGCTCAATGGTTTTCACGCGCGCGCGCTCGACGAAATTCGTCATGCCGCCGCGCCTGTACCACACGCCTTCCGCATCGTCCCACGCCTCGTCAACTTCGAGCGTCGTCCCGTCAACCAGCAGCACGCGGTCAGCCAAAGCGACGGCGGGCACGCTGAGGAGGAACAGGAAGGCGAGCGCGGCGACGTGCAAGCGGCGTGCGTGCGTGCGAGAAAAGATTAAACTCACGCCGGGGCGCGAAGGCGCAAAGAAGGCGCGCGGTTCGTCAGTCAAATGCGCTGCGGCGGTTCGCCTCATAGCGTCTTTCCTTTGCGCCCTTGCGCCTTCGCGTGAGAATTTCCCTGTCATCGTCTTGACACTCGCTTACGACACGTCAACCAAATCGCCCACGGTGCGCGCGGTGTCGCCCGCGCCGCGCCGTTCGGCAGTCTCCTGCGCGAAGCCGTGCGATGTGCCGAAGTAGTTGCGCCACGCGCTGTCTATGACCTTCGGCGTGAGTTCGATGGCCTGCCCCTCGAAGAGGCAGATGTCGAGCACGCGGTCGAGCAGGTCGCGCGGCTCGCACGCCTTCATCTGGCGGTGCGAGATCATGTAGTTGTTCAAGATGTAGTCGAGACACACCTGCTCGACGCGCATCCCGCGCGTGTGCGCCGCGCGTTTGAAGATTTCGATGTAGGCGGCGGGCGTCGGCGGTTCGACGCGCGCGCGGTAGCCCATGCGCCGGAGGAACGCCTCGTCAACGAGGTCTTTGTCTTCGAGGTTCGTCGCGAAGACGACGAGTTGCTCGAACGGCACTTCGATCTTCTTGCCCGTGTGCAGCGTCAAATAATCCACGCGGCGCTCGAGCGGCACGATCCAGCGGTTGAGCAGATCGGTCGGCGCGACGCGCTGCCGCCCGAAGTCGTCTATGACGAGCGTGCCGCCGTTCGACTTCATCTGAAACGGGGCTTCGTAAAATCTGGCCGCCTCGCTCCAAGTCAAATCCGCGTTCTCCAAAGTCAACTCGCCGCCGACGATAACGAGCGGGCGTTCGATGCAGACCCAGCGGCGGTCGTACTCGGCGGGCACGGCTTCGCTCGCGGCCGGGCGATGGTTGTGAGCGTCGAAGACGCGGATGACTTGGCCGTCAATCTCGATGGCGTAGGGAATCCAGATCGCGCCGGGGAGACTGGCGTTGATGCGTTCGGCGACGGCCGTCTTGCCCGTGCCCGGAGGGCCACTTAAGAAAAGCGAGCGGCGCGAGTTGACGACGCAGCCGACCGTCTGCATGAGCGAATCGGGCAGCACGAGATCGCGGAAGGCGGCGCGCACCGAGTCCATCGTCGCGTGGCGCGCGGGCACGGCTTGCAGGCGCATCATGTGCGCGTAGTCGCGAAGGCTGACGGGCGCGGGGCCGTCGTAGCCGCAGAAGGAGCGCGCGCGGGCGAGTCGTTCCCAGCCGCGGTCGAGCATGCCGTAGCGCGTCGCGCCCATCGCCGCTTGTAGTTTCACCTCGATCAACTTCTCGCGGTAGAGGTGCTGCAAAATCTCTTCGGTCAGCGCGCGCGGCAGGTGCATGCGCTCGGTGACGTTCGCCGTCGAAGGTTCGGGCAGCGCGGCGACGATCTTGAGCGCGAGGTCGCACAGGAAACTCTCCGGCACGTCCGTCTCGGCCAGTTCTTCCGGCACGGGCGGCCCCATGCTCTCCACTTCCATGCGCGTCAGTATGTTGGTTTGCGTCATTGGTCAACGTCCTCAATCGGGCGGCGGATGAATCAGCCGCCCATGAAATTATTCCTTACCGGCGACTTGCTCGTTCGACTGACCGGCGAGCGCGCGGCGAGTTTCTTCGGCGCGGTCGGAGTGGCCGTTGCGCGCGTAGAGTTCGGAGAGACGGCGCAGGACGAACTCCGACTGCGGCTGCGCGCGGCGCGCGGCCTCGTAGTGTTCGATGGCCTGATCTTCGCGCCCCGCGCGTTCCAGCATGGCAGCGACGTTGAGTCGCCCTTGATACTCGCCGCCGGAACGCGCGAAGCTCTGGTAGGCGTCGTCGTACTTGCCGAGGCGGCACTGCGCGAGCGCGAGATTGTTCCAGATGCGCTCGTCCGAGGGCGCGAGTTTCGCCGCGCGCTTGAGGCGTGCGACGGCCGCGCGGTAGTTGCCGTTCAGGTACAGCGAGTAGCCGAGGTTGTTGAGCGTCTGCGCGTCCGGCTCGTGATCGAGGGCGCGCTCGAAGGACTCACGCGCGCGGTCGTGCAGACCTTTGCGGTCGTAGGCGACGGCCAAGAGGTTGTGCGCTTCGGACAGACGCGAGTCGAGCGAGACGGCGCGCGACAGTTCCTTGACGGCCTCGTTCAGACGGCCTTCGTCCAAGAACGCACGGCCGCGCGCGAGGTAGTCTTTTGCCGTGCCGCCTTCGTCCGTCGTGTCGCCTGCGCGCGCCGTGCGGCTGTCTTCCACACGCATCAGGGGCGCGCTCTCAAACTTCGCCACGTCCTTCTCGGACATGCGCCGCACCTTGTCGTCGTCGCCGCCGAAGAGTCGCGCCGCCGCCTTAAAAGGAGCTTTGAAGAAACGCGCGAAGCGGTTGCCCTTCTTCTTCGCTTTCTCTTCGCCGGGCGCGGCCGGGTCTTCCGCCGTGCCCGTGGGCGAACCGTCGGCGGCGACGATCTCGGCGGCATCGTCGCCGTCGTGCTCGGTCGTCGTGGCCGTCCAGAAAGTCGAGACGCCGACGGTCAGGACGAGGGCGATCAGAAACGCGTTGATGGTGCGGTTGCGCATGGCTGTGTGTACTCCTTTACATCTTGGCGAACGAATCAATGAGATTAAGCGCGGCCGGGCCGAGGATGGCGATAAAGAGCGTCGGGAACAGAAAGCACGCGAGCGGGAACAGCAACTTGACGGCGGCCTTCTGCGCGGCCTGCTCCGCGCGCTGCCTGCGCTTCGTGCGCAAGCTGTCGGCGTAGACGCGCACGGCGCGCGCGATTGACGTGCCGAAGCGGTCGGCCTGAATGAGCATCGCGACAAGGCTGCGCAAGTCGTCAACGCCCGTGCGCTCCGCCAGATTACGCAGGGCTTCGTCGCGGTCGCGCCCGACGCGGATTTCCAGATTAGTCAACTCGAACTCTTCGCTGATGTCCGGGTGGACTTCGCGCAACTCTTCGCCGACCTTCACGATGGCGGCGTTCAAACCCAGCCCCGCCTCGATGGAGACGACCATCAGATCGAGCGCGTCGGCCAAGCCCCAGCGCACGCGCTGCTGCCGCCCCTTGACCATCTTGTTCAGGATGTAACGCGGCAGGAAGAAGCCCTTGATGAACGCGATCAGAATCCAGAGGATCGCGCTGTTGAGCGGTCGCGCCATGAGCGCGCAACCGAGCGCGACCACGGCGGGATAACCGATGAGCGTGGTGATTTGAATGGCGCGATAGACGATGGGCGCGTTCGGCGAACGATAGCCCGCCTGCATCAACTTCTTTTGCAGCTTCTTGGCCTCGGCAGCCGAAGGCGGCGCGAGCCGTTGAAAGGGCTTCGCCATGCGCTCGGCCAGCGCGGCCATGCCGTCGTCCGAAGCGGCGTTCGCGCTCAAGTCAACGCCCGCGCGCACGGCAGAACCGCCGCCCGTCTCGCCCATGCGCCGCAGGCGTTCGGTCGCCGCGCTCGCCGGGCGAAACATCAGCCAGTAAATCCCCAACACGCCGAGCGTGATGAACGCGAATGTCGAAAGGGTGATGATGAAAATCATAGTTTTTAGTGACAGGTGGCAAGTGACGAGTGACGAGCAAGAACAAGTTAAAAGTGTTGCCGTCGTTTGCGACTTTCGTGCGAGTGTCGAGTGACGAGATTTAAGACCGAGGCAAGGACTTTGTTTTAACTCGTCACTTGTCACTCGTCACTCGTCACTGCTTTCAAATCTTGATATTGAGAATTTTCCGAATCACGAGCATGCCCGTGATCTGCAAGCCGATGGCGACGGCCGCCAGTTTGTGGCCGCGCGGGTCGTTCCACATGACGCTCATGTATTCGGGGTTCATCACGGTGACGGCGAGCGCGACGAAGATCGGCAGGCCACAGAGAATCCACGCCGACATGCGCGAACTCGTCGTGAGCGTCCGCAGGTCTTCCATGATGCGGAAGCGTTCGCGAATGGTGTGCGCCACTTTTTCGAGCACTTCGGCGAGGTTGCCGCCCGTCTCGCGCTGGATGAGGATGGCCGTGATGCACAGTTTCAAGTCTAAGAGCGGGACGCGCGCCGCCAGATTGTCGAGCGCGAGCTTGAGCGAGAGGCCGAGGTTTTGCTCCTCGTAAGTTTTGCGAAACTCGGTGGCGATGGGGTCGGGCATCTCGGTCGCCACCATGTGCAACGCTTCGGCGAAGCCGTGACCGGCGGACAGGCCGCGGCTCATCAGTTCGAGCGTGTCGGGCAGGTCTTCGAGAAACTTGTTGAGCCGCTTGCGCCGCGCCCACGCGACGTGGACGAACGGCACGGCGGCGGCGACGAGTCCGGCGGCGACGATCAGGATGATCGAGATCGACAGCATCGAGGCGGCCAGCCCGGCGAGCATCGCCGCCATCAACGAGAACATCAGGAGGCGCGTCACGGTGATGTGCAGGTCGGCCTGATCGAGCATGCGCTTGAGTTTGCCGGCCACCTGCATGCGCACGAGCACTCGGTCTAAGAGCGGTATCTCGCTCATCAACTCCTGCCGCGCGAGTTGCACCTCCATGTCGGCGTCGTTCGCCGAATGCAGGAGGGCGTCCGCGAGTCGCTGCTTCAAACGGGCGCGCTTCTGCTCCGAGCCGCGCGTCGCGAGCAGGTAGCCCGCGAAGGTCAGGAACAAACAGAAGGCGAAGACGAAAAAGGGGATCATAGTGTCACCGGCTATCAGCTATTGGTTCTCTTCAAAAAAGACGCGCGGCAACTGCATGCCGTAGACTTTGAGGCGTTCGGCGAAGCGCGGGCGCACGCCCGTGGGGCGGAAGCGGCCGATGACGTGGCCGTCCTTGTCAATGCCCTTGCGCTCGAACATAAAAATTTCCTGCATCGTGATCGTGTCGCCTTCCATGCCCGTGATCTCGGAGATGGAGACGACGCGGCGCGTGCCGTCCGAGAGGCGCGCGGCCTGTATGACGAGGTTCAAGGCCGACGCGATCTGCTGGCGCATGGCGCGCTCGGAGAGTTTCATCCCCGTCATTTGAATCATGGTTTCGAGTCGCGCCAACGCGTCGCGCGGGGTGTTGGCGTGGACGGTCGTCAAAGAGCCGTCGTGGCCGGTGTTCATCGCTTGCAGCATGTCTATGGCTTCGCCGCCGCGCACCTCGCCGATGACGATGCGGTCGGGGCGCATGCGCAGGGCGTTCTTGACCAAGTCGCGCTGCGTGACTTCGCCGCGACCCTCGATGTTCGGCGGGCGCGTCTCAAGCCGGACGACGTGCGGTTGCTGCAACTGCAACTCCGCAGAGTCTTCAATCGTGACGATGCGCTGCTCTTCGGGGATGTAGGCCGAGAGCGCGTTCAGAAGCGTCGTCTTCCCCGCGCCCGTGCCGCCGGAGATCAAGACGTTGAGGCGCGCGTTGACGCACATCTCGAACATGTCTGCGATGTCTTTGGTGAGCGCGCCGATCTCGATGAGCTTCGACATCCGCAAAGGCTCTGCGCCGAAGCGGCGGATGGAGAGGACAGGGCCGTCGAGTGAGAGCGGCGGGATGATGGCGTTGACGCGCGAGCCGTCCGAGAGGCGCGCGTCAACCATGGGTGAGGACTCGTCTATGCGGCGGCCGACGGACGAGACGATGCGCTCGATGACGCGCATGAGGTGCTCGTCGTCCTTGAAGGTGACGTTGGTGCGTTCGAGTTTGCCGCGCCGCTCGATGTAGATGTTCTGCGGCGAGTTGACGAGGATGTCGGAGATGGTCGAGTCGGCGAGTAAGGGTTCGAGCGGGCCGAGGCCGAACAACTCGTGGCGCACCTCTTCGACCAGACGCTCGCGGTCGCTCGTCGAGAGCGGCATCTTCTCGTCGGCGAGCAGAGCTTCCGCCAGCCGCGCCACTTCCGAACGAAGCTGCTCGGCGTCGAGTTGGCTGAGCTTCGTCAAGTCCATGCGGTTGATGATCGCGCGGTGCAACCGCGACTTCATCTCTTGAAAAGTGTGCGCGCCGCCCGCCTGCGTCTCGCCGTCTCCGCTGCCGGAGCGTGCCGCGCCGGGCAGCACCGCCGGGTTGGTTTCCCTGATTAGTCTTTCGCGTAGTGACATGGTGTTGGTCGTCTCTTCCGGTCGGTTAAGAAGGAGTCTCACGCAAAGGCGCAAAGGCGCGAAGGAGTAGGGCGACGAGCCTGTTCGCCGTTCGACGCTTGCGCGGCGTCTGCCTCTGCGCCTTTGCGCCTTTGCGTGAGATTCATGCTTTGATTTGTCGTGCTCATGTTAGGCGTTCTTCAAGGCGACCTTAGATCGCGGCGGTCGCCTTGTCTTTGCCGAGCCGCGTGCGCAGACCGGCGTTCGAGATCGCGCCGACGGGGCGGCCGAAGATCGCGCCCCACAGACCTTTGCGCGGCTCTTTGATCTCCGACTCCACGGTCGCGCCCGTGATGCTCGCCGCGATGTGTCGAATCTCCTGCGCGATGCGCGAGGTGGGGTCGGACTTGACGAGCGGCTCGCCGAGGTTGATCGAGTTGACGGCCGTGTTGTAGTCGCTCTGGACGTAGCCCGTGACGCGCTCGCCGAGGAAGCGTTCCACCTGCCGCAGGTCGAGATCGATCTGCTTGCTCCAGCGGTTGACGACGATGCGTATCTTGTGGCGCGGGTAGCCGAGGCGGTCGAAAAGGGCGAGGGCGCGCTGCGTGCTGCGGATGGCGGGGATGTCGAGCGTCAGGACGAGCACCACCTCGTCGGCCTGATCGAGCGCGGAGAGCGTGATCGAGTCGAAGGTGTGCTGCGGGTCAATGACCACGTAGTCGTAACGTTCGCGCAGGAGTTCGAGCACCTCGAAGATGTGTTCGGGTTCGATATCGTCGGCGAGGTCGGCCTCGCGCGGCGCGGCGAGGAGCGAGAGGTTCGAGGTGTGCGGCATGACGTAGCTTTTCAGGAGCGAGTCGTCAACGCGCGCGCGGTTCTCGACCAAGTCGGCGATGGAGAATTTCGGTTCGAGGCCGAGGAAGAGCGAGAGGTCGCCCGCCTGCAAGTTGAGATCAACGAGGACGGTCGGCGCGTCGAGCGCGGCGGCGAGGTTCGTGGCGATGAACGACGTGCCGCAGCCGCCCTTGCTCGAAAAGACGGCGACGGCGCGGCCGCGCTTCTTCGGCGCGTCAACTTGCGTGGAACAGAATTCGGCGGTGCGCTCGATGACGGTCTGAAACTCTTCCGCGATGACGGGCAAGCGCAGGAAGTCGCGCGCCCCGGCGCGATAGCTGCGCAGGATGAGGTCGGGCGAGGCGTCGCGCGAGGCGCAGATGATCGCGGTCTGCGGGCACTCGGCGGCGAGGCGTTCGACAAACTTGAGCGTCCGTTCGGATTCCGCGCCGAGCGTGATGACGGCGGCGTTCGGCCGGAGGCGGACGATTTCGGGGAACAGTTGTTCGGCGTCGTCGCCGCCCGCTAAGAGGCGCGTGCGTTCGTGCGCGCCGAGCGCGCCGCGCAACTCTTTGAGGGTTTCGAGGCCGGTGCTGAGGATGACGAATGACAGTTGATTCATGTGCGATGCCGTTCTCTCGTGTGGATTAGCCGAATGGTGGATCGTGTCGCTCTAAACTTTCGGTTCTCTTCGGGGGCGACTGCCGCAGTCGTTGTCGCCCGCGTCGTTCAGGGGATGACGGTGGGTACGTAGCCCGCGTTCTCGGCGGTCAGAGAAGTCTTGTACGCGGGCAGCGTCATCGTCCGGCTGACGAGCGGGAGCACGAAGCTGAAGTTGTAGTTGTCAATCTCGGCCGTGACCGTGCCCGCGCCGAGTTCAAAATTCGTGTAAGTGATTTTGACTTGTGACACCGTGAGGTCTTGCACGAGCGGTTGACCCGTGCCCGCCGCGTTGCCGTAGACGGCCATGTTCTTCGCCCCGGTCTGCGCCGACGTGCTCGTGCCCTGGTTGACAGCGTAGCGCGCGGCGCGGCGCGTGGCGTCAACGAGCGAGTTGTGCACC
Organism: Pyrinomonadaceae bacterium; assembly: GCA_030841105.1. Taxonomy (GTDB): domain Bacteria; phylum Acidobacteriota; class Blastocatellia; order Pyrinomonadales; family Pyrinomonadaceae; genus JAIVJZ01. The sequence continues at coordinate 36,386 of JAVEDE010000050.1, forward strand.
CAGAGCATCCGCCCGACTTCGAGCACGCCGAACATGGCGGACACGAAGATCGTCGCGCCGATGGCGAATTCGAGGAGCGCCGCCCCGCGTTCGCCGTCCTTCATCTGTGTCGCGCGCATCGCTTTCATGTCGTCCTCCAATTCGCCCCACTACAACAAAAATTACTACTGTGTGATCTGCCGCATCGTGCTTTTCGCGCCGACGTTGACGCTCAGAGAGAGCGTCGAACTCCGGGTCAGCTTGCCGAGATCGAAGAGGGGGACGTAGGTGAAATTTTGAATCTCGACCGTCTGCGTCTGCGTCGTGCCGCCGGTCTTGGTCGGCGTGATCTTGACGTTGGCGGTCGTCAGTCCGCTCGCGACGGGCGTGCCCGTGCCCGCCGTGTTGCCGTAGACGAGGAGATTGCGCGCCGCCGCGTCGCCCGCGCCCGGCGGCTGGCTGCTGAGGTAGCGCGCGGCGGCGCGCGTGCCCTTGAGGAGCGTCGTGTAGGTGTAGAAGAAACGGCCGAACTCGGCGGTCGCGCCCAACAGGACGAGCATGAGCGGCAGGACGATGGCGAGTTCGACGAGTTGCGAGCCGCGTTCGTCGCGCCACGCGAAGGCGCGGCTGCGGGCGCGTTTCAGTTGTTGATTGAGTTTCACCTTGATACGCATCGCGGGGAATCCTCTCAGCGATAAAGAACGGGGATGGTCAGTTCGGGACTCGACGCGCCGCCCGCAGGGTCGTAGCCGCCGCGGCCGACGACGGTGCGGATGCCGATGTACTCGGCCTTGATGTCGCCGCCGTTGCCGCTGTCAACTTTCGTTTGCAGGAAGAAGGCCGCGAAGCGATCTATGCGCACGTAGTCGCGCCCCTCGTTGAACTCGCCCTCGCGGATGATCGGGATGAGCACGACGCGGCGGCCGCGCTCGCCCACGCCGCGCGACGGCACTTGGAAGGTGTTCGCCGCGGGCGAATTGTCGGCGTCAATGGCCTGCTGCGCGTCGAGGTACTGCTGGTAGTTGATGTTCTCCCGCACGTTCTCATCGGGCGGGTACTCGTCCGGTTCGAGACCGCTGCCGTATTCGCCGAAGCGCGTGTTGATGCCCTGCCTGACCGCGCCCGACGAGACGCCCGGCTTGGTCTGCACGTTCGAGCCTGCGCCCAGACAATTCCTGACGCCCTTGCCCAACCCGATGCGGTCGTCGCTCCCGCCCGGCCCGTCAACGGCGAGAATCTGATAGTTGCCCGGCGTGACCGCGCCGCCCGGCGGCCGCCGGATCGTGTAGGTCTGCCCCGGCACGAAGTAGACGCTGTCCGAGTCAATCGCGGTGACGGGGATGTAGTCGCAGAACTTGTTGAGCGAGACGCTCATGCCTGCCGTCGCGTCGGCCGTGACGTTGCGCGACGCGCCGAGGACGGGCGCGGCGAACGTGGTGCTTACGGCGGCGGGCGGAATCACGACCTGCACGAAGCGTATGTCTTTGGCCTGCCCCTTTGCCGTCGCCTCGCTCACATAAGGGCCGTTCAAATTTTTCGCAAACAGCACGTTCGAGCGCGGGATGGTGACGCCCTTCTGGTTGAACTCGTACTTGTTCAAAGACTCGATGGCGTAGTCGGCCGCTTTCGTGATGCCGCCGTCATCAGAGTTGAGGGCGGACGCGCCCGCGAGGGCGGCGGCGTCGGCGGCGTTCTGCAACTCGCCGCGCACGAGATAGAAGTGGCTGATGTCTATGCACAGGCCGGTGGCGAGGAGAAAGGCGAGCATGCCGAAGGTGCTGATCGCCAGCACCGAACCGCGCTCGCCGCGTCGCCCGTTTGCGCTCTGCTTCTCACACGTTCTCTTCATCGCTCTTTCTCCTCTCATCCGACAACTTCAACGGCGAGGCGACTCAAACTTCACTGAACAACGGAACTACTGCTTCACTAAGCAACTGCACTACTGCTTCACGACTGCCTTCGCAGACGCCGCGACGGGCGCGCTCGGCAGTCGGCCGAAATAGTTCAACAGGGCGAGACGCGCCGCGTCGCCCGCGGGTGGCAACTCCGGCGACGCGTTCGCGGCCTGTTCCTTCACTTCAACTTTCGCCGCTTCCTTCGACGCGTCCTTCTCTTCCTTCACGGCGTCCTTCGCAGGCGTCGCCACTGCCGGACTCGCGGCAGCAGGCGCGGCCGTCTGCGTCGCGCCGTTCGCTTCGACGGTCGCCGGTGCGGCGGTCGTCGCGCTGCCGCTGTTATTCGCGTTCGTGCTCGCAGCGTTGGCATTCACGTTGGCGTCGGTGACGGTCGTCACCTTCGCGCCTTCGCTGCCCGTCGAGTAACCGCTCGCGCCCTTGATGCCTTCGCCCTGCGGCTCGATGCCGAGCGGCGAGCCTTTCTTCAACCCGTCGAGGCCGCGCGTCGCGGGCAGCGCGTCGCGATCCACAGGCTTGATGATGTTCGTGGTGCAGAAGAAGACGAGTTCCGTCTCGCGCTTCTCGAACGACTTCGACTTGAAGAGCGCGCCGAGGATGGGGATGTTGCTGAGGCCGGGAACTTTCGAGAGCGTGCTCGACTCGCTGTTGTCCAACAGACCCGCGAGCGCGAACGACTGCCCGTCGCGCAGTTCGATGCCCGTCTTCGCGCGGCGCGTCTTCAAGGCGGGGATCAGGTAGCCCTGAAACTTAACGCCGTTCTGAAAGTCAATCGTCGAGACTTCGGGTTCGAGTTCCAGTTGAATGTGATCCTCGTCAATGATCGTCGGCTTGAAGTTCAGGCGCACGCCGTACTCTTTGAAGACCACCGTCACGTTCGTGCGCTGGCCGTCAGACTGGATGACCGGGATCGGAAACTCGCCGCCCGCCAGAAAGCTCGCCTGCTGGCCGCTCATCGCGATCACGTTCGGCTCTGCGAGACTGCGGATCGCGCCCGCAGTTTGCAGCGCGCGAATCTGCGCCATCGAGCCGATGCCCGTGTTCGAGATAAAGAGGTTCGCCGTCTCGAACAAAGACGCGAGGCTGTTCGTCGCCGAGAAACTCGTCCCGCCGTTCGACGACGCCCACGACGAACCCAGTTCGCGCAGCTTCGTGCGGCTGACTTCCGCCACGCGCACCGAGAGTTGCACCTGCGCCATGTTCTTCACCGGCGAGGCCAGCATGTTCACCGTCTGGAAGCCCGCGGCCTTCACCACCGCCTCGACCTGCGAAGAGGTCTGCGGCTGCGCGACGCTGCCGGAGATGACGACCGACCCGTTCGCCTGGCTCAAGCGGATGTCGTCTTTCGGAAAGAGCGCGCGAATCTGCGAATCAATCAGCGAGAGGTTGGCGCGCACGAACACGTCGAAGACGACGAACTTGCCCGACTCCTTCTCCCACGCGATGAAGTTGACCTGCCCGAACGTCTTGCCGTTGACGAGCACCTGATCCGGAGCGACCAGCACGGCCTCGGCCACTTCCGGGTTCGACACGGAGAAGCGCCCGATCTTGCGGTCGAAGTTGATCACGCGCGACTGGCCGACGAGCACGTTGATCGCCAGCGGCTCGGCCTGCGCGTTCGCGAACGACGCGCTCACGCTGGTCTGCTGCGCCTGCGCCGCGCCCGTGACGCCGAACATGAGCGAGGCGCACAGCATCGCGAGAAAGAAGGGGATAAGACGACGGGTCTGCATGATTGGACTCCTTATGGGAAACGGAAAAGTTTCAGGTCGCAGGTTTCAAGTTTCAGGTCTGAAGTTTTTTTAACTTGAACCCTGAAACTTGAAACTTGAAACTAATGTTGCTTACTGTGGGAAATCTACGTTTCGTTTCTTCGCGCCTTCGATCACTTCGACCGAGGAGCGCGGGGGAGCAGGAGCAGCAGGGGCAACCGGGGGATTGGCCGCCTGCGGCGCGGGTGCGCTGTTGCTGCTCCTGCTGCTGTTGTCGGCGCGCGGGTAGCGGCGAAAGACGGGCGCGCTCGGCTGCTGCGACGCTTGCGGCTGCTCGCTCTTGAGCGAACCGGCTTCGGGTACGGGCTTGGCGCGTTCGCCGCCGAGCAAGACGCGCTTGTCCACGCCGAGCGTCTGTTCGTCGCCCTGATCCACCGAGTTGCGCATGACGAGTTGGAGCTTGCCTTCGGTCGAAGCGAGCGCGAGTTTCTCGGCCTGTTCGGGCAAGACTTGCAGCGTCACGGCCTTGACGCTCTCCGGCTCGCGGTCGTTCTTCGGGCGGTCAATGTTCTGCCCGTTGGCGAGCACCTTGATGTTCTGCAAGACGATCTTCGAGATCGGATTTTCGCGCCCGTTGTTCTCGACCGGATTGATCACGACCACCACGTCCACGAGCGCGCCCGGCATGACGAAGCCGGAGATGCCCACCACGTCGTCCACCTTGACGGTCATCGCGCGGTAGCCTTCGGGGATGACGGCGGAGAGACCGCCCGCCGAGCCTTCCGGCGCGAGCTTGTAATCGGTGACGGGTTCGCGCGCCGCGATCTGGACGACGGCCACGCGGCCGATCAGTTTGTCGGCCGACTGGAACGTCCCGTCCGGCGTCGCGCCTGCGGGGAACTGCACGCTTTGGAGTTGCTCCGCGATGATCTTCTCGCCCGGTTGAATGTCCACTTTGGCGACGACGACCGAGTTGAGATTCTTCGCGTAAGCCTGCGTGCCCGACAGGTAACGGCTCACCGAGAAGGCCGCGACCAGCCCGAACACCACCGCGCCGACCATCACAAAGACAAGACGTTTATTCCGCATGGTTTCATTCTCCGTTCGAGATCAAATTGTCTGGTGTGCGCGCCGGGCGACCTCTGAAGCCCCGGCGTTTTTGTGTGTCGCCTGTCAGGCGCGAAAGAGCGCGAGCGAGATGAGACTGCCGACCGTGATCGCGACGCCGTAAGGGATCGTGTAGCGGCGTTCGGCCGGGACGGAAAAGCGCGGCATCTCCCAGCCGGGCAAGAACCCGACGAAGATTTGCACGACACGCCACAAAGTCTCTCTCACCGTCCCCGCGCGAAACATCGTCACGACGGCGAGCGCGCCGCCCGTCAACACGACGACGAGGAACGTCGGCACGACGAGCGACGCGCCGACAAGCGAGCCGATGGCCGCGAACAGCTTCACGTCGCCCGCGCCCATCGCGCCGAAGATGTGCAGCATGAACATCAACGCGAACGCCAGCGCGCAGCCGCCGAGACTGGCGAGCACACCCTGCGTCCCGTTGATGATGGTGTTGACGGAGAGACCGGCGACGAGCGTGGCGAGCACGAACGCGTTCGGGATGCGGCGATAGCGCGCGTCGTAATAGGTGATGACGACCGCGAGCGGGACGAGTAATGCGCTGCTGACGATGGTTAGAGTGCCTGACATGTTAAGTATGAAAATCGGTTGAATTGAATTTTCAAATGCGTGATTGAGCGTTGACTACTGATGAGAAAAACTGGCGGCGCGCTCCGGCTCCTTCGTGCGTTGAAGCGGCGGGAGCGCGCCGGCCTGAGTGGAAGCCCTTAGTTCAAGGGGTTGCGGCGATGGCCGACGCGAGGTTTCCGATCTTCGCGCTGATGTTTCCGCCGAGCGTGGTGAACGCCCCGATGACGGCCAGTGCGACGAGCGCGGCGGCGACGGCATATTCGGAAAGCTCCAGCCCGGTTTCATCTTGCAAGAATTTCTTGATCATTTCGCTGTTCCTTGTAGTGTCGGTGTGTCCCGTGAAAGCTTACGGTGTGCCGGCAATCTTGGCCGCGAGGTTGTTGATCTTCGTGCCGATGTTGCCGCCGAGCGTCGTGAACGCGGTGATGACGGCGAGCGCGACCAGCGCGGCAGCCACAGCGTATTCCGACAGTTCCAACCCGGTTTCGTCGCGGAGGAATTTCTTAATCATTTTCTTTTGCTCCTATGTCTGGAAGTTAATTTGAGGTTGGTTGCGAAACGACGATTACGGGGTGGCGGAAATCTTGGCGGCCAAGTTGCCGATCTTCGTGCTGATATTTCCGCCGAGCGTGGTGAAGGCGGTGATGACGGCCAAGGCGACCAGCGCGGCGGCGACGGCGTACTCGGAGAGTTCCAGACCAGTTTCGTCGCGGAGGAATTTCTTAATCATGTGTTTGCTCCTTCAAAGCGGGAATGTTGAGTTTGTTGTTTCAGCCACACGGGTAACGCGCGGCCGACGAGACCATCAGAGAACGGGATGCTTCGACAGGCCGTGCCACGAACCGACGAGCACGCCGCCAATCGCCAGAGCGACGACGAGCCAGCGGCCGTCCGCGCCCTCTGCGGCGACCGCCAACGCGCGCTCGCCCGCCAGCAGCGCGATGGCTGCGAAGGGGAGGACGAGTAATCCGGCGGCGACGGTCAAGAGCGTTTTGTTGAGCACAGTTTTCATTTTCCGAAGTTCCCTTTCGTCCGCCTCTTGATTCGAGTTGCCACACCTTTCATCATTGCTTGCGGACGACAGACCCTATTTCAAGGCGCGTGCCACACACGCGAAACGCGAAGAACGCGGGCAAACACGCCGTTTTCACCACACGCGCCGAAACGCCCTGTTAACGCGGGGCGACAAATTCACGCACCCGACACATGCGCCCGCGCCCCTCGTTCCCAAACGAAACCGAACCACGAGAAGCACTTAACTCCCTGTCGCTTTCCGTTGACAGACTCGCGCTCAAGTTCAACCGTCGGCGACGAATGTTGACGAAGATTAAGGACGATGAAAAAACTTTCAACACGGCGACGCAAAGTTCACGCAGAAGGGGCGCGGAGACTTGAACAACATTCAAGTCTCCGCGCCCCTCTGCGGCTTAACTCCGCGCCGCGTCGGTCACAGTTTTTACTTCGCTACTGTGGTGAAAGTTTTTTTGCTTCGCTACTGTTTGAAGAAGATGACCGCCTGACGATCTTCGTAGACGCTTCGCCAGTTTGTGTCTTGCCGGAGCAGACTCGCAAGCGGCGTGTTCGGCTTGATCATCACCGTCCGCACGTCGTAACGCTCAAGCGGCGCGCGCCATTCGCGCTCGCCCGCCATCGTGCTCAACGCTTCTTCCATGAAGGCGTCGCCGTACACGTCCGCCCGCCCGTCAATGTAGACCTCGCGCTGCGGGTAAAGTTTCCAGATCAGATAGCCGCCCCAGCCGTACTCGTTATAGATCGCGCCCGACTCCGGGTGCGCGCGCAAAAATTCCACGGCCGCCGCCGGGTACTTTTCTCTCTCCACTGTCGCCTGCCGCGCGATCACGTTCGCCACGTTCGCAGCGCACAGCCCGATGGGAATGAACATCAACAGCACGACGTTGAGCGTCGCCTGCACCCACGCCTTCCCTCCCGTCTCGCGCCGTTCAGCGACGGTCAACCAACGCCACCACACGCGACTCGTCAACAAATGCCACGCGTGTTCGGCCAACAGCGGTATTGCCACCAGCGCGAAAAAAGGGATGTTGCGCCATGCGCGCAGCGACGCGTAAGCCGCAACACACAGCAGCAACAACTCGCCGGGGCGCGCACGCTTCGGCGAGAGTGCGAGCGCGGCAAACGTGGCGAAGACGAGGAGCGCGAACGGCTGGCTGATGATGAGGTGAAAATTCGGAGTGAACCACTCGTCAATGTACGCGTGCATCGCGTGCGAGTTGAGCGTCTCGAACGGGTAGGCGAACATTCGCAGGCCGTTCGGATTCAGCGGCACTACCGAGAGGCACGCCGCAAACAATAAAAGCAGCGGTCGCAGTCTCAACAGCAGCGGCCGCAGTCTTGACGACAAACGCCGCTCCGCTTTCTCTTCCAACAACTCGTCGAGCACGACGCCCGCGCCCGTCAGTCCGATTAACGCCAAGCCCAGCGCATAGCCGCCGTGCATGTTCACCCACACGAGCATCAACGGCACGAGCCGCCACAGACTTTTCGCACGTCCGCCGCGCGCGTAGTTGCCGAGCGCAACGACGTAGACGCTCGTGAAGAGGAACGAGATCATCTGCGGACGCACGCCCCACATCGGCGCGGTCGCCAGTGCGCCTATGAGTACGGCCGCGCCCGCCACATACGGATGCGGCGCGAACCTCGCCGCGCCCCTGTACGCGATCCACAGCGCGGCGGTCATCACGAACGAGAAGGACACCACCAGCCCGCCCCAGCCCGTCCACTTGTAGACCGCGTAGATCAAAACTTCGGCGAGCCATTCGTGCGTGATCCACTCTCTGCCCTGCGCCGTGAAAGAGAAGATGTCTGCGTGCGGGATGGCGCGTGTCTCGAAGATGAGTTGGCCGGTGCGCAGGTGCCACCAGAAATCCGGGTCGGTGATCTGCCCGGCCGTCAGCGTGAAGATGGCGGCGAGGAGGACGAACACCAGCAGCCGGCGCGTCGAGAACACGGCCGCCCACGCGCCGTCGCCCGCGTGGAGAGTGACCGGCCAAACCGCGTCGCCGACTTTTTCAAACTCTCTCATCGCCGCCCTCGTCCTCCGCGTCGCCAACTCAACAACTCATTCGCGCCGCGCCGTTTCTCAGAAACCCTGCATCACCAGCGCGATTAACAACGCGAGGCTCGCGCCGCCGCCCGCGATGGTGAATGTCCACTCGACGAGCGCGCTCCGTCGCTGCATCAACGCGCGCACCAAGACCATGCCGCACTTCCACCCGTCCTGTTGATAAAACGGCAGCAGGTTCGTCGCCGCCAGCAGGTAGTTCATCGCGCCGAAGATCGTCCCGCTCGCAAGCGACGCCGCGCACAGGTTCACGATGACGCCCGCCAACAGCACCAGCACTTGCTGGCTGAGCGGCCGCTCCTGCAAGCCCGCCATGTCGAGACGGACGTATGCGCCGATTGGCAACGCGTGCAGTTTGTATTCGACCCCGCCGCACTTGAAGCCGTAGACTTTGCGCCCCCAACCGAGTCCCAACTCCGTTGCGCCGACGCCGCACGCGCGCGCCGCCACCAGATGACCCAACTCGTGTATCAGCATCGCGACGGCGAAACAGAGGATGTAGGCGAGGAACATGGGATTCGTTAGTTGTCCGTTGTCCGTGGGTAGTTGTTTGCGAGTCAGTCGTCAGTTGTTCGTTGTCCGTGGTCAATAGTCAGTTGTTTACTAACCGCCGCGCGTGCCTGCCTTCAGGTATCAACTCGCACGGCCACAAGCTACGGACAACTGACCACGGACAACTGTCTGCTCATTTAATTTCGCTCGGCGCGGAGTTGCAGGCCGGGTTGTTGTTCGTCCTGTAGGAAGTCGCCGACGTTGATGGCGAGGCGTTTGAGTTTTTTGTAGAGCGTCTGGCGCGAGCCGAGGCCGAGGGCGGTGGCGGCGCGCGCGACGTTGTAGTCGTGCAGGCGGAGCGTCTCGGTGATGACGCGGCGTTCAAAATCGTCGAGCATGTTTTCGAGGTGAGCGGGCGCGCCCGGTGCGTCGGCGGGCGCGGACGCGCGCGGCCTGATGCGTGGGCTGATGAGATCGCCGCTGATGGAAGTCCCCTCGTCCGTGTAGAGCACGAGCCGCTCGATCTCGGCAGCGAGTTCGCGCACGTTGCCGGGCCACGAATAATTTTGCAGCGCGTGGATCGCTTCAGCCGTGATACCGGCGACGGCGCGGTCGTTGCGGCGCGCGTAGTGCGTCAGGTAATGAGAGATGAGGGCGGCGATGTCTTCGGGTCGCTCGCGCAAGGCGGGCACTTCGAGCGTCAGCGCGGCGACGCGGTAATACAAATCTTCGCGGAAGCGATCTTCCGCGACGGCGCGCGGCAAGTCCTTGTGTGTCGCCGCTACGACGCGCACGTTCACCTTGCGCGGCGAGCGTTCGCCGAGCGTGTGGACTTCGCCCTCTTGCAGGAAGCGCAAGAGTTTCGGCTGCAAGGCGAGCGGCAGGTCGCCGATCTCGTCGAGGAACAGCGTGCCGCCTTCGGCCGCGCGGATGAGTCCGTCGTGATCCGTGTGCGCGCCCGTGAACGCGCCCTTGCGGTGGCCGAACAGCAAGCTCTCGATCAACTCGGCGGGCGCGGCCGTGCAGTTGAACGGAATGAACGCGGCCTGCGAGCGACGGCTCAGGCGGTGAATCGCGCGCGCGACGAGTTCCTTGCCCGTGCCCGACTCGCCCGTCACCAACACGGTCGAGTCGGAATCCTTGACGCGTTCAACAGAGCGCGCGAGTTCCGACATGCGGCGGCTGACGAAGACCATCCCCGGCAGCGTGGCCGTCGCGACGGTGGGGGCGTGCGTGGAAGGTTGCGGCTGAGGCTGCACGGCTTCGCTGAGGAGCGCGTGCGCGTGCGCGAGTTGCGCCACGTCGCAGAGGATTTTTAGTTCCTTCGCCTGCCGCTCCGACAGCGGCCGCACGCAACGCCCGTAGATGGCGACGCCCTCGCGCCGCGCCGTCGGCACGGCCAGCACGAGACAGATCGCGCGGTCGCCCGCCTTCATCTCGGCGACGGCGGTCGTCCTCGCCAGCGTCTCCGCCACCTGCGACTCGGCCTCCGCGATCTCGTCCTGATCGAGCCCCTCGACCCACTTGAGGTGCGGCCGCTCGCCGGATTTTTGCGCGAAGGTGGCGAGGCCGTAAGTCTGCGCCGTCGCGTCAACCATCAGAGCGAGCTTCAGCATGACATCGTAGAGCATGTCTGAGCCGGTCGTCGCGGCCTTGCACAGCGCGCGCACCATCGAGGCGAGCGGCAGTTGAAACACGGGCGCGGCGATGTTTTCCGAACGATCAGAACCCGACGAAGGCGTTGAGCCGGACATAAGAACCATGAAACCCCTGTACTGAATATGACGAGCGGCGGCTTCGAGCGCGCATGATTAGAGGCGCTCAAACCAAGTTTGTTGGAGTCAGGGCAAGTTTTGGTGACGAGAAGTACGGGGAGTGGCTCGTCCTGCCGAAGAACACATGAGGTGGCTTCGACTCAAACTAAAATTAGTCTAGACGCCCGACGCGGCGAGTGTCAACAGAATTAAAAATTGCCCCCGTCGGTAAGGGAAAAATGTGCGGCGGGGCTAGCACGGGCGGCGAAAAGAGGGAGTCGAACGGCTGCAAGCATGCCGTTCGACTCCCTCTTTTGTGTCTTAATTCAGACGGTGGAAACTCAGTCTAGGACTTGTTAGGGATGTTCAACTCCTGGCCGATCTGAATCTTGTCAGGGTCGTTCAGTTTGTCGCGATTCGCGTAGAAGATCTGCATGTACTCGTGGGCGTCGCCGTAGAATTGTTTGCTGATCTTCGAGAGCGTGTCGCCGGATTTGACCGTGTAGGTCTGCGAATTCTGGCTGCCGCCGCCCGCCGTCGCGGCCTGCGCGCGGCTCGAATCCACGTTGATGTCCGCCGTGATGTCGTCAAGATTCGGGTTGACGAGTTTGATCTGATCCCAGAACTTGCCCTTGGCTTCGTCCGAAGGCGCAGTCCCCTTGATGAAAAGTTTATCGTCCTGCACGTGCAGGTTGTGAAATTGAATTTGTTGTTGGTCAGCCGTGTTCAAAACTGACTGATATTTCTGCTTCAACGTATCGAACCGCTGCTGCGCGTTCGGCTGTTGCTGCGACTCATTGGCACCGTTGCCAAACATTTTATCCCAAAGACCCATATAAGAATTCCTCCTCTTAGGAAACGGTTTTTTTCCAAACACCCTAGGCGTTGTGCGATTTAAGTGTGCAACGTTTATACCACGGAATGGAAAGTTGTCCACGCCTCTTTCACGCCCATGATTACTGACTAAATATGCGTAAAACGCTCTGGCGTGCGCTTTGCTAAGTGGTCAGGTGCGACCGATTTCATAGTTTGAAATCGTACAGTTGCCGGTTTCGTGGCTGCTTTCGGGCAGTTTCGGTATTTCAACAAGATTACTCAGGAGGATGTGAGATGGATATTATTGGAGCGATTATCGTTGGCTTGATAGCCGGGGCGTTGGCGAAGGCAATTATGCCGGGCAAAGACCCGGGGGGGTTGATTGTCACGATCCTGCTCGGAATTGTCGGCAGCATCATCGGGACTTTCATCGCGCGCGGCTTGTTCGGCGCGGGTGACGACCAGGGTCTGATCATGCGTATCGTGTTCGCCGTCATTGGAGCGATTATCCTTCTGTTCGGCTATAGACTTATCACTGGCCGCAACCGCACGACCGTCTAACTAACGGTCAAACACAAACTCTTTCAGTTTCAATGAAATAGCGGGGACTCCGACGCAAGACGCGCCGGAATCCCCGCTTTTTTTAACTGATTTTTTGACCGCGATTATTCCATAAATAGTTGTAAAGATAGCAATTAGGGGTTTCCCTCCTTGACAACGATGGTTGTTACAAAATTCTCTTCACACCTCGCCCTCAAACCTCGCATCATGAGTTTGTTTATTGATCAACTAATGTTTTCCACACCTGTGCTAGCTCCCGTGAATCTCTATCTAGCTGCAAGATAAAGCAAATTTCACTCCTTGCCCATGCAGCGGATTTCCGTTCGCTGCCCGTTCGCCATTTTAAGCGCTTAAGCGCCGTTACTTCAAGTAAACGTTGAACTTAGGCGTATAAATCGTTGTAAAGAAATAGCTTTACAGCATATAGCACGCGTGCTAAATTCCCGCCACTTTGTCGCTAAACATTTGAGCGATAAAGGATTGAACGTGATCAAAGCACATCCCATTGTAGTGTCCAGAGCTTAGCGGCACACTATCTTGAGCTTTTGACATAAACAGGACACAAACAAGCCCTGAAAGCGGGGCGCTCCTACGACATTCGGGGTCGGGGTTGCTAGTTCGCATCCGGGTTGAATCTGAATCGGAACAAGAGTTGGAGGTGTTACTTGAACAAGGCCGCAAATACTTACTGGACTGACTCGCGTCTCTCCGCGCAACGCCCCGCCGCACGCCCCCTTACGCTGGCCGCGCCGGCGCGCGAAATCTCACGCGAACTCGTCGGCACGCGCACGGAGGTGCGCCGCCGCGGTGGACTCATTCCCTCTTGGGCAGTGTTCACCATGATCATGCTCGCCACCTTCGCGCTCTGCGTTACCGTCACCATGCGCACGCACGCCGAGATGCGCGGCGCGGAGCAGAAGTTTTCGCAACTGCAAACCGAGGTGCAGACGCTCAGCAACACGAACGACTCGCTCAAGCGCGAAGCGCAGCGTTTGCAAAACGACCCGCGTGCCATCGAGGCCGCCGCGCGCGCGCGTCTCAACATGGTGCGCGCCAACGAGTTTGTCGTGCCCGTTGATTAATCGGGGCGGATGCCCTTTATCGCAGTGAACAGTGTCGCACTTATACCAAGTTCTGCCGGTCGCCCGCCGCTCGCTGCCCGCTTAGTTTCCGCTTAGCGTTGGTTCCCTCCAGACCCCGCGCGGCTGCTCGATTTAATCGAACAGCCGCGCTACTTCATCTTAAGAATCTCCTTCATTTTGCCGCCGGAACATGCGGTTGACACCCCCGCAGTGGTCAACTAATATCAAACTCTATTTATCTCGTTATAAATTTTATTGACAGCGAAACCGCAAGCGTCTGGCGCGGGAGAGACGAGTAAAATTATGTCTGAAGTCAAAGAAATCACATCGCCGGAACAGGCCGCCGCAGAGCGTTGGGAAGAGGAGACGCTCGCGCCCGTGTTGCAGAAGCGTCCCGAACGCAAGCAGCGTTTCGAGACCGTTTCGCTCGACGCGGTGGAACGACTTTACACGCCCGCCGACGTGCACGACATAGACTTCGACGAAGACACCGCGTTCCCCGGCGAGTTCCCATACACGCGCGGCATCCACCCGACCGGCTACCGCGGCAAGCTCTGGACGATGCGCCAGTTCGCCGGGTTCGGCACGCCCGAAGAGACCAACGCACGCTTCAAATATCTGATGGCGCAGGGACAGACCGGCCTCTCCGTCGCTTACGATCTGCCGACGCTGATGGGCTACGACGCCGACGCGATGCTCTCCGAAGGCGAAGTCGGCAAGTGCGGCGTCGCCGTCTCGTCGCTCGCCGACATGGAGACTTTGTTCGACGGCATTCCGCTCGAAGGCGTCACCGTGTCGCAGACGATCAACGCGCCCGCGTCGGTGCTGCTGGCGATGTACTTGGTCGTCGCGGAAAAGCAGGGCGCGGACTGGCGCAAGATTTCGGGCACGCTGCAAAACGACATTCTCAAGGAGTACATCGCGCAGAAGGAGTGGATTTATCCGATCCGCCCGGCGATGAAACTCGTCGTTGACACCTTCGAGTTCTGCACGCGCCACGTGCCGAAGTACAACCCGATTTCCGTCAGTGGCTATCACATCCGCGAGGCCGGTTCGACCGCCATGCAGGAACTCGCCTTTACCCTGCGCGACGGCATCGAGTATGTCCAGTGGGGCGTTGATGCCGGTCTTGACGTGGACGAGTTCGTCCCGCGCATCTCATTTTTCTTCAACGCGCATAACGACTTCTTCGAGGAGATCGCGAAGTACCGCGCCGCGCGCCGCATCTGGTCGCGCACCATGCGCGAACGCTTCAACGCGAAAGACCCGCGCACGCTCCAGTTGCGTTTCCACACGCAGACGGCGGGCGTCTCGCTCACCGTGCAGCAGCCTTTGAACAACATCGTCCGCGTCGCCATTCAAGCGCTGGCCGGGGTGCTCGGCGGCACGCAGAGTCTCCACACGGACGCCTACGACGAAGCCCTCGCGCTGCCGACCGATCAGGCCGCGCTCATCGCCCTGCGCACGCAACAGATCATCGCCGAAGAGACCGGCGTCGTGAACACGGTTGACCCGCTCGGCGGCTCTTACTTCCTCGAATCGCTGACGAAGAAGATGGAGGACGGCGCGCTCGACTACTTCGCCAAGATAGATGCGATGGGCGGGATGGTGTTTGCGGTGGAGAAGGGCTTCCCGCAGCGCGAGATTCAGGAGTCGGCTTACCAATACCAGAAGGCCGTCGAACGCGGCGAGCAGACTATCGTCGGTGTCAACAAGTACCAGATCGAGAACGAGCAGTCGAAGATAGACATTCTCGTCATTGACGAGTCAGTGCGCGGCCACCAGATCGCGCGACTCGAAGAGGCGCGTGCGCGCCGCGACGATGGCGCGGTCGGGAACGCACTCGAAAAGCTGAAACGCGCGGCACAGTCCGGCGACAACACGATGCCCGCCACGATCGAAGCCGTCCGCGCCTACGCCACCCTCGGCGAAGTGTGCGACGCCCTGCGCGACGTTTACGGTCTCTACGAAGAACCTGCATTTTAAAAGCAGTGACGAGTGACAGGTGACGAGTGACAAGTTAAAGCAGAAACTTCGTCTTTAAACTTGTCTTTGATCTCGTCACCTGTCACTCGTCACTTGTCACTGTTTTATTGTCACTGTTCTCTTATGACTGAAAGAAAAATTCGCGTACTTGTTGCCAAGCCCGGACTCGACGGTCATGACCGCGGGGCGAAGATCATCGCCCGCGCGTTGCGCGACGCGGGGATGGAAGTGATCTACACGGGTCTGCGGCAGACGCCGGAGATGATCGCCGCCGCCGCGTTGCAAGAGGACGTTGACGCGGTGGGCGTGTCAATCCTGAGCGGCGCGCACAACACGCTCTGCCCGCGCATCGTGCAGCTTTTGCAGGAGCGCGGGATGGACGATTGTCTCGTGCTCGTCGGCGGCATCGTGCCGAAAGAGGATGTGCCGCGCTTGAAGGAGATGGGCGTGGCCGAAGTGTTCCTGCCCGGCACGTCCACCGAAGACATCGTGACTTACCTGCGCGACAACGTGCGCCCGCGCGCGTGATCCTCTTCTAACAAACTCACGGATGCCAGACGACGAGCAATTAGTCGAGACGCGCCCCGCCGCAGTGGTCGTCGAGACGCGCGAGTCAGTTGTCGTCATCCGTCTCAATCGCCCCGCCGAACGCAACCCGCTCTCCGTCGCCACGCTCGAAGAATTAGACCAACTCGTCTCCGCACTCTCCGCTCGCACGGACATCTACGCGATCATCTTCACGGGCACGGGCGACGCCTTCGCCTCCGGCGCTGATATACGCGAACTCGGCGCGCTCACGGCCGGGACGGCGGTTGAGTTCGCGCGTCTCGGCCAGTGTCTCATGCAAAGAATCGCGGACGCGCCGCAACTGACCGTGGCCGCCGTCAACGGCTACTGCATGGGCGGCGGTCTCGACCTCGCGCTCTCCTGCGACTTACGCTGCGCCACGCCCTCCGCCGTCTTCGCGCACCCCGGCGCGCGCCTTGGCATCATCACCGGCTGGGGCGGCACGCAGAGACTCCCGCGTCTCATCGGTCAGGCGCGCGCGCTCGAAATGTTCGCGACCGCGCGACGCGTGAATGCCGACGAGGCACACGAGATCGGCTTAGTGAATCGCATCGGCGACCCCGTGGTTGAAGTGGCTCACGAACTCGCGCTATCGCTCGGCGGAAACGGCGCGCGTTAACCGTCGCCTCCGCGGGGCGCATCACGCTTGAGGCTGTAACTTGACACCAACCGAGCCGCGCGCTTATTTTAGATTTCGCGCCCCGCAGAGTTTCCGGCGCATATCACAAGACGATGTTGACGCAACCGAACAGTTCCTATCGCTACGGCTACTATTACGGCTCGCTCTCCGCACGGAGGGATGGGACGGCGAAGGACTGTCGGCGCGTGCTCGTCATGTAGCGCAAACCTGAGACGGATTTCTTGAACCGGCCACTTTCCTTCCGACGCGGAAAGACAAGTGGCCGGTTCTTTTTTTATTCCACCTTCAAGCTCACACGGCGACGGAGTTTCAATCATGTTGCAGGAACAGCAGCGGCAGTTATCAAACACCTCCCTTCCCGACATCACGGCGCACGGCGACGCAGCGTGTCCCACTCTCTCGAACGGACGGCGCGCGCTCGTCGAACTCGACCCCGACCATCCCGGCTTCCGCGACCTTGCATACCGCGCGCGGCGCGACGAGATCGCAGAGATCGCCCTCCACTATGAACCGGGCGCGCCCGTCCCCGACGCGCCTTATACGGATGAGGAGCATCAACTCTGGCGCACCGTCCGCGACGCGCTCGCGCCGCGACACGAGAGCCACGCCTGCGCCGAGTACCTGACGTGCGTGCGGCAGATCAACCTCTCGCGCGAGCACATCCCGCAGTTACGCGAGGTCTCGGAAAAGGTGCGCGCGTTCAGCGGCTTCCGGCTCGAACCCGTCGGCGGTCTGGTCGCGCCGCGCGTCTTTTTGGAGTCGCTGGCAAACGGCGTGTTCCTGTCAACTCAATACATCCGCCACCACTCGACGCCGCTCTACACGCCCGAACCGGACGTGGTTCACGAACTGCTCGGCCACGCCGTCCTGCTCGCCAGCGAGCCTGTTGCCGAACTCAACCGCCTCGTCGGCGAAGCCGTCCGGCGCACGACTTCGGACGAAGCGTTGGAACGCCTCGCGCGCGTCTACTGGTTCACTATCGAGTTCGGCATCGTGCGCGAGGCGGGCGAGGTCAAAGCCTACGGCGCGGGGCTGGTCTCTTCGGCGGGAGAGTTGGAAGCGATGCGGCGCGCGGAACTGCGCCCGCTGGACTTGGAAGCGGCATCCCGGCAAGAGTTCGACACCACCGATTACCAGCCGGTGCTCTTTTGCGCCGACTCCTTCGAGAGCATGTTCGAGAACTTGCGCGACTACCTGCTGCGCTGGCCTTAAACGCGAACCGGACGCGGGACATTTGCTTTCGCGGGAGTTTACTTTTTGAGGAAGCGCGCGATGCCCTGCTGGCAATCGTCGGTCATGCGTGCGATGGCGTTGAGGTCTGCGCCGGATTGGAGCGCGGCGTCGAACGTCATGCCGTCCATGTGATAGAGCAGTCGCTTGGTGAGCATCACGGCGGAGCGACTCACGCGCTCGAAACCGGCGACGTACTTTTCGACTTCCGTCTCAAAACTCTCGTCGTCGAAAACGTGGTTGACGAGACCGTAGGCGGCTGCCTCTTCCGCGCTGATCTCCGCGCCGCGCGTGATGAGTTCAAAGGCGCGTTTCTCCGAGACGTTGCGGCGCAAAATCGCCATCACCATCGCGGGCACAAAACCGATCTTCACTTCCGGGTAGCCGAAGCGCGCCGAACGCGTGGCGACGACGAGGTCGCAGGCCGTCGCCAGCCCGCACCCGCCCGCCAGCGCGCGACCGCGCACGGCGGCCACGACGGGCACGCGCACTCTGCGAATCAACGCGAACAACTCCGCGAGCGATCCGGCGTCTTCGAGGTTCTCCGTGATCGAGCTTTCGGAAATTTTTTGCAGCGCGGAGAGGTCTGCGCCGGAGCAGAAGTCCGCGCCCGCGCCCGTGACGACGACGACGCGCACGGCGTCGCTCGCGTCGGCGCGACGGAGCGCGTCTTTCAGTGCGGCGATGAGCGCGTCGTTCAGCGCGTTGCGCTTCTCCGGGCGGTTGAGCGTCAGGAGCGCGACCGCGCCCTCCATCGTGTAGATCAATTGTGATGGCTCGTTCATCTTCTTTTCACCCGGCCGACAGCGATGCAATCATACTTTCTCCGGCCGCTTTGAAGCGAGCCACGGTTGAGCACGAACGGGTGCTTTTATGATTCGAGGAAACTGAGTAGCGCGGCATTCACTTCGGCGGGCGACTCTTGCTGCACCCAGTGGTTGCTGTGGGCGAGCCGTAGTTCGCGGTAGGGCGCGTCAACGTGCTTGCCCACGTCGCGCACGCTCTCCGGCCGGATGGCGAAATCGCGCTCGCCGTAGATGAAGAGGGTGGGGACGCGGATGCGCGCGCTGCCGCCGCCGGACTTCGACGCGCCGGGCGAACGCGAGAGATTTGCGAAGACGTTGGCGCGGTAGTAGTTGAGAGCGGCGGTGAGCGCGGTCGTGTTCGTTCGTTCGCTTTTCTGCCGGAGCGCGTTTTTGTAGACGGCGAGGTCTGTGTCGGTGAACGTGCCGGGGCGCGAGGTCTTTTTGAACATGCGTTCGAGACCGGCGAAGTCGTTCGCGCTGATCTGCCATTCGGGCAGAAACGGAAGTTGGAAGAAGAGCATGTACCAACTGCTCAAGGCTTGCTTGACGGTCATGTTGGCGAACCAGACGGGCAGCGGCGGCACTTGCAGCGAGGCCACTTTCCAGACGCGTTCGGGGCGTCGCGCGGCCGTCGCCCACGCCACCGCCGCGCCCCAGTCGTGCCCGACCACGGCCGCGTCACGCGCGCCGAAATGATCCATCAGGCCGACGACATCGCCGACCAACTTCTCCGTCAGGTAGTCTTCCACGCGCGCGGGCTTGTCGCTCAGGTTGTAGCCGCGCAGGTCGGGCGCGACGACGTGGAAGCGTTCGCCGAGCGCAGCCAACTGATGCCGCCACGAATACCAGCATTCCGGGAAGCCGTGCAGCAAGAGCACCAGACGCTCGCCCCGCCGCCCGCACTCCGCGTAATGAAGGCGCACCTCGCCCACCTGCGCGTAGTCGTGGCGCACGCCGGGGACGTTGCTGTCGGATTCGCGGGTCATCAGAGAAAAGTGACGAGTGACGAGATTAAGACAAGTGATGAATTAAAGACGAGTTTGTAGTTTTAACTCGTCACTTGTCACTTGTCCCTTCCTTAATTCCGAGCGAGCGGGCTTCTTCGTCGGGCACTTCGATGAACATGCGTAGGAGGGCGGTGGAGAAAGTCTTGCCCTGCGCGTCGGTCATCAGCGAGAGCGTGCCGCCGCCGCCGAGCGATTCGTGCAACAGGAAGTTGAGCGCGCCGAGGTTCGCCAGCTCGAAGCGTTCAACCTCGCCCCGGCAGATGCCCTCGAAATGTTCTCTGACGCGCGCCGCGGTCACTTCGCGGACGAGCAGCGGGTAGTAGTCTTCGCGCAGGGCGATGAGGCCGACGTTGGCCGTGTCGCCTTTGTCGCCTGAGCGCGCGTGCGCGAGCTTGAGCAGTTGAATTTTCATAACTTAAACGGCGGGCGCGAGTCCCGCTTGGTGTAACGCGAGCCAGTGGAAGCCGACCACGACGAGCGCGTGGTTGATCGAGCCGTCGGCGATGAGCCGCGGGACATCGGCGAGCGGGACGAGCCTGACGACGGTGTGCTCCGTGCTTTCGATCACGGGCTTCTTCCGCAAACTCACGTCGCGCGCGACGAACGTGTGTATCCAGTTGTTGTGAATCGCCGGGTTGGGTCTGACTTTGCCTAAAGAGACGACATCGCCCGTGGCTGCGTAGCCCGTCTCTTCCAGCATCTCGCGCGCGGCGGCGTCGCGCGGCGACTCGCCCGCGTCCACCATCCCGCCGGGAATTTCGAGCGTCACCTCTTCCGAGCCGTGCCGGTACTGCTCGATCATCACCACCTCGTTGTCTGTCGTTAGCGGGATGATGTTGATCCAATCGCTTGATTCGAGGACGAAGAAGTTGTGCTCGCTGCCACGGTGCGGGCTGACGCTCACGTCGCGCCGCACCTGAAAGACGCGGCAGTCGGCGATGATCTCGGAACTACGACGACGCCACGAAAGATCGTGCGTATCGTCGTTCACAGAAAGACCGCGCGCCGCAGCGGCGTCGCCGTCGTTCAACTCTTCCGCGTCCCCGCTCACGCTTCCGTCACCTCGACGCGAGCGTTGATCTCAGTCTTCGGAATCAGCGCAGGCCAGTAAGCGACGATCTCTTCGACCTTCGGCCGTCCCCCGGCGAAGCCCGTCACGCCCGGCGGCCCCGTCAGGATGAGCGGCGCGATCTCTTTCGTGAAGCGTTCGACCGCCGCGCGATCCGCGCCGCGTACGCCGATGCGCAACTGAACTTCGGGCAGATCGGGCGAAGGCTCTCCCGCGAGCCGCCCGTGCGTCGCGTTCGCGCCGACGTACTCGGTCAGAATTTGATCGAAGCGCAGGCCGAGGCGTTCGAGCCGCGCCCGCAGGATTTGATCGGCCGCGCGCGCCTTCGCGTAAGCGTCAGGCCACGAATAGACGAGCGTGCCGACGGCCTTGTAGCCCGCCGAGTAACTGATCGAGACTTTCAAAAACTCCGTCGCCGGATGCCCCTTGATGCCGTGGACGCGCACGCGATTCGTCCCCGCGTCTTCGAGTTGGATCGAGGCGAAGTCGGCCACGCAATCGGGCGTGATGTACTCGTGCGGGTCGCCCATCTCGTAGACGAGTTGTTCTTTGACGGAAGGGATCGAGACGATGCCGCCCGTCCCTTCGTGCTTCGTGACGACGAACGTTCCGTCCGGCGCGGCCTCGACGATGGGAAAGCCGACGTTCGCCAGATCGGGGATTGACTGCCAATCGTACTGGCAGTTGCCGCCCGACGACTGCGCGCCGCATTCGATGATGTGCCCCGCGATTGTCCCGGCCGAGAGCCTATCCCAGTCGTCTTCGCGCCAGCCGAACTCGTTGATGAGCGGGGCGAGCGTCAGCCCCGTGTCGGTCGCGCGCCCGGTGATAACGACCTGCGCGCCGCCCTGCAAAGCCTCGACCATCGGCCACGCGCCGAGGTAGACGTTCGCGCTCTGGATCGCGTCGCGCACTTTCGAGAGCGGTTCATTCGTGTCCATGTTGCGCAGTTCGATGCCGCGCTCAAGAAACTCGTCGAGCCGTCCCATGATGTCGTCGCCCGTCACCGTGCCGATACGCAGGCGACCGCCGAGTCCGAGTTCGCGCGCCACGTCGCGGACGGCCTCGGCGCACCCGACGGGGTTCACGCCCCCGGCGTTGGCCGTGACGCGGATGTTGCGCTCCACGCAGTCGGGCAGAATCTCGCGCATGAGCGGCACGAAGTCGCGCGCGTAACCGGCGCGCGGGTCGCGCGCGCGCTGCTTCTGCATGATGGACATCGTGACCTCGGCCAGATAGTCGAGCATCAAATAGTCTATCTGCCCGCCTTTGACCTGCCGCACGGGCGCGTCGAGCATGTCGCCCCAAAAGCCCTGCCCGCTCGCGATGCGAATCTTCTCTTTCATCTTTGATCCAAAAAAGATTTCAAGTTTCAGATGTCAAACTTCAGATTCAAGGACTGAGGTTGTTCTGTCTCGAACTTGAAACCTGACACTTGAAATTTAAAACTTAACTGTGCGGCGCAAAGTAAAAAGGTAAAAGTGAAAGCAAGAAGCAGTTCTCGCTTTTTGCCTTTTACCTTTTCACTCTGCGCCGGAGTTTAACTGCGCGGCGCGGCCGACGTTCTTGACGCCGACTCCGCCGCTGCGACAACTACTACTGCGAACGCCCGTTGAACTTGAACGAACGCTTCTCGCCGGACACGCTCTGGATGCGCAGGGTGCGCCCCTTGTGCCACGCGCGCGTCGAGACGATGGTGGCGGGCAGCGTGTCGCCGAAGCGCATCGAGAGAGCGGTGTAGCCCGGCCAACTGCGCGCGCTGAGCGTGCCGCTCGCCGTCGCCGAACCGGCCGTGATCGTGAACGTGTTGGACGTGAGGGTCAACGTCGCTTCGCCCTCCATGCCGCCCTCCGCGTAACTGACCGTGCCGGTGTACGTGCCGGACAAGTCGGCCACATCGCCGAACGTGCCCATGCCGGGCGTGCTGCCGCCCTGCTCACCGCCCGCCATGTTCGCGTTCGCGTCGGGCGTGGCCGGCGCGTCGGTCGCCATGTTGGCGTTCGCGTCGGCGGGCATCTCGACGGGCGTCATGGCGGCGTTGCGGCGCGCGCGGCGGCGTGCGCGACGACGTGCGCGGCGGCGACCGCGACGACCCATGCCCGTGTTCGCGTTGCCGTTGCTCTGCATCATCGAGTCGCCGGTCGTGCTGCTGTTGCTGTTCTGCGCCGCCGCCGCGGGCAAATCCGCGCCGATGAACACAGCCGCCACGAACGGGACTAAGAGACAAAGCATTTTGCCTGTGATGTTTCTCTTCATGTTGATCTCACCCTCCGTTGGATTATCGCGTCGCACCTCGCTATAGGCCGACGGTTAAGCGTTTCCCGAAAGACGCCAGTGCGACCAGAGTCCCCCAAGCGCTCCATTTAATTCCCGCCCCCGGCCGACGCTCGGACATGCGCCGCCGGAGAGTTTGCCCGCTGACGCCGCACGCTTCGTTAGCGCCGGTCGCTGGCGCATGACGCGCGCTCCAGGGCGTCGCACAAGTCGCCTTCGCGCCATCCTCCCGCCAGTTCGCGCGCGAGGGGATGAAAGACTGTTCCGTTTAAGCTGCTAACTTTGCCCGTAGTTTCTCACAAGATGAAAACTGTTGCACGAAAAATCGTGCGCCGCGCGACGACCGCGCAGAACTCTTTTGTTCACGCTAAGGTCGGCGGCAGGACGAAGTGGCCGAGGTGCGGCCCGTCGTAGTTCGCGCTCACGCGCAAGGCCAACTCCAGCGCGTCGCGCGTCTGCTCCGGCGTGACGATGGCGTCAACGAAGCCGCGCGCCGCCGCGTGCTTGGCGTCCAACTGCCGGTCGTAGTCTTCGCGCACGCGCGCCATCTCCGCTTTCAGAGCCTCGTCCGGCTCTGCGCCCTCGCGCTTCAACTTGTCGAGTTGCGTGCCGAACAGCGCGCCCACCGCCGAGTCGCCTTCCATCACGCCCATGCGCCCGGTCGGCCAACTGAAAATGAAGTCGGGGTCGAAGCCCTGTCCCGCCATCGCGTAGTAGCCCGCGCCCGACGCGTGGTTGATGGTCAGGACGATCTTCGGCACGCTCGCCGTCGCCATCGCCTCGACGAAGCGCGCGCCCGCGCGGATGATGCCGGAATGTTCAGCCTCCGCGCCGACCATGAAGCCCGACACGTCCTGTATGAAGACGAGCGGCGTGCGATGGCGATTGCACACGTCTATGAAGTAGGCGACTTTCTCGGCCGACTCCGTGTAGATGATGCCGCCAAACTTCGGTTGGCCGCCGCCCCCGGCAGCAGCAGGTGGGCGAAACATGCCGCGGCTGTTGGCGATGATGCCGACCTGTATGCCGCGTATGCGTGCGTGCCCCGTGATCATCTCGCGCGCGTAGTCGCCCTGAAACTCGTCCCAGTGCCCTGCGTCAATGACGCATTGAAGGACGGCGCGCGCGTCGTAAGGCTGACGATGATCTTCGGGGATGAGTTCGTAGAGTTCTTCGGCCGCGCGCTGTGCCTCCGCGCTCTCGGCGACGGACAGAGAGCGTGTCTGTTCGCTGGCGGGAAGTTCGGAGACGAACTCTCTGATCTTCACGATGCACTCTTCGTCGTTGGCGACGCGGTAATGTGCGACGCCGGAAATCTCGTTGTGCGTGCGTGCGCCGCCAAGCGTCTCGTTGTCGATCGTCTGCCCGGTCGCGCCTTTGACGAGGTTCGCGCCGCCGAGTCCCATGAACGAAGTGCCCTCGACCATTACAATGATGTCGGAGAGCGCGGGCAGGTACGCGCCGCCCGCGACGCACGGCCCCATGACGGCCGAGATTTGCGGCACGTGCAGGTAGCGTCGCATGATCGAGTTGTAATAGAAGATGCGCGCCGCGCCGTACTGGCCGGGGAAGACGCCGCCCTGATACGGCAGATTGACGCCCGCCGAATCCACCAGATAGATGATCGGCACGCGCGAGCGCATCGCGATCTCCTGCGCGCGCAAAATTTTCTTGATCGTCTCCGGCCACCAAGAGCCTGCCTTCACCGTCGCATCGTTGGCGACGACCACGCACTCGCGCCCGCCGACGCGACCCGTCACCGTCACCACGCCCGCCGCCGGCGCGCCGCCCTTGTACTCGTCATAGGCGACTAAGAGGCCGATCTCCTGCGCGTATGCGCCGGGGTCTAACAGCAGCGCGATGCGCTCGCGCGCGGTGAGTTTGCCCTGACTGTGTTGACGCTCGATCTTATCGGGGCCGCCGCCGCGTTCGAGTTTGGCCGCGAGGCGTTCGTACTCCTCGACGAGTTCGCGCATGCGCGTGCGCTTACCCGTAGCGCCGGAGGAAGATAGTGTTTCTGACTTCATCTTGACACGCGGCCGCGCGAGCGTGCGCCCGGCAACAGGCACAACCCGGCGGCGTTTCTTCGCTGCTTAAATTTTATCGCCAAAGATGCCCCAACATAACATATGAGCGCGACGCGAGACAACGCGCCTCTCATGCGACGCGGCGCGTCGGCGGGGCGATGGATGAGGGACAGAATTTTTGTCCTTACGGCGTCGCCATAACTTTTTTCAACAACGCGCCCATGTCGGCCTTCTGCGGCACGCCTTCGAGGATGCAGACGCGCGCGCCCTGTCTCTCCATGACGACGAGACCGTCGGCCGCCGTGTTCCAGACGCGGCGAGTCGCGACGGGGACGCTTGCGCGCGTGTCGGCGACGGCGTTTTTGTAACGTCGTTCGGTGCGTTTGACGTAGGCGTCGAAGAACTCCGCGGCGTCCTGTTCGGTGTCCCAAGCCGTGAGCTGTGCGAGCAAGACCTGTCGCGTCGCGCGGTGTTCGTAGAGCGCGAAGCGGTCGCCGCCCCAGCCTTCGGCGGCCTTCTGCGACTCTTTCTCCGTGCGCAAAAATTCGTCTAGGATTTGAAAATAGCTCCACTCGCCGTTCACGTCGTAGTCGAGCCGCGCCCAACCTTTGCCGAGCAGCACGGCAACGTCGGGCAGGTTGATCTTCACGGGCACTTCGCGGGCGAAATACTTTTCCGCGTGCAGGATTTGCTCGGTTGACTGCGGCAAACTTTTGTAGGCTTCGGAGACGAGCGGCCAGCCGCCGCGCCGGTAGACCTGCGACGTCCACTCCATGCCCTGCTTGTAGGGAAAGAGGAGCGAGTCGCGCAGCACGCGCGGCGCGCGCTCGATCTTTTCGGACGCGCTGCCCGACGCGTTCATGGATTTCATCATCGCCGCGACGCGCTTCAGATCGCGCATCACGTAGAAGGTCATGACGAGCGTCGCGTCGCCTTCGACGAGGGCGTGCGCGGCGAGTTCGGCGTCGGAGTCGCCCTTCGGCCAATCCTCGAAGCGGCGCAGGTTGAAGTGCTGGTCTTGGAGGGCGTGCGTCAGTTCGTGCGCGATGACGGGCTGCTGGCCGTCGAGGTCAATCCAGTCGGCGAGGTAAAACTCCTGCGTCTTCGGGTCGTAGTAGCCCGCCACCTGCTCGGTCAAAAGTTCGATCAGGAAGGAGCGCATCGCGAAGTCGGCGGGGACGAGTCCGAGTTTCTTGAGCGCGAGTTCGCTCGCGTGCAGTTCGGCGGGCGTCGTCTGCGCGTCGAGGTTGCGCACCAGCATGCGCTCGATCTCGGCGCGCGACTGCGCCCCGCTCTTGACCGCGCGGAGCACTTCGAGTTGCCTGATCTCGCCCGTCTCCTTCAAGACTTCGGCGGTCGCCGACGCCACGCTCGCGCTGCGCGGGTTGACGGCCGCAGCGGGCGGCATCTGCGGCGCGGCGACCTGTGCCGCAGAGCGCGGCGCGCCCGCCGGTGACAGACCCGCCGTGAACACGAACGCGGCAAGCAGGGCGACGCCCGCTCTCGCCCGGCCGGACTTATTTCTCTTTGACATCTCGAACCTTTCGCTTTTATAGTCCGCAGACACGCGGCTCATTTCGGTAGTGTAGATTGTGCTCCGGCGGAGGGCAATCGGACGGGAGGCTTTTATGATGGCAGAAACTGCTTTGGACGATCCTCTGTTCGACGTGTGGCACGAGACGGACGTGCGCGTGCGCTACGCGGAGACGGATAGGATGGGCGTCGTCTATCACGCCAACTACCTTGTCTGGTTTGAAATCGGCCGCACCGAGTTCTGCCGCGCGCGTGGCTTCGCCTACCGCGACATGGAAGAAAACTCCGACGCCTTCCTCGTCGTCGCCGAAAGCTACTGCCGCTACAAAGCCCCGGCCTTCTACGACGATGAACTGATCGTGCGCACGCACATCACCGAACTTCGCCGCCGCTCCGTCCGCTTCGGTTACGAAATCCTGCGCGCCACGGACGGCCTGATCATCGCCGAAGGCGAGACCGGCCACGTCGTCACGGACGGCAACGGGCGCGTCAAATCCATGCCCGAACACTATCGCGATCTGCTCTCCGCCGTCCCCGAAGAAGACATCCACGCGTCGCAACTTCCGCAGCGCATCGAACCCGTCCCAGACAACAGCGCGCCGTGAAAAGCAGGGATGAAGGATGAGAGATGAGGGATGAAAAAAGCGTGGCCGCTCAAGTTGGGCGGCCACGCTTTTTTGGTTTGTGCGCGTCAGGTTGCTATCTACGCTTGCGCGCATTTGCTTCATTGCCACTTGCGCGCGTTGGCTTCCCTGACGCTTGCAGGCGTTACTTACTTGACGCCGAACTTGCCGGTCATCAGCGCCGTGCCCCAGTGGATTTTGACCTCGCCGTCGCCGTTCGCGTCCGCCACGTTGATTGACAACAACTCCGACGTGTCGGCCGACTTCTCAAGTTTCAGCGGCAACTCGGCCACGTAGCCTTCGCGCAGCGGCGGCGCGCCCCAGACGCCCGTCTTCGGGTGGAACGCCAGCGTCCACGAGTCGTCGCCCGTGCGACGCACCCAGAGCGAATACTTGCCTGCCTTGAGTTCCTTGCCGCCGACCAGCAGGTCGCCCTCGGTCGTGATCTCCGTCGCCTGATTCATGCCGACGCGCCAGACCGTGCCGACCGGGGCTTGCGCCAACAGGTCGCGCCCTTTCATGCTGGGGCGGCCGTAGTTGATGGAAATCTTTTTGCCTTTCACGGTCGCCGCGGCGTCGGCGCGCTCGGCCGGGGCGGGTTTCTGCGCTTGCGCGGACATAGGGGCGTCGTTGTTTGCCGCTGCGGCGGGCGCGGCAGAGTTCTGCGCCTGCGACGAGCACGCGCAGCAGAGCAACAAGAGCATGGGTAAAAGTGTGCGGGTCTTCATCTAAATCCTCCGTGGCTGATTCATGTTATGACTAATGATCGGAAACTTGGCTGCCGTTGATTATAAACGGGGCGGGCGTTGAACGCCTTGTCGAGACGAAGCCGATGAGATGACGTTCAGCGGCCGTCTCAAGATTCGTGGGGCAGCGAGAGGCGCGAGATTTCGCGCGCGCGTCCGGTCTCGTCGTCAACGTCTATGACGACGGCGCAGATGCGCACGTTGCCTGTAGAGTGTTCGGCGCGGCGGTGTGTGACGGAGGTGAAGCGCGCGATCACGTCGTCTTTGTCCATGCCGATGATGCCCGCGTGGCTGCCCGTCATGCCGATGTCGGAGAGGAAGGCCGTGCCGCCGGGCAGGATGCGCTCGTCGGCCGTCTGGACGTGCGTGTGCGTGCCGACGACGGCCGAGACGCGCCCGTCGAGAAACCAACCCATCGCACTCTTCTCCGAAGTGGCCTCGGCGTGCATGTCCACGAGGCGCACGCGCACGTCCGCAGGGATCGTCTTGACCAACTCGTCCGCGACGCGAAACGGATCGTCGGACGTGCCCATGAAGACGCGCCCGATGAAGTTGAGGACGGCGACGCCGACGCCGCGCACTTGGCCGATCCACAACCCCGCGCCCGGCGTGCCCGGCGGGTAGTTGGCGGGTCGCAGCAGTCGCCCGTTGCGTTCGATGTAGGGGATCACGTCGCGTTTGTCGAAGATGTGGTTGCCGGAGGTCATCACGTCAATGCCCGACGCGAACAGTTGATCGGCAAGCGACGGGGTGATGGAGAAACCGCCCGCGACGTTTTCGGCGTTCATCACGGCGAGGTCAATCCGGTGCTGCTCGCGCAAGTCCTGTATGCGCTCCAACACGGCCGTCCGCCCCGGCTTCGCCACCACGTCGCCGATCATCAAGACTCTCATCGCCAGTCGCGCCTCAAAAAGAAAGTGACAAGTGACAGGTGACGAGTGACAAGTTAAAGCAAAGAAACTTGTCTTCAACTTGTCACCTGTCACCTGTCACCTGTCACTTAAAAAGGATGGCAGAGGGACAACCGCAAAGCCGCTCCGAAGCCGTAATTGAACCTGCACTCAACAGGTGGGTGTCCTTTTGTGAGCCGCGGCCTTTGGCAGTTCCTTAA
Organism: Pyrinomonadaceae bacterium; assembly: GCA_030841105.1. Taxonomy (GTDB): domain Bacteria; phylum Acidobacteriota; class Blastocatellia; order Pyrinomonadales; family Pyrinomonadaceae; genus JAIVJZ01. The sequence continues at coordinate 65,115 of JAVEDE010000050.1, forward strand.
CGATGAAGGAATGCACTGGCTATCAGAGCGGCGTCGGACTCCCTTATCAACGGCATTGGCTCAACATGGGAAATCGGTGACGAACCACGCAGAATAAATTCCCTCAGCCGACTCGGATACTAGCATAAACCGGCCGCCCGCCTGTCAACTTTCAAGGGCTAAAAAACGGCTCTCGAAACTTGACAACCGGCGTCGAGTTTTTCTCGGATTTCAGGTGAAGGAGATGTTGCTCTGGTTGGCGGTCTGCTGTTCGGCGACGGTGCGCGCCTTGAGCAGGCGGTCGAGGAGGTCGGCGCATTCGCCGCTGCGGGCGGCGAGTTGCGAGTCGGCCTGTTCGTGCAGACGCTTGAGGCGGTGGAGTTCGTCTGCGATGTGAAGCGCGGCGAGTATGGCGACCTTGAGCGAATCAACCGTGAGCGTGCCCGAAGAGATTTCGCGCATGCGGCGGTCGACGAACTCGGCGAGTTGCGTCACGTATTCGCTGTCGCCGTCGGAGCGAATGTTGTAAATCTGGTTGTAGATTTCCACGCGGATGGTGGGCGTGCCGGGGGAATCGCCGGGGCTTTTGATGGCGCTCATAACTTACTATCTCCGCCGGTCATTTCCTGACGGCTTCGGCCATCTCCGGGTCGAGCACGGCCACGGCGTCGAGCATCGCTTCGACCTTCATGCGAATCATGTCGCGCTCGGACAGCAGGCGCTCGACCTGTGATTCGAGCCGTTCCTTCTCGTCGAGCAGGTTGCCCAACTCGCGCCGCGTCGAGGCGACATCGCGTTCCAACGCTTCCTTCTCCTGACGCAGCGTCTTCGTCAGTTCGATGGTGCGGTAAATCTTATCTTCTAGGTGTGAGAACTTCTCCAGTCCGGTTAATCCGACCATCGCCTCTCCTTCAACGCGAAACAGCAATTCAAAATTGCCGACCGATTATGCGACTTCGCGACTCCGAGCGCAAGAGGGAAACAGCAGAGGCTTGAGGTTAGTGGTCGGAGGTCGGTAGAAAGCAATTTTTTGTTCCAGACTAACCCCTGACCTCTGCCCTCCGGCCTCTCCTTTATCGCTTCAACTGCGCGCCGAACTTCTCTTCCAGAGTGCTCACGATGCGGCCGTGTAGTTCGTCAACCTCTTCGTCGCGCAGCGTCCGGTCGTCGGCGCGGTATTCGATCCTGAGCGTCACGGAGCGTCGGCCTTCGGGCACGCGCTCGCCCTCGTAGACGTAGACGAGCGCGACGCGCCGCACTTGTTCGAGGTTCAACTCGACGACGGCACGCTGCATCTCCGCGAAGGTCACGCGCCGGGGCGCGACGAGCGACGCATCGCGCGTGACCGAGGGGAAGCGCGCGAGCGGCGCGTAGCGCACGCCCGCCTCTGCGGCGGCGAGCAGGGCTGCGAAATCAACCTCCGCGACGTAGACCGGCTGCTTGAATTTGTAAGCGGCGGCCACGTCGTCGGCCAGACGGCCGAGCGTGCCGACGGCGCGCCCCTCGCAAGTAAGTTGCGCCGCCTGCCCTTCGCGCAGGTGGCGCGCGGTCGTCGCGGCAAACTCCACGGAGGCGACGTTCATCGCGGCGAGCGCGGCTTCGAGCGCGCCTTTCAGATCGTAGAAATCGAGTTCGCGCGACGCGCCCGCGTGCCCTTCTTCGGTAGCGACGCCCGTCGCGACGAGCGCGCAGGCGTCCGTCTCGCGCGGCTGCCCGCCCTCTTCCGCGTCGGCCGCGTAGACGCGCCCCATCTCGAAGAGGCGCACGTCGCGCGTGCCGTGGTTGAAGTTGTGCCTGACGGAATCGAGCAGCCCTGCGAGCAGAGTCGGCCGCATGCGCGCCGCGCCTTCGATGATGGGGTTGCCGAGCGTCACGAGCCGCGACGCCTCGTCCGCACGCCGGACGAGTCCCGGCAGAAACTCGAATTGTTCGTCGTGCGTCGTGTCAATGAAACTGAACGTGAGCGCCTCGTCGAAGCCGCACGCGTTCAGCGCACGCCGCGCCGCGCGCCTGCGCCCTTCATGCGCGCGATACTCGCCCGCGACGTTCGCGGCGGGCAGCGTGTCCGACACCTTGTCGTAACCGAAATGACGCCCGACCTCTTCAACCAAATCCTCTTCGATCCGAAGGTCTGTGCGCCACGACGGGCTGACGAAGTTGGCCGCCTCTTCCGACTCCGCGGCCGCACTTTGCGCGCCGCCGTCGCCTGCGGCAGCCACCGTGCCGTCCCCGTTCACCGGCTCGATGCCGAGCGCGCCGAGTATGCGAATCGAATCG
>JAVEDE010000081.1 GCA_030841105.1 Pyrinomonadaceae bacterium
GTTCGTCTTGTCTGCCTAAGAACTCTAACTGGCCGTCGTCGCGCCAGCGCGCCACGTCGCCTGTGCGGTAGAGACGCGCGCCTTCCACAGTCGAGAACGGATCGGGAATGAAGCGTTCGGCCGTCAGTTCCGGCCGGTTGAGATAACCGCGCGCGACGCCCGCGCCGCCGATGTAGAGTTCGCCGGGGACTCCCAAAGCGCACAACTCGCCGCCGCCGTCGAGCACATACAAATTCGTGTTCGCAATCGGCCGTCCGATGGCAACTGCGCCGCTCGTCGTCGCCGCGCCCGTTGCCTCGAACACGGAGCAGCCGACGACCGTCTCGGTCGGCCCGTACTCGTTGATGAGGCGCGTCGCGGGCGCGTGCCTCTGCCAGAACTCCAACTTGTCGCCCGTCAACGCTTCCCCGCCGATGACCAAAATTTTGGCGAACTGCGCGGCGCGTTCCGGCGTCAAGTAATTCTCGATCAATTCAAGATGCGCCGGGGTCAATTTCACCAGCGAGCCGCCATCGCCGAGTTCGACGGCGCGCGCGATTGACGCGGCGGCGTCCGTCTCGTCAATCAACGTCACGGTGCGCCCGCAGAGCAGCGGCGCGAACAGCCCGGTGAGCGTCAGGTCGAAACTGACGGAGGTGTGAACCAGCGCGCCCGAACACTCGCTCACGCCGTAGGCTTCCGTCGCCCACTTGAGATAGTTGAGCAGCCCGCCGTGCGTCACCATTACGCCCTTCGGCTTGCCCGTCGAACCCGACGTGTAGAGCACGTAGGCGAGCGAGAGCGCGTCTTGCTTGAACTCCAACGGCTCGTCGCTCTCGCTTGAGATGGCGTCGGCTTCCGCGCCGTCAATCGAGACTTCGACGCCCCAGTGCGACGGCAGACGTTCGCGCGTCGTCTCGCTCGTCAGGACGACGGCCGTGCCCGCGTCCTCGATCATCGCGGACAGGCGCGACGCGGGATGTTCGGGGTCTAAAGGCACATACGCGCCGCCCGCCTTCCACACCGCGAGCGCGGCCGCGACGAACTCCGGCGTGCGCCCCAGACAGACGGCGACGCGCGTCTCTCGGCCGACGCCGAGCGCGCGCAGGTGTCGCGCCAGTTGATTGCTCCGCCGGTTCAATTCCGCGTAGGTGTAACGCGCCCCGCCCGCGCCGACGACTGCCACACGCGCGCCGTCGAGCGCGGCCTGTCGTTCGATTCGTTCGAGCAACGTGCCGTCTATCTCACACGCCGCGCCGCGTCCTGAGTCGAGCACGAAGTCGCGCTCGTCTGCGTTGACGTAGGCGAGCGTGCGAATGGGCGTCGTCGGGCGGCCGAGGCCGCCGCGCAAGGTGTCGAGGACGTGTCCGAGGAGTCGCTCGATCTCTGTCGCGCCGTAGCGCGCGCCGGAAAAACGCGCGCGAAGGACGCGCTCGCGCACGGTGTCAATTTCGAGTTCGAGACTGTGCGTCGTGCGCCCCTCTGCCGACGCGTCGCGCACGCTGGCGGCTGAGAGCACGATGTCGAACAGTTGTTCCGCCGCGACCTCTTTCGCCAGCCGCTCGACGGCGACGCCGTTGTGCGCCGCGCACTCGCGCAGTTTCCCGCGTAGCGTCTCCATGAGTTGGCGAAACGTCAACGCGTCAACGCCGCGCAAGACGAGCGGGAAGGCTTGACCGGCGGCGGGGCGCACCCCGAGGCGGATGCCCGTCTCGCCCGTGTAGCGTTGGAAGCAGGCGACGGCGGCGGACGCGACCGTGGCGAAGGCGAGCCGCTCCGAGCCGCGCGTGAGAGTAGCGAGGATGCCGAGGAGGTCTGGCGGGAGATTAACTTCCGCCGACAACAACTGCGCCGCGCGACCCGCTTCCGTCGGCGCAGGCGGCGCGAGCGGCAGGCGCGTCGCGTCGCCGACCGAGTTGATCTCTGCGCGCCAGAAGGCGAGCGATTCGTCGGCCTGCCGGTCGTACAGCGGGATGGTCTTGGTAAGAGTCATGGCTGTGTTGCTTCGCTGTGTTGCTTCGCTGTGTTGTTGCTGCGGGTTGAGACTAGAAAGCGAAGTCCGGCTCAAGTTCGGACTCGTCGGCGGAACTCGCGTCGGCGCGCGCGTCGCCGAGCGGGATGTCAATGACGGGCTGGCCGGGGTTGGCGGCCACGGCGGCAAGCAGGCGCGCGAGGTTGTCCACGAGCATCTGCGCGTCGGCCTCGGACATCTTCGCGGCGTCGTATTGCAGCGAGCCGACGAGCGACGCGCCCGCTTCCGTCATCACGAGATTGAGATCGCGTTTGACGGGCAGGTCAGCCAACTCGAAGAACTCAGCGTTTGTCCCCGCGACCTTGCCGCGCGCCGCAGCCGCGTTGAAATCGAAAGTCGCTTGGAAGAGCGCGTCCTCGCCGAGTTGACGCTCGCCGCCTGCGACGGCCGCGGCGACGAGTTCAAACGGCAACTGGCCGTGCGCGTAAGCGGCGACGGAAGCATCGCGCACCTGCCGCACGAGTTCGCGGAAGCTCAAATCCGCAGACAGGCGCGTGCGGATGATGAGGACGTTGACGAAAAAGCCGACGAGCGGCTCGCTCTCCACCAGATCGCGACCCGCGACCGGCGTGCCGAGCGCGATGTCGCGTTGGCCGCTGTAGCGGAAGAGCAACGCTTGAAACGAAGCGAGCAGCGTCATGTAAAGCGTCGCGCTCTCCTCGCGGCTGAGTTTGCGGATGGCGGCGGCGACATCCGCGGGAAGCGTGAACTGCACCGCCGCGCCCGCACGCGCGCCGCCCGCGCCGGGGCGGACGAACGGCAACTCAAGACGCTCGATGCCCTCCAACTGCCTGCGCCAGTAGGAGAGTTGACTCTCCAACACGTCGCCTTGCAACCACTCGCGCTGCCACACGGCGTAGTCCGCGTATTGAATTGGCAACTCCGCGAGCGGCGAGGGCTGTCCCTGTCGGAAGGCTTCGTACAACTGTCCGAACTCCCTGATCAGCACGTCGGCCGACCACCCGTCAGCGACGATGTGATGCAGCACGACGACGAGCGCGTGATCCTCTTCGCCGAGCCGCACGAGAAGCGCGCGCACGAAGAGCGTCTCCGCCGCGAGGTCGAAGGGGCGACTCGCCTCCGCGTCCGCCAACTGCCGCGCGGCCTGCTCCCTGACTCCCGTGTCGAAGTCCGACACGTCAACCACATGCACAGGCACGGGTCGCGCCTCGTGGATCAGTTGAACGGGCGCGCCGTCCACAATCGGGAAACTGGTGCGCAGCACTTCGTGACGCCGCACGATCTCCGTGAGCGAAGCGGCCAGCGCGTCCACGTCCAACTCGCCGCCGAGACGGACTGCGAGCGGCACGTTGTAAGCCGGGTTGCCCGGTTCGAGTTGATCTATGAACCAGAGACGCTGCTGCGCGAACGAGAGCGGCAAAGGCTTGTCTCGATCCGCGCGCGTGAGCTTCGGCGCGACGGGTGCGCCGCCCCTCCTCTTCATCAGGCGTTCGACTTCGGCGGCGACTGCTTCCACCAGAGGCGTCTCGAACAAGACACGGAGCGGCACTTCGACGCCGAAGACTGCGCGCACGCGCGCCACCACCTGCGTCACTAAGAGCGAGTGGCCGCCGAGTTCAAAGAAGTTCTCGCCGATGCCGACGCGGCCGAGTCCGAGCACGTCCGACCAGATGCCGCACACGATCTCTTCGGTCGCAGTGCGCGGCGCGGAGTAGTTTCCGGCGGCCGAAGCCTCCTGCTCGTCCGGGTCGGGCAGAGCCTTGCGATCAACTTTGCCGTTAGCCGTCAACGGCAACGCGTCGAGTTTCACGACGCGCTGCGGAACCATGTAGGCGGGCAACTGCTTCGCCAGATACTCCCTGAGTTCGGCTGCGTCGGCCTCGCCCGTAACGTAACCGACGAGTGCGGGCGTGCCCGCCACTTCCCTCAGCATCACCGCGCAACCACGCACGCCGCCGTGCGACGCTAACGCCGCTTCGATCTCTCCGAGTTCGATGCGATAGCCACGCAGCTTGATCTGTTCGTCTTGTCTGCCTAAGAACTCTAACTGGCCGTCGTCGCGCCAGCGCGCCA
>JAVEDE010000104.1 GCA_030841105.1 Pyrinomonadaceae bacterium
CACGGCCTGCGAAGAGATCGTGTGTAATGTCTGGGCGGAGGTGTTAGGTAAAGAGCGCGTTGGGGTGGACGAAGACTTCTTCGCGCTGGGCGGCCACTCGCTGTTGGCGACACAGGTCGTCTCGCGCATGCGTGCGGTGTTCGGTGTGGAAGTGCCGCTCAGGGTCTTGTTCGAGACGCCGACTGTAGAAGCGTTAGCGGCCGAGGTCGAGCGTCTACGTGAGGTTGAGCGCGGCAGGGCGGCGGGCGACAACCTGAGTGCGCCGCCGCTCGTCAGACACAAGCGGAGCGAGAGTGGAGCACTCGACGGGCAGGGCGGGCATCCGCCGCTGTCGTTCGCGCAGCAGCGCCTCTGGTTCATTGATCAACTCGAACCGGGCAACCCCGCTTACAACTCGCCGCGCGTCGTCAGGCTCGAAGGCGAACTCGATCACACTGCGCTCGTCGCTGCGCTCACGGAGATCGTGCGGCGGCATGAGGTCTTACGCACCTCGTTCCCGACCGTGGACGGCGCACCCGTGCAACTCGTCCACGCGGCGCAGGCGTTGAACGTGCCCGTCGTGGACGTGGAGCATCTGGCGGGCGGCGGTGACGCACAAGGTACGGCGCGCGACACATCTGTCAGGGAGCGGGCGGCGCGGGCGGTGGTGGAGCGGGAGGCGGCGCGTCCCTTCGACCTGTCGGCCGGGCCGGTCGTGCGTGCTCTCCTGGTGCGTCTCAGTCAAGAGGAGCACGTGCTGGTGGTCGTGCTGCATCACATCGTCTCGGATGGCTGGTCAGCCGGTGTGCTGGTGCGCGAGTTCGGCCTGTTGTACGAAGCCTTCCGGCTGGGTCGGCCGTCGCCGCTCGCAGAGTTGCCGGTTCAATACGCCGACTACGCGGTGTGGCAGAGAGAGTGGCTGCAAGGCGACGTGTTAGAAGCGCAGTTGCAATATTGGCGCGAGCAACTGCGCGACTTGGAAGTGTTGGAGTTGCCCACCGACTATGCCCGGCAGACGAGCGGGACGAGCCGCGGAGCGGTGGTGCGCTTTGAACTAAACACAGAGGTGACGGCACAACTCCGGGACGTGAGTCGGCGCGAGGGCGTGACGCTCTTTATGCTCTTGACGGCGGCCTTCCAACTCTTGCTCTCTCGATACAGCGGGCAGCGCGACGTGGCGGTTGGGACGGCCATCGCGAATCGCAACCGGTTGGAGACCGAGCCGTTGGTGGGCTTCTTCATCAACCAGTTGGTGTTGCGCGCGCGAGTGGATGAGTGCCGCACGACACGCGACCTGTTAGCGCAAGTGAGAGAGACCGTGCTGGGTGCGTATGCTCATCAGGACTTGCCTTTTGAGCGCATTGTTGAAGAGGTCGCGCCGGATCGTGAGTTGTCGCGGTCGCCTCTGTTCCAGCACGCGATTGAGTTGCAGAGTTTGCGCGGGGAGAGTGACGAGCCTTGGCAGTTGGCCGGGACGAAACTCAGTTCGGTGACGCTGGAAGGCGCGACGACGAAGCTCGATCTCGACGTGGTGCTCTACGAACGCGACTCGATTAGCGGTTACGCCTATTACGACGCGAACCTGTTCTCCGAGGCGACGATTGATTTTCTGGTGCGCGGGTTCGAGTCGATCTTGAACGAGTTCGTGCGCGACGTTGACGCCGAACTCAGCGGCATCTCACCTGTCAGTGGCGGCGGCTTAGGGTCGCACGCCGCGCAACTTGCGACGAGCCTCGAACTGCTCGAAGTCTAAACAACACATGTCTACCAATCTCAGTCCGGTCTCCTGGGGCATCGTCGGGGGGATGGGGCCACTCGCGTCCGCGGAGTTCGTCCGCACGATTTACGAGGCGGCGGCGGGCGGCGGGGCGGAGCAGACCGCGCCGCGCCTGTTCCTCCTCTCCGACCCTTCGTTCCCGGATCGCACCAACGCGCTCGCCGCGGGCGAAGAAGCCGAACTCGTGGCGCGTCTCGGCGCGGCCGTCTCGATGCTGGCGGAGCAGGGCGCGGAAGCCGTCGTCGTCTGTTGCGTGACGATCCATTCGGTGCTCGCGCAACTGCCCGCGGAGTTGCGCGCGCTCGTCGTGCCGCTGACGGACATCATCTTGCGCGCGGCCGCGTCGGGCGGAGGGCGACACCTCCTGCTCTGCACGAAGGGCTGCCGCGTGGCGCGCCTGTTCGAGGAGCACCCGCTGTGGCCTGCGGCGCGCGAACATGTGGTGTTCCCGTCGCGTGAAGATCAAGAGGCGGTGCATGAGTTGATCTACGCGGTCAAGCGCAACTGTTGGGATCAGCGCGCGGCGGCGACGCTCGTGCGCGGCCTGTTGGAGAAGTACGAATGCCGCCGGGCGATTGCGGGTTGCACGGAACTGCACCTCGTCTCGAAGCGGTCGCTTGAAGGCGGCGGAGACGTTCGTCTCCCGCTCTTCGATCCGCTGTTGATGCTCGCGGAGCGGATCGCGGCGGGCAAGTTTTACGCAGAGGAAGGTCGAACGGAATGTGCGGAATCGCTGGCATTTTCGAGCTAGACGCGGGGCGCGCGGCCGACGGCGCGACGGCGCGCGAGATGGCCGCAACGCTCGCGCATCGCGGCCCAGACGGCGCGGGCTTTTACGCGCACGGCAACGTGGCGTTCGGCTTCCGCCGTCTCGCGCTCAATGATCTCACCGCCGCCGCCGACCAACCGTTTTCAAATGAAGACGGCTCGGTCGTCACGATGTGCAACGGCGAAATCTACAACTACCGCGAACTGAGAGCGCGTCTCGAACAGCGCGGCCATCGCTTAAGCACGACGTGCGACAGCGAAGTCCTGCCGCACCTCTACGAAGAGTACGGCGACGCGCTCGTGGATCATCTGGACGGGCAGTTCGCCTTCGTCGTGTACGACCGCGAGAAGAATCAACTGTTGCTCGGCCGCGATCACTTCGGCGTCCACCCTCTGTTCTACGCGACCGACGGGCGCACGTTCCTCTTCGCGTCGGAGATCAAAGCCATCCTGCGCCACCCGCAGATCAAGCGCGAAGTGAACCTGACGGGACTCGATCAGATTCTCTGTTTCCCCGGCCTCGTCAGCCCGACGACGATGTTTCGCGGCATCCACAGTCTGCCGTCCGGCCGTCGCTTGAAAGTGTCTGAGCACGGCGTCGAAGAGACGGAGTACTGGGATTTGGATTACCCGCAGGCGCACGAACTGGCGTCCGCAGACGGAGAGGAAAGCTACATCAACGGCGTCGCGGAACGCCTCGCGCGCGCCACGCGCGTGCGCGCCACGGCCGATGCCGACGTGGGCATCTACATCAGCGGCGGCCTCGACTCGGCCATCGTCGCGGGCGTGTGCGCGCAAGACTCGGACGCGCCGGTGCGCCGTTCGTTCTCGATCATGTTCCCGAACGACGAGATGGACGAAGCTCGCCACCAACGCCGCGTCGTCAAGCACGCGCGCACGTCGCATCACGAAGTCGCGTTCAAAGCGTCGAACGTGATGGAGCGTCTGGCGGAAGCGATCTATCACGCCGAGTGCCCGCTCAAAGAGACTTACAACACAGCCTGTCTCGCGCTCGCGGAAGCCGCGCGGCGCGGCGGCGTCAAGGCGGTCTTGACCGGGCAGGGCGCGGACGAGTTGTTCGCCGGATACGTCGGTTACAAGTTCGACAAGTTCAAAGGCAGCAACGGCGGCGACGACATAGACCCCGAAGAACGTCGCATACGCGAATCGCTCTGGGGCGATGCGCGCATCCCCTACGAAGGAAACTACGCGGAACTCGCGCGGCTCAAACGAGAGCTTTACGCGCCCGGCCTGTTGGAGAAGTTGAACGGCGGCGACGCCTTCAACGCGCTGCCGATCAACCGCGCGCGTCTCGACGGGCGACACCCGGCGCACCAGCGTTCGTATCTCGATTTCAAACTGCGGCTCGCCGATCACTTGCTTTCCGACCACGGCGACCGGATGGCGATGGCGCACTCCGTCGAGATGCGTCACCCGTTTCTCGACCGCGCGCTCGTTGATTTCGCGCGTTACATTCCGCCCGATCTCAACCTGAAAAACTTCGAGGAGAAGTACATCCTGCGCCGCGCCGCCAGACAGTTCGTCCCACCGCAGATCGCGACGCGCGAAAAGTTCGGCTGGTTCGCGCCCGGCACGCCTTCGCTCTTGCAGGCGGGCGCGAACGAACGCCTCGCAGAGTTGCTCTCGGCCGAACGCATCCGTCGTCAGGGCTATTTCAACGTCGAGACGGTCGAACGTCTCAAGCGGCAGTATGCAGAGCCGGGCTTCCGCCTCAATCACCCGTACGAGAACGATCTGCTCGCCATCATTTTAACGTTCAACGTGTTCCTCGAAGTCTTCGAGATGCCGTCGCTCGCCTGAAGGTTTAAACGCGAGAGAAATTTTCACACCCGAAAAAATTTATGAACCGAAAGCGTCACACTTACGTCCACGAATGGTTTGCGGAGAACGCCGCAAAGCACCCCGACCGCACGGCGATTGACACGGGCGACGGCACGGTCAGTTACGCCGAGTTGCGCGCACGCACCGTCCGCGTCTCGGCCGCGATCGCCGCCGACGGCGAGACGTTCGGCCGCCCCGTGGTCGTCTTCACGGACAAGCGCGCGGACATGATCGCCGCGCTCATCGGCACGCTCGCCGCGGGCGCGGCCTTCGTCCCGCTGACGCCCGACCTGCCCGACGCGCGCCTCGCCGAGATGGTCGCCATCGCCGACCCCGCGTGCGTGCTTCTGGACGCCGCGCTCGCCGCGCGTTACACGTCCAACGTCGCAGCAGTTGATTCGACCACGCGCGTCGTGACGTTTGACGAGCTTCCGGTTGACGCGGAGTTCGACGCGCCCGAACTCGACCCGGAGCACTTCTGCTATATCTATTTCAGTTCCGGATCGACGGGCGAGCCGAAGGGCATCGCGGGGCGTCTGAAAGCCATTGACCATTTCATACGCTGGGAGTTGCAGACGCTCGACCTGCCCGACGGCGCGCGCGTCAGCCAACTCATCGCGCCGACCTTCGACGCCTTCCTACGCGACGTGTTCGTCCCCCTGTGTTCCGGCGGCACGATCTGTCTGCCGCCCGCCGAAGGCTTCCTCGAAGGTCGCGCGCTCGCCGACTGGCTCGACGCCGCACGCATCAACTTGATCCACTGCGTGCCCTCTCTCTTCCGCACGCTCTTCCACGCGCTCGACGCCGCCCGCTTCGCGCAACTGCGTTACGTCCTCTTGTCGGGCGAAGCGATCCGACCCGCCGATGTCGCCCTCTGGCACCAGACGTTCGGCGCACGCATCCCGCTCGTCAACCTCTACGGGCCTTCCGAGACGACGATGACGAAGTTCTTTTACACGGTCGCGGCGGGCGACGAGGAACGTCGTTCGATCCCCATCGGCAAACCGATGCCGGGCGTCATGGCGTTCCTCGCGGACGAGCACGGCCATCCCACTTCCGCGCCCGTCGGCGAGATTTGCATCCGCACGCCGTTCCGCTCCGCGGGCTATTACCGCCGTCCCGATCTGACGGCGAAAGTGTTCGTCAAAAATCCGTTCGGGACTGACGAGGGCGACGTGATCTACCGGACGGGCGACACCGGCCGCCTGCTCGAAGACGGCAACTACGAATTCTTAGGACGACGCGACGGGCAGGTGAAACTGCGCGGCATCCGCGTTGACCTCGGCGAGATCGAGAACGCGACGATGGCGACCGGCCTCGCGCGCGAAGCGGTGGCGAGCGTCCACGAAGACGAGCGCGGGCAGACCTTGTGCGCCTACGTGGTCTTCAACGAAGGCGCGCGCGCCGCAGACCTGCGCGAAGCCTTGCGCCAACGTCTCCCGGCCGCGTTGTTGCCGGGCGTCCTGATTCCCCTCGAACGTATCCCGACGCTGCCGAACGGCAAAGCGGATCGCCTCTCGCTGCCGAACCCCGCCGAGTATCTCGCGGCGCGCGCCGACGCGCCTGCCGAACCGCTCAGCCCCGTCGAAGAGATCATCGCGGGCGTCTGGTGCAAGCTGCTGCAACTTCCCACGGTGCGGCGCGAAGACAGTTTCTTCGAGTTGGGCGGCCATTCGCTGCTCGCGGCGCAAGCCACGGCGCGCATCGGCAACGCGCTCGACACGGACGTTCCGCTGCGTCTCATCCTCCAAGCCCCGCGCCTCGGCGACCTCGCGCGCGAGGTGCAACAACTCATGAAGGATTACGAGGACGACGACCACAGCACGGACATGCCGGAACTCGTCCGCGCGAATCGGAGCGAGCCTCTGCCTTTGTCGTTCGCGCAGCAACGCCTCTGGTTTATTGATCAACTCGAACCCGGCAACCCGGCCTACAACGTCCCCTTCGCCGTGCGCCTCACGGGCACGCTCAACGTCGCCGCGCTGACCGATTCCCTCAATGAGATCGTCCGTCGGCACGAAGTCCTGCGCACCAGTTTCCCCACCGTGGATGGTGCGCCGGTGCAGTTGATCCACGAAGCGCAACCCGTGCCCGTGCCGGTCGAGCATCTGGAACACTTGTCTCCCGCAGAGCGCGAGCAGGCGGCGCGCGAGTTGGCGACGGCCGAAGCGAGTAAATCTTTCGACCTCGCGGCCGGGTCGCTCTTGCGCGCGCTTCTAGTGCGACTGAGCGAACAGGAGCACGTGCTGGTCGTCGTGCTTCATCACATCATCTCGGATGGCTGGTCAACCGGCGTGCTGGTGCGTGAGTTTAGTGAACTCTATGCGGCCTACACGCGCGCAGAGTCAACACCCTTAGCGGAGTTGCCCATCCAGTATGCCGACTACGCGGTGTGGCAGCGTGAGTGGCTGCAAGGTGACGTGTTGGAGAGTCAACTCTCCTACTGGCGCGAACAACTGAAAGATTTAGAGCGGCTGGAACTGCCCACTGACGGCGCTCATGCGACGGCGGGCACACAAGGCGCGGTCGTGCGCTTCGAGGTCGGCGCGGAGTTGACCGAAGCGTTGCGCGAGTTGAGTCGCCGCGAGGGCGTGACGCTGTTCATGGTGCTGACGGGCGCGCTGCAACTGTTATTGAGCAAGTACACGGGGCAGACGGACGTGGCGGTGGGGACGGCGGTGGCGAACCGTGGGCGCGTGGAGATAGAACCGCTCGTCGGCTTCTTCGTCAACACGCTGGTGTTGCGCACCGATTTGTCGGGCACGCCGAGTTTCGCTGAGTTGCTGCGGCGCGTGAGCGCGTCTGCGTTGGGGGCTTACGCGCATCAGGAGTTGCCGTTCGAAAAGTTGGTGGAGGAACTCGACCCGGAGCGCGACCTGAGCCGGAACTCGCTGTTTCAAGTCGCGTTCGCTTTCGAGAACGTGCCCTTGCCTTCGTTCGATCTGGCCGGGCTTGAAGTGGACAGCTTGAGCGTCGAGGGCGGCGCGTCGAAGTTCGATCTGACGTTGACGATCTCGGAGGCGGGCGGGCGGCTCGTCGGCGGCATGGAATATCGCACAGACCTGTTTGCGCGCGAGACCGTCGAGCGGATGGTCGCGCACCTGCGGAACATCTTCGAGTCAATCGTGGCCGACGCGTCGCAGAGCCTCTCTTCAATTCAGATGCTCAGCCCCGCGGAAGTCCGTCAACTCGTCGAAGAATGGAACGACACCGCGACTGCTTACCCGAAGGACAGCACCGTCCATCAACTGTTCGAGCAACAGGCCGCGCGCACGCCCGACGCGACGGCTCTCGTAGCCGGGGGCGAAACGATCAGTTACGGCGAGTTGAATCGTCGTGCGAACCGACTCGGCCGTCACCTGAGAAAGTTGGGCGTGCGCGCCGAGAGCAGGGTGGGCGTGTGCGTGGAGCGCGGCGCGGAGTTGATTGTGGCGTTGCTCGGCGTGCTCAAGGCGGGCGGGGCGTATGTGCCGCTCAATGCAGAGTATCCGAAGGAGCGCGTCGCATACATGCTGGCCGACGCGGGCGTGTCCGTCATCGTCGCGCAGTCGCGTTTGATTGATGCGTTGCCCGAACACGAACTCCCGGTCGTCTCGATTGACGACGCGTGGGGCGACATCTCTGAAGAGAGCGCGGACGACTTCGACGGCGGTGCGACTTTCGACGGCGGTGCGACGGCGGACAATCTGGCCTATGTGATCTACACGTCGGGTTCGACGGGGCGGCCGAAGGGCGTCGCCGTCGCGCACCGCTCGGTGGTGCGTCTGGTAAAGGAAACAAACTACGTCGAACTGACGCCGCGCGAGGTCGTCTTACAGTACGCGCCCGTGTCGTTCGACGCTTCGACCTTTGAAGTGTGGGGCGCTTTGCTGAACGGCTGCAAGTTGTTCGTCGCCCCGGCGGGGAAGTTGTCCTTGCGGGAGTTGGGCGAGCAGGTGTCTGCGGCGGGCGTCACGACGATGTGGCTGACGGCCGGGCTGTTTCAACAGATGGTCGAGGAGGAGTTGGAGAGTTTGCGCGGCGTGCGTCAGTTGCTCGCGGGCGGCGACGTGCTGCGCCCGGCGCAGGTCGAACGCGTGCTGCGCGAGTTGCCGGAAGTCTCTCTGATCAACGGCTACGGCCCGACAGAGAACACGACGTTCACCTGCTGCCACCGGATGCGCGGCGAACGCGACGCGGCGGCGGGCGCGAGCGTGCCGCTGGGGCGACCCGTCTCGAACACGCGCGTGTACGTTCTCGACGAACGGATGCGGCCGGTCGCGCTCGGCGTGTACGGCGAACTCTACACGGGCGGCGACGGACTGGCGCGCGGCTACGCGAACAGCCCCGGACTGACGGCCGAGAAGTTCG
This sequence comes from Pyrinomonadaceae bacterium, assembly GCA_030841105.1. Classification (GTDB taxonomy): domain Bacteria; phylum Acidobacteriota; class Blastocatellia; order Pyrinomonadales; family Pyrinomonadaceae; genus JAIVJZ01. Next base: position 8,717 of record JAVEDE010000104.1, read on the forward strand.
TGCCCGATCCGTTCGGCGCGGAGGTGGGCGGGCGTCTGTATAAGACGGGCGACATCGTGCGGCGTCTCGCGGACGGCCAGATAGAGTTTCAAGGGCGGCGCGACGGGCAGGTGAAACTGCGCGGCTTCCGCGTCGAACCCGGCGAGGTCGAGGCGTTGCTCTGCGAGCACGAGGCAATCGGCGAGTGCGCGGTCGTCGTGCGCGAAACCGCCCACGGCGGCAAGCGTCTCGTCGCCTACGTCACGCCGCGTGGCGGGGAACTGTCGCGTGTTGACGAACTGCCGGGTGTTGACGAACTGCCGGACGCCGGCGAACTCCTGAGCGTTGACGAACTGCGCCGTTATGCCAGAGAGCGTCTGCCGGAATACATGACGCCCGCGGCCTTCGTCGTGCTGGCGCACCTGCCGCTCACGCCGAACGGGAAAATTGATCGCGCCGCGCTGCCCGACCCGGCGCAGCCGAATGGAACGGAGATGGCTTACATCGCCCCGCGCACGCCTGCGGAAGAGACGCTGGCTGGCATCTGGTCGGAGTTGCTAGGCGCGGAGCGCGTCGGCGTGCGCGACAACTTCTTCGACCTCGGCGGCCACTCTCTGCTCGCGACGCAACTCGCTTCGCGCGCGCGCGCCGCCTTCGCCGTTGACCTGCCGCTGCGCGCCATCTTCGAGCACCCCACGCTCGAAGACCTCGCGGCCTTGATCAACGTGCAGGCGGAACGCACGGACAACGCGGTGACAACGGCGGCGTCGTTAGATGCCATCGTGCCCGCGCCTTCGGCGAGCGACGAAGAAGTCGAAGCTCTCTTAGCCGAGATCGAACAACTCTCCGACGAGCAGGCGCGCTTGGCGCTCGCCGCCAACGCCACAGACTCCGCCACCTCGAACGGTAACTAGAAACATGCAGAACAGTTCTCAACTGGCAGCACGCATGGCGGCTCTGTCGCCGGAGAAGCTGGAATTGCTGCGCGCGAAACTGGGCGGGCGCGTGCGCCAGCCCGGCACGGCGCGCCTCTCCCACGCGCAGCAGCGGCTCTGGTTCGCGCATCAGGCCGACCCCGAGAGCGCGGCCTATAACATGCCGTTCGACATCCCCTACACAGGCGCGCTGCGTGAGACGCTCGTGCGACTCACGCTCAATGAACTCGTGCGGCGTCACGAAGCCTTGCGCACAGTCTTCCACGCGAGTGCGACCGACGGCACACCCGTCCAACAAGTGCTCGCGCCCGCGCCCGTCCGCATGCCCGTGCTCGACTTCTCCGCGCTGCCCGCGCACGCGCGCGACCGCGCCGCGCGGCACGCGGCCGACGCAGAAGCCCGTCGCCCTTTCGATCTCGCGTCTGGCCCTCTGTTTCGCGCGACGCTCATCCGCCTCGCGGACGAACAGAAAGTTCTGCTCTGCACGCTGCACCACATCATCTGCGACGGCTGGTCAATCTCCGTCCTGCTCGAAGAGTTCAGCGCGATCTACGTCGCCCTCGACGCGGGACGCGAACACGCGCTGCCCGCAGTCTCCGTGCAATACCGCGACTACGCAGAGTGGCAGCGCAGGCAAGGCGCGGAAGTGTTCGCCGCCGACCTCGCCTACTGGCGCGAGCAACTCGCGAACCTCACGCCGGTTGACGTGCCGCCCGATCTCACGCGCCGCGCGCGCACGATGTCGCCGCCCGCCGCAGGGCTTGAGTTCAACTGGCCGGGCGAACTGGCACACGGGATCGCGCAGTTCGGCAAGGCCGAGGGCGTGACGCCGTTTATGTTGCTCACGGCCGTCTTCCAATGGCTGCTCGCGCGCTACGCCGAGCGCGACGACATCGCCATCGGCGCGGACATCGCGGGGCGCAGTCGTCTGGAGACGGAGCGCGTCGTCGGCTACTTCGTCAATCAAGTCGTCTTGCGCACGCGGCTCGATCCCGCTTGGACGTTTCGCCAACTGCTGGCGCGCGTCCGCGAAACCGTGCTCGACGCCTACGCGCATCAGGAGTTGCCGTTCGACCGCGTGGTTGACGATCTCGCGCCGCGCCGCGAAGTCGGGCGCACGCCCTTCTTTCAGGCGAAGCTCGTCGTGCAGAACATGCCCGAAGCAAAGCACAGCCTCGCGGGCTTGCGCGCATCGCGCTGGCAACTCGGAAACTACTCGGCGAAGCTCGACCTCACGCTGGCCTTTCGCCTGAACGAGCAGCACGTCGGCGGCGTGCTCGAATACGCCGCAGACCTCTACAGCCGCGAGCGCGTCGAAGCGTTGCTCCAACATTTCCGCAACCTCGTCGCCGACGTTATCAGCGACCCCGAACGTCGGCTCGAAGACCTCTCCCTCTCGGGCGACGACGAACGTCGGCAAGTGCTTCGGTGGGGCACGGGCGCGCGCCGCGAGTTACCCGGACGTTGCCTCCATGAAATGTTTGCCGCGCAGGTCGCGCAGACGCCGGACGCAGACGCGCTCGTCGCCGACGGCGTGCGCATCACTTACGCCGCGCTCGAAGCGCGCGCGAACCAACTTGCCCGGCACCTGCGCGGCCTCGGCGTCAGTCCCGAAGTGCGCGTCGGCATCTACCTGCCGCGCACGCCCGCGCTGTTCGTCGCGGCGCTCTCGATCCTCAAGGCGGGCGGCGCGTATGTGCCGCTCGATCCCGAACACCCGCAGCAGCGCACGGCCGACCTCATCGAAGACTCGCAGCCCGCCGTGATCCTGACCGACTCGACGCACGAAGGCGCGCTGCCGTCGAGTTGGGCGCACGTCGTCTGTCTCGACACGGAGCGCGCGTCGTTCGAGCAGCAACCGGACGCCGCGCCCGCGACGGCGGTCGTCCCCGCCAACACGGCCTACGTGATCTACACGTCGGGTTCGACGGGCAAGCCGAAGGGCGTCGTCGTCTCGCACGCGGGCGTCGTCAATCTCGCGCTCTCGCAGATCAAAGAGTTCGGACTCCGGCGCGGCCGGACGGTCTCGCAGTTCGCCCCGCTCGCCTTCGACGCCTCGGTCTACGAATGGACGATGGCCTTGCTCTCCGGCGCGACGCTGGCCGTCGCCTCGCGCGAGAACATCGCGCCCGGCGAACCGCTCGCAGATTTCCTAGACCGCCATGCGGTCAACGTCGTCACGCTGCCGCCGTCAATCTTGTCGAAGCTGCCGGAGGGGCGGCTCGCCACCGTGGACACGCTCGTCGTCGCGGGCGAGGCGTGCGCGCCCGAACTCGTCGCGCGCTGGGCGACGGGTCGGCGGATGTACAACGCCTACGGCCCGACCGAAACGTCCGTCTGCGCCACGCGCACGCAACCGCTCGTGCCCGACCGGCGCATCACCATCGGCCGCCCGCTCCGCAACCTCGACGCGTTCCTGCTCGACCGGAACTTGCGTCCCGCACCCGTCGGCGTCCCCGGCGATCTCTACGTCGCGGGCGCGGGACTCGCGCACGGCTACCAGCACCGCCCCGGCTTGACGGCCGAGCGGTTCGTGCCGAACCCCTTCGGCGCGGCGGGCACGCGCCTCTACCAGACCGGCGACCGCGGCCGCTGGCTGCCCGACGGAACGATTGAATTCATCGGCCGCGCCGACGAGCAGATCAAGATCAACGGCTGCCGCGTCGAGCCGGGCGAAATCAACGCCCTGCTCGCGCGCCACCCCGGCGTCAAAGAAGCCCACACCGTCGTCCACCAGCGCAACGGCAGCACCAGCACCAGCACCGGCAGCACCAGCACTCTCGTCGCCTACACAACCGGCGACGCGCGCGAAGCGGAACTGAGGGAATACCTCACACGACATCTTCCCTCGTACATGGTGCCGCAACGCATCGTCAGACTCGACGCACTGCCCCTGACCACGAACGGAAAAGTTGACCGCCAAGCCCTCCCCGCGCCCGATACGTTGGAGACGCCCACTGAGGGCGGCTACAGTGCGCCGCGCACAGCGGTCGAAGCACTCCTGTGCCGCGTCTGGGCGGAAGTCTTAGGCCGCGAGCGTGTCGGCATCCACGACAACTTCTTCGAACTCGGCGGCGACTCGATCCTCAGCATCCAGATCGGAGCACGCGCCGCGCAGCACGGGTTGACGCTCACGACGCGCGAGT
>JAVEDE010000106.1 GCA_030841105.1 Pyrinomonadaceae bacterium
TCCGGCTGCGCGGCACCCTGCAGAGCGTCACCCTCCGCCCGCACGGCGGCGTGCTGGCGCTCGTGGCCGAGCTCTACGACGGCACGGGAACGGCGTACGTCGTCTGGCTCGGCCGCCGCCGCATCGAGGGCATCAGGGCGGGCGCGGCGATGGTCGTCGAAGGCCGGCTTGGGGCGCCCACGGGCGGGCGGCGCACGATCTACCCGTTCTTACTCGTGCGCGCCGCTTCCCAATCTACGAATAAATCAACCCAATAGGGAGACTGACTCATTGCCTCCATCGTTATCCGTATAAAACAGTTTTGGTTAAGTCTCCTTCTAACTCTAGCGGGGAGGTCTACTGTGCAACTGGCTTTGCCCATAAAATACAGTTTGCCTATAAATTAATAGGTCTGCCTATAAATTGACATTATATTGGCAGGCTATGCTAGGTGAGATTGCGCAGCCATAATATTATTATGGTTGCATCAGACAGGTTGTAAGCAAATTTTTATCATCTTTTCCGTGAGATGCGAAAAGTAGAATGCAATGTGGATTTATCCTCTGCCAAGCTATCTACTTAGATAGTCAACGCCAGAGCACAAAGTGCGCATGCTCTTTAAAGTTATCACCTTCTGCTAAACCATCTCAGTCTGCGGCCCGAACTCCGCTTTTAATCCTACAATTTTACCATTAGCTATTCGATCGACAGCCAGATCATACTGCCCCGAGCTGACTCGCCAAACGGATACACGTGGAAAATGTGTACAGGCAACTAACAAACAACATAATGAGAAGATTTTGGGACCAAAAGGAATAAGGATGGGCCTTGCTGTGCGGAACGTACCATAAATTAAAGATTCAAGAGTAGTAAAACACTCAAAAGGGCGGTCAACAGCATATTCAATTAAATGATCGTTAGGTACAACATCACGAAGAGTTTTATTGGCGCGCGTTACCTCTATATCATATCTAGTATCTTCCCCATGTGGTTTAAAAGCCCATACTCCTATTGGTTCTATATATTCTATTACTCCAACAGCTTTATCTCGCTCGTAGCCGAGGCCAAAGATTGCAACAGGTTGTGCGGCGGGTTCTGTTGTCCACCCAGCGAACATGTCAATAACTGGTTTTGCGGTTACTATCGGTCCCTCTTGATAGTTGGGCGGAGAGAACTTTGCTGGGGCATACAAAAAATCCACCTCAAGTACTCCGCCCCTATGCTTACATATAGATGCCATCAATATAGCAAGTCTAAAACGCGATATGCTAGAAATATCAACGCATATTCGAATAGGGTTGTCTTCTTCTTCTGAATCTACTTTGTTTAGTATCTCCTCGCACCATACTTTAAAGTCGATGTCAGTGCTTTCTTTAACCTCGAAACCTTGCTGTTCAAACCAGTGCAAATTACTTTTATATGCGTGCTCTTTGCGCTCATCAAATGCACTTGCAAATAGCCTCTTTGATTGATGCTTAAAAACACTCGCTACATAGTTTGACCGCTGTTCGTAACCTACGACCGCTATCAAAGCGTCATATTGTGGGTTGCTTAGGGTCCCTTGGGACCAAGGTTTCACAGATTTTAAACAGTGCTTAATCATCGGATTGTTCTACTGAAGAAAAAAGTGAGTCTTGGTTCTCACTTCTCCATATGTCCTCTTGCTCTTTCTTCAAAATAAAGTTCAAGGATGTAGGACGCCCTAATATCAGCGGAATTTTATAGTAAGGCGCAAGCAAATAGGAAAGTCGAAACCGCTTTCCTCTTAATGACTGGAGAATGATGTCACTATCGGGCTCATTTACATAAACGATTGCTCCTGCATTAAGAGCACGCCCTAGACTCTCAATCAGATCATCATCTGTTCTTGAATCTACTACAAATGTTAATGGTGGATCAGCAGTGAAATTTTGCCTTACTACGACGTCATGAAAAAAGCTACCAATAAGATCAAGCGCTGATAACACCCCTCTAGGTGGCTGTTGCTTTTTTAAAGGTGGACACGGGATTGTCTTAAGATAAGCACGAAATCTATTCGCTGCTTTCTGTACCTCGCTACTCTGTTTCGTAGCAATGATTCTGCTCTTATCCTTCGCATAATCTTGAATCAACTTGCCAATAATACCAATAAACCAGCGAGGATTACCTTCAACTATTGAAAATAAAGATAATGCTCCACTATATACTGTAGGATTTTTTCTACTTCGTTGCTGTTGTCTTGTATTTTGACCTAAATTATCTCCTACCCTGAAAGCGTCACGCACGGCGACTAAGGATCTAATTTTTCGCACCGCAGCAGCACGTTCATCCTCACTAAGTAAGTGGAGATTATCTAGATCGAGCTTCTTCGAATCCAAAAACTTACGAAATGAACTATCTTTCTCTGCCATTGATAAAAGGCGTGCATGGAGCGGGGATTTTGGTCTATATGCAGAAGTCTCGTAATCTTCCGATAATGTTTCGAACGCTGATCTTCCTAGGAGTTTTGTTGGCTCGATCGGATTTAGGCCATAATCTTTAAGTATTGATTCAAACAATGCCTTGCAAAAGTTATATCCGTTCTCTTTATGCGCATACCACAAAGCGACCTGATTATAATCGTTACCAAAGGTCGCTGAGAGTTCAGAATGAAGCAAACTTGCATCTTGACTGTAAGGGCTCATAGAGAGCTTAAAAAGCAATTTGCTATTTACGCTTCGCAACGACTTAATTAGCTCTTCACGAATCCACTGTGGTGCTAATTCTAATTCATCAAATAAAAGCCCCCATTTACTTTGACTTTGAGCAGTACGATCGTCAAATAATTCAATTGCTAGTCCAGCAGAATATAGGAAGTTTAGGTGTAAATATTTGATGTTAGCTAGCCGTTCTCCACGGCCTTCGGGATTACGTAACGACTCTTCGCTACTAATCTCCCATATGTTAGATAACCTAGTTGTTAATGCATGCTTAAGAGATACTAAACTAGGAATATTTATTTTTAAATACCATTTCTCTGCAATCTCACTTACTATCTCTGCTTCACTATTGCGGCTTAACTCGACACGTCTATGCGGCACGAGAGATGTGTCTTTGGGAGGGTAAGCTTTATATTGCATCGCCTCTACTAGGGCGCGTAAAACATGTGTGGTAAAAGCGGCAACGCCTAGGATTCTTTTATGCTCCCAAACTAAAACATCTTCGCCTAGTGCTCCTATTTGTTCGCTCCAGCTTCTATCAGCGGGGATAAACACTCCTGTAAAATCTATTTTTGAACGATACACGTCCGCAATTGGAGACTTCCAAGCCTCAACTGCCGGTGATTGCAACATCTTCAGGATGGTAGTTTTACCACTCCCCCTAGGGCCAACAATAAGTGTGTGAGCACGTTTAAGCGTATCATCAAAATAATCAGGTGGAACGAATGTTTTCGCCACCTGCTCAGGCTCTAAAGCTCGAGCATTGAATGATTCGAAAATTGTTGGTAGTAATCCTGTCTGAGTCATAGAGATCTTCCAATTTGTAATGGCTGACCATCACTGTCCCGAGAAACTGTAAGGTTATAGTTCGACTCCAGCTTTTTAATTATTGCTTGCAAACTTATTGGCAGAAGATATGAGACTTGAGGAAAGGCGCCAATTATTTCATTCCATTCAACCCAAGGTTGTTTCTTTGAAGCAAAAATTGTCGCAATAGTTTTTGAGATCGAAGTAATATCTCCTCGATTCCCAAACCCACCCGAGGCAGGTAGGCCAGAACGTAGAGTTGCCCTCTGCCACCCAATTCCAGGAAGCCAATCCCAAGCTTGAAATGTTCCAATAAGCCCTAACTCAAGAGTATCAAGGTCTGACAAGGGAAATGTAATAACGTAGAATTGATTTCTAGCTTGGCCCTGTAATTCTTCATAAATTCTCGCACATAAACTTCCAGCAGAAAACACTATTGGTGGAGAAATAGAAGCGGCTGCATAGGAAATTCTCGGGTGATGCTTATGTCCATGAATTACGATCCAATTACCATAATCACCTGAACCTAAAAGCTCTAATAACTTAGCCCCCCCTTCCATTAGACTAACGTCTTTATCTTCAATATCACCATGATTATGCGGATGGTGGTGACACAGAAGGATGTTGACTCGCCGTGGCTGCTCATGTTCAAGCACTTCAAGTTCGGCCTTTAGAGCTTCTACAGTTCTAGGTGTGATTCGCCCATGCTCAAATTCTCCTTCCTTAGCACCATGATAGGCACTAGTGTTCAGAATCACGAGACGATAATCAGGCTCACTAAATACAATGTAATTACGTGCCCAGAATTTATCATTTAACTTTTCATCTTCGCATGGGAATGGAGGAACTAAGGATTGGAGAAGACCTTTGGCATCATAATCAGTATACTTATAACGCGAATCAACATCATGGTTGCCAGCTGTGACCGCCAATGTTTTAGCCTCTAGCTTCCTCTTTATCACATGAAGCTTGTCCCAAGTATATAAGATTCCCGCAGGTCGTGCTTTATCACCCATATCACCACAACACATAAGAATATCTGCTCTAATACTTTGATCATCAATTAACTTTAAAAGACCTGCGATCGGATGATGGCTTACACGGTTCTCGGGGGCAACGGTGCATAAAAATGATGGGGCTTCTTTATCATCATTAAGATGATCATAGGCATGTATGTCGCTTACAATAGCGATTTTTAAAACATTACGTTGCGGAGTTTCTTGCTGAATATCTGTCATCGGGAGGACACCAAATCACAAATTAGGATTCAAAACTAAAGCCTAAGGCACTCACAGGTAACGTAATAAGAGTCATTCAGAAAAAGTTGATGATGCAAGAAAGAATTTTACGCCAACGAGAGCCCTCATTATTGTCCCTGATTAGTCTTAGAATCAAGCTGCAAATTTCTGGAGCTTGAGAGCTAACTTATCCGACTTTTGGTAGTTAGATAGAAATCAACTCGTTAAAGGTGTCAATAAGGACATTATCTACCGCTATAAGGAATATTCTGTTTGCCTCGTACAAGCTTCGTAACCAGTTTATGCCCTGTGATTGTTGGCAATAGAGTTGGTAACTCTAGATCGTCATCAACTAATATCTCCATTGTCACACCTGATACTCTTGCATACGCTAGTAACACAAGCAATGGAGGTTCGCGTTTGCCTTGCTCATATTGAGAAATACTAGCTGGATAAAGCGGTATCCCAGAGCAATCCAAACGTTCAATCATCTGTTCTTGCGTGAGATTAAGGCCCATCCTGATTGCGTGTAGCTTAGCGGCTAGGCGTGTGGGTCTCTGGCGGTTTGAGCGTCCCATCAGAGTAAACCTCCTGATAGGAACCTATTTAATGAATATGTAGGCAAAGCCAAGCCCACATAACAATCATTATCGGACTCGGCGTGTGTCTTTATATTTCGACTGTGGTCGTTAGGTTAAGTTCTTTCCTCTTGACAGTAATTCGTGAGGGCGATAACGTGCGGCGTCTCCGGCAGAGGTCTCCGACGAACTTCTCCGAGCCGTCGAAAGCCATCCGGCATCTCGCAAATCAATGATTATGAAAAGTGTCTTGATCCTGTGCCCGACGAGCAGAGAGTATCGCTATCTGCCCGCCGTGGCCGCAGGGTTGAACTGTCGCTTGCGCTTCGACGGATTCGCGGGCGATTACTTCGACCAGCAACTCGCGGGCGTTCGCCAGCATAAGGCGAACGGACTCGACATCCTGTCGCTGATTGAAGCGACGATTGATCGTTACAAGGATGACGAACTCGCGGGGGTCACGTCCGGGGTGGGCTATCCGGGCATGCCCGTGGCGGCGATTATGGCGGAGCGTTTGGGGTTAGCGGGGCCGAAGGTCGAGTGCGTGCTGCGCTGCGAACACAAGTACTATTCGCGGGTGGCGCAACGCGCTCTCGTCCCGTCCGCCACGCCCTCTTTTCAACTCGTGCCGCCGGAGGGTCTCGACGCCGACGCGCTCGGCATTTCCTTTCCGCTTTTCTTGAAACCAGTCAAGTCGTGCTTTTCCATCAACGCGCAGAAGATATTTTCCCTGCCCGAGTTCAGACGCGCCGCCGCGACGAGTTTGCTGCCTGAAGGCTTCCTGCGCCCCTTCAACGATCTGCTCAAGGCGTATACCGGTTACGAGTTCGACGCCTCGCACATGCTGGCCGAGACCTTGCTCGAAGGCATGCAGGTGTCACTCGAAGGCTACGTGTTCGGGGGTCGGGTACACGTCCTCGGCATCATTGATTCGGTGATGTTCCCGGACACGATCTCGTTCGAGCGTTTCGTCTACCCTTCGCGTCTGCCGGTGGAGGTGCAGGCGCGCATGACGCAGATCGCGGAGGCGTTCATCAGCGGCATCGGTTACGACGACGCGCTCTTCAACATGGAGTTGATCTACAACCCGGCGACGGGCGAGATTCACATCATCGAGATCAACCCGAAGATCGCCTCGCAGTTCCCGGACTTGTTCGAGAAGGTGGACGGGACGAGTTCCTACACCCCGCTTCTACAGATCGCGCTCGGCGAAGAGCCTGCGTTTGCGCGCGGGCGTGGAGAGTTCAAGCTGGCCGCGAGTTGCGTCCTGCGCACCTTCGCGGACAAGAGGGTTCTGCGCGTTCCCTCCGGCGAGCAACTGGCAGAGTTGGCGCGCATCTATCCGGATGCGAACGTGGAGGTGGCCGTGTCCGCGGGAGACCTCCTTTCGGACATCATGCAGGACGGCAAGAGTTTTCGTTACGGCCTGATCAACCTCGGCGCAAACTCCCCTGAAGAGTTGGACGACAAACTCGCCTTCTGCGAAAACTTTCTCGACTTCCAGTTTGCCGCGCCGTGAAACTCACACCGCCTGCGTTCCTCAACAACTCCGTTTAGGGCGAGTTCACTTCGCTCAATCTTTTCATCAAGGTTAGCGCGACTTGTGGACGGCGGCTTTTGTAATAGTTGTTGACAGCTTAAGGCAAGCCACCTAAAGTGTAGGCGAGTTATCGTTTTACCTCGCACTCGGCCAGTCGTCTTTTTTCTACTCTCGAAAATTTGAAAAACGCGTTCGCGCGGGCGTTGACAACTCACTTGAGTCTCAGCCTGACACGTCGTTCCCACTACTGCGCCGCGTGTGGCGGGCGTCCTTCACCAGACGCACGTCATGCGGGTTAACCTGTTCCCTTTCCACCGAGGAGGCCGATTGAAGACCGCGAAAACCCTGATCTGCTGTTTCTTCTTCCTACTGTTCATCGTCGCCTTTGTCGTGCTCGATCCCACGGGGGTCGGAGTCGAGGTCGCGTCGGCGCGTTCGGGCGCGGGCGCGCAGAATCGTTGCGGGTGGCCTCTGCGTCAACTGCCGAGCCAGATCGGCACGACGGCGTATGAGCAACTCTTGAGCGATTACGTCAACAACGAGTGCTACAAAACCGACCCCGGCTGGAAAGTTGATTTGGAGATTCGCGACACCGGCGCGTACCTCGGCGGCAAGTATTACGGCACGCACAACGCCGTCCGCGTCTACTACTCGCCGGAGATCGTGAAGTGGCTGGGGAGCGGCCGCGACAGTGACCGCAAGGAAGACGACATCGAGGACGGCGGCGCGATCATCAAGGAGATGTATCCTGCCCCGGCGCAGCAGAACGCCGACCCGAAAATCAAATGCAACGCCCCGTCAGGCCAGAACGATCCGTACCGGTGCAAGGGTCTGGCGATCATGGTCAAGGACAAGAAGGGATCATATGACGGCTGGTTCTGGAGCGACGGCAACCCGGTCAGTTACGCGATGTACCCGAACGCAGGGTTCGGCCTCTACTGCGTCAACTGTCACGCCTCGGCCAAGACCGAACTGACCTTCTCCACGATCAACAACATCCTCGGCAACTCGATCACGTTCAACCCGACGATGCCGCCCGCGCAGATTGACGTGCCGCCCGCCCCGATTACCGGGCGCGCCGCGACGCGTGCGCAGGTCGCCCCGCTGCTGCGTCGGCTCACGCCGGAGGAAGACATCTCCGTCCACATGAAGCGGTCTGCCGACGGCGAAGACAACGATAACGCCGGAGCCAGCGCGTCGCGCGCTCTAACCTCGCCCGCACACCGCGCCGCCGCCGGAGCGGCCGCCGCGCCTACGCCGAAGCAGATGGTAATCGAGTGGTACGACACGGCCACGCAGCATTCGAAGTCGCAGAAGCCGCAGATGTTCATCACGTCGAACCAGTGCATCGGTTGCCACGACGCGACGCAGAACAACCCCTCGATGCCGAACATGGTCTACCCGCAAATCTATAACAAGATTCCCGCCAGCCCTTCGCCCACGCCGACGCCTGAGTTAGACCTCAACCTCTCGCCTTACAGCGAGTGGCGTTCGTCCATGATGGGGCTGGCCGGGCGCGACCCGGTCTTCTTCTCGCAGTTGGAAACCGAGATGAATCTCTACCCCAACATCAAGGATCAGATCGTCAACACCTGTCTCAGTTGCCACGGCATCATGGGGCAGCGTCAACTGACACTAGACACGGGCTTGTCCAACCAGTTCAAGTTGGAATACCTCGACCGGATTCCGCCCGCGCCCTACGCCGAATACGGCGCGCTCGCGCGCGACGGCATTTCGTGCGCCGTCTGTCACCACATCTCCGACGAAGGCTTGGGCACGCCCGCGACCTACACGGGCAAGTTTAAGACGGGTAAGCCCGACGAAATTTTCGGCCCCTTTCAGGACGTTGCCACCGTGCCGATGAAGAACTCGCTCGGCCTGACGCCGGTCAAGACGAAGGCGAACCAGATACACAAGTCCGCACTCTGCGGCTCGTGTCACACCGTCATCCTGCCCGTGCTCACGCCGGGCAAGCCCTACTCGCCGGGCGAGAACGTCTTCACCAACCCCAACCAGAAGACAGAGCACGAACAGAACACCTATCTCGAATGGCGCAACAGCAAGTATCAGGACGAATTCCCGCCCGTCAATAAAGAGACGGCGCAGTCGTGCCAGCAGTGTCACATGCCCGGTCAATATCCGAGCAAGACCGGCGCGGGCTTGAAGTTCAAGATCGCCAGCATCGAGGACGAGACGTTCCCGGCCGTGGAGTTTCGCGCGCCCGACGAAGATATTCACCTGCGCGTGCGCGGCGGCAACGCCGAGGGCGACTATTCGCGCCACACGCTCGTCGGCCTCAATTTGTTCGTGATGGAGATGTTCAACCAGTTCTCCGCGCCGCTCGGCCTGTCGAGCGTTGACTATGGCGGCAACCCGGTCGCCTTCTTCGACCCGATGGCGACCTACGGCAACCCCGTGCCGAGCATGGTCGTGACCAAGAAGGCCGCGCTCCAGATGGCGCGCAGCGAGACCGCGCAGGTCGAAGTCGGCGCGCTCCGGCGCACGCCGAAAGGTCTGAGCGCGCAGGTCAAAGTCACCAACCTCGCCGGTCACAGATTTCCTTCGGGCGTGAGTTTCCGGCGCGCCTTTATCGAGTTTCGCGTGAACGTCAACGGCAAGCCCTACTGGGTTTCGGGGGCGACGAACGACAAGGGCGTGATCGGCATCTGGAACGGCACGCAGTTCAAGCCGCTCATCACCGAGTCGTTCGCGAAGGCGACCAACCCGCAGCAGTTGTTCCAGCCGCACTACGACGTGATCACTAATCAGGAGCAGGTGCAGATTTACGAGGAACTCGTGAAGGATGCGAACGGCAACTTCACGACGAGTTTTCTGAGCCTCGCCGATCAGGTCAAGGACAATCGCCTGATGCCGCAGGGCTGGCGCGAGAACGGCCCCGACGCGGAACACACCAAGCCGGGCGGCGTGCCCCGCGCGTCGAACCCCGGCTACTTCGACGGCAGCGGTACGGATGTCGTCACCTACGAAGTCCCGCTCGACCCGCGCATCCCTGTTTCGGCCGTGACCGTCTCGGCCACGATCTACTACCAGACGATCCCGCCGTACTATCTCGAACAACGCTACGCCAACGCGCCCAACGGCCAATTCACGAACTCTCTCAAGTACTACGCCACGCACCTGAACACGAACTACATTGATCCGCGTTGGAGATTGTTCCTGAACGAAGCCCCGATCAAAGACTGGAAGCTGCGCGTCGTCGGCACGCCGTCGCAGCCGCTTCGTTAAACCGGAGCGCACCGCCACAGCGTGACGCCGTTCCCGGCGTCTCGCCAAGCGACGCGAAAGACAAACGGCCTGACGAGTCAAGTTCTCGTCAGGCCGTTCCTTTTGTCGCGCCGAACTTTCGGATGGCGCTCAGTGGTGTCGCCTGAGCAGGCCGTCGAAATAGGCCGCGAGCTTTTGCCCGAACTCTTCACCGCGATCGAAGTAGCGCGCGAAGATCGAAGGGTTGATGAGTTCCGCCTCCATCAGCATCGGCCCGCGGTCGCTCCGGATCATGTCAATGCGGCTGTAGTGAACGGGGCAGCCGAACGATTCGTAGGCGCGCAAAGTCCGCAAGGCCAAATCCATTTCCGCCGCGGTCGGCTCGCAGAGCACTGCCTCCCCGCCCTGCGATGCGTTACAGCGAAACTCCTCCGGGTTCGTCGGCCGCTTGATAAATCCGAACTGGTATTCAAAGCCGAGGAAGACCAGACTGCGCTCCCCTGCACGCACGCCCGGAATAAAATCCTGCGCCAGATACTCTCCCTCGTGCCCCTTGATGGCGGCGAGTTCGTCCGGCGTTTTAATTAGCATCACGTCCTTGCCGCGCTCGCCGCTGATCGGCTTGAGCACGAACGCCTCGCCCCGCGCCAGACGTTCCCGCACTGAGTCGTTCATCAACTGCGTGGGGGGCACAAGTATCCCCTTCCGCTCCAACTCGAAGAGGTATCGCTTGTCTATGTTGTGGCGGATCGTGGCCGGGTCGTTGACGACGAGCGGCGCGGCCTCTGCGAACGCTTGCACCATCCGAAAGAATCTGTGGAGGTCGAAGTAGAAACCTTCCATCTTGTAGACGAAGATCAAGTCCATCTCCGACAGGGACACAGGCGTAATGAATCTCTTCGCGTTGTCGTGGAACATGCGCTTGAAGGCGCGTGCGTCGAGGTCGAGGTCGTCCCAGTTGGCGAAAAAAACGTCGTGCCCCAACGCCTGCAACGCGTCGGAAAAATCGTAACAGTCGCCGTCGTCAACGGCTATCTTCACCCCGAAATGATCGTCTCGCGTTGACTCTTTCTCTTCCGCCAACGTCAACAGGATGTTACTCACACTCGTCACCTCCGGCACAGAGACCTCTCACGCTTACCCTTTCAAACTCGCGGCGGAAGTTTCCGGCCGCACGCGTTCGCAGTCTCCCGCTGCGGCGCGCGCGACCGCCGCGCGTGCGATGATTTCGAGCGGGTCAATCACGGGGAAGGGCGAGTTGTCGGAAGTCAGCACGAGCGACACTTCCGTGCAGCCCGCGATGATCACTTCCGCGCCCGCCGCGACGAGACGCTCCGCCGCTTCGGTCAACAGAGCGCGCGGTGCGTCCTTGTAACCACACTTGATCCCTTCCTCGCCGTAGATCGCTTTCATCACCTTCCCCGCCTGCTCGTCGGCGGCGGGCACGAGGAGACGCTTGCCGTGTTTTTGAAACGACTCGTGATAGAGGCTGCTTTCGAGTGTCGGCGTCGAAGCCAGTATCCCGGCACGCCCGCACTGCGGGTAATGCTGTGCGATGTGCCTGACCGTCTCTTCGATCATGTCGAGAATCGGGACGCTGACGGCCGCCTGCACGTCCGGTAAAAAGTAGTGCGCGAGGTTGCAGGGCATGACGATGAAGTCTGCGCCCGCTTGCTCCAAGACCCGCGCCGTCCGAATCATCTCCGGCACGGGACTCTCGCCGAGGCCGCGCGCAGCCGCCACCCGGTCGGGGATGCTTGAGTTATTGAACGTGATGACCGGGATGTGATCTTGATCCTTGCCGACCGCGGTGTTCGCCGTGATCAACGCGCACAGTTGATTCGTCGCCTCCGGCCCCATCCCGCCGAGTATGCCTATCGTTAAAGTATTTGACATCGCCAGAATCCGAATGGACGCCGCGCCGTTATCCGCGCCGGGTTGTTTGTTATGGACGCCGCGCCCGAGATCAGTGAGGCCGACGAGGGACAGGCAGACGCCGGCGGGTTGAGCATAAACGAGACGTGCGAAACGATATTATCACCGGGATCGAATGTCAACACGTAAAACCTATGGCGTCTTAACCGTCCGCATACCCATACAACATTCGCTAAATCCTCGTCGCCCAACAGAAGTTTGACCCCGGCTACAGGTTCGTCGTGTAGCCGGGGTCACATAATGTGAACGTCTTGAGCCGCGCCGTCGCTACTCTTTCTTGTCCAACTTGAGCACGACCGAGTTGATGCAGTAGCGCAGACCCGTCGGCCGTGGCCCGTCTTCAAAGACGTGGCCGAGGTGCGAATCGCACGCAGCGCACAACACTTCCGTCCGCACCATTCCGTGGCTCGTATCAACCTCGGTGCGGACGTGCTCATCCGCCGAAGGCTCTGTGAAACTCGGCCACCCGCACCCCGAATCGAACTTGGCCTCGGAACTGAACAACTCATTGCCGCACGCCGCGCAACGGTATGTGCCCGCGTCCTTCGCGTCGTGGTATTCGCCGGTGAAGGCGCGCTCCGTGCCCTTCTGGCGCGCGACGCGATATTGTTCGGGCGAAAGCTGTGCGCGCCACTCCTCTTCGGTCTTGACAACTTTTTTCGTCACGTTTCAAACCCTCCCTCTGTTCGATGATTTTACAACGCGAAGGCGCGACGCGTCGCTCACGCGCGCCTTCCCGCAGGCACGAATTTCAACGCCACCCCGTTCATGCAGTAACGCAGTCCGGTCGGGTCTGGGCCGTCGTCGAAGACGTGGCCGAGGTGCGCGTCGCAGCGATTGCAGACGACTTCGGTGCGCGTGTCGCCTTCGGCAGTCTCCGGCCTCTCCAGCACGTTGCCCTTGGAGATGGGCGACCAGAAACTCGGCCAGCCCGTGTGCGAATCATACTTCGTCCGCGAACTGAACAGCGGCAGCGCGCAGCCGGCGCAGACGTATGTCCCTTTCGCGTAAGTTTTGAGCAACGGACTCGCGCCCGGCGCTTCCGTTCCCTTCTCCCGCATGACGTGATACTGCTCCGCCGTCAAAATGCGCTTCCACTCTTCGTTTGTCTTGACGACTTTCTTGAACGCGCCCGCGCTCTTCGTCCCGCCCTTCACGGCTTGCTGCGCGAGCGCATCAACCGGCGGCAAACGGAAGAGCACGGTGGCCGCTCCGAGAGTCGCGCCGGATTTGATAAAATAGCGTCTATTCATTCATACACCTCTCTCTCTGATCTCCCTCTATTTACGTAAGGCGCGGGGCGTTGGATTGAGCGTGAAATTATTGTAGCGTGTTCGTGCCAGACGCGAACATTTTTAACTGACCGGAAATGCACATTCTATCCATCGAGTCGCTCAGCAAGAACTACGGGCTGCGGCCGCTCTTCCAAAACGTCACGCTCGGCTTCGACTCGCAAGACCGCATCGGCGTGGTCGGCGCGAACGGTTCGGGCAAGACGACGCTCCTGCGTCTCATCGCGGGCGAGGAGCAGCCGGACACCGGCCGCGTCGTCTTCGCCGAAGGCGTCTCGCTCGGCTACCTGCCGCAGAACCCGCCCTTCGATCCGTCGCAGACCGTCCTCGACGCCATCTTCGCCGCCAATGATGCGACGACCAAACTGCTGCTCGATTACGAACGCGCCTGCCAGTTGTTGGCCGCGGGCGACGGGCGCGACGAGCGTCTGTTGAATCGCGTCTCCGAGTTGGCGCACGAGTTGGAAGCGTCGGGCGCGTGGGAGTTGGAGACGAACGCGCGGACGATCCTCGGCCGCCTCGGCATACAGGACACGAACGCGCTGATGGGCACGCTCTCCGGCGGCCAGCGCAAACGCGTCGCACTCGCCCACGCACTCATCTCCAATCCGCAACTTCTCATCCTCGATGAGCCGACCAACCATCTCGACGCGGAAACGATCACTTGGCTCGAAAACTATCTCGCGCGTTATCGCGGCGCGCTCCTGCTCGTCACACACGACCGCTATTTCCTCGACCGCGTGACCGGGCGCATCCTCGAAATTGACCGCGGCGCGGTGCAAGCCTTCGACGGCAACTACGCCTACTATCTCGAACGCAAAGAGGAGCAGGAACTCTCGCGCGCGGCCGAAGGGCAGAAGCGCGAGATGCTTATCCGGCGCGAACTGGCGTGGCTGCGTCGCGGCGCGAAGGCGCGCACGCGCAAATCCAAAGCGCGCATTGACCGCGCCGAGAGTTTGATGGCGCAGCCGAAAGAGACGGCGCGCGCCGAACTCGACATCTCTGTCACCTCCAGCCGCATCGGCAAGAAGATTTTAGAACTGCGTGGCATCAGTAAATCTTACGACGGGCGCGTGCTCGTCGAAAATTTCGACTACACGCTCAAACCCGGCTCGCGCATCGGCATCATCGGCCCGAACGGCGCGGGCAAGACCACTCTGCTCGAAATCATCACCGGCCGCACGCCGCCCGACCGCGGCTCGGTCGAAGTCGGCCAGACCGTCCGCTTCGGTTATTACGATCAGGAGAACCGCGCGCTCGACGAAGGCGAACGCGTCATTGACTACATCCGCCAAGTCGCCGAACGCATCGAGACGGCCGACGGCACGATCATCACCGCCGGGCAGATGCTCGAAAAGTTTCTCTTCGACGGCGCGATGCAATACGCGCCCATCTCGAAATTGTCGGGCGGCGAACGGCGGCGGCTCTACCTCTTGCGCGTGTTGATGAACGCGCCGAACGTACTCATTCTCGACGAACCGACGAACGACCTCGACATCCAGACAATGGTCACGCTCGAAGACTATCTCGACGGCTTCAACGGCTGCCTCATCGTCGTCAGCCACGACCGCTATTTCCTCGACCGCACCGTGGAACACATCTTCCGCTTCGAGGCGGGCGGCCGCCTACGCGAGTATCCCGGCAACTACACGGCTTTTCTCGAAGCGCGACAGCGAGAGGAGCAGGCGGCGTCAGCTTCCGGCGCGGCGGGCGCGCCCGCGCGCCCCGTCAAGAAAGAGAGAGCCGCCGTCGCCGCGTCCGGCATAGCGACGAAGCGTAAACTGACTTTCAAAGAGCAACGTGAGTTGGAAGAGTTGGAGGCTCGCATCGAGGAGGCCGAGCGGCGACAGGGAGAAGTTGAAATTCGTCTCGCCGCCAACTCAAGCGACGCGCAGCTCGTCCATCAACTCTTCACGGAACGCGAAACGCTCGCCGCCCAACTCGCGCACGATCTCGAACGCTGGGCTGAACTCGCTGAACTCGTCTAAGCGAGCGACGCGCGGCAAACTCCTTAGTCAATCACGCGGCGAACTTCATAGCAAAGCGTGCGGCGAACACCTTAGCGGAGCGCGCAACGAACCTTTTAGCGAAGCGCGCGGCGAGCGGGCGTTGAGTTCGCCGCTTACTCATTCGCGCTTGCTGACTCGCGGGCGTCCGTCCTCCGCCGAGTATTGAAAAGTAACTTCCCTGTCTCCGCGGTTGGCCTCGACCATCGCTGCATCCGCCGTGATCTCGCCGCTCAACTCCGGCTCCCGGTATAAGAGTTTCACCGCGAAGGGGAAACCCCACGTGCCGAAGCCGTCGGGGAAACGATTCCTCTCGTCCCGCGTCGCGTACCGCAAAACGATGCGCGTGCCGCGTCCCGGCTGCGGTTCTTGCCACGCCATTTGCGCGAGCACGGCGGCGTTAGTTTTCGCCATCGTTCGCCACTTCCAACTCTGCCCGATTGTGGCGACGCAGAGTGCGGCCGCTACGATGACGACCGGACTTAAACTCAACCAAGTGTGTGGTCGTCTTGCGGCGACGGGCGCGCACTCGTACGACGCGCGGGCGGCCGCGCCGAGGAGGAGCGCCGCGCCGACGCCGGGGAGATAGGTGTACAGACCCGACCTCCCGCGGATCAAAATCACGGGCGCAATCGTCGCCGCGAAGAGCGCCGCGCCGAACGCCACTTCGCGTCGCGTCACAATCCTCTTCACACTTGGACGCACGCCGCGCAGATACTGCGAGAGCGTGATCGCCCCGGCCACTATCGCCGCGATCAGGAAGGTGCGCGACAGGTACTCTCTCAAGTTGGAAAGAAACACGCCCGGCTCGAACGCGTATTGATACCAACCCTCATGCGCCGAGACGGAGACCGCGCCCGCCCACGCGCGCAACGCGAGATAGCCGCAGAGGACGGCCAGCAGCGCGGCGATCAACAACCCGTCCGCCGCCCAACCATCTCTTGCCCGACGCCAGCCTCCGGCGTAGGCCAACACAATAACGACCGTGGCGACCGAAGCCACGCCGATCTCTTTCGCCAGCATCGCAAGCGCGCAGTACGCAATGATCGCGATTGCCGACGACAACTTTTTCCGTCCCCCCGCGGCGTAACGGGCGGCGGCCAGCATCGCCGCGAGACAGAAGAGGGTCGCCAGCAAGTGTGTGCGCGCCGAAATCCACATCACCGCCCAACTGTTCGCCATGTAAAAGAGCGCGAACCCGAAGGCCGTCCACCACGCCGACGCGCGCGAACCCCACAGACGCCACGCCAGCCGGTAGAGCAGCAGCGTGTTCCCGACGTGCAACAGCAAATTCTCGAACGCCATGGGGAACGCGTGAAAGCCCCACAGCGTCCAATCCAGTTTAAAGGAGAGCCATGTGACGGGCGTGTAGAAATCCTGAACCGGGTGCGTCAGACCATAAGTGCGCGGGCGGTAGGCGACGTTGTAGAGCCACACGAAATCGTCGTGGACAAAACCGCCGCCGATGAGAGGCAGGAAGAGTGCGACGCTGAAAGCGGCCAGCCAAAGGTTGTGTTTGAGCGAGAGGTAACTTCTCATCTTGGCGTGCGCCCGGTCAACGAATTGAAGATCAACGTGTCCGCCGTCCACGCGCCGCGAAGGTGAAAGAGGCTGCTGCGGCAACGTGTGCGACACCGTTGCTCAGACGGCGACAACTTCAACTGTTCTTTTTGAGTTCCAACAAAGAGAGTACGGCCTGTTCCACTGTCGGCCACGCGCGCGAGTTCGTGGAGATGAGATCGAAGTGCCCCATGCGTTCGAGCACCGTGAGGCTGACGTTATCGCCGCGCGCTTTGGCCGCCGCCTCGTAGTCGCGGCCGAGTTTGAGCGGGACGATTTGGTCGAGCGCGCCGTGGACGAGGCGTTGCGGGATTCCGAGCGGCAGCAATTTTATCGGCGAGGTCTGTGCATAGCGTTCCCCCACCTCGCCTGCCGTCCCACCGAGAAGTTTGCCCGCCGCGCCGCCGCAGCCACGCGCGAACGCCTCCAAGTCAGTCACGCCTGCCAGCGAAACCACGCCATGCAGACGCAGCGGGTCGGGCGCAAACAACAAACTCTCTGGCGGCAACTTGTGACGCGCCGCCAGCCAGAGCGCGAGTTGGCCGCCCGCCGAATGGCCGACCACGACGACGCGTTCAAGGTCGAGCGGGTGCGTGCGCGCGAGCACGCGCAAGTGATCCGCCCCGCGCGCCACGTCTTGAAACGTGCCCGGCCACCCGCCCCCCGTCTGTCCGAGGCGGCGATACTCAAGATTCCACGTCGCCGCGCCCGCACGCGTCAGCGCGTCGCTGAAATTCGAGACCTGTCCGAGGTCATACTCCGCAAGCCAACATCCCCCGTGGATCACGATCACGACCGGATGCCGCGTCGTCTGCGAACCGCCGCGCGGCAGACGCAGTTCGCCGAACTGCGACGGGTCGTCCCCGTAAGCGATCCGGTAGTCGGCAGCGGGCGCGGGCAACTTCCGGGTGTCTTGAAAAGTTATGTTCTTCTGCGCGCAGGCGGCGTGGCCTCCGCAGGCCACGGCCGCGAGCAAAATCAACCTGATGAGGGCGAGCCTTTTCACTTAAAGTTTTCTCCGGCCGACGCTCCTTACAAATATCGTCGTGACCATGGCGAATCTTAGAGTCCCCTGACACGTTTAAGCAATCACACACCGATCAATCGTTGACCGCCGTTGCCGAAGACTGTTATAGACAATTCGCTATCCGACCCTTTCATTCGAGCGCCAACTTGAAACTTCATAAACTTTTACGCCTTGCCCTCCTCGTCTGCGTCGCTCTTCAACTCATTTGGCCGTGCGAAGTCGTCGCGCAAAAGAAGCCCGCCGCCGCGCGTGTCGTGGGCAACTCTCAACTCGCCGGGAACGCTGCCAGAGATCGCGAGATAGCGTCGCAGTTCGCGCCCGTCTTCCGGCAGGGAGTCGGCGACAAGCGGCGTTACGATTACATCACCAACTTCGACTTCGACGGCGACTGGCGCGGCGACAACAACTGGGACAACGCCGACAACGCGCGCATCCCCCAACGCGCTTACGTTTATTACGCCGTCAGTGAAACGCCGACCCACTTCTTCATTCATTACGCAGTCTTTCACCCGCGCGACTACAAGGGCAGCGGCGCGGGTGGTCGCGTCCTCACAGAGATCATCCGCGAGGGCAAGCGTCGGGGCGGTCGCTACGATCCGACGGGGTTGTCCAACGAGGCGGTGCTGGCTCATGAAAATGACATGGAAGGCTGTCTCGTCGTGGCGGCGAAGTCGGGCGCAGACGTGCGCGCGGCGCGCGTCGTGTTCGTGGAGACGCTGGCTCACGACCGCTTCTCGAAGTACCTGCCCGCAAGCGTCGCCGTCGAAGGCGGCAAGCGCGCGTTTGATCCGGTGAGGTTGGACGAGGGGCGACCCGTGTTGTACGTCGAGGCCAAAGGGCACGGCGTCGCCGCGTTCGACGGGGGCGAGAAACAAACTCCGTCGAACGGCACGCTCGTTTACAAATTAACAGGAAGAGCCGACGACCCGGACAAGCCTGCCGGGGACGAGATCGGTTACGCGCTGCTCCCCATCTCGACGACGATCTGGCCGCGCGCGCGTGGCGGCGTCAACCAAACCTTCGGCGTGGTCTACCCCTACGGCGCGCGTTCAATCAGCACGGCGCAAACGCCTTCGGGCGCATTGAAGCGGCGCAGCATCAACCTCGGCTCGCTCGGCGCGGCCTTTCGCGGGAGCAAAGGCGCGCCGAACGTGGCGCGGCCGCCGTGGGGCTGGATTGACAGGGGTGACAGGGGACAGGCGCGCGGCGAATGGTTCTTCGATCCGGCCGTCACGATCAAACGCCACTACAAGCTGACCGACGACTTCTCCGTCGCCTACACGCACTCGCCTTTCCTCGGCGTCACGCGGAAATTGTAGTTGACGACGATTCAATCAGTGCGTGGCGGGAATGGATTTCCGAGTCCAAAACTATGTATCGTACTTGTGAAAGTTTTTTTGAGGGCGGCCGCCCCGGTGTTGCTATAATCCGAGTACTCTGCAAATCGAGTTTGAAGTAAGGAGTGTTCCCCCATGAAGAGTTTGAGCGTGAAGTTCGTGTCGGGTTGCGCGTTGTTGGCGTTGTGCCTGTGTGTGGAAGCGGCGGCGCAGAGTAGTGGCGCGGCGGCGGGCGGCAACTGGCCGCAGTGGCGCGGCCCGAACCGCGACGGCATCTCCAAAGAGACAGGGCTGCTCAAACAGTGGCCGGCCGAAGGCCCGCCGCTCGTCTGGAAGGCGACGGGCGCGGGGCGCGGCTACTCTTCGCTCGCCGTCTCGGATGGGCGCATGTTCACGTTAGGTCTTCGCGGCGACCGCGAGTTCATCGTCGCCTTCGACGTGGCGACCGGCAAGGAACTCTGGGCGAAGCCGCACGGCGCGGCCTTCCGCAACGACCGCGGCGACGGCCCGCGCGGCACGCCCACGGTCGAAGGCGAACGCCTCTACGCGCTCGGCGGCAACGGCGACCTGTCGTGCTTGGAGACGCGCACGGGCAAAACCGTCTGGACGATGAACGTGCTGTCGAAGTTCGGCGGCTCGAACATCACCTGGGGCATCAGCGAATCGCCGCTCATCGTCGGCGACAAGTTGCTCGTCAACGCGGGCGGCGAAAACGCGTCCATCGTTGCGCTCAACAAGCGCGACGGCGCGCTCATCTGGAAGAGCCAGAGCGACGAGGCGGGCTATTCGTCGGCCATCACGATAGACGCGGCGGGCACGCCGCAGGTCGTCTTCTTCACCTCGCGCCGCGCCGTCGGGCTGGACTTGCGCGACGGCAAGCTCCTGTGGGAATACGCGCGCGCCGCCAACCGGACGGCCAACGCCGCGACGCCCGTTGCGCGCGGCAACCGCGTCTTCATCTCTTCGGACTACGGCACGGGCGCGGGGTTGGTCGAGATCAAGGCGGGCGAGCGCGGCGCGCTGACGGCGCAGGAAGTCTATTTCACGAAGGACATGCGCAATCACCACAGCAGTTCAATCCTCGTCGGCGAACACCTCTATGGCTTCTCCAGCGGCATCCTGACGGCGATGCGTTTCGACAACGGGCAGGTCGCTTGGAAGGATCGTAGCGTCGGCAAAGGCTCGATCGTTTACGCCGACGGGCATCTCTATTGCCTGAGCGAGAACGGCGTGGTCGGTCTCGTCGAAGCGACGCCCGAAGCCTATCGCGAGAAAGGTCGCTTCCGCATCGCGCAGGATTCTCTGCCCACTTGGACGCACCCCATCATCGCGGGCGGCCGTCTCTACCTGCGCGATCAGGACACGATTTACGCGTATGATGTGAGACAGAAAAAATAAGGAAGCGCGAGCGGCAGTTGACTTGGCCGCCCGTTCACGCTAACAACTTTTCAAGCAAGTCAGACGCACAGGGGCGACGGAGTTGTCCGCTGCCGTTGATAAAATTCAAAGGGGAGACGACACATGGGCGTGGAGCGTTTGGAGGAACTCGCGAGGCAGGCATTGGCCGAGTCGCGGCGTAACGACTGCGAGATTATTTCGGTCGCGGCCGCGGAAGGCGCGGAGCATTCTTGGTCAATTGACCTGCTCGACGTGATGCAGAAGCAAGAGCCGTTTCGCGTGACGCTCGAAGCCGCGCCCTCCTCTTCCGAAGAAGAGATCAAAGAGGCCATCCGGCGCGGCATCGCCGAACATTTCAGCGCGGCGAGTAATTGATTTTCCCACACCCGCACTTCCCTTGAAGACCCCGATGAACGAAGCAACTTTGCGCGCGCAAACTGCGGGCGGCGATGACGACGCGCCCACCGTCGAAGAGATCAGGGCGCACTTCCCCGCCCTCGAACGCCGACACGGCGGCCACCCGGTCGCCTATTTCGACGGGCCGGGTGGCACTCAAGTTCCACGCGCCGTCGCGGAAGCCGTCGCCGATTATCTCTACCACCACAACGCCAACACGCACTGGGCGTACCCGGCCAGCGCGGAGACCGACGCGATCCTCGACTACGCGCGCCAGTCTCTCGCCGATTTTTTACACGCTGCGCCGTCCGAGATCGCCTTCGGCGCGAACATGACGACGCTCACCTTCCATCTCTCGCGCGCGTTAGGCCGTAGCCTGATCGGCGCGGGCGACGAGATCATCATCACCGAACTCGATCACCACGCCAACGTCGCCCCGTGGCAGGCGCTCGAACGCGAGCGCGGCGCGGTCGTCCGCATGGCGAAGATGTTGCCGGAGTCGGGCACGCTCGACTGGGACGATTTCGAGAGCCTCATCAACAGTCGCACGAAACTGGTCGCCGTCGGCGCGGCTTCAAACGCACTCGGCACGATCACGGACGTGCGCCGCGCGACCGAGGCGGCGCACGCGGTCGGCGCTCTCTCCTTCGTGGATGCAGTTCACTATGCGCCGCACAACCTCGTTGACGTGCGCGCGCTCGACTGCGACTTTCTCGCCTGCTCGGCCTACAAGTTTTGCGGCACGCACGTCGGCGTGCTCTACGGCAAACACGCGCTGGTGGAGTCGCTCGATTTTCCCGTCCTCATTCCCGCGTCACACACCTCGCCCGAACGCGCAGAGACCGGCACGCTCAACCACGAAGGCATCGCCGGGGCGGCGGCAGCCGTTGACTTCTTCGCCTCCCTCGCCCCCGCATCCATGTCAAACGGCTCGCGTCGCGAACGCCTGCGCGCCTCGTTCGACATGCTGCACGCGCGCGGATCGGCCTTGACGGAACAACTGTGGCGAGGCTTGTCCGACATCGAAGGCGTGCGCGTTTACGGCGTGCCGCCGGACGCGCCGCGCACGCCCACCGTCTCGTTCACGGTCGCAGGCGTCGCGTCTACGGTCGTCGCCGAAGGGTTGGCCGCGCGCGGACTCTTCCTGTCACACGGAGACTTCTACGCGGCCACTGTGATCGAACGTCTCGAACTCGGCGTCGAAGGCTTGGTGCGCGCCGGGTGCGCCTGCTACACGACGGCGGAAGAAATCGAACGCCTCATTCGCAGCGTTGCCGAAATCGCCCGCGGCGCATAAACCTCTCATCCATCCTTTTAGCGCGAAGCAATCAACGTGTCGCCGGGCGGGCGAATTTCGCGGCTTTGGGGGGCATTTATTTTCGCAGATTTCATTGACGAGTGTGCCGTTTGGTGTTAGCCTCTGCTCAATAAAAGGCGTGGGGTGTAGTGAGGACACCACTCGCCGCGACCGTCAACGGTCACAAAGCGAACAACAGCTTCCAGTTTGCGCCGCCCGGCGCATCGGAAGATTGAACAAGCCCGTAGAAGGTGCTGTGAGGACATCTTCTACGGGCGTTCGCTTTTTTTGCCGCCAACTAAAATCAACTTCTTTTTTATCCCGTCAACCGTTTGAGTTTATACTCCACGCATGCGCGACGCTTACGTACTCCGTTTCCGCGACATGGGGTTGCGGCAGAAGGGGGGGTGGACGCGTCGTTTCGTCCACCTCGTCCTGAGTATCGCGCTCCGGCTCTTCTTCCGCCGCATCGAGATCGGCGGCGCGCGCAACATCCCGCCCGACGAGCCGCTCGTCTTCGTCTCGAACCACCCGAACGGGCTGATCGATCCCGCGCTCATCTTCTGCGCGCTGCCGCGTCGCATCTCCTTCCTCGCCAAGTCCACGCTCTTTCGCATCCCCGTCATCAGTTTCCTCGTCAACGCCGTCGAGTCGCTGCCGCTCTACCGGCGCGTTGACACGGCCGAAGACTTGACGAAAAACCGTTTGACGTTCGAGCGGTGTCACGCGCTGCTCAGGCTGAACCGCTGCATCGCGCTGTTTCCCGAAGGCGTCTCGCACAACGCGACGCGGCTGTTGCCCGTCAAGACCGGCGCGGCGCGCATCGCTCTCGGCGCGCTCTCCGTCGAACCGTCGGCGACAGGCGGCCGCGCGCTCGATTGTTTGAAGATCGTCCCCGTCGGTTTGTACTACACCTCGAAGACTTCATTCCGCAGCGAAGCCCTGATCCGTTTCGGCGCGCCGATTGAAGTGCGCCCCGTGAAGTTGGACGCGCAGGGCGAACCGCCGCGCGAGTCGGTCAGGGAGCTTTCGGCGCGGATCGAAGAGGCGCTGCTCGAAGTCACTCTGAACGTCGAAGACGACGAGGAGTTGGGCGTGGTGACGAAAGCGCAGGAACTTTTCTCGTCGCTCTACGAAGGACTCAGCCTGCGGCAAACGCTCTCGACGGAGTTCGACCTGCGTCGCCGCATCGCGGAAAAAATGTCGCCCGCAGCAGCGGGAGTGATGGGCGAGGGGCAGGACGAGTTAAGGCGCAGAATTTTGAAGCACGAAGAGGAACTCGGCGCGCTCGGCATCAACGCCGAAAATTTGTCGCTCCTGACGCACACGCGTTGGAACGTCTTCCGCCACTTCCTCCTGCGCGGCGCGCTGCTGTTGCTGCTCCTGCCCCTCTCGATTCCGGGCGCGCTCCTGCACCTGCCCGCGTTCCTCATCTGCGTTCTGCTCTCGCGCTTCTACCGACGTCACGGCGTAGACGAGATCGCGCCGACCGTGAAGATACTCGCCGCCATCGCACTCATGCCGCTGACGTGGCTCGTCGTCGCCGCGCTCTGCTATGTCTGGTGGGGGTGGCGCGTCGCGCTGCCGGCGTTGCCCGCGAGTATCGCGTGCGGCTACGCGGCGATGCGTTCTCTGGAGACGTTGTATGACATGCGCGGATGGTTCAAGGGCGTGCTGCTGCTCGTCAACAACCGGCGGCGCGTGCTGCGCCTGTTTCTCGAACGGCGCGCGTTGCATCAGGAGATGGTGAAGTTTGTGGAGGCCGCGCCGGAGTGAAGGGAGTGAAACGATAAAGTATTAACGACGAATGGAAAACTATCAGTTGTCCGTGCTCAGTTGTCAGTTGCCCGTGGTCATCATCCAGATTGTTTAAGACTGTCTTGAACAACTGACCACGGACAACTGACAACTTCCCGTTCATCCTTCCAACTTCATTTCCGCGCCGCCTTCTCGGCGAGAGCCTTTTCGACGGCGGCTTTGAGTCCTTCGTAGGTGAGGTCGTTCGTGGCTCGCCCGTTGATGAAGAAGGACGGCGTGCCGCGGAGGCCGAGGCGCAGGCCGTCCATCATGTCGCGCTGAACCTTGTCGGCCATCTGCCCCGAATCGAGCGCGGCGTCGAACTTCTGCCGGTCGAGGCCGACCTGCGTCGCGTACTCTTTCAACTTATCCACGCCGAGCGCCTTCTGATTCGCGAACAACACCTTCGCGTACTCCCAGTACTTCCCTTGCGCGCGCGCCGCCTCGGCCGCCTCGGCCGCCTTCGGTGCGTTTTCGTGCATCTCCAACGGGAAATCGCGGACGACGAGACGCACGCGGTCGCCGTATTCCGCGACCAGTCTGTCCAGCGTGGGCTGCGCGGCGGAACAACTCGGACACTGGAAATCCGTGAACTCGATGATGGTCACGGGCGCGGTCGGGCTGCCCTTCACCGGCTGATCGTCGGTGGCAATTTGCATGACGGGTGCTTCCGGCGCGCGCAGGTTAATCTGAAGCGCCGCGCCCGTGCGCAACTGCCCGGCGTAAGCCGCTTGCAGGTCGCGCTTCTGCATGTCTTGCAGGTATTGGACGAGTTGGGGCTTGACCTGCGCGAAGTCGCCGCTAATGCGCGCCTTGTTTTCGTCATAGAACTTTTGCGCGTCGGCGTCGGTGACGGGCTTCGACTTGGATTCGACCTCGGCGTCGAGCAGAGCCTTCGTCGTGACCTTGCGCTTCTGCGCTTCCTGTTCGAGCAGCGCGTCGTTGATGCGCAGATCAACTTCGGTCTTGCGCAACTGGTAGACGCGCTCCTGCACGCTGTAGATCAAGGGCTTCAAAGAGTCTTCGATCTGGGCGGAAGTGATCGAGTCGCCGTTGACGACGGCGAAGACGCGCGCGCGGTCGGCAGCGGTTGCGGGCGGCGTCGCGTTCGTCGTGTTGACCTTGACGACGGCCGCGGCGCGCAGGCGGTCGGCAAACTGTTTCGCCACGTCGCGCTGCCGCTGGTCGCGCAGGTAGGAGATGATGTCGGCTTTGACCGCGGCGAACTCGCCGCTAATGCGCGCCTTATTTTCGTCGTAAAACTTTTGCGCCTCGGCCTCGGTCGGCTCGGTCACTTTCGAGACGATCTCTTCTTCCAAAAGTTTGGTCGTCGTCTTGCCGCGCTTCTTCGCTTCGGCGTCGAGCAGGCGGGAGTTGATCTGTAGATCGAGTTCGCGCGCGCGCGCGTCAAAGACCGTTTTGCGCAGTTCGGCGATCTGCGGCTCGATGCGCGCCTCGACTTCCTGCTTCGTGATCTTGATGCCGTTCACCACGGCGACCACTTCGGGCAGCGGCTCGCCTTCACAGCCGCAATCCAACATGGCCGACCCGGCGGCAATTGATCCGGCCGACGGCAGTCCGGGCGATGTGGGTTGCGGGGTGGGTTGCGGCGTCGGCTGCGCGGGCTTGGGCTGAGTGGCGCGCGGCGTGGTGGAGACGGGGCGGCGCGTCTGCGCGTGAGTCGTAAAAGAGGCAGACGCGGCGATAAGTGCGAGAGCTAAAAACTTCTTCATAATCCTCCAAAGGCAACTGTGTAGGGTGTGGGGTGGCTCGCTATTGTAACAACTCGGATGGTTTTTGCCACCTCGACGGATGCTCGAAGCAACGTCGAAAAGTTTATGTCGGCGGCAAACTTCATTTTTGCGCGCGAGACATCCAGCGCGCACGCGCTTCGGCGCGCTCCTCCGCTTCGTCGTCTGCGAGGTCGGGGAGCATCGCGTCGAAGGCGGGGAGGCGCGAGATTTCCGGCATCGGCGAGCGCGCGCCGCGCACGGAGAACCAGATGATCTGGTTGAGGACGCGCGGGTCGGCCATGTCCGCGAAGGCGAGGTTTTGTTCGCTCGTGCGGCGCATCCAGTGTCGGGTCTCGGCGTCGCGCGGCGCGGGCGGCGTCATCAAGTTGTCGAAGGCCACTTCGGGCAGCACGGCCTTGAACGGACGAAGGTCGGCCTGCTCGCGGAAGATGTCAATGGGCGTGGCGTGTGCGTCGAGTTGATTCATGGGCGCGAGGCCGAGCAGCATCTCCAACGTGCGGATCAAACTCACCGTGTTGTGATACGCGTGGACGTATGCGCCGGGGCGGTTGTATGCGCTGATGACGAGCGCGGGCGCGCGGTGCGCGTCAACGTGATCGGGGCCGTCCTGCGCGTCGTCTTCGACGATGAAGATGGCCGTGTCTTGCCAGTAGGGACTTGTCGAAACGGCTTCGACGAGACGGCCGACGGCGTAGTCGTTCTCGGCCACGTAGAACTGCGGCGTGGGGAAGTTGGGGTTGAGTCCTTCCGTGTGATCGTTCGGCAGGCGCACGATGGAGAGATGGGGCAGGCGGTCGGGGCGTCCCTGTTTGCGCTCGGCGGCGAACTCCTGAAACTCCTTGAGCCATTCGCCGAGGCGCGAGTTGCCGCGAAAGCGCGCGTCCGCGTGCGTCTGCGTGATGAGCGGATCAACGCGGCCGCCGGATTCGCGTGCGGCGCGATAGGAGTCGGGCGTCATTGAGTCGGGCGTGAGTTGATCGAAGTTGCGGAAGGTCGGGCTGTGATGGCCTTCGAGACTTTTCTTCGTGGGGAAGGCCGAGGCCGTGGGCGAGAGGTCTGGATAGGGGCGGCGGTGGTTGACGTTCAACGCCGCGACGAACGCTTCGGAGAAGGTGGAGATAAACTCGCCGTAGTTGCGGTAACGCAGACCGGCGCGGGCGGCGGCGTCCCAGAGATAGAGCGAGGCGGGTTCGGCCACGTCCTGCGAGTTGTTGAGATAGGGGACGTAGCCGCGCAGGAAGTTTTCAAATTCGACGGCGGTGACGGCGCGCGGGAAGAGGGGCGTGCGGTCGCGCGCACGCTCGGCGGCCGGGCGATAGTCGGGCAGGCGGTTGAAGCCCTCGAAGTCGTAGGAGCGGCCGCGGCTCGAATAGTTCCAGCGATAGGCTTTGTCCGTGTAGTCGCTGGAGAAGGCGGCGGTTGACCAGTTGTGCCCATCGGGGCTGGCCTCTGCGTTGACGAAGAAACGGTCGAGCAGTCCGAAGCGGAGAGCAAGCGCGCGCGCATTTGGCGTGATGTTTTGCGCCGCGCCGCCGGGTCTTCTGGCCGCCTCGCCCGCGCCGAAGATGGTGAGCGCGGCGTCGCCGTCGGCGCGCGAGCCGTCGCCCGCGCGTTCGACATCGCCGAAGACCTGATCGTAAGTGCGGTTCTCCTTAATGACGTAGATGACGTGCTTGATGGGCGACGCGCCGCGGAAGAGTTTCGCACGCGGCGCATCGAGCAGGCCGTTGTTACGCATGACCTCGTTGGTGTAGCGCGCGAGCGTGGGCGCGTCGGGTTCGGCGGCGGCGAAGATGTTGCCGGAGACGAGCGGGACGCTGTACTCGCCGCCCATCCCGCCCGCGCGACCCGTGCCCACCGGGAAGCGGTCGTTCGGCGCGTTCGGCTCGCGCCCCGCGGTGTTGGCGACGAGCGACGAATTTTCAAAGCCCGTCCCTTTGCCGTTGCCGTAGAAGATCGTGCGGCCGACGACGGCAACAGCCGAAGGATAACGCCCCGTCGGGATGAAGCCGCGCACGACGCTCCGGCGCGCGGCGTCGCGTTGCTCACGCGCCTCTTCTTCCGCACTCTCCCCGCTCTCGCTTCCCGCGCGTTCCTCACTCTCGTTTCGTGCGCTCTCTTCGCTCTCGTCCCTCTCGCGCTCCTCGCTCTCGTTTCCCTCGCGATCCTCCCCGTGGTTCGCTTCCCCTTCGTCACTATCAACGCCATGCGGGCGGCGCGCACGCCTCGCCGGTTCTGTGCCCTCCCCACCTTCGTGCCGCTCAACTGCCGAACGCTGCGGCGCGCGCGCCGGTTCGCCGCGCGACTCCGGCGAGAGCGAGACGACGGCGATTGAGTTGCTGTGCGCGTTGGCGACGTAGAGGGTCGCGCCTTCACGGTCGAGCGCGAGACTTTCGGGGCTGTTGCCTATGAGTGGACTTTGCTCCGCGAGCCGCACGTTGATGCGTTCGATCTCTCGATCCGAGAGCGTGTCTATCACAGAGACGCTATCGGCGTTCGAGTTGGCGACGTAGAGGCGCGTGCGCGCCGCGTTGAAGACGAGCGCGGTCGGGTGGCTGCCGACGGGAATGAAGGAGAGCGCTTCGCCGTCGCCGCCGGGGCTGAACACGGCGATTGATGCGTCGTTCCAACAAGAGACGTAAACTTTCGAGGTCTTGCTCAAGCCGGGGGCGGACAGGGCGGCGACGGCGTAAGGATAGATGTTGTGCGCGGGTCGCTCGCGCCGCCGCAGGTCAACGCGCAGCATCGAGGGCTTGGGGCTGGCGGGGTTGCTGATGATGGCGAAGCTGTCGTCCAAGTTGTTCGCGACGAAAAGCGTCTCGCCGTCGGGGCTGATGGCTAGTCCGGTTGGATAGACGGGCTTCTGGTTCGAGTTGTAACGCTCCGACGCGGGCACGGAACTAAGCGAGTTCAGATCAATAAACGGAGCTTCGACTTTCGTGTTCGGGCCGGGCGAAGCTGGCGTGATGCGCGGGAGCGCGCGCGGGTCGAACTTGAACTTCCAAATCTTATTTTCAAAACCGCCGGAGACGTACAACAGGTACGAGCCGTCGGCGTCGGCGCGTGGCGAGAAGACGAGGCCGACGTTTGCGCTCTGCGGCGTCGGGAAATAAATGTTCTGCACGACGGAGGGCGCGGGGCGCGCGTTGAGATCAATGACGGCGAGCGACTGCTGCGCCTTGTTCGTCGCCGCGTTGAACTGGACGCCGTAGCCGCTGTGGATGGCGACGAGGAAACGCCCCGCGCCGTCTGCCCCGTCGCGGTCGGGGCTGCGAACGAAGTCTACGGCGAGCGCGCCGACGGCGGGCTGGCGCGTCGTCGCGTCCAAGACGACTGACCCCGCGGGCGCGAGCGTGCGCCCCTGCGAGGCGATGTGGTTGGGAATGACAACATCCGCCGAGGAAGTTTTCAAACTGACGGACAGCAAGGCCGCGACGGCGAGCGCGACGAACGCGGCGACCGTGCCGCCCCTCCAGTTTTCGAGTCTCATCCGCTTCCTCGCATCCTTCACATGGCGATGTTTTTCAGGTGGTAGCGTTCGGTGTCGTAATGGCGTTCGATGTCCACGGTGTTGAGCTTGCCGAGCACGGAGGTGATCTCGACGAGCGAGAGTTCGCACGCGGGGGCGATGCCGCGCGCCGAGACCATCATGCCGAGATCGCCCGCGGCCAAGGCGTCGGCGGCGCGCGCGCCGAACATCATGCCCATCACGCGATCAATGGGCGAGGGCGCGCCGCCGCGTTGCGGGTGGCCGAGCATGGCCGCGCGCGCGTCGTAGGGCGTCTCGGCCATGATGCGACGCGCGAGCACTTCGCCGACGCCGCCGAGTCGCGCGTGGCCGAAAGAGTCTTCGCGGTCGTCAACCGTCACGATCTCGCCGTCGGCCGGGTGCGCGCCTTCGGCGACGACGATGACGGAGTAGCGCGGCAGCGTGCGGTCGCGCGGTTGCGCCCTCGTGTCGCCGAGCCGCTCCGTGAGGTGCTGATAAATCTTCTCGTAGCTGAACGGGTGTTCGGGGATGAGGATCAAATCCGCGCCGCCAGCGACACCAGCCCAGAGCGCGAGATGCCCTGCGTGCCGCCCCATCACTTCGATCACCTGCACCCAGCCGTGCGACCCGGCGGGCGTGCGCGAACGCTCGATCACTTCCGTCACGTTGCGCAGCGCGGTGTCGAAACCGAGCGTGTAATCCGTCCCGGCCAAATCTTTGTCAATCGTCTTGGGGATGCCGACGACGCGCACGCCGCGTTCGTGTAGACGCGCGGCGACACCGAGCGTGTCCTCGCCGCCGCAGGCGACCACGGCGTCGAGTCCGAGCCGCGCGATGTTCGCTTCGACTTCCGCCGAACGGTCAACGCGCTCGCCCGTCGCGGTCGCGGTCTTGAAGGGGTTCGTGCGCGACGAGCCGAGGTTCGTGCCGCCGTCCCTGTCCCAACGCCGCACGACGTTGCGGTCGAGCGCGAGCACGTCGCCCGCCGGGTCGAGCAAACTGCGCCAGCCGTCATAGAGACCGACCACCTTGATGCCGTGTTCCGATGAGCGATAGACCAGCCCCTTGATCGCGGGGTTGAGGCCGGGCGCGTCGCCGCCGCCCGTCAACACACCGATAGTTTTTACTGCGTCCATTAAATGTAAACTTGCTCCTTGTTAATTAAGCCGTCAACGATCTTGATTTTGAGACTAGAGACCTTCCTCAACGCGCGGGACTTCCAGCCAGATCGTCGAGAGCGGAGGCAGATCAATCAGGGCGGAGTAGGGGCGCAGGTGCAGGGGGTCGGCCGTCGCTTCGATTGAATCAACTGCGACCGAGCCGCTGCCGTCGTAGACGATGGCGTCCGTGTTCAAAATCACGCGGTAGCTGCCCGGCGCGGGTAGGGCGAGGCGATAGCCGGTGCGCGTGACGTTCGAGAAGTTGCAGACGCAGACTACTTGACGCCGCGCGTCGGGCGCGCTGCGCAGGAAGGCGATGACGTTCTCGGCCGCGCTGTTGGCGTCAACCCACTCGAAGCCCGCCGGTTCAACGTCTGCTTCCCAGAGCGCAGGCTCATCGAGGTAGAGGCGGTTGAGATCGCTGAGGAGTTTCTGCACACCGCGATGAGCGGGTTCGTCGAGCAAGTGCCAGTCGAGACTCTGGTCGTCGTTCCACTCGCGCCACTGTCCGAGTTCGCCGCCCATGAAGAGGAGCTTCTTGCCCGGATGCGCCCACATGTAGCCGTAGAGAGCGCGCAAATTCGCAAACTTCTGCTCGCGCGTGCCCTGCATCTTCGTCAGCATCGAACCCTTGAGGTGAACCACTTCATCGTGCGAAAAAGGCAGGATGAAGTTTTCGCTCCACGCGTACATGAACCCGAACGTCAGGTTGTTGTGATGAAAGCGACGGTAGAGAGCGTCCTTGCTGAAGTATTGCAGCGTGTCGTGCATCCAGCCCATGTTCCACTTGAAATCGTAACCGAGTCCGCCCTCTGACACAGGACTGCTGACCTTCGGCCAGGACGTTGACTCTTCCGCGATCATCAACACGCCGGGGTGCTCGCGGTGGATGGTCTCGTTCAACTCGCGCAGGAAATCAATCGCTTCCAGATTCTCGCGCCCGCCGAACTTGTTCGGCAGCCAGCGTCCGTCCTCACGGCTGTAGTCGAGATAGAGCATCGAGGCCACGGCGTCCACGCGCAACCCGTCAATGTGGCACTCCTTGATCCAGAACAGCGCGTTGGCAATGAGGAAGTTGCGCACCTCGTTGCGCCCGTAGTTGAAGATGTAAGTGCCCCAGTCGGGGTGTTCGCCCTTGCGCGGGTCGAGGTGTTCATAAAGCGCGCTGCCGTCGAAGCGGCCGAGCGCGAAAGCGTCCTTGGGAAAGTGTGCGGGAACCCAGTCCATGATCACGCCGAGGCCGCGCCCGTGCAGGTGATCTACGAGGTAACGGAAATCGTCGGGCGTGCCGAAGCGCGCGGTGGCGGCGTAATAGTTGGCGACTTGATACCCCCACGAGCCGCCGTAAGGATGACCCTTGAGCGGCAGAAACTCGACGTGTGTGAAGCCCATCTCCAACAAGTAATCGGCGAGCAGGGGCGCGGTCTCGCGGTAGGTGAGCGAGCGGTTGCCTTCCTCGCGCACGCGCCGCCAAGAGCCGAGATGCACTTCGTAGATCGAGAGCGGTTGGCGCAAGTGGTCGCGTCGCGCGCGCTCTGTGATCCATTCGTTGTCCGTGAACTCGTAGTTCGGCTCGAAGACGATGGACGAAGTGGCGGGCGGCACTTCCGTCTGTAGCGCGTAAGGATCGGTTTTGAGAAACGCGGGGCGGCCTTGGTGGTGCATCTCGTACTTGTAGAGCGCGCCCGCGCGCACGTCGGGGATGAACAACTCCCAGACGCCGGAGACGCCGAGCCGCCGCATCTGATGCAGACGCCCGTCCCAATTGTTGAAGTTGCCGACGACGCTCACGCCGTCCGCGTTCGGCGCCCACACGGCGAACGAGACGCCCTCGACATCGCCGAGACGCCGGACGTGCGCGCCCAGTTTTTCGTAGAGTTTCAAGTGCCGCCCTTCGGCGAAGAGGTGCTCGTCGAAGCCTCCGAGCGTGGGGAGAAATTGGTAGGCGTCGCGCTGCGTGAAGACGTTGCCGTCCGCGTAACCGACGCGCAGGCGATAGGGGAAGGTCTGCGTTTTGTCGGCGACTAAAATCTCGAAGAGACCGGCCGGGTGCGTCCGGCTCATCAGGCGCGACGGCTCGCCGTCCATGAGCAGTTCGACGCCCGCGGCCTCCGGCCGGTAGGCGCGCACGATGATGCCCTGCGGCGTCGGGTGCGCGCCGAGCAGCGAATGCGGGTCGGGATGCACGTATGTCAACAGCCGCCCTAACTCTTCCGCCGGGACTGTGGGGTGTGTTATCTCAGGCATTGTTATTCGGAGTCGGGGTTGAGTTTCAGGTTTCAAGTTTCAAGACTGAGGTTGTTCGGTTCTTTAACTTGAAACTTGAAACCTGAAACTTAAAACTTATTACACGACTGACTCTTCGAGCGGCGCGGCGGTCGCTTCCGGCGGCGTTATCGTCGTCGTTATCTCTTGCAACAGGCTCGGCGCGAGACCGAGTCTCAACGCCAACTCCGCCACGTTTGCGCCGCGCGCATCTTGCAGAGCCTCGTAGACGATCTCCTGCGCGCGTTCAAGGTTCGCGTGCAAATTCAGTTTGGCGGCAAGGTCTATGAGGGCGAGCGCGGCCGCGTGATTTTCCGAAGTGGGGTCGCCCACGGCC
The DNA here is from genome assembly GCA_030841105.1 of Pyrinomonadaceae bacterium. Classification (GTDB taxonomy): domain Bacteria; phylum Acidobacteriota; class Blastocatellia; order Pyrinomonadales; family Pyrinomonadaceae; genus JAIVJZ01. The sequence continues at coordinate 33,097 of JAVEDE010000106.1, forward strand.
GCACGCACCGTCTGCACGATCAGCCGCTCGAACTTCCGCTGCATGCTGATGCGGTCGAGACGGTAGCCGAGCCGCGCCACCTCGCCGGCGATCTTCAACGCCTCGCGGAAGGCTTCCGGGTCTGCCTCCTGCTCGAACTTCTGCATCTCGCGTTCGAGCCGACGCGTGATCGTAAACTCGGCGGCGGCGCGCAGTTCCTCCGGCAAGTTGAAACCGGCCTGTTGCAGCATCTCGATGTTGCGCCGGTTCTCCTCGTAGAGATATTCGTACTGCTCAGAGAAACGCCCGACCAGACGGCCGAACACGATCTCGTAAATGCGCTGGCGACCTTCGGGCAGGAGGTGTTCGAGACCGAAGTCCGACGGGCCGAAATCTTCCTGCATCAGATGCAGGAGCGCGGGCACGGAGTCGGTGCGAAACTGCGCCCAGAGATTGTCCGTCGCCGCTTGAAACACGACGTCTCCCGGATACTCTTTCAGCACGCAGTAGAAATCCACGTCGCCGACGTGCATCGCCGCGACGGCGAAATCCTGTCGCCTCCCCGTCGCAAAAGTTTCGAGCACGATTCGCCCGGTGGCGAGCGCGAGTCGCCCGTGTCGCTCCTGCCGGAAATCCGTGAGCGTGTAGGCATGACCCGCGATCTCGCCGTCCTGCCCGCTCTTGTCCACGAGGCTTGAAATGGCGAGGCTCGCGGCGATGCGCGGCGGCGCGACCCGCGCCCGCTCGACCAACTCAAGAAAAATGTCCGCCCCGTTGCCGTGCTTCCTGACGTTACTCTCGGCTTCCGCCAACAGTTCGAGGAAATTCTTGCGCGGCGTGGGCAGTTGCAACTCCGACATGAAATCCATCGCCCGCGCCGCGTACTTCAACACCTGCACGGTCTCGATGCCGGAGATGTCGTTGAAGAACCAGCCGCAACTCGTGAACATCAAAAGCGTGCTGCGTTGGAGTTCGAGCAGCGTGAGCGCGCGTTGCTCCTCAACCTCGCTCAGACGGCGGCCCGCCTGTCGCTCTAAAAACTCCGTGCGGCGGCGGCGGTGGTCGCGCCCCGGCTTGATGAGCAGTTCGACGTACTCGTCGCGCGCGCGCCAGGGGTCTCGGAAGAGTTCGCCGCCCTGTTCCTCATAGGCGCGCGCGGCATCGTCGCGGACGTAATTCAAAGCGTCGCGTAGCGGCGTGCGCCACTTTTGATTCCAGCCTTCGGGCGCGCCCGCGTGGCAACTGCAATCACGCGTCCAGCGACCGACGCCATGCGCGCAACTCCAAGCCGTCCCTTCACCCTCAGCCCCCTGTTTGATCTCGACTTCAAACTCCGGCTCATTCGCTGCGAGAAACTCCCCGTAGTTCGTCACGCGCAGGCCGCGCGCCGCCGCCTCGACTTCCAAGCCGTAGGCCAGACAGCGGTCGCCGTACTTGAAATGATGTCCGTAAGATTCGCCGTCGGTGGCGACGTGGACGACGCGGCCGCTGCTGCCGCCGCCCTCGCTGTTACTGCTACTACCGCCGCCCTCGTGCGCCCTGCGCTCGAAATGGTCGAGGAGGATGTGCGAAGAGGCGAGCGCGCCGTCGAAGGCGATGGCCTTGGCGAGTTGGCCGTCGTAGAAGAAGACCGCGAGCGAACGCCCAGAGCCGTCCGGGTGCAGGTAGCGGTAAGGGACGGTGGTGTCGAGTTGGCCGTCAATGACCGAGAGCCAAACGTCGCTGCCCGCGCGGCGCACGCGCTCGGCCTGAAACGGCGAGAGGATGACGTACTTCAAATTCTCGTCAATGAGCGCGCCGAGCGTGGCGTCGTTGCAGGCCGTTTCCGGCAGCCACAGAGATTCCGGCGCGCGCCCGAAGCGGTAGCGGAAATCCGCCAGACCCCAGCGAATCTCCGTCCGCATGTCGCGCTCGTTACAGAGCGGCAGGATCGAATGGTGATAGCCCTGCGCGATGGCGTTGCCGTGCCCGCCGCGCCGACGCACGCTCGCGCGGTCGGCTTCGAGGATGCGCGCGTAAGTCGCCGGGTGGAAGCGTTCGAGCCACGCGAGAAGCGTCGGGCCGAAGTTGAAATTGATGAGCGAGTAGTTGTTGACGATGCGTTCGACGCGCCCGTAATTATCCACGATGCGCGCGAAGGCATTCGGGCGATAGCACTCGCTCGTGATGCGCTCGTTCCAGTTGGAGAAAGGTTGCGCGCCCGGTTGTGGTTCGATGTGGTCAGTCCAGGGGTTCTCGCGCGGTGGTTGGTAGAAGTGTCCGTGAATGACAAGCGCCGTCGCTGCTGAGTTCGCCATCAAGTATCGCCCCCGAAAAGTGCGCCGCCGCCTGCCGCGGCAGAAGCCGTCCCTCGCACGCTCTGTTTAGACTGTTTTCCCTTTGCGCTCAGTTTAGCAATCATTCGCGCGCGCGGGGAAGCCCGCGGACGCGAAAAACTCTTGTCGAGCCGCCACCCGTTGTAGTAAGTTGGCCGCAACTTCAACGTCAAAGATTGCGCGCGGAAAGGCGGCGGCGGAGACGATTTTCGCGCCCGCGTACACCCACAGTGACAGCCGAGAGCTTGGGGGCGGAACATGCCAAACGGTAAATGGAAATTAGAAGGCTATGATACCTTCTCTCGCGAGAGCTATCCCCTTCCGGGTGAGTACGACACGGAGGATATCGCCATTATCGCCGCGAAGAAGCGACTGGAAGATTTAGAAAGAACGCAGCCCTCGGAATCGAGGGGTGGACAAGACGGCATGCAGGATCGAGTTTATCTTATTCGACCTGACGAGACTAAATTCAGAATTCTGCCGGATTGACTTGTTAAGTAAGTCGAAACTAAGACTCAACTAACTTTTTCGATCAGAGGAGGGTTTCCGAGATGGCGACAAAAGAACGGCGCGCGGAAGGCGGCGGGCGGGACGAACAGCAGCAGCAGCGGCGCGCGCGGCGCGTCAACAAGAAGGATCAAATTCTCGCGCTCTTCACTTCGGGCATGGGCGAAGTCGAAGACATCGCCATGATCACAGGCTCGCGTCCCTCTTACGTCGGCTCGATCCTACAGGAAGCCGGACTCAATCCCGGCTACTTCGATCTCTACACCTCGACCTCGCACCCGATGAACGTCTATTCCAAGTTCTTCGCGGGCAAGCTCGGCTTCAAGGACGAAGAGACGGCGCGCGCGAGTCTCGAATTGATTGACCGCCTCTACCACCAGTTCGAGTTTGCGGGCGACCGCGCCGGTCAGCACCATGCTCTGACGATGGGCTTGACGATGTACAACCGCGCGCGCTGGACGGGCAAGGCGGCCGAGGCGTCGGTCTTCCGCGAATGGCTGCTCGCGCGCCTGCAAGAAGTGGACGAGGCGTCCGACGACGCAGCCGACGCCGGAGAAGTGTTGGACGAGGAGAGCGACGCGCTTCCCTCGCTCGATTAAGGTGAGACGCGTTTAAGTTGAAACGCGTCCGCGGACGCGTGCCCGGAGCTAGCGGATGATCGTCGAAGGCTTTGATAACGCGTGGCACATCCTGCGCCACTGGGCGGAGAGCGGCTACGAATTTTTCGCGCTCGACATGACGAGTCGCGTCCCACAGCCGCGCCCGCTCGATAGCCACGAACTGCCGACGAGCGGCATGCTCGGACTCGACTACCTGCCCATCCCGCCCCTCTTCCCGCGCGAAGAACTCGGCGACAACCCCGACCCCGAACGCCCCCTCACCATCGCCGAAATCATACTCGCCGCCGCCATCGCCGAAGGCTGGGAACCCGACGCTGGCGACTCCGCATAAAACTTCGCCGCCCCGCGCGCGTCGCCCCTGAATCATTGCCTGTAACCCGCCCGGCGCTCGATGCGTCTTCAACTATATCTGAACGCAACTTGAGGCTGTTGCCGCTCCGCTAAGGAGTTCAGGCCGCCTCTACCGTCCGACGCGTGTCCGGCTGCAAACGCCGGGGAGGTGCTCCATGAAATTCAGGTCGTTCGTCTTTGTCGCCTTCGTTCTCGTCTCGACGTGTACGGGCAAGGCGCAACCACAACAAGAGCAGCAGTCGCCAAAGTTCAAAGGCCCCGATCACTCTCTGCGCGGCGGCGAGTACGCCATCCTGAACAATATCTTGTGGCCGGGCGTGAGGAGCGTCGAATACGCGGGCAAGGCGGAGGTCGAAGTCTACGGCAACATCTACGAAGCGTCGAAGTTCATCGTGCGCGATTTTGTGCGCGTCACCGTCTCCGGTGCAGAGTGTTACAACGACAGTGCGCCCTTCCAACCGTGTGGGACATCGAAGGGCGCGCAAATCGAAGTCTACGTCGGGCGCGACGAGTCGAACGAGATTCACGACCTGATGCTGCAAAGGATTTACGACTTCTGGACGGCGAACAAACCCGGCAAGGGGAAGAAGGTGGACGCCGAAGAGCACCTCAACTACAAGGACGGCGAGTACATCATGTTCCAGTCCACGCGCGGGCAGGAGACGCCCCGGACACACGCGAAGCGGCTCGTGTGGGTTGACGGCAAGTTCATCAAGTTCAGGTTCGTCGAGTTCGATCTGGGGCCGACTTATAACGACGTGGCGAACATCAAGCTCGACGCGGACGAGGGGTTGGAGAGTTTCGTCGGGATGGGCACTTACCTACGGCCGCGCGCCATCAGGATTCAGCCGAAGCTGATGAAGGGAGCGTTCCGCGACGAGTTCTTCAGACTCTACTTGAGCGGAGCTTTCGGACGCGTGCCGCGGACGAAGCCGAACGAAGGCGTCCGCCCGAACATCTCCCGTCACGATCCTTCCGCGCGTTGAACGTGGTGTGGTTGACACCTGACAGTCAACCCCGCCCTTTAATTTTAAGCGCGCCGCCATCACCCGTGCCGCCGTCTCCGGCAGCCGTGAACCATAGACTCAAATTGTCTGTTATGATGCGCGGGCGGTCTCCGCCCGTCCGGCGACGCCCGCATACCGTTCGGGTCGCCCGCGAGGAGGCCACCGCAAGAAGCTGTCTTACCCGTTAAACCCAGCTCCGAAACCCCGGCTCCGAACTAAGCTCTAACACGTCCGAACATTTCAATCCCCGGAGGAGACCATCATGTTGAAATTGCCCGTCATGCTTGTGACCTGTGTCTTAGCTCTGACTTACTCGAACTGCGGCCCTGCACCCAATAACGGCAACGCCAATTCACAGCCCGGCGCACAGGTGAAGGCGAAAACCGGGGAGGTGGAAAAACTGTTGTCGGAGATCAACGGGTTCGCCGCCGACGTCCAGAGAAAGGTCTACACGAACAGCGAACCCTCCAAGGGCATAGACGAAGCGCAAGCCCTGCTCGACTCGAAAAAGCAGGAGATGAAAACGAAGGTGCAGGTGGTAAAAAACACCCGCGCCGACGAGATCACGCCGGAACTTGAAGCCAAAAGAGGCGAGTTGTTAGGCGCGGCCTACATGGGCATGCGTGGACTACAGATAAAGGAACGGGGCAAGTATGACACCGCCGAGTTGAAGCCCAAGTTCGACAAGTTGGTGCAAAGTTATGAAGACACTTTCAGATATTAAAAGCGACTGACGCGAGCGCGCGGCGTCGGTTTCCGACACTTTATTTGGCCGTCCCCTTCGCCGCCGGGGAAGCCTTCTCGCGGAACACTCTGAGCACCTCGCGCTTGTCGTCCGCGCCGAGGGCGTCGAGGCCGCCAGTGACCTTGAACTTTTGATCGATCCACTTGCGCACCTTCGCCGCGTCGTAACCGAGCGCGCCCGCGCTTTGCAAAATTTCCGCGTCGAGGTTCACGCCCATATCCGCGGGAGCGTTAGCCGTCGCCGCGGGCGCGCTTGCCGCCGTGGTAGTTGCTGTGGGGGAGTTTGCCGCGGGGGTTGAAGTCGCCGCCTGTGGTGCGGCATTCGACGCGCGCGCCGCCCTGTCCGTCGTCATCCGCGAAGTCTTTTCGAGTTCCTCGCGGCTCGCGATGCCGCGCTTCACCTCGAAGCCCAGGAGAGCCAGTGCGCGCCCGACCGCTCCGGTCTCACAATTTTCAATATAACTCGTTTTGTTGACGTAAGACTCGCCGCGCACCTCGAAGGCGTGGCCGGTGGCGGCGGGTTGCGCGTCGTCTGGCGAGCGATAAACTTCGGCGCGCATGAGGACGAAGCCGCTCTCCGAATTGTGTTCGATGATGTGCGTGATGACGCGCCCGTCGGGAAACCGCTCGTAAAATCTTTCCAGCCGTTCGGCGACGGGAACGTAATCCTCGAATCTATCGTTGCGCGGTGGCGAAGGGCGTGACATGGCGTTGGGTGCTCCTCGGAGTTTGATTTAAGAAGTCGCTTCGGCATCGGGAGTTGAAGGCATTGACAATCTAACCCCCGCCCCCCTTTTTTTCAATCACGAAGCGCGCCGCTTTATCAATGACGAAGCGCGCGCCCTTTTTCTATCCGTCGTGATTCGCCCTTCGCGCCGTTCGCCTCTGCTGCTGCGCGGTTTCCCGTCCGGCGTCGAGACTCACACGGCGTTCTCTTCGCGGCGGGGAACTACGAAGGTCATGAAGTCGCGCGCCATGTCGGTGCGGGGGAAGACGGCGCGCGCCTCTGCGAGCAACGCTTCGGGCGTGACCGGGCTGTCGGGCGTGTAGCGCGGGCTGATGTGTGTGATGAGCAACTTGCGCACCCCGGCTTCGCTCGCCACGCGCGCGGCCATCGTGGTGGTCGAGTGCGTGCTCTGCACGGCCAAAGGCTCGTCCTGCGCGGCGAACGTCGCCTCGTGAATTAAAGCGTCCGCGCCCTCGGAGAGCGCGACCGCGTTCTGACAGTAGATCGTGTCGGTGCAATAGACGATTGAACGCCCCGCGAGCGTCGCCCCCAGCAACTCGCGTCCGTGAACGACGCGCCCGTCCGCCAGTTCGACGCTCTCGCCGTTCTTCAGACGGCCGTACATCGGGCCGGGCTTGATGCCGAGCGCGCGCGCCCGCTCCACGTCAAACTTCCCCGGCCGGTCGCGCTCCGTCACGCGATAGCCGAAGGACGGGACGCGATGTTTGAGCGGGCGGCAGGTGACGCTGAACTCTTCCTCGCGGTGGACGAGGCCGGGTTCGACCGTGTGAATCTTGAGCGTCTCGGAGAGCGTCGTGCGCGAGATGTGCGCGCACACGCGCACGTACTCTTCAAGACCGTCGGGGCCGTAGAGATGTATCTCTTGCCCTTGCCCGGCCAGCCCGCAAGTGGCGAGCAGACCCATCAAGCCGAAGAGGTGATCGCCGTGCAGGTGCGTGATGAAGACGCGGCTGATCTGGCTGATCTTGAGCGGCGTGCGTTGCAACTGGTGCTGCGTGCCTTCGCCGCAGTCGAACAGCCACACCTCGCCGCGTTGCGGCAGGCGCAACGCGACGCTCGAAACGTTTCGCGCGCGCGTCGGCACGCCCGCGCTCGTCCCTAAAAAAGTGATCTCCAAAATTAACCGACTTCCCCCATCGAGTTAGTTGACTAAAAACAGGTTTTGTCTTAAGAAATTACCTGACTTTGCCCCGCACCCCCGTGCGTAAAAAGGATTCCCCCGAATGCCCAATATTTTAATTGTAGACGACTCCGACATCTGGCGTCGCCTCACGAAAGACATTCTCAAGAAAAACCCCTATCGCCTGTTTGAAGCCGACTCCGGCGAGCGCGCCCTAGAAGTAGCGCGCGAAACTCCGGTTGATCTCGTCATCATGGATTACCGGATGCGTCGTCTGGACGGGCTGGACACGTCGCGCCGTCTGCGCGAGATTCCCGGCTGCGAGCAAGTCCCCGTCATTCTCATCACGTCGGAGGAATTTCCCGGCGATTGTGAGGAGACGCCCGTGCAGTTTGTTGACGGCTACGTGGACAAGAAACATCTGGTTCAAGATCTGGACGAGTGCGTCAAACGCCACCTCGACCACGACGCGCGCGTGGCCTGAACGGCGACCGCGCGCAAAGTGTTCGCGCTTCGTTCCACTGCGGCGCGCGGCGACTTGTCAGGGAAATTTTTTGGTGATAGAGTGCGCGCCGTATCGCATCCTTCCCCCAAAAATGGAATGGTGTGAGAGGCGAGAGGCCGATAGCGTTGCGAGGGCGCTGTCGGCCTCTTGCCATTTCGCCGCACATGTTTTCATAGTCGCTGCCCGCCGCGCTTCTCGTTCCGCGCCCCGACAAAACAGGTTGCCTTAAACTTTCGTGCCGCGTTTGCGCGGACAAAGTTTCGTTGCTACTCTTGTCAGCCGTGCCCTACAAAATATCAATTCATTCAAGCGAGCTTAACAGATGAAGAGACCTCTGCTCCTTGCGGCCGCCCTGCTTTCACTTCTCCTCTTACCTACGGCCTGCAAAAACAAGAACCCGCAACCCGCCGCCAACCAAGCGGCCGCTTCGCCGACGCCGAACTTCGACGCGACGTTGAAAGAGATCACCAAACTCGACGAAGAGGCCATCCGCAAGAATCCGAACGACGCGTCCAATTACTACAACCTCGCCAACACCTATTTCACCGCCGGGAAATTTCAAGAGGCCGCCGCGCAATACCAGCAGGCCATCCGCCTCGACCCGAAGGATGCCGCCGCGCGTTACGAACTCGGCCAGTGTTACCTGCGTCTGGAACGCTACGACGAAGCCTTCGCCGCCTTCAACGAGTCGCTCAAACTCAACCCCAAGAACGCGGAAGTTTACAACGAGATGGGCAACGCCTACGTCAAGCAGGAGCGCACCAAAGACGCGCTCGCTGCTTACCAGAAAGCCGTGAGCCTCAAGCCCGACCACGCCGAAGCCTATTTCAGTCTGGGCAACGTCTACACCAAGTTGGAGCAGCCGCGCGAGGCCGTGCAAGCCTTCACGCAGGCCACGCGCCACAACCCGAAAGACGCGGACGCGTTCTTCAACCTCGGCAACTCATATAGTCGCCTCAAACAGTTCGGCGAAGCGATCAAAGCCTATCAGGAGGCCGTCAAGCTCAAGCCCGCAGACGGCGAGGCGCGCCTGCGTCTGGCCGTGCTGTATCTGGAAACCGGCAACCGCGATGCGGCGAACGCCGAATACAACACGCTCAAAGGCTCGAACCCCGAACTCGCCGCGATGCTCGACGCGAAGTTGAAGCAGCAAAAGTAGTCGCGCGTAAAATAATTTCGGCTTTATTCTTCGCGATAAATAATTTCGGCTTTCTTCGTTATGTAATCCAACCGCAATCTCTTTGCAACCTAAGGCGAGAAGGCCGCGCGTATATTCGGCTCATCCTTTTACGGCAACTGGACGGACACAAAGGGGCGGCAGGCTTGGGGGAGTCTGACGCCCCTTTCTCCGTTCGGACACAACGCGCGGCACGCTTCCAATGCCCCCGCTCCCGGTACGCTCTCGTACAGACCCCGTTTTTCGCCCGCGTTAAAATCCACGCCCTTCGCACGTCGAACATCTGTCGAGGGGAGTAGTCATAACTATTCACCTTTGAAGCAAAGCGAACGGCGTATTTAACTTTCAGGTCAACTGGCGGCGGGGCGGCTTTCGGCAAACAAGGCGCGCCCCGCCTTTTTTTGCGTCCGGCCGCTGCCGCGCAGAAACTTTCGCGCCAACCGATTTCCTCCCCATTGACTCGCGTCGCGTTTTGGCATAGATAATAGCTGCTCCCGACAATTAACAACGCTAGGTCGCGGCCATGAGAAATCTGACTAACATCGCACTCCTCTTTCTGCTCGCAGCCGTGCAGTTCGGTTGCTCCAAACGAAACAACAACAACGCGCCGGACGTGGCCGCCACGGGCAGCCCGACGCCCGCTGCTACCGCCGCCCCCGACACTTCACCCGCCGCCGTCGCCATCCCGCAACCGCCCACGCAGGACGCGCCGGGCTACTACGCGCTCGGCATGGAACTCTACAAGCAGAATCGCGACGAGCAGGCCGCCGAAGCGTTCCGGCAGGCGACCGTGCTCGACCCCGAATTCGCCGCGGGCTACATGAAACTCGGTCTGGCTTACAAGGCGCTCGGCAGGAAAGAGGACGCCGAGAAGGCTTACGAAGAGGCCGTCAAGGTTTACGACAAGCTGGTGGACAAAGAGCCGAAGAACGCGGAAGCGCAACTGAATCTGGGCGAGGCTTACAGTCGCCTCGGCGACTACCAGAAGTCAATCGAGGCGTACCGCCGCGGCATCAAACTCAAAGAGCCGGACAGCGCGACCTATTACGACATCGGGCTGACCTACAACAAGCTCGCTCGTTACAGCGACGCGGTCGGCGCGTTCAAAAAGTCAATCGAACTCGACCCGGACGACTACCGCGCGCAGGAGGCTCTGGAACGCGCGCAGTCGGACGCGAGCAGGCAGAAGGCGCGCATCGAAGAGGAAAAGAAGAAGCTGGAACGGACGGCGAAGCCGACCACCAACTCAAACGGTAACTCTAATTCCAACGCGAACCGCAACACGAACGGCAACAAAAATCAGTCGCCCCAAAATACGAAGCAGTAAGTTTCAGACACCGGCTCGCGTCCTGATACGACGGCGATGAACGTCAACGCATCGCCTCGTGTCTACGCCCCGTGTCAATGTCCCGCGTCGCCCCTAGTCAACGCGCGCAAGTCTGCGCCCGCCCGCCGTCAATCGAATAGGTCGCGCCCGTGATCCACGCGGCGCGCGCCGAGGCGAGAAACAGGATCAAGTCGGCCACTTCTTCCGGTTCGCCGATGCGACCGAGCGGGTGCGTCGTGCGCGAATGTTCGAGGAAGGCCGCGTAGGCCGCTTCGCTCATCCCGCCGCGCCGGTGTACCTGCGTGCGGACGACGCCGGGGTTGACCGCGTTGACCCTGATCTGTTTGGACGCCAGTTCCAACGCGGCGCAACGCGTCAACTGATCAACGCCCGCCTTCGACACGCAGTAGGCCAGCACGCCGGGGAACGCGCGCAAGCCCGTCACGCTCGACACGTTGACGATGTTTCCCTGTCGCGTTTCGAGGTGCGGAATCGCCAGTTGCATCAGGTGGAAGACGGCGCGCAAGTTCACGTCGAGCATCGCGTCCCACGCGGCGAGCGCCGTTGTCTCAATCGTTCCGTTGGATAGCCCGCCCGCCGCGTTGACGAGCACGTCCAACCCGCCGAAACGCCCGGCGCACTCGCCCATCGCGCGCTCCGCGTCGTGTTCGTTCGTGACATCGGCCGCGACGGCGAACGCTTCCCCGCCGAGTCGCTCGATCTCACTTGCGACCAACGCCAGCGCCTCCGCGTCGCGCCCCACTAACGCCACGCGCGCGCCCGCCGCGACAAACCGCAACGCCGTCGCGCGCCCGATCCCCGAACTCGCTCCCGTGACGAGCGCGATCTTGTCTTTCAACTCCGCAACGTCCATCGTTCGCCTAGCCCTTCATCCTGTGGTTAGTTCAATTCTACAATTCCTGCTCGTCACGTTCCTGCTCGCGCGCCAACTCCTGAAAACGCGCGGCGTCGTCGAGCATCCGCACGTTATTGAAGAGCACGTAAGAGACGCCCTTTGGCGGCAGCATCGAGATGAGTTCCGCGAGTTCGTCGTCTTCGTAACGGTAACGCCAGCCGGTGCGGCCGTGGAGGCGATAATAACACTGCCCCGGCGTCAGTGTGCGCGCGGCGAACGGGTCAACGACGTGCGTGAGATCGAGTTCGTCGCACAACTCCTTGACCAGTTCAGGCGGCCAACTACCGCGCGGCTCCCACAGCCGGACGAGTTTCCGGCGCGGCCGTTCGATGTGCGCGAAGAACGAGCGCAAGTCGCGCACGTGTTCCTGCGTCGGCGTGAAACTGGACGGGCATTGAAACAGCACACGCGTCGCCTTGAGCGCTTCGGCGCAGGCGAGCGTCACCTCCCACGCCTCGCGCACGATGGCGGTCGGGCGAAACGAACCCGCCTCCGACTTCTCCGCGTCGGTCAACTCTTTTTTGAGGCGGCGATAGGTGGGGCTGCGCGCTTCGTGCGTGATGAGTTGCCACGCCTTGAGCGTGAACTCGAAACCGGCCGGGGCGTCGGCGCGCCAGCGTTCCAGAGTCTTCACCTGCGGCGGCTGGTAAAACGTCTGCTGCACTTCGACCACGGGGAAGCGCGCCGTGTAGTCCGCTTGCGACGAACGAAAGCCGCAGCACCCCGCCTTGATCACGCGCCTGTCGCTTCTCTTCACCTTGTTTGACTCTTAACTCTCTTCGGCGCGCTTCAGCCGCGCGTCAACTGCCGATACTTGATGCGGTGCGGTTGGTCGGCTGCCGCGCCGAGACGCGCGCGGCGGTCGGCCTCGTACTCCGAATAGTTGCCCTCGAACCAGACGACTTTGCTCTCGCCCTCGAAGGCAAGGATGTGCGTCGCGATGCGGTCGAGAAACCAGCGGTCGTGGCTGATGACGACGGCGCACCCGGCGAAGTTTTCCAGCGCCTCTTCGAGCGCGCGCATCGTGTTCACGTCCAGATCGTTCGTCGGCTCGTCGAGCAATAGAACGTTCGCTTCCTGCTTCAACATCTTCGCCAGATGGACGCGGTTACGTTCGCCGCCCGAAAGCGCGCCGACCTTCTTCTGTTGGTCGCCGCCGGAGAAGTTGAAGCATGCCACGTAGGCTCGCGAGTTCACCTGTCGCGAGCCGAGCATCACGATGTCGAGGCCGTCAGAAATTACTTCCCAGATCGTCTTATCGGCCGCGAGCGCGTCGCGGCTCTGATCCACGTAGGCGAGTTTGACGGTCTCGCCCGTGCGGAAACTCCCGCCGTCGGGTTCTTCCTGTTTGGTGATCATGCGGAAGAGCGTGGTCTTGCCCGCGCCGTTCGGGCCGATGATGCCGACGATGCCGCCCGGCGGCAGCGAGAACGTCAGGTCGTCAATCAACAGCCTGTCGCCGAAGGCTTTCGAGACGTGCTCGGCCTGAATCACGATGTCGCCGAGGCGCGGCCCCGGCGGAATGTAAATTTCCAACTCCGACGCGCGACCCTGCGTCTCCTGGCTCGCCAGAGCTTCGTAAGAATTGATGCGCGCCTTCGACTTCGCCTGCCGCCCCTTGGGCGACATCCTGATCCACTCCAACTCACGCTGCAAAGTCTTCTGCCGCTCCGACTCCTGTTTCTCCTCGACGGCCAACCGCTGGCCTTTTTGTTCGAGCCAAGAAGAGTAGTTGCCCTGCCAAGGGATGCCCTGCCCGCGGTCGAGTTCGAGAATCCACCCGGCCACGTTGTCGAGAAAGTAGCGGTCGTGCGTGACGGCGATGACCGTGCCGGGATACTTCTGCAAGTGTTGTTCGAGCCAACTGACGGATTCGGCGTCGAGGTGGTTGGTCGGTTCGTCCAAGAGCAAAATGTCGGGCTGTTGCAAAAGCAAGCGGCAGAGCGCGACGCGTCGTTTCTCGCCGCCCGAAAGAATTTTGACGGGCGTCTCCGGCGGCGGGCAGCGCAGCGCGTCCATCGCGAGTTCGAGGCGCGAGTCCAAGTCCCACGCGTCGGCGGCGTCGAGTTTCTCCTGCACCGCGCCCTGTCGTTCCAGAAGCGCGCTCATCTCGTCGTCCGACATCGGCTCGGAAAACTTCTCGTTGATTGCTTCATACTCTTTCAAAAGATCAACTGTCGCCTGCACGCCCTGTTCGACGATCTCGCGCACGGTCTTCGACTCGTCGAGCCGCGGCTCTTGTTCGAGAAAGCCGACGGTGTGGCCGGGCGAGATCACGGTCTCGCCGATGAACTCCGTGTCCGTGCCCGCGAGTATGCGCAGCAGCGAACTCTTGCCCGACCCGTTCAAGCCGATGACGCCGATCTTCGCGCCGTAAAAGTAAGAGAGGTAGATATCTTTGAGGACGGGCTTCTTGTCGTAAAACTTGCTGACGCCGATCATCGAGTAAATAACTTTGTTGGGGACGCTGCTCATAACTGAACTCACTTTCTAATGACAGATAACTATCTCGCCGCGACTTGGCGGCCGGAACGTTTACAAATTTTCCTTCGCCTCTAATTCTCCGCGCCGGGCGTGTCGGGCGCGCACGCGAAGACGGCCGCGCTCGCGACGCGCACGGGCGTCAGCGGCGTCTCGCCTTCGAGCGCGGCCTTGTTGATGGCGTCCACCACGTCCATGCCCTTCGTGACGCGCCCGAAGGCGGCGAACTTGTTGTCGAGATGCGACGCCGTGCCGACGAGGATGAAGAAATTTGTGGTCGCGCTGTGCGGCCTATCGGAGCGCGCCATCGAGACGACGCCGCGCGTGTGCCGGATGGCGTTCGGCTCGTCGCGCACGGTGCGTCGCGCGCGTTCGGCAAGCGCGGGCGTCAGATTCTCGCGCGTCGAGAGGTTGCCGCCCTGTATGACGAAGCCTCGGACGACGCGGCTGAAAGTCGTCGTGTCGAACGCGCCCGTGGCCGCGAGGTTCAGGAAGTTGCGGACGGTTTCGGGCGCGCCCTCCGGCAACATCTTCATTTCAATCGTGCCCGCCTCCGTCTCCAGACGGACGCACTGCGCGGCCATCCGCTCCACGCTCGCGCCGTCGAAAGGTTCGGGCGCGGGCGTCGGCACAGGCGTCGGCGCGGGTGTCGGCACAGGCTTAACTTGGGCGGGCGGCGGCGTCCCTTTAGGTTGCGCCGGACGTTTCTTCTGCGCGGGCGCGTGTGCCGCGAAAAAAAGTGTGGCGCAGAGGGCGAGGCTTGGGTTAAGAAGTTTCTTCATGGTCTCTTTAAGTGTGAATTTGCGAATCGCTGCTATATCATTATCACAAAGCGCGCCGCTGTTGTAGTAGCCGAAAATTTTCGCCGGGATTTACGACGGACCGGGCGGCGCGAACTTAACGTATTCGCCGACGCTAGATGCCTAAAACACAGGGGAAGATTGGATGACGGATGAATTGAGTCTACAAGAGAGGTACGCGCCGCGGATGACCTGCTTCGGGTGCGGCCCGGCCAACGAGCGCGGCCTGCGCATACGCAGTTTCGCGCGCGGCGACGACGCGGCGATCTGCGAATGGCAGCCGCAGGCATATCACGAGGCGTTTCCGGGCATGTTGAACGGCGGCATCATCGGCTCGCTCATTGACTGCCACGCCAACTGGACGGCCGCGTGGCATCTGATGCGACGCGCAGGGCAAGACGCGCCGCCCGCCACCGTCACGGCCGAATACTCCGTCAAGCTCATGCGCCCGACGCCGACCACTGCTCCCGTCCAACTCGCGGCGCGCGTGGTCGAAGCGAAAGAGGATCGCGCCGTCGTCGAAGTCGAACTGACGGCCGGGGGGAAAGTTTGCGCCACGGGGCGCGGCACGTTCGTCGCCGTCAAGCAAGGCCACCCCGCATATCACCGCTGGTAAAAATTCATGTCGAACATACAGATACTCGCGCGTGCGCGACGGGCGTGGCTGGTCGCCGTTTGCCTGTGCCTCTCGCTGTCGGCAGCGTCCGCGCAGAAGCGCGCGACTTACACGAACCCCGTCATCGCGGGCGACTTTCCAGACCCGTCCGTTATCCGCGTCGGCGACGACTACTGGACGACGGCCACGTCGGGCGAGTGGGCGCCCATCTTCCTCGTCATGCACTCGCGCGATCTCGTCCACTGGGAAGCGAAAGGGGCAGTCTTGCCGAACCGCCCGTCGTGGGCGGCGAACAGTTTTTGGGCGCCCGAGTTGCAGCAGTTCGGCAACCGTTTCTACGTCTACTACACGGCGCGCATGAAGCAAGGCCCGCTCTGCGTCGCCGTGGCGAGTGCGGCCGCGCCGCAAGGTCCGTACACGGATCACGGCACGCTCGTCTGTCAGGAGATCGGCTCAATTGACGCCGTGGCGACCGCCGACGAGAACGGCGACGTGTACCTGATCTGGAAGGAGGACGGCAACAGCCGCAATCAGCCGACGCCGCTCTGGGCACAGAAACTCTCCGCCGACGGGACGCGGCTCGTCGGCAGCCGCAGGGAGTTGTTTCGCAACAACCCGACGACGTGGGAGGGCGGCGTGGTCGAGGGCGCGTTCGTCGTGCGGCGCGGCGAGTGGTTCTACCTGTTCTATTCGGGCAACGCGTGTTGCGGCCGTCGCTGCGACTACGCACTCGGCGTTGCGCGCGCGCGCAAACTGCTCGGCCCCTGGGAGAAGAACCCCGCGAACCCGATCCTCGCCGCGAACAACGTCTGGCAATGCCCCGGCCACGGCAGCATCGTCACGAACAAACAGGGCACGGATTATTTGCTCTACCACGCCTACCGGAAGTCGGACGAGGCTTTCCACATCGGGCGCGAGGCTCTGCTCGACGAAGTTAAATGGAACGCAAACGGCTGGCCTTCGATTAACGACGGCCACGGGCCGAGCGCGACCGCCGTGCGACCGCCCGCCTCCGGCATCGTCGTCAGTCAGGACTCTTTCTACGACGAGTTTGACGCGAACGCCATCGGGGCGAGTTGGCAGTGGCCGCAGTGGAACGTGCCCTCGATTGCCGTCGAGACGGAGCGCGGGGGGCGTTTGAGTCTCTCCGCCTCGGACAAGAAGGCGAAAGACCCGCTGCTTGCCGCGCTCGTCACGCAACGCGCGCCGGGCGGCGACTACGTGGCGACCGCCGCCGTCAATCTGGCGGAGATGGCGCGCGGTTCGTCGGCGGGTCTGTCGGCCTACGGCGATCAGGAGAACGCGCTGGGCGTTGCGGTGGGTGGCGGCGAGATCAGGGTGTGGCGGATGGTGAGCAAAGGGCGGCGCAACGTCGCCACGGCGAAGACGACGGCGCAGCGGGTCACGCTGCGAATGACGTCGCATGATGGCGCGCGTTACCGCTTCGCCTATAGCGTTGACGGGAAAGCGTGGACGCCCCTCGGCGACGAAGTTGACGGCGCACATCTCGGCAACGTGCGGATCGCGCTCAACGTCGGCGGCGTGCCCGGCGCGGTCGGCAAATTCGAGTGGCTACGCATCGAACCCGCGCCTTAAGAACCGGAGAGCGTCATAATCTCTTATCGAGTAACTCCTTGGCCTTCGTCACGGCCTCCTTGTGTTCGGGGAGGAAGCCGGGGTGCGGCGTCATGTTGAGGATGAAGTCAATCTGCTTGCGGGCGTCGTCCATGCGCTTGTTGCGGATGTAAGCCTCGGCCAGACGCAGCCGGTAGAGCGAGTTGTTTTCGCCGTACTTCATGCCGCGTTCCAGCGTCTCGACGGCGCGTTTGGGATCGCCGCCGAGCATCGAGGGGAGTTCGAGGTCGAGGCGGCCGAGCACCATGTAGGCGCTGCCGCCCTGAAAGCCTTCGTCGAGTTTGAGGACGGTCTCCATCTCCTTGCGCAAGCCCTCTGCCGCCGAGAGTCCGTAGAGCGGCCCGCGCGACTGCGCGTAGCCGCCCTGATTCGCGCCGAGCCAGAAATGGCCTTCGACCCGCTGCGGCTCGACGCGCACGGCCGTCTCGCCGGCCTCGATGCCTTCGCGGAAAGCCTTCTCCTTTTCCGCCGCGTCCGTGGTCTTGTCGCCGAGTGTGTAGTTGAGGCGGGCGACGCGCCACGCCGCCTCGAAGTTGCTGTAGTTAACGGCGCGGGCGCGGCGCAGCGTCTCCAACCCTTCGCGGACGCGCGCCAGATCGTCGCGTTGCGCGTAACCCTGATCGGCCTGCTGCAAGAGTTCGGGACTGGGCTTGTTGTTTGAAGTCGTGGCGGGCGTGCCCGGCGCGCTCTTGGAAGACGTGGAGCAGGACGCGCCGACGAGCGCGCACAAAAGAACGAGCGTTAGTACAAACGTGTTCGGGTAAAGAGGGCTGTTGTCTCTCATCAATTAACAAAGTTCCTTTCCGCGGTTCGTGTTTTGATATACGCGACGCGCGTCCGGTCGCACGTCTTTTCCCGGACGCAACTACAATTACGGCTGCCGCTGCTCGGCGAGATTTTGGATGTGGTCGAGCACGCGCAGGTGGATGCGGCCGATGATGTGATCAGACCAGCGATTCCAGTAGACGCCCGGCCAGAAATTGTTCTCGTACCACGTCGTCCCTTCGAGCAAAGTGCGACCGCCCGCGAGCGGGGTTAACTGAAACTGCCCGCGGCGCGATTGCAGATAGTTATTCAGGTGCGGCGGTTGGAGGTGCGGGTAGGGCGACAGTTCATCCATGATGGGCGGCTGCGCCGTGACGCCGAACTTCAACAGGCGCGGCTCGTCCCACACTTCAATCGGCTCGACGAACGCGCCCGTCGAAAACACGCAATGCCTCACCGCGCCGACGCCGTGCCCCTGTATCTCCGCGCGCAAAGGGTACGCGATGCCGGTCTTGAAAAGCATCTCGCGCGGCGGCGGGAGTTCCGCGAACGCGACGAGTTTCGGCCACACCTGTTCGGGCGGCGCGTCAATCACGACGGAAGTCCGCACGGCTCTGAGCGGCGCGGGCGCGCGCACCGAGTTTTCCAAGAGCATCAGCGCAGGCAAGGCCAGCAGGACGACGGCGAAGGCGTGCGTGGTGTAGACGCGCGGCGACTGCGGAAACTCTTCGACGCGGTGCTGGATGAGGTAGCCCATGAAGCCGCCGAAGAGCGCGAACAACGCGCCGAGCGGCGCGGCCATGATGATGCAGATCAAGCCCTCGATGGCGAACATGATGATCGCCACGCACGTCAACGCGATAGAGAGCAGCGACACCAGCAAACAACTCTTGAGCGAACGCGATTCGTGATAGCCGTAGATGAGCACGGAGGCGAGGCCGACGCAGAACGGAAGGCCGACGAACAAGCCCCAGCCGTAGTTGCCCAACCCGTTGACGCTCCAGACGGTAGCCGCGACGGTCAACAGCGCGACGATGACCGCTCCGAAAAACGCGCTCCCCAACGCGCTGCGCGGGATGATTCGATCCAGAAATTTTTTGAGTCCGCCCGCCACTTGCGGCTGCGCGTCCGTGTCCGGTTCGCGCGCGGGCAGCACGCCGAGCAGGGCGAAGAAAAGCAGGTTGACGAACGGGACGAAGAAGACGAGCACCAGCCACAGCGGCAGCCCCGCCGATCTCAGACGCCGGAGCGTGAGCACGACGCCCGTCCAGATGAAGGGTAGGGCGAGGACAAGCAGCGTCGCGTAAAACCTCTGGTAGTCGGGCGGCGAGTCTTCGACGTTCGACGCGCCGGGGAAGAGCCAGTAGTTAAAGAGCGTCCAGCGGCGGTTGAAGTAGGCGGCCGCGACGATGCGGTCAAGGTTGTGTTTGAGCGCGAACAGGAGCAGGCCAAGGGTCAGGTATTTGCCGCGCCCCACCGTGCCGCGCCAGTTCCATAAGTCGGAGATTCTGAAATTCATGCGTCCGCCCTCCTCTCGCGCGCCGCGCCCGAAGCGAGTTCTATAACTTCAAGCCGGGGCGCATCGAGCGTTCCTTATCCGCCGCCGTCTCTTCCACGGGTTCGAGTTTCCACAAACGCCTGACGGCCTCTTCGAGTTTCGCCTGATTGTTGTTTTGCGTCGCCTCCACCCCTTGCGCGAGCCACTTCGTAGCCTCGCCCGCGTTGACGAACTTGCGTCCCGGCCGCTGGAAATACTCGAACCACTCGCGCCAGAACCACTCCTGCGCGTAGAGAATTTGACCGCGCAGGTGCTTGAGCGCGATGTTGAGCTTTTGCACGCCGCGCCCGTCGCGCCGCGCCGTCGCGCGTTCCAACTCGCGCACGAGCGCGGCGAAACGCGCCTTCTGCGATTCGTTGCCGTAGTTCTCCACGTACTCGCGCGTCTCCGAGGCGAGCGATTCGTCGCCCGTCACGCGCGAAGTTTGCGCGCCGCCGCCGACGCGCCTTTCGAGGTTCGACACACGCACGCGTATCTCACGCGCGCGTTCGACGAGACCCTTCGCCGCATCCGCGTCGAGCGACATGCCGCCGCTGCGCTGCAAGATGATCTCTATGTCGAGGTCTTCGATCTCGCGCCGCAAACGATCAATTTCGGCATGCGGGCTGTTGTCGCTGACCGAGGCGAACGACCCTTTCTCTTCCCCGCCGGTTGATGACGACAACGGAAGTTCGCCCTCTTCGTAGAGGACTTCGGGGAAATCGAAACTCTCCGCCGCGTCCGCGTGGTCGCCCAAGAGCAGTTGATCTTCCAGCAAGTTCAGGCGTCGCAGGTATGACTCGAATTCCAGCGGGACTTGCTCCAACAGTTCGAGGTAATCGGGTTCTTCGTCCTGCGGGATGTAGACGCGCTCGCTGAAATTCGCGTTCAAGTGCGGGACGAAAACTTCCACCGTGATCAGGCGCGAGGCATCAATCTTGATGTGCAGTTGAATCTCCGCGCCTTCGGGGATGGGGCGGCGGATGTGTTCGTTCCAGATGTGCATGTTGCCCACCCAGTCGTTCGCTTGCGGCTCGCCGAGCGCCTCGCCCTCCCAGAGTTTGATCGCCAGAGACGTGTCCGCGTCGCTCGGCCGGAGCGTCTTAGCGGCGCGATACGAGACGGTCTTTTCGGCGGGCAGAAGCGTCCGGCGCGGGAAGACGGGGCTGAGTTCAATCGTGCCGTCCGGCTGCACCAACTCGACCGAGATCGTGTGCGGCAGAGGCGGCGCGCTGATCATCAACCCGTGCCGGACGGAAAACTCCGACGGCTCGACCGCAATCGTGCGACCCTCCGCGTCGCGCAGGCTGATCAGAAACTTGTTGTTCTTCCCTTCTTGCAAGACGAGCGGAACCTCGAAGTAGCAGTCGCTGACGACGTGCCAGCCGCTCGTCCAAAAGTTGTTGTCGGTGTCAATCTTCACCTCGCGCGCCGCATCACGACGCGCGCCGTCAATCTTCCCCGCGACCGCCGCTTCGAGCGACGTGCTGACCGGATCGAACGCGAGCCGCACCGACAACTTATCCGCCGTCGGCATTGACGCGGCCGTGCGCGGTGCGACCGTTGCGCGTTCCACCGTCGCGCCGTAGATCGCTGCGCCGTGTGCGACGACCGTCATCGGGTCGAGCGAGTAGTCAACTCGCGCGCCGAGCGCATCGCCGATCTGCCGTCGCACGCAGGGCATCTGGGTGGGGCCGCCGACGAGCAGCACTCGATCAAGGTCTGCGCCTTTTACGCGCGCGGCGGCGAGCGCGTCGCCCGCCAGTTGCAGGCAGCGCGCGACGAGCGGCTCGATCTCCGCTTCAACTTCGGCGCGGCTGAGCGGTAGTTCGGATTCGATGAGACGGCCTTCCGCGTCCGCGCCGAGATCAATGAGGCTGACGATTGTGTCGTCAGAGGTCGAGAGTTCGATCTTCGCATACTCGGCGATCAAAGTGAGTTTGCGTAGAAGTCTCCCGGCGGCCGCGGGCGCGTCGGGCAGGGAAAATTGCGCGGCGAGATGGGGCAGGAAAAGTTTCTGCACGATGAGACGATCAATATCTTTGCCGCCGAGATGGTTGTCGCCGCGATGTTCGAGCACGCTCAGACGCCCGTCGCGCGTGGAGACAACGGCGATGTCGAGCGTGCCGCCGCCGAGGTCGAAGACGAGCCAGCGTTGGTCGCGCGCGTCGGGTCGCGCGCCGTAAGCGAGGGCGGCGGCAATCGGCTCTTGCAGCAGCGGGTGCTCGCTGAGTCCGGCGAGGCGTGCGGCGCGCGCCGTCGCCTCGCATTGCAGCGCGGTGAAGGCGGCGGGCACGGTGATGACGGCGGCCGGGATGTCGCCCTCGCCGTCGCCCTGCCTACGACGCGCGTCGCCAAGCAAAGACTTCAAGACTTCCGCCGAGAGTTCTTCCGGCGACATCGCGCGCCCGGAGGCCGGAAACCGGTGTTGAAATTTTTGCCCCATCAAACGCTTGAACTCGGCCGCCACGTTGTCGGGGTCTTCCGCGATGGCGTTATAGGCGCGCCGTCCCACCATCACGCTCCCAGACCTGAGCACGCGCACGACCGACGGCGTGACGTTCATCTGATCAGCATTCTGCATGATCTTGATCTCGTCGCCGTCGAGCCGCACGATGCAGGAATTCGTCGTGCCCAGATCAATGCCGTAGTTAATAAATGCGCTCATGCAAACTCTACCCTCAACTAAAAGCGTCGCCCTACTTGATACTGATCAGCAATAACGTGCGACTCAACTTCACGCGGGCGGCGACGCCTTGCCGCCCTGCCTGACGACGATCCGCCCGTACTTCACCACGCGCCCGCGCCACAAAATGATCGGCTCGACCATCTCGTCAACCAGACGTTCGTGCCGGGCGAGGCGTTCGTCCTTCAACGCTTCGAGCACCTCCACGGACATGCCCGGCTCATAACTTTTGCCAGTCAGATCGAGCGCGCTCAATTCGCGCTCGCTCAAAAACTTTTGCAGGCGACGCGCGACGTGTCGTAGTTTCGATGCGACCTTCTCCGGCGGCAGCGTGGCGAGCCAACTATCCAGCCGCCAGCTTTCAATCGCCAACTCGATCAGGGCGGCGAGCGGCACGTCGAGTTGATCTGGGAGTTCTTCTGTAGCCATCAGTCAAAATTTGTGCGGCGAGTTGAAATAGACGAACGTCGCAGTTTAATTTTTTGTTCCGAGTTGCACTAAGCCGTTCCGGGTTGCATTGATTGGACGTGGTGGCTTGATCGGGAGTCCGGCGTCGAGCCACGATTGATAGCCGCCTTCAAGGACAGACACGCCGATGAATCCGAGCGTTTGCAGTTCGACGGCCGCGCGCCTGCTCAACTCCTCATCCGCCCCGCAATGACAATAGAGGATGATCTGCTGGTATTTTGACAGGCGTTTGGTGCGTGCCGCCACCTCCGACTCCGGCATCGAGAGCGCGCCCGCAATATGACCCGCTTCATATTCGGATTTCGCGCCGACGTGGAACAGCGTCGCGCTCTTCGCCTTCAACTTATTTTGCAACTCTCTCGCCGTGACGGAAATCACGAAATCCGTGCGTTTGAACTGCGGCACAGGCGGCGGCGTGAAGCGCGGCATGGCGACGTTGAAGTTGTACGGCTGGTAGCCGCGCGGGCTGCGCGAGCCGGGCAGGCTATTAAAACATTTGCCGACGAAGAGCGCGACCACCACGACGAAGACAAATTTCGACGCCCCTTTGCCCCACGC
This sequence comes from Pyrinomonadaceae bacterium, assembly GCA_030841105.1. Taxonomy (GTDB): domain Bacteria; phylum Acidobacteriota; class Blastocatellia; order Pyrinomonadales; family Pyrinomonadaceae; genus JAIVJZ01. The sequence continues at coordinate 55,959 of JAVEDE010000106.1, forward strand.
GTCCAGCTTCTTCTCCGCTTCCTCCTGTCGAATGTAGGCTGTGAACAACTCCGGCGGCGCGACGGGTTCGCGCATCGCCGCCGCGAGCTGGCGCGCGTAGTCGGCCTCGGTCTTGGATGGCCGCTCGCTTGCGTCGCCAGCGGCGATGAGGTGCTCCTCGATCAACAGGAGCGACGCGCTCGCGGGCGGGGCGAATTGCCACGCACGGCGCAGCATCTTCACTCTCGACTCGCTATCGAACGCGGTCTCGAAGCCTTCGGCCAACTCGTCCAGCGCGTCGGCCGCCGAGGCGAACATGCGACGCGCGACGTGACTTTCAGACCCGGCCAACTCAAGCATTTTTTTGAGCGCGGGCTTGACCTGCTCGTTAAACTTCGCGTGCGCGCGCCAGCACGTCTCACGCCGCTCGCTGACGTTCTGATCGGTTTTCACCTCGTAGCGGTAACTGCCGAAAGCCACACTCAACAAGGCGTCGAAGTCGTCTTCGATTGACCCCAGAATCTCATGCTCGTATTCGCCCGCAAGCGCGTCCGGTGCGCCCGACGCGCGCAGGACGGCGAGCGCGCGCCCCGCCTGCGCGTGCTCTTCGCGCAGCATGGCATCCTTCGCGATCTCGGCGAGCGGCGAGGTGACGAGTCGCCACGCGCGCCCGCGCAGGTCGCCGATCTCGCCGAAGGTCGTCACCTGTTCGAAGTCGCCTTTGAGGTCGGCGGCCATCAATAGCGACCACAACTCTTTCCCCTCGATCAACTCTTTCCAGAGTTGATAAGTCCAACTCCAACCGTCCGCGAGTTTCAAAGCGGGGTCGAGCCGGAGCATAACGGCGAGCCAAAGGAGGGCGATGTCGTGGCGCGCGGCGGGACTCTCCACGGCTTGCAGGCGCGTGGCCGTTTCTTGCAGCGCGGCGAAACTAAGGGTGGTCGTGGCGGCCGCCGTCTGCGGGTCGAAGAACCAGAAGAGGCGTTCGTAAATACGTTGCGCGGGGACGGTCAAACGGCTCAAGGCGTCGCGCACGTTGTTCTCCGTCAAGGCGGTTGAGCCGAGCCAGGCGATGTGGTGCGCGGGCGTCTTTGCCACGCCCAACTTGATCGCGCGGCGGAGGGCGGAAGCCGCCGCGTAAATCTCCCTCTGCGAAGCTTGACCGGACAGCCCCAGCACGCGATAGGCGTTATCAGCCGCCGGGATCAATCTACGCTTGTCGGGACTCGCATGGAGAGTCGCGCGGAGGGTATCGGTAGCGGTCTGCATTTAAAGATTAGGCTAAGACGACGTAGCAAGACGACAAAGTATGTCTGGCGCGACGAAACGCAGGGGTCTGCGCTGACCGGAGTTCAGGAGCGGCTTACCACTTAAGACGCGAAGAGGCGAAGATAACTTTAATTCAACCGTGTGCCTTCGCGGTTAATTTTAAAGCACTATGAAGACCGTCGAAATTTTACCACTTCGACAGGCAAAAAACGTTGTGCAATTGGCCGGGTGTCTCTGTGCGCTCTCTCAAGTTGGGAAGATATGGAGGCGGTTGGAAAGTTTTGTTAAGAGGCGCGGCGGATGAAGTTCCGTCGCCCCTCCGAGTGTTCCGGTTAGTCGCCGCCAACTCTCACGTTGTTTGATCTGACGCTTGCGACGGCACAGCGTCACGCCCGCGAGTCCCGTGCCGAGCAGCAGGAGCGTGCCCGCTCGCGCGCCCTAGTCTTCGTCCTGTAGACGCTGTTCCAACTCGTGCGCCTTCCGCTTGGCCTCGTTCACGGAGCGCGTGAGCGTTCTGATCGTGCGACGCAGTTCGAGCTGCGTCATCACCTGTTGACTGAGCACGCGCAGGGCGGCCATCTGTTCGGGCGTGATCTCGCGCGGGTAGCGATCAATCACGCAGAGCGTGCCGAGGCTGAACCCCTCGACGGTGGTGAGCGGCGACCCGGCGTAGAACCTGATGTAAGGGTCGGCCGTGACGAGCGGGTTGTTGCGGAAGCGTTCGTCGTCGAGCGCGTCGCGGACGACGAGCGGGCCGGGCTGTTTGATCGCGTGGGCGCAGAACGAAACGTCGCGCGCGGTTTCGGAGAACGACAGCCCGACCCTCGACTTGAACCACTGCCGGTGTGCGTCAACGAGCGTGATGATCGCGATGGGCGTGTGGCAGATGTAGGCGGCGAGGCGCGTGATGTCGTCGAAAGTTTGTTCGGGGTCGGTGTCGAGCACCTCGAATTCGTGCAGGACTTCGAGCCGCGCCGCTTCGTTTGCGGGGGGACGTGAAGCCATATACCTCTCCTCCTCTTCGGGTTCAACACGCCGCGCGACGCTGACTCATAAAGACGCGCCGCACCTGCGCGGATAAACTCAAAGTCTGAACCGGCTGTTAAAACTAGAGGCGTGCATTATACAGAACGCCACGAATATTTTTAGACTCTCGACGCCCGCCCCGCTTCAACACGCCACGTCCCGCGCTTCCCGCGACACAGGCCGTACGGCCTTTTTTTAGTGGCGACAAGGACGCCAATATCGTTATAGTTCACGTGCCGGGGCGCGAGAGGCTCGTCCGGCTGAGGTTGTCGGGAGGGGACGCCTGAGAGCGGCATGCTGCGAGAGATACGGAACGTCAAACAAATTCCCGGTCAGGGTGCGCGCCGTTGGTTCAGCGACGAACGCCTCGACCTGTTTGTGTGGTACGAGGCGGGCGGGCGCATCCTCGGCTTCCAACTCTGCTTCGACAAACACACGCGCGTCGAACGCGCCCTCACGTTCACGGAAAACGAAGGCTACTCGCTGCATCTCGTGATGTCGGAAACTTCCGTGTGCGACATGGGTTCGCCCGTGCTGTCGAGTGCGGGCGAGTTTTCGCGTCAAGGGTTGCTCGAGCAACTCGGCGAGCGAGGTGCGAGGTTAGAGCCTTCCCTCTTCGAGTATCTCAGGGGAAAACTGGAAGACTACCCGGCGGCGCTGCCCTCCGGCGAAGCCTCGGAACTGACGTCGAGACCATAAGCCGCTGCGGCGCGCGTCGCCAACCTTGAGCCGACACATCAGACGCTAACCTTGATCCACCACACACGACACCTTAACCCAACACATTTTTCGGGGCACTCATATGAAGAAGTTCTGTTTCGCAGTCGCCTGTCTCGCGCTCGCCGTCGCGGTCAGCCCGCGCGCGGCGTCGGCGCAGGAGGTGGAGGAGAAGGACGCGCCGCGTTTGGAGGATTACGCCGTCGCGGTCAGGCGCGAGAAGCCCGCGCCGATTGATTTCCGCAGCCACCCGCTCGCGCGCAAGTACCGGACGACGCTTCGCAATCAACTACTGCAAGAGGGCGTCAACTTCGCCGGTCAGTACACGCTCACGGCCGCGGGTTGCGGCACGGGTTGTGCGCTCGGCGCGATCATTGACACGCGCACCGGCCGCGTCTATTTCCCGAAAGAGTTGCACGGGTGGACGAGCATCATCGGCGATTACGACCCGCCCGAAGGCGAAGACCTGTGGACGTTCCGCCCGCACAGTCGCCTGCTCCGCGGACTCGGTCGGCCGAACATCGGACGACCGGGCGAGGAGCGTTACGGGGCGAGCGGAATCTACTACTACGAGTGGACGAACAACAGGCTTCGGCTGGTGAAGTTCACGCCCGCCGGTTCTTACCCGAAAGCCGACCCGCCCCGCCGTCGTCGTTGACCCGACGGCGGGGCGCATCCGCACGTTACACCCACACAGTTAATCGCGCCCGCTGTTAGTCGCGTTGGGCGGAACGTCGCGGTAGGCGAACGTCCGCTCGACCGATGTGAGCGGCTGACCGTCGGCCTCCGCGTAAGGGTAGATGAAATAGTTGAGCGGCGTGCCGTGCTGTTTCGGGTTGAGCACGAGGTCGCGCCCCGTGGTGAACTCGACGCGGTTCTCGTCGTGCGCGCCGAAAAAGTATTCACGGCGCGAGGGGTCTTTGGCCGCCTCCGACGCGTCAACCGGAACCCAGCCGATCCCTTCGGCGTAAAACTCCGCCCAGCAATGATAGCCGCTGACCTGACCCGCGCCGCGGTCTGCGGGCAGCGGGAAGCCAATGGCGAAACGCGCCGGGATGCCGAGGGCGCGCGCGTAGCCGATGAAGATCGCGTGAAAGTCCGTGCAGTTGCCGCGGCGCGCGTCGCAGGCGTAGTAGATGTCGCCGCGTCCCCAGCCCTGCCCGCTCTTGTCATACTTCACCGTCGAGACGACGTGATTGTAAATCGCGCGCGCCTTCTCCAAGTCCGTCCGCGCACGCGCCGCCGTCACCACTTCCTGCGCCCACTGCCGCACCTTGCCGTCAATCGGCACGAGCCGATCCGGTTCGAGCCAGCGCGCCATGTGCGGGTCGCGCGGTTCACGCACGACGGGGTAGACGGCCTGCCGCAGTCGCCCTTGTATGTGCTCGCGGCGCACGGCGTTGAAGCGCATGGTGACGGTCAGAGTTGACGGCGGCGGATTGTCCAGACTGAGGTGCAGGACGCGGTTGCCGTAGTCGGCCGTGCGCAGTTGGTAAGGGTGCGGCGAATCAATGTGCAGCCCTTTGATTGTCTGGAAAAGGGTGTCGTGCGGGACGGGAATCCAGACTTCGACCTTGCGCGCCCCGGCCGGTATCTCTTTGACCGTCGCCTTGTACTCGAACTCGAACTGCCGCTCGCGGGGTGCGACGTATGAACTCGCCTGCGGCGGCGGTGCTTCCCTGCGGGCGGGCTTCGGGCGACGCGCGCGTTGCGCCGACGTGCTGTTGAGAAAGTTAAAAGTGAGGCCGCAGCAGCAGAGTGCGGCGAGGAAGAGTGTGAATCTTTTCATGTGGACGGTGGCTCGCTTTCCACAGGCTCAGGGAAAGCGTGCGACCCGTCCGCGTCGTGTTCAGACGAAGTGAGGCGGAAGTGGCGGCGCGCTGACCGGCCTATGCGGTAGATGTGGGTCGTCGTGTGCGCTCCCCGCCGGGGACGCCTTGCTCCCCACTCAGTTAAATTGTTCGTGTCTCGCTGCGGCCAAACCGGCGAATCCGGCAGGCCACGCGCGCAATTTATTTTTCATGTCAGACGCTTCTCCGTTCACAACTTGCCTCGATAAGTTCTCCGCCATCCCCTGGCAGAGGGTTAACTCAAGTCAGGTGCGATTGCTTGTCGCCATAGTTACCTTTGAGCGGGATTGTGCAACGCGGCCGGGGGCAAGTCAAGATATTGGGATGACGCGCGCGGCGTTCTTGAGGTACAGTCTGACCCCGCTCGCTCTGCACATCTTGCTCCGCGCATTCAGACTCCGGCGACGATCATCGCCAACTAAAATTTGTGAATCAAACTAAAACCAAACTCGACACGCCGCAACGCACACAGACCACTCCGATGCCCTTCACTCCCGAACCCCTTCGCCGTCCGGCGCGCCGCGCACGGCCTTTCACACGCCGGTTCGCACTCGTTGCCATCACGATGGCGTTGGCCTCGTCCGTCGCCCTGTTCGCGCCGCACACGTTCGCGCAGCGAAAGAAGGCGCAGCCCGCTCCGCAGTACTTCGTCGGCGAGGTGGAGTACAAAGTCACTGCGCGCGGGAGCAACGAGCAGGGCGTCGCGGCCTTCAGGGCGTTTGCGCCGACGGCGTTTAAGATCATCTACGGCCGACAGGGGTTTCGCATCATCGAAACGGGCGGGTTTAAGAACAACGTCCTGTTGAACTACGCACGCGGCGAGGCGTTCCTGCTCGACGACGAGACGAAGACGGCCGCGAAAGTCAGGGTCATGAATCTCGACGACGAACAGGCCGCCGAGTTAGCCAAGTTCATGCCTTACCATTACAAGACCGAGATGCAACCCACGGGCAAGACGGCGGTCGTCGGCGGGCAGCCGTGCCGCGTGTATCAAGTGACCAAGTCGGCCTTCATCCGCAACGGCGCGACGGCGAGCATCTGCGTGGCGGAGGCTCTCAAGTTCAAGCCGTCGCGCTACAGTTTCGAGAACGATGCGCAGCGCGCCGATTCGCCGCTGCCTTTGTCGCTGCCCGTTTCGCAAGGCGCGATCTTGAAAGTGGAGATCAACGAGAGCGGCGTGGAGGCCGTCTACGAAGCCGTGAAGATCACGCCGGGCGCGCCCGCAGCGTCGCTGTTCAACGTGCCCGCCGGTTACAGGATCAAGTAGGACAAGTAACACACGACGCGTCGCGGCATGACGCGGCGGCTCAACGTGATCTTGCGGCGCGGGGTGACGGTGCAAAGTGGCATGACCCTGCGGCGTGCGCGTCGCACATCAACTCATGCGGGTCGCGCATCAAGTGAAGAGGCCGCCCGATTCCTAGCGAATCGGGCGGCCTCTCTGCTTTTCGCACACGCCCGCGCAGGCGAAACGAAGGCGTGTGCGAAATCTTGATCGGGCGGGCGTTACTATTGCTTCGTCCGGCTCGACGCCTTGGCGACTCCTTTCTTCGTGGGCGCGGTGGCTTCGGGCGTCGTGCCCGGAGGGCCGGGCAACGCTTCGACGTTGATGAAGAAGCTGAAATTGCCCTGCACCTGCACGCCTAAGAGGAACTGCACGTCAATGCTGTTGCCGGGCGCGAGCGCGCCGCCGGGGAGTGCGACAGTCAGCGTTGAGTTCAAACCGCCGAAGAGCGGCGCGGTTGATTCGAGCGTCAACCCCGTGACCGTGGTGACGATGCCGCCCGCCGAGTTTGTCACCACGCCCGTCGAACTGAGCACGCGCAAGTCTGCTTGCGGGTTGGCCGTCACGATGGGACTGCCGAGCGTCGTCATCTCCGTGATGCGGAAACGCAGACGCGTGACGGGCGCGTTCGTCGAGTTGGTGAAGCGGCGTTGGAAGGAGAGCGTGCCGAAGGCGTTCGGCACACCGGGCACGACCTGGCCGCTCCTGACGCGGTTCGGCGGCACTGAGGCGGCCACCATCCCGTCCACGAGCGACGCCTTGATGACGGCGTTGCGCTGGATGGGACTCGTGCCGCGTTCCGGCCCCGGCCCGCCCAGAATGGATTGCGTGCTGCTGAAACTGCCCCCCGTTGATGAAACGAACACGAAGTCGTTCGCGTTGTTGCCCGTGTCTTGCGGCAGACCGGAGTTCAGTTTGCGCGCGAAGCTGTACTCGCCGTCGGCGGTGATGCCTCCGGCGGGCGCGAGACCCGCGCCTTCGCGGTAGAGCACGTCGGGCGTGCCCGCCCCGGCGGCGAAGCCCACGGCATCGAGCAGCGTCACGGCGTCGAACGTCGTGCCGGAACCGAAGAGTGCAATGCCGCTGCCGTCAGGCAGATCGGTGGTGAATTGCGCGTCGCCCGAACCGACCGTGCCCGTGCCCGCCGGGTAATTACTCATGGCGTTTGAGGTGAAGCCGGTGACGGGCGTGTTGTTGACGACGAGGTAGTGGCCGCGCGCCGGGATGGCCGCGCCCGCCGGGATGGTGACGACGGTTGCGAGCGCGCCCGCCGTGTCGGTGCGCCGGAGCGTCCAGCCGCCCGCGGGGACGGTGATAATTGAGTCGGTGTTGTTATACAACTCGACGAACTCGTCGAGCGCGCCGCCGAGACCGCGCGTGCGAAACTCGCTGATCATCACTGCGCCCGCAGGGACGCAGCAAGTTGGAGACTGCGTCGTGATGTTGAGCGACCAACTGCCGATACTTCCGGCGTCGCCTGATACGTCGTCAGCCACATAGAGACTCCACACGCCGTTCGGATTGACTCCGTTGAAGATGGAGAGCAGTTGCGGGTCGGTGTACGGCCCGGCCGGGGCGGGCGCGGGGAAGGTGTCGCCCGTGCCGCTGTTGGTCGGCCGGTAAGTGCCGTTGGCGATGCCGGTCGGGATCGTCCCCGCCGCCGCGTCGTCCAAAGTAAACGTCCGGCTCGTGACGGCGGTCGTGCCGCCCACGTCGGACATCAGCAAGAGCTTCTGCCCGCCAGGGCCGACGAGCAGCATGTCCGTATCGTTCGGGAAGGTGTGCGCGAAGTTGGTGAGCGTGACCGTGACCTTCGAGACCGTGCCGGTGAGACCGGCGACCGCGATGGTTGACGGGTAGGGCGACGAGGGCGCGATGCCGCCGACGCGCGGCGTGTCGAGGATGGTAATGCCCGCGGGGTTAGTGGACACATTCGGTGTCGCGGCGACGCTGCCGATGGTGATGTTGAACGTCACCGTGCCGAGGTTGGTCGCGCCGTCCTGTAGTTGCAGGGTGGCGACGATTGTCCCGCCGCACGCGCCCGCGACGGTGAAGGTGAACGGCCGCGAGACGGGGGTGGGGGAGACCGGGCTGAGCGCGCCGTAGTTTTGTGGCGCACTCGGATTAGTTACGCCGCCCGTGGGCAGCAACGTGGCGACGAGGTTCGAGGTCGCCCCCGTGCCGTTATTGAGCAACGGGAAGTTCATCGTCACGGTCTCGCCGGGGTCGGGCGCGTTGTTGACGACGGAGCACGTCTCGGCGACGAGTGTGGCGGGCGGTGCGGCCGCGACTCCGGCCACGCCCCCGGTGAACGGGCAGCAGAGGAACAGGCGTCGGCTGATCTGCAACTGCACGCAACCGACCGTGCCCGTGTCGCCGTTGGCCGTGTCTGAGATGCGCAACTTCCAAGTGCCCGCCGTCGCCTTGCCGTTGAGCGCGGAGAGCAACTGTTCGGGTCGGAACGAACCGGCGAACGGAGCCGCTCCGGCCGAGATGGCGACCGCCGCGCTATCGTCAAATGTAGTGGGCGTGCCGGAACAATCGTTCGCCCCGTTGCCGAAGTTGACGCCCGCGCCGCCGCGATTATCGGAGAGCAGGATGGTCGTCCCGTCCGGGTGGACGAGGCGAATCTCCACGTCGCCGTCGAAGGCGTGATTCATACGCACGCGGACGTTGATGTCCGCCACCGCGCCGACGTCCGAGACGGTGATCGGGATTTCAATCGTGGTGTTGTCGGGGAGCGGAACGGCGATGTTGCCGCTGCCGTAAGTGATGGCGGGTTGCGGTGCGCCGAACGCGCCGGTCTGGAAGTTGTAGGAGATCGTGCCGAGGTTGTCCGCGCCGTCTTGCAGTTGCAGCGTCGCGACGAGCACGCCGCCGCAGGAGATCGCGTTGTCGGCCGTGAAGGTAAATGCACGGGTGACAGACGCGCCGCCGGCGATGACCGCGCCGTAATTTTGCGTGCCGCTCGGCGAAGTGACGCCGCCCGTCGGGAGCAACGTGGCGACGAGATTAGAGGTGTCTTTACTGCCCTGATTCTTGAGCGTGAGATTGACCGTCACGGTCTCGGCCGGGTCAATCGCGCCGGTCGGGACGCCGCAGCTTTCGGCCGTCACGGCCGAACCGTCGGACAGGATGACGGCCGTCGGCGTGATGCAGAGGCTGACGACGGTCGTGTTGCCGTTCGTGATGGTGACGCCGTTCTGCGTGCCCGCGTTGAAGGTGGGCGCGCTGGCCGAGACAGTGTATGAACCGGGGGGCAACTTCGTCGAGTAAGAACCTCCGGCGAGACTCGCGCCGTAGAGGTTGCCACCGACGTTGATGTATGCGCCCTGCACGGGCAGGCCGGTCGTGCAATTGGTGACGTTGACTTGCAGCGTCCCTTGGGCGGGCGCGGTGCATTCGGCAAACTTGAAGCTGCCGATGCGCGTCTGCCACGGCACGCCGAACGGTGTGTCGGCGGGCGTCGCGTCGGTCGTCGCGTAATACTCGGTCGTGTAGTAGAAGGTGCAGTCGTCAACCGGGTCAACGTTGAGCGAACTGTAGTCGCCCCAACGCGAGCCGGTGTTGGTCTGCACGCCCGTACCCGCGATGATGGTGTTCTCGCCCTGCGCGAGACTGCCGAGCGGGTCGTTCACGAGGCGACCGGCGTAGCGGATGCCGGGGAAGACCGTGAGACTCGACACGCTGTAGCCGACCGCGAGGTTGCCCTGATTATCCATCGCGGAACTGCCGAGCCAGCGATTGTCTAAATCGGGCGCGTGCGTCCCCTGCTCCCTGACCGTCCACGCCCCGGCGGGCAGCGCGCGGCGCAGTTCGTAGTAGCGAATGCCCGCCTGATGCGTCGCGAGCGTCGTGCCCGTGCCGACGTTGACCGTGTGGTTGACGGTCAACGCCTCGTAGCCGCCGAAGTTGCGGTATTGCAGACGGTTCATCAAGCGGTCTTGAATCGAGTCGAGAGCCGACGTGGCCGTCGAGGGCGGGGGCTGTTCGATGTCGTCCAGCCCGGTCGGTTCGGTCGGGTTGAAGGCCGCGACGGCGAGCGGGCTGTCGGCGCGCTCGGTGAAAGTTGAGTTGGCGGGGACGGCGAAATCAGCGTGGAAGTTGAAGAGACGCAGGGCGTCGCCCACGTCGCCCGCAAACTCGTTGGCGTTGAAGTAGGTGAAGACGTTGGGCGCACCTGCGGGCGGCGGCGTCAGGCCGTCGGCGTCCGAGGGCAGCATGGCGCGCGCGTTCGGGACGGCCGATTCAAGGTCGAAGTAGATGTAACCGGCGGTCGGGTTGCCGGAGAGCAGCTTGGCGCGGTCGAGCGCGAAGACGCCGACGCCGAGGAAGGCCGTCCCGGCGAGGTTGAACTGGTTGTTCGACAGGTAGTAGCCGTCAGGCCAGACGCCGAAGTGTGGATAGTCGTTAAACTTGCTGTTCGGCATCGTGAAATCGTAGGTGTAGTAAGCGCCGGTCGCGTCGCCCGTCTGCGAGATGGCGAAGCACTGGCCGAGCGGGGCTGTGCCCGACACGACGAACTGCGTGATGATCCAGCGGTCGGCGAACGAGTCGTAGAGGATGATGGGGTCGCCGTCGTCAGTGGTGGCGCAGCGGCCGCCGAGCGCGGTGAAGAGGAAACTGATGGGGCGCGGTGGGGTCAACGCCGTGCCCGACTTGTTGTAGACGCGGAACAGCAGGTTCGTCGCCTGCACGTACTGCGTCGGGCCGACATCGCCCACCGTGTCGGGCGGCAACACCAGACCGGCGATCACCGGGTCGGCCGCGTTGTCGAGATTGCTCAAGCCCTCGAAGTTTGCGATGGGGGCGGGAATCTTCGGCGCGATGCCGGAGTCCTGCTGCGCCGCCGACTGGCCGAGGCCGTTGTTGAAGATGTCCACGTAGCCGCTCGCGGGCGGGGTGATCGGTTTCTCCGGCCGCTCCGTGTTCGCCTCGGCCTTACCGCGCCTCATGCTCTGGCCGGGTTCGCGCTTCTCCTCCATCTCGTCGAGGCGCGGCGTCGCGGCGAACCCGACCGCCTCGCGGTAGACCGGGACGGGGGCGGATGTGGCCTGCAAGCGCGCGCTCGGATGTGCGGCGTAAGGAGCTTTTTTCTTTTGCGCGGGGGGCGGTTCTTTATCTTCGCGCGTAGCCTTGTCCTGCTTCGAGGCGACTCTGGCGCGCTTGGCCGTGCGCGTCGCAAGGGCAGTCGGTAAGACGGTGAGGGAGAGAACCAAGAGGCAACTCAAAATGAGAAACAACGCGTACTTCTTCATGTCAACAATCCTCCGAGGGGTATAAGAGGCTGAGGTCGTCCTTCACGCTGCGACGAAACGGACTGACCCGGATGCGACGACCCACTTCTCGTGAGCGGCGCGGCCGGTCGAGGGCTGCGCCGCTGACGAGAGAGGCGGGGGTGTCGCGCATCTGTGTGCGGCCGGGGAGCCACACGTTCAAAAGGGCGAGCGGGTAGAAGTGAGCCTTCGGCTCAGATGCCGCTGTAAATGGATACCCGGGTTCGAGGTAGTAAAAAGGTAGTGCTAGTCGGCGAATCTATAGACGTTGGGCGAGTTTCCAACTTCGGTAGACGAGGAGGTCTGCTTACACCGGCGACATTCCGAGTTCCGAGACGAAATCGTTTGAGCCGGTGAAGGCTGGAACACAGTCGCTAACGTTTGTAGCGTTGTTCTTCAAAATCAATATTGCTTCACAGAGACGAGGTGAGAACTAGCCAGGCCGCTTGATGCGTGAGAACTGCAACGGCAGGGTATCAGGACGTTAAATGCGAAGAAAGGATCGAGTGCGTTGATCTGTTCTGTCGTCCACCTGTGCGTGCGCTTTCGTTGATGCTGAGTGTTGTGGGTGGACGTGCCGCAAGTTGCTCGGCGGAAGCCCTTCAACAACTTTTGTAGGTGCGCACACTATTACTTTTCAACTACTGATGTCAATAGTAATTAGTGATTTCGAGTTGGCGCGGGCGGACTGCCGGAGGGAATTTGTTCAGCGACACTTGATGAGATTCGCCGTCGCCCCGCGTGTGAGCGTGAACTCGCCGAGGTCTTCATCTGTGCCCGTGAGCGTTATGCCGAGCGTCATGGATTTGCCCTCGACCTTGCCCCGGTAACGCGCGGGCTGGCTGTTCGCTGCCCTGCCGAGACGGACGGGGCCGCCGCGCTCCGGCGTGTGCGTCCCGCGCACGTCGAAACGCCCTTCGCCGTCCAACGTCAAGCTGCCGAGCGTGCCGTGCCCGCAATCGTATTCGACTTCCGCCCCGTCCGCGTGGACGCTGAGACTGATGTGCTCGCCCGCCCACGTCCCTTCGTCCACTTTGCGCTCGTGGCTCGTCGCGCCACTTGCGGCGTCGTCCGTGTGCTTCATGCCCTTCTCGTCCTTCCTGACGTTGCCGCCGTCAGCGTGTGCGCTCTCAACGGCGTCGGTGCGTGTCGGCGGAGCGTTCCGAGGAGCGCGGCTTTGATTGGCCGGGGCGTTGCGGTCGGGTGAAACGTTACCGCGCGTGTCCGTGGCGGGACGGTTTTGTGCGCCGTCGCCACACGAACCCGCCTGAAGTTGGAGCGCGAGCGCGAGCGGGAAGGCCAACGCGAAGGACAGCAGACTCTTCTTATTTTGCATCTCGCTCCTCTCACCCGCCCGTCACTTTCGACGGAAACTCGCACGCCGCCTTCTCGCGCCTTCGACGCGGATTGTCCGAGGTGACATTTATACTCCTGATCGAGCGGCATCTCGAAGCAGGCGCAGGCTTCGCGGCGCGGGTCGGTTGACAGGTTTCCCGCCGGGTATTATTTTTTGTCTTCCAGCGTCTCCCGGCATCGCCCGACCAAGGCCGCCGTCGCCCGCAGTAATAGTTCTTCCCAAAACTCAATCCCTGACGACGCCCACGCGCGCCGCCGGATTCATACTCTCCGAAAGAGGAGCAATATACCTTGATGCGTTCCCCCGTTCGTTCACGCCGCTCAACCCGCCGCGGCAGTTCGTCTCTCGCCGTGCTCATCTGCGCCGTCCTTCTTGCCGTCGCCTACGCGCAGGCCGTCAACGGGCAGAAAACCTCGCCGCCGATGAAGCCGAAGGTAGTTGTGCCGACTGAGAGTAGTCAGACGCAGGATTACGTCAAGTCTGGCGCGTACCGCTGGTTGGACATCGCCCTCGAAGCCACCGCGCGCGAACACGAGCGCGTCGCGCCGCGCCCCACGGTCGGCTCGCGCATGCTTGCCATCGTCGTCACCTCGATGTACGACGCGTGGGCGGCCTACGACGACAAGGCCGTCGGCACGCGCCTCGGCGACAAGTTGCGCCGCCCGCCCGCCGAACGCACCGTCGCCAACAAAGAGCGCGCCGTTGCCTACGCCACCTATCGCGCCCTGCTCGACGTGTTCCCCGAAGACGCCGCGTGGCTCGCCGAACAGATGCGCAAGAACAATCTCGACCCCGACGACGCGACGACCGATCTTTCGACGCCGCAGGGCGTCGGCAACACGGCCGCTGCGGCGGTCGTCAGCTACCGCCGTCACGACGGCGCGAACCAACTCGGCGACGAGGCCGGCTCAAGCGGCAAGCCCTACTCCGATTACACCTACTACAAACCGATCAACCCTTGGGACAAGATCAAAGACCCGGACTGCTGGCAGCCCATCCAGTTTGAAGACGGCAAGGGCGGCCACACGATGCCCGGCTTCCTCACGCCGCACTGGTATCGCGTCAAGCCGTTCGCGCTCAAGAGCGCGGCGCAGTTTCGCCCGCCGCCGCCGCCGCGGGTTGGGTCGGAGCAGTTGAAGAAGGAAGTTGACGAGGTGCTCGCCTTCAACGCGAGTTTGACGTTGGAGCAGAAGGCCGTCGTCGAGTTCATGCGCGATGGGCCGCGCTCGACGGGTCAGTCGGGACACTGGCTCAGGTTCGCGCAGGCCGTCTCCGTGCGCGACCGTCACGACATAGACAAGGATGTGAAAATGTTCTTCGCCGTCGGCAACGTGGCGATGGACGCCTTCATCGCCGCGTGGGAGGCGAAACGCTACTACGATTCGTCGCGCCCGTGGACGCTCGTGCGCCACTACTACAACGGCAAGACCGTGCGCGGCTGGGGCGGCGCGGGCAAAGGCTTCGTCACGCTCGACGCCTCCGATTGGCATCCCTATTCGCCGCTCAGCTTCATCACGCCGCCCTTCCCCGGCTACGTCTCCGGCCACAGCACCGTCAGCGCGGCGTGCGCCAAAGTGCTCGAACTGTTCACCGGCAGCGACCGCTTCGGCGCGACCGAGGAACGCCACGCGGGCGAACTCACCGAGCCGGGAATTTCCTGCGAGGTGAAGCAGATGAGCGACGGCAAACCCGCAGCGGGCATCACGACGGACGGCGTGGTGAAGTTGAGCCTGCCGACCTTCACCGCCACCGCCGAGATGGCGGGCATCTCACGCGTCATGGGCGGCTACCACATTCAGGCCGACAACGTCGCCGGGCTGCAACTCGGCCGCGAAGTGGCCTTGTACGTCTGGCCGCGCACGGAGGCTTACTTCAACGGCACGGCGAAGTGAGACGCGGACATTAACTCGGACATTAAGAAGCCCCGACGGGGGCGACATCTTCAAGCCGAAGAGGTGTCATCCCCGTCGGGGCTATTATTATTTGCGACTCTTATTCTCGACCCACGCCGAGCGCGTCGGCCACGCGGTTGATGTAGTTGAACCACGAAGCGATCAAAGTGATCTGTAAGATGCCTCGGTCGTCGAACCCGGCGGCGCGCAAACGTTCGTGATCGGCGGGCGAGATGCGCGTGGCGTCGCGCGTCAGTTGCGCCGCGAAGTCGAGCATCACCCTGTCCTGCTCCGAAATCGGCGCGGTGCGGTAGTCCTCCTGCAAGGCCGCGACCAACTCTTCATCCAACGTGACCCGACGCAGAAACTCTGCGTGAGACTCGATTCAATAATGGCAACGGTTGATCGAAGACACCACCGTCGTGATCATCTCGTGCTGCGTTCGCGTGAGCGGCAGTTCGGGCGACATCAGCACGCCGAACGTGGCGAAGGCGTGATAGAGCGCGTCGGGGATCAAACTGTGCGACGAGACGATGCCGGACGACCCGCCGTCGGGCGTGGGATGCACCGGCTCGGCGTATTCCGCCGGATATAGTTCGCGCTGCGCTTCCAACGCACGGCGCAGCTTCTCGTCGGCTTCCGACATCGGCACGGTTTTAATCCAAGTCATCTCAAAAAATCCTCTCTCTCGCAAAAGTTCCGCAACTCTTTTCCGGCTCAATACATCTTTCAAACTACCGTCGGCCGCCGCATGGTAAATTGATCTCCGTCAAGTTCACAATGCCGGGAGGCGCGCTCCTTCCGAAGACCGATCCGTGCGCCCGTTTTATGCTGCTCGACATCACGCCTCTCAAAATCTCGCGCGACTATCGCCTGTTGTTCTTCGGCCAACTCATCTCCGCCTTCGGCACGGCGATGACCTTCGTCGTCGTCCCCGTGCAAGTGTATCAGTTGACCGGCTCGACGCTCTTCGTCGGGCTGCTCAGCGTCGCGGAGTTCGCGCTGATCCTGTTGATGGCCTTCGTCGGCGGCGCGTATGCCGACTTCATTGACAAACGGCGCATGCTGCGTTTGACGGAGATCGGGCAGACCGTGGTGACGATCCTGCTCGTCGCGAATGCACTGCTGCCGCGCCCGCAGGTGTGGGTGCTCTTTCTGTGCGCCTCGCTCCACGCCGGACTCGCCGCGCTGCAACGCCCTTCCTTCGAGGCGTTGATGCAAAAGATCGTGCCGCCGGAGTTGATGTCTTCGATCAGCGCGTTGAACTCTCTGCGCTGGAACGTGACGACGATCCTCGGCCCTTCGCTCGCCGGAATTATTCTCGCGCGCTTCGGCGCGACCGTGGCCTACTCGATTGACCTCTTGACGTTCGTCGCCTCGCTCTCCGCAGTCTTTCTGCTCCGCGCCGTGCCGAAGGCCGTGCAGACGGAAGCGCGCCCCACTTTGAAGTCCGTCGTCGAGGGCGTCGGGTACGCGTGGCGACGCAAGGAGATTCTCGGCACGTACCTGATTGACATGAACGCCATGTTCTTCGGCATGCCGACCGCGCTCTTCCCGGCGATGGCCGCGCACTTCGGAGCGGGCACGGTCGGCTTTTTTTACGCCGCGCCTTCGGTCGGCGCGCTCCTCGCCACGCTCACTTCCGGGTGGACGAAGCGAGTTCACCGGCACGGTTTGTTCGTCGCCGTCGCGGCCGCGCTCTGGGGCGTGGCGATCATCTGCTTCGGCTTCGCGCAGAACTTGTATCTGGCCTTGACGTGTCTGGCGCTCGCGGGCGGGTTCGACATGATCAGCGGCCTTTTCCGAATGACGATGTGGAATCAGACGATCCCGCATCACCTGCGCGGGCGGCTCGCCGGGTTGGAGATGATCAGCTACACGTCCGGGCCGAAGCTCGGCGACGCCGAGGCCGGTCTCGTCGCCGCCGTGTTCAGCGTCAGAACATCAATCGTGTCGGGCGGCATCTTGTGCGTCGCCGGGACGGCGATTATCTCCGCCCTCATCCCGCAATTTCTCAGCTACGACGGGCGCGAAGGCGTGCGGCAAAAAGAGTTGGAAGAAGCCCTCCGCGAGACCGAGACCAAAAACCTCATCCTCGAATAACGCGCCTCGCCGCAGCCATCACACATTAGCCGTCACACGCGCGACTAAAATCAACTCGCAATATTGACACGGAACTTTACTGCGCGCCGCCGATGCGCCCGGCGAGGTTGGCGACGACGGTGATCAATTCCGCCGGTGTGATCGGCTTCGTCACGTGCATTTGGAAGCCGGAGCGGAGCGCGCGCACGCGGTCTTCGGCGCGCGCGTAAGCGGTAAGTGCGACCGCGGGAATTTTGCCGCCGCGCTCCAGAGGCAACTGCCGGATTCGCGCGAGCAGCGAATAGCCGTCCTCTTCGGGCATGCCGATGTCCGTGACGAGCACGTTCGGGCGCGCCTGCCCGACCTGCTCGAACGCTTCCGCCGCCGACGCCGCCTGAATCACTTCCGCGCCGCACGAGACGAGCACCGCCGCCAGCAACTCGCGCGTGTCCGTCTCGTCGTCCACGACGAGCACGCGTAAGCCTTCGAGCGAATGCGGGCAGTCAGCTTCGACGCCTATTCGATTCGCGGCCGGGTGCGCGCCCGTCGCGTCTTCTTCCGCAGTCTCCTGCCGGAGCGGCAAGAGCGGGAGGCTGACTGTGAAACTCGTCCCGCGCCCCTCGCCCTCGCTCTCGACCGCGACCGTGCCGCCGTGCAGTTCGACCAACTGCCGCACGATGGCGAGGCCGAGGCCGAGGCCGCCGTGCGTGCGCGTCGTCGTCTGGTCGGCCTGCCGGAAGCGGTCGAAGACGTGCGGCAGAAACTCCGGCGCGATGCCGCGCCCCGTGTCGGCCACCGTGATCTCGACGTGTGAGTTAACGCGCTCCAACCTGACCTGCACGCGCCCGCCCTTCGGCGTGAACTTGATGGCGTTCGACAACAAGTTCCAGACCACCTGCTCCAAGCGGTCGGGGTCGCCGGAAATGGGGGCGGCCTGCGTGTCGAGCAGCGTCTGCAAGCGGATGTCTTTGGCGTCGGCCGCGGGGCGCGCGGTCTCCGCCGCCGCCGACACGACGCTCGCCAGATCGACGGGGCGCACTTCGAGACGCAACTTGCCGGTGATGATGCGCGAGGTGTCGAGCAGATCGTCAATCAGTTGCGCCTGCGCCCGCGCGTTGCGCTCGATGGTGTGCAGTGCGCGCTTCGTCCCGGCCTCGTCGAAGTTGCCCGTCTGCAACAGGCGCGACCAGCCGAGTATGGAAGTGAGCGGCGTGCGTAGTTCGTGCGAGAGCGTGGCGAGAAATTCGTCCTTGACGCGGTTGGCTTCGGTGAGTTGTTCGGCGCGGCGGTGCAGTTGTTCTTCGAGACGGTCGCGCTCGGCCTCGGCGCGCTTGCGCTCGTCTATCGCCACGTTGATGCCGTGCATGCGTAGGGGCTGGCCGGACTCCGCGTCGTACTCGAAGCGGGCGCGCCCCGCGAGCCAGCGCACGCTTCGGTCGGGCAGCACGGCGCGAAACTCGTAGTCGTAATCCGCGCGCCGCTCGGCCACGGCCGCGCGGATGCCCGCCCCGATGGCCTCTGCGTCTTCCGGCACGACGCGCTGCGCCCACGCCTCGAAGCTTCCCTCGAACGTCCCGGCCGGAACGCCGTAGAGCGCTTCCAACTCCGGCGACCAGACATTCGTGCCGGTCTCGATGTTCCACTCGAACGTGCCCGCGCGCCCGGCCTGCAACGCGAGGGCGAGCCGCGTTTGACTGTCGCGCAGAGACGCCTCGGCGCGCTTGCGTTCGTTGATGTCGTGGAAGTAGACCGACAGCCCCGCGGGCGAAGGGTAGACGCGCACCTCGACCCACGCTTCGAGCGGCGCGTAGTAAGCCTCGAAGGTAACGGCGACACCCTCGGCCAACGCCCTGTGATACTGCTCGTAGAAGACCGAACTCGCCGCTTCTGGAAACTCTTCCCAGATGCTCTTGCCGATCAACTCTTCGCGCTTGCGCCGGATGAGCGGCTCGCACTGCTGATTCAGATAAGTGAACCGCCACTCGCGGTCGAGCGCGTAGAAGGCGTCGGAGATGCTTTCCAGTATGTCGCGGCTGAAAGCCTCCGACTCGCGCAGGCGATCTTCCGTCAACTTGTGCGCTGTCTCGTCGCGCAAAATTTTCGCGTAGCCCTGCAACGCGCCCGCATCGTCTCTCAAGGCCATCAGCAGACCGCTCGCCCAGAAACGCGTGCCGTCCTGACGGACGTGCCAGCGGCGATCTTCGGCGCGGCCTTCGACTGCGGCGACGCGCATCTCGCGTCGGCACTCGCCGCGCTCGTTGTCTTCGGGCGTGAAGATGATTGAGGTGTCGCGGCCGACAAACTCCGCTTCACTATAGCCGAGCAACTTCTCGACGCCGGGATTCCAACTCGCGGCCATGCCGTCGAGGTCAACGGCGAAGACGGCGAAGTCCTCGACCCGCTCGGCGATGAGGCGAAACAAGTCCTCGCTTCGGAACGAAGCACCCCTCTGATCTCGTGTCATAAGTCTTATCAATGTAACCGGCGTGCAGGTTTTGTTCTGCCGTCAGTATAACGGAAGTCGCCGCGCGTCACATGTCGGTTGAGCCAACAAGAGAGGCCACGTCCGAATCGGCACATAATGGACAGTATCGGACTCCAACCTTTCGGGTGGTTCTGATGAGAAGATAGGGGTTCTAAACACTTAATTAATGCGGCGGGCACATTTATCTTGACATCTCTCTTTAAGAGATTAGAATTCGAGTAGTGAAGGTTGACGGTAAGACGAAAACTCAGCCGAGTTTTTTTACATCGGATATCTTTACCAATCCTGAAACAAAGATCGAAATTCATTGTGGTTAAAGTCAGAAGGCGAAGTGGAGATTGCGCGTGAAAAGCCTGCAATCCGTCATTTCGCATCCGACAATCACGCCCCGCGAGCCGAATAAGAGCGTCGTCACCTCACCGTTTCCAAGACGTTCTTAGCCAGAAAACCAATCAGCGTTTTAACCTCTCGCGTGAGAATGCGCGGGTTGAAACCAGAATGTAGACCTGCGCCTTGCCGGTTCATCGCTGGGTGTTCCGGCAAGACGACGGACGTGTAATTTTGCGTCGCTATGACATTGCGCCGTTCAGCCGAACCTTCGGGCGGCGCGCTCGTCAAGCAACCTCACAACCTAAGGGAGAAAAAAGATGTCTACCTCATTCCGCGTAAAGCGTCTCACCGGCTTGACGCTCACACTGGCGATCCTGTTGAACTGTTTCGCCTCGTCCATCTACCCCGTCAGCATCACGTTTTCGTCGGCCATGAATCACGCCTCGTCACGGGACGAAGGCGCGGCGGCTGTGCCCTTCGCACAACCCACGCATAACCGATGGAACAACAATTATGCCTCGCTGCTCAGCTCCTTTGATCCGACTCCAACGCCCACCCCGACGCCGACTAATGACAACTTCACCGACGCCGCGGAGATCGACGGCGACACGGGGAGCACGACCGTTGATAACACTTACGCGACGGTTGAAACAGGAGAACTCGATCATGCGGATTGCGCCGCGGGATTCTCCGTCTGGTATCGCTGGCAGCCGACAACCAGCGGCAACGTAACCTTCGACACCATCGGCAGCATGAGCAACCTCGGCAACCAGGCCGACACCGTGCTCGGCGTGTACACGGGCGGCAGCCTCGGTGCGCTCACCGAGGTGGCGAGCAACGACGACGTGCCCTCTGATGTTTACAGCGTCGTCTCCTTCAACGCCACCGCGAACACGGTCTACTACATCGCGCTCGACGTGTATGACGAGTTGGCCTATCCCGGCGCGCTCGTCCTCAACTGGCAGCCCGGACTTCCGTCTCCGACCCCGACGCCCGACGCGAATAACAAGATCGTTTTCGGCAGCTATCACGGCGTCACCATGCAAGTCTTCACCATCAACGAGGACGGCGGCGCGCAAACTCGCCTGACGGACAAAACATTCGACAGCCACAAGCCGGTCTGGTCGCCTGACGGCACGAAGATCGCCTTCATCAGTTTCCGCGACGGTCAGTCGGAAATTTACGTCATGGATGCGGACGGGTCGAACCAGACCCGCGTCACCGAATCCTACGGCTCATTCACTCCGTCGTGGTCGCCCGACGGCGCGAAGCTCGCCTTCACGAGTTACGACTCGGAATACAACAGCGAGGTTTTCGTCAGCGACGCCGACGGAACCGACCTGACCAATCTTTCGCAAGACACGACCGGGAACTCTTTCCTGCCGTCGTGGTCGCCCGACGGAACCAAGGTCATGTTCGTCAGCAGTCGCGAAGGCGATCCGCACATCTACGTGATTGACGGCGACGGGACGAACCTGACGCGGCTCACCACCGCCTCGGACGATGCGCCGGTCTGGTCGCCCGACGGCACGATGATCGCTTTCGTCAGATGGGGATACGCCGGTTCGGAAATCTACGTGATGGACGCCGACGGGAGTAACCAGACCAATGTGTCCAACACCGGCAGCGTGCTCCCTTATCCTCCCTACAACTTCGAGCCGAACTGGTCGCCCGACGGGACGAAAATTGCTTATTCCCGTTACTCCGACGACTTGTGGACTATTCACGTCGCCGACGCGGACGGTTCAAACCCGGCGCAACTGACGGCTACTTACAACTCCTACGAGCCGCGCTGGTCGCCCGACGGCACGCAGATCGGATTCCTCACCTGCCGCGCCGTAGATCAAGACATCTACCTGATGGATGCGGACGGCAGCAATCAAGTTAACCTGACGAGCACCTCGTCCTACAACGGCTCGTTCAGTTGGCAGCCCCTCGCTGCCCCCGCTCCGTAGTCAACAACATCGGTACGAACAGAATGAGGAGAGCGGAGATTCGTGTCCGCTCTCCTCTTCGCGTCTGGAGTACCTATTCAACGTTATGAAACTACGTCATGACGATTTTGCCCAAACTAGGATACGAACGGGATGCGGCAGAGGTTAACAACTCGCCCCGACTCTGCTACCCTATGCCGCACCTCGACTACGGCAGCCTCACCTGCGGCCAATGCTTCGACCGTCCTGACCACGATTGTTCGACGCAAAGACGCAGGAAAGAACGGCTGTTACATTTGGTCAAACTACATCTGCAAAGCGGCGTTCGGCGCAAGAGCGCGAGCGGCGGCGTGACGTGTTTGACCCGTGCGTTTGCAACCCGATAGACGAAAGAACGAACACAGGGCAATGCTCACCCGGTCGAAGTTCCGGGGCACACGCCTGATCTAAAAGGCGGGCGCGCTCGCCCCCGGCCATTGCCGGGAGTCTCTTTGTCTTACCCCAACTAAAATTAGTTACCCACCTTAACCGACAGTATTTGGAAGGGAGAAACAGATGCGTAAGAGTTTCCTTCTTGGCCTGCTGGGTCTTGTCCTCGCAGCCACCTCCATGATTCCCCTGACGAAGTCCGGCTCTACCCACGCCTCACAGCAAAAGGGGAGCAGTGCCGGCAAGTCGCGCCCGAAGACTCTGCCCGACTATGACATTCGCCTCGTCGGCAAATCCGAATTCAATGACTACGACCTCAACTCGCCCGCCGACGCGGCGAAGCATGCGGCGCGAACGTCCGCGCTCCGCGCGCGCGCCAACGCCGTCGAAACGTTCCGCGCCGCGCTCAACCCCGAACACGTGGACAACCTGCGCGCCGTCGTCAACGAGACGGGCGCGATCAAAAATATCTTTGTTGACGGCGCGTCGCTGTCCGCCCCGCAGTCCGGCTCGCCCGACGGCATCGCGCGCGGCTTCCTGAAACAGCACGACGCCCTCTTCGCGCTCGACGGCGCGGCCGTCGCCGAGTTGAAACTTGATCGGGAAGACAACGACGGCGGCACGTCGTTCCTCGGTTACGTGCAGACCATCGGCGGCGTCAAAGTTTTCGAGGGCGACGTGCAAGTCGCCGTCAACCGCAACGGCGAAGTGCTCTCCGTGCGCGAGGGCTTCCTCGTCTCCGGCCAGCAGGTCGGGGTTGAACCCGCGCTCGAAGAGGCGCAGGGCATCGCACGCGCTTTCGAGCACGCCGGGCGCACCGTGACCGACACTTTCGTCGAGACTTCCGCACGCGCCTCCAAGAGCGAGCGGTCGGCCTTCGCCAACCCGCTCTCGGCCAGTAACGAAGAAGTCCTCTCCGAGTTGAACGTCCTGCGCGTGGGCGACGAAGCGCGCCTCGCATGGCACGTCTTCGCCGACGTGGGCGCGAACGAATGGTACGAACTGTTGATTGACGCCAACAACGGCGAACTGCTCTACCGCCGCAACCTCTACGTGTCCGACGCGCAGGGCACGGTCTACCGCGAAGACCCGGACGCGGCCGCGCGCCAGCTCGTCTCCTTCGTCGGCGACACGGCCATCAACACCGCCGCCGGTTGGATGGGCACGGCCACCGTCACCACCGGCAACAACGTCGAAGCCTACCTCGACACGAACGCCGACAACGCGCCCGACGCCAACAACACGACGGGGCTGTCAACCGGCCACGCTTCGTCCGCCACGCAGGATTTCACGTTCCCCTTCTCCACCGCCGCCGACCCGCGCACGCAGCAGGCGGCCGTCGTGACGAACCTGTTCTACTTCAACAACGTCATGCACGACTTCTCCTACAACCTCGGCTTCACGGAGACGGCGGGCAACTTCCAGACCAACAACTACGGCCGCGGCGGCACGGGCAACGACTCCGTGCGTGCCGAAGCGCAGGACGGTTCGGGCACGAACAACGCCAACTTTGCCACGCCGCCTGAAGGCCAACGCCCGCGCATGCAGCAGTATCTATTCACCGCGCCCGCGCCCGACCGCGACAGTTCCGTGGACAGCGACGTGGTGTTCCACGAGTACGGCCACGGCATCTCGAACCGTCTCATCGGCAACGGCAGCGGCCTCGGCGGCACGCAGTCCGGCGCGATGGGCGAGGGCTGGTCTGACTACTGGGCGTGCACGCTCAACAACGACGGCGTGATGGGCGAGTACGTCACGCTGAACACGACGCGGGGCATCCGCCGCGCGGCCTACACCGTCCCGTCCGCCGCCGTTCACGACTCTTACGCCGACGTGTGCGCGGGCGGTTGCGAAGTCCACAACGACGGCGAGGTGTGGGCGGCCGCGCTCTGGGACTTGCGCACGCAACTCGGCGCGACCATCACGGATCGCATCGTCTTGAACGGCATGAAATTCACGCCCTCGCGCCCCTCTTTCCTGAACGCGCGCGACGGCATCCTGCAAGCCGATCAGAACTTGAACGCGGGCGCGAACCGCTGCGCCATCTGGGCGGTCTTCGCGCGTCACGGCATGGGCGTCTCGGCGGTCGGCAACGACGGCACGACGCACACGGCCGCGACGAACGTACCCACCGACTGCGGCGGCACTTGCACCTTCTCGATCAACCCGACGAGCGCAAGCTACGCGGCGGCGGGCGGCACGGGCAGCGTCAGCGTGACGGCGGGCGCGGGTTGCGCCTGGTCGGCCGTGAGCAACTCGACGTTCATCACCATCACGTCCGGCACGTCCGGCACGGGCAGCGGCACGCTTAACTACTCCGTCTCGAACAACGCGAGCACGGCCTCGCGCACCGGGACGCTGACCATCGCCGGTCAGACCTTTACGGTAACGCAGGCGGGCGCGACCGGCGGCGGCGTCGAACTCATCACGAACAACGGCTTCGAGACCGGCACGACTCCGTGGGTTGTAAGCGGTCAGGTCACACGCTCGACGGGCGCATACCCGCACGGCGGCACGGCCTACATGATCCTCGGCGCGGTCAACAGCACGTCGGGGACGCTCTATCAACAGGTGACGATTCCGAGCGGCTCGTCGCCCAACCTCAACTTCTGGCTCAACGTCACCACCAGCGAGGCGGCGGGCGCGAACGTCTTCGACCGCCTCTTCATCGAAGTGCGGAACACTTCGGGGACGCTGCTGGCGACGCTCGCCACCTTCAGCAACCAGAACAGCGGCACGGCCGGAGTCTACGTGCTGCGCGGCAGTTACAACCTCGGCGCTTACGCCGGGCAAACCGTGCGGGTGCAGTTCCGCTCCACGCAGGACAGTTCGCTGCCCACGTCGTTCCGCGTGGACGATGTCTCAGTGCAGTAAACCCGAACTCGTGCGCGGCCGCTTCAAGCGAGGCGGCCGCGCACATTCACACGGCTCGTCGCGCGCGAGTCGGCCGACAAATCGAGGAGGACGCGGCCGCCCGCGTCCTCCTTAACTTTTGCGCCGAAAATTACCACTGCCGCCCGCCACGAATTTTCCCGTCACAGACTTCTCCTCCCGCATTGACAATGGAGGCCGACTCCTGTAGCTTCCCCCCATCTTGCGCGTTTACGCGGTAATGCGTCCTTTCATCTACCGCCCGGCTCCGCCCCAATTACTCCATCAACCCCGTGCCCGGCTCTCCGGGTTGATTCAACCGTCAACACTTTCCGCCTCGCTCACAGACCTCGCTCCATGTGTGAATGAGTTGCCTGCTCGGCCTCGCCGCCGAAGTTGCGGCTAGCCCCAAGGTCTGTAGATTTTAATTTGCGACGCACTACTTTCATCCCACGATTGAAGCACAAGCTAAACCCGTTTCGTCCCAACCTGCGGCAGCCCTGCCCCCGGCACGATGCGCCCCGCACGGATCAATCAATTAACCTCCCGGAGTATCCCCAATGAACTATCTACGCCCTCGCTTTGCCAAGCTGAACGTCAGCGCTCGCCTCCTCTTCATCTGCGCCACCTTCGCCCTCGCCGCCAGCCTCCTCGGCGCGACCGCCTATGTGCAGAACCGCCAAGCCGCCGCCGCTCAACAGCAGCAGCCGCCCGCCGCCCCGGCCACGCGCATCGAGAAACTCGGCGCACACGCGCCCGAACCGAGAGAAGGCTTGGCCGAACCGGAGGCTGCGCCCCGCGAGATACTCCCATCCATCACGTCGAACTACAATAACATCGCGGCGACCAACGGCTCGCTCACCGACATGACGACGGGTACGACACAACTCGTCGCCGCCTCTCAGGACGACTTCGCCTCGCCGGTCTCGAACATCGGCTTCGACTTCTACTTTCAAGGGACACGGTTCACGCAGTTTTCAGCCAGTTCAAACGGCGGTATGCGTTTAGGCGGGACTGCTATCGGGTCTACGTCGTATGGCAACGCTTTCCCATTTGCGAGCCAATCTATCCTCGCGCCTTTCATGGGCGACCACAGAACTTCTTCAACCGGCAAAGTTCACTTTAAGGTTATCGGCAGCGCGCCTAACCGAACATTGATTGTTGAATGGCTCAACATGAATCAGAACTGGAATAGCGCGACCGTTGATGGCACTTATCAGGCGCGGTTGTATGAGACGACCGGCATTATCGAATATGTCTATGGCTCGATGGCGATCAACGGTACGTCAACCGTTGGCGGTGGGCAGATTGATGTTGTCGGATTTGCGAGCACAACAGGCGATGGTAATTTCCTTACCGTTAATCAAGCTACTAACGCTATCAATACTACCGGCGCGGCCGTTACATCAACTTACAGCACAACGGGGCCGATTGCGAATTTGACCAGCGCGGCCAACGGCTCAAGAAGAATCTATACTTTTACCCCGCCGAGCACGCCGACCGCGCCGACGAATCTCACTTTCACCGCCGTCACGCCCACGTCCATGACGCTCAATTGGACGGACTCGCCGAATGAACAAGCATATGCGATTTTTAACTCGACGGACGGCACAAACTTTAACTTCGTTACTCAACCTGCGCAGAACGCGACTTCGCAGAATGTGACCGGACTCTCTCCGAGCACGAACTATGTCTGGCAGGTCTTCGCCGTCTCAGAGGGCGCGTTAAGTTCCGCTCTCTCCGGCAGTCAGGCGACCGCCGCGCCGGGCAACATCATGTCAACGGCCGTCGGCGGCAACTGGAGTTCGACGCTGACGTGGGTCGGTGGCGTCATCCCCAGCGCCACCGATAACGTCACCATCGCCGACGCCGCTACCGTCACGATTGACACGGCAGCCAACGCTTTCAGCTTGAGCGTCGGTACGGGCTTGGTCGCGCCGACGACGCTGCAATACGAGACGACAACCGCGCGCGCGCTTACCGTCGTCACTAACGTCACCATCGCCAGCAATGGCACGTTCCGCTCGGCGACGACCGGCACGCAAACCGGACACGTCCTTTCCCTCGGCGGCAATTTGACCAACAACGGCATCCTCGATTTCAGCACTACAGCCACAAACGTGGCGGGCGCAAGCATCAACTTCACGGGCGCGGCTAACAATACCTTCGGCGGCACGGGCGCGACGACGGATGTGAGAACCATCACGATCAACAAAGGCACGTCCAACGCTAGCATCCTTGAACTGAACCCGACGAACTTTACAGTGCAGGGTGTAGCGACGGACGGCACGCCAGCCGCTTACCTGACGTTGACCAATGGCACGTTCAAAATCTCCGGCACATTCACAGCTGCGTTTAGGACATTCACGACTGCTGCGTACACCATCGGCGCGACCACGGGTATCTGGCTGAACAACCCGAACTATACTGTTAGCGGTCAGGGGTCTTCACCGGCCAACAACGGGCTGCTCCGAATCTCGCAGGGCACATTCAACGTCGGCACGGGGACAGGCAACTCAATGGGCGCAGGTGCGGGCGCGGTGTTCACCATCGAAGGTGGCACGTTCAATGCTACTGGTAGGCTGCAAACAACTAGCGCTGTCACTTATAACCAGAGTGGTGGAACGGTTAACGTAAACACAATCAGTGGCGGAAGCAGTTCAAACGGGTCTTTCGGATTTTCCTCGGCTAGCTCTGTTATTAATATGAGCGGCGGCACGATCAATCTGGTTCAAGCCAGCACCGCAGCCACTCCTTTTGATTATCAGTTCAGCGGCACAGCCAACATCACCGGCGGCACTTTGAACGTCGGCACAGCCGCCACCGCGACCAACTTCAACTTCAGGATTCGCGGCCAAGTGCCGAATCTCGTCATTAACAATACGACCAACAACAAGACCGCCACGTTGATCGCTCAGACCAACGTTTTCGGCGACATCACCGTTTCCCCCGGCACGACATTAAATCTGAACGGGTTCCTACTCCTCGATCTCGGCACGAACCTTTTCAACAATGGCACGATTCTCGGCAACACAACGGGCAGCCGTCTCTACTTCGCCGGGGCGGGCGCGCAGCAGTACGGAGGCAGCGGCGTGGCGGGTACAGTTGCCCTGCCTCTGCTATCACTGGACTTCGATTCGGCGGGCGTGACCATTCAAGCGGGTACGACCAACAACCTCATCACGAACCGCATTAATATGTTTCGTGGTAACGTCACGAACACCTACAAGATCACGCTCGGCGTCGGCGGGACAAGTACTGGCGTCGTTCAATTTGGTGTTGCGGGCGCAACTTCTCCGACGGGAAGTTTTGACGTAGCCCCGACCTTCAATCTCGGCTCCGGCGGCGAAATTATGCTTTACGCGCAGGAGACTGCTGTTAGAACGACGGGCGTTGAAATCAACCCGACGCGCGTGCTCTCCGGCATGACTGTTGACAACACCAATAATCTCATCATCGCAGGCGGCGACCTCGCCGTGACGGGCGCGCTCGCCTTCACGAACGGGACGATCACGACCGCTGCCAACACGCTCATCAGTTCATCGAGCGGCACGATCACGCGCACGAACGGCTACGTCATTGGCAACCTCCGGCAGACCTTCACGGCGAACGGCACGAAGCCCTACGCCGTCGGCACGACGAACGGCTTCTCGCCCGTCTCCGCCAACGTCACGGCCGGAACGGGCGACCTGACCATGCGCGCCACGCAAGGCAAACTCCCCGCCATCTCCGGCGCGAACGCGCTCGCGCGCTACTGGACGCTCACCGGCACGGGCATGACCGCCGACCTCCAATTTTTCTATCTGGCGGGCGACGTGACCGGCACGGAATCCAACTACTCGATCATCAAACAGAGCAGTGGCGTCCTGACACTCGCGGGCGGCTCGGTCAACCCCGCGACACACATCGCTACGATCAACGGCGTCTCGTCATTCTCCAACTGGACGCTCGCCGAACCTGCGGCCATCAATGCCGGATCGATCCAGTTCGATTCGGCCACCTACAACGTCGGCGAGAGCGCGGGCACGGTCACGCTCAACGCGACGCGCACGGGCGGCACGGACGGCGCGGTCGGCATCAGTTACGCCACCTCAGACGGCACGGCCTCATCCGTCGCGGGCGCGGATTATCTACAGACCACCGGCGGCACTTCGTGGGCGTCCGGCGAAAGCGGCACGAAGACCATCGTCGTCACCATCACGCCCGACATGATTGACGAGCCGGACGAGACGTTCACCGTCGCGCTCTCCAACCCGTCCGGCGGCGCGACGCTCGGCTCGCCCGCGACGGCCACCGTCACCATCAACGACGACGACAACCCCGCCACCCCGGCTGCCGTCGTCTACGTTGACGACAACTTCACCGGCGCGAACGGTTCAGACCCCGACGGCGCAGGCCCTGCGACATCCATCGGCTACGACGCTTTCGCTACCATTCAGGGCGGCGTGTCGGGCGTCGCCGCGGGCGGCACGGTCAACGTCGCTGCGGGCACTTACACCGAGAACGTCACCATCTCCGAGGCTTTGACGCTCAACGGCGCGGGCGTCTCGGTCGTCACCCTGCGCCCGGCTCTGTCCGGCGCGAACCCCTGCGCGGGCGCGTCGCTATGTCCCGGCGCGAGCAATCTCATGCTCGTGCAGGCCAGCAACGTGACCATCAGCGGCCTTACGCTCGACGGCGACAACCCGACGCTCACCAGCGGCATCGTGCGCGGCGGCGCAGACCTCGACGCGCGCAACGGCATCATCACCAACCACACCGTCGGCTCGTTCAATAATCTCGAAGTCCACCACGCGACGATCAAAAACATCTACCTGCGCGGCGTCTACAATTCGACGGGCGGCGCGTTCAACTTCCACGACAACACCGTCCAGAACGTGCAGGGCGACGGGGGATCAATCGGCCTCTTCAACTTCGGCGGCGCGGGCGCGTTCACCAACAACACCGTCTCCGCCTGTAACGACGCCATCGCCTCGAACCACTCGCGCGGCACGCAGTTCACCGGCAACAACGTCACCACCTCAGCGAGCGGCATCCACACCGACAACGCGGGCGACGGCGGCGGCACGCCCGACACCATCTCCGGCAACACCGTCACAGACAGCCAGCAGTTCGGCTACGGCATCTGGACGTTCGTGCCCGCCAACGTCGTCACCGTCTCGAACAACACGGTCACGAACGTCGAGGTCGGCCTCGCGTCGGCGGGCGGTCAGGGCGGCAGTTCCACTTTCAACGGCAACACCGTCAACGGCATGAGCCGCGCGAACGCGACGGGCGTCTACCTGACCACCGACCAGTTCGGCTTCGGGCAGGGCAACAATTCTGTCGTCTTCCGCAGCAACACCGTCACCGGCAACGTGGACGGCTTCTTCCTCGAAGCCAACGAGTCCGGCACTATTGCGAGCGCGGTCGCACGCAAACTTCCCGCTTCCGCTAACCTGAGCGACGGGCGCGAGCCGGACGCGAAGGCGAAGGGCACGCCGAGCGTCTCGGCCACGAGCTACACGCTCAACGTCAACGCCGACTTTAACCGCACCACCGGCAACAGCAGCACGGGCGTGTCGAAGACCGGCTCTGGCATCCTCGTCCTCAACTTCGAGAACAACTGGTGGGGCTGCAACGCGGGGCCGAACCAGACGGGCTGCCAGACGGTTGACGCCGCCGCAGACTTTTCGCCTTGGCTCGTGCTCACCGTGAGCGCGTCGCCCAACCCCATCGCCCCCGGCGGCAGTACGACCGTCACCGCCGATCTGCGTCACAACTCCGACGGCGCGATTCCCTCTTCGACCGTCTTCGTCCCGCCGACACCCGTCGCCTTCTCCGCGACGAACGGCACGATCACGCCGTCCAACGCGACGACCGCGAACGGCGACGCTGCGGCCACCTTCACCTCCACCTCCGCCAGTTCCGGCACGGCCTCGGCCACAATTGACAACCAGACGACGAGCACCAACGTCAACGTCAACGCGCCCGCGTTCTCGATTGACGACGTGACGCACGACGAGGGCAACAGCGGCACGACCTCTTATACCTTCACCATCACCAAGACCGGCGCGACCAATTTCGGCGCGAGCGTTGACTACGCGACCGTTGACGGCACGGCCACTTCGCCATCCGACTTCACCGCGCTCTCGACCACCACGCTCGCCTTCACGTCCGTCGAGACGACGAAGCAGATCACTGTCTTCGTCAACGGAGATGCCACCGTCGAACCCGACGAGGCTTTCACCGTCCACCTCTCGAACGCTTCCGGCGCAACCATCGCCGATGCCGACGGCACAGGCACGATCACCAACGACGACGCGCGCCCCGCGCCCGCTGTCGTCTATGTTGACGACGACTTCACCGGCGCAAGCGGCACAGACCCCGACGGCGCAGGCCCTGCCACAGAGATCGGCTACGACGCCTTCCCGACCGTGCAGGGCGGCGTCAACGGCGTTGCTCCCAATGGCACGGTCAACGTCGCCTCCGGCAACTATCCCGAGCAGGTCGTCATCGGCAAGAGCCTGACGCTCGCGGGCGCGGGCGCGGCCACGACCACCATCTCGACGCCCGCCTCGCTCACGCCGGGAATCGGCGGCAACCTCGTGCTCGTCGAGGTCAACGGCGGCGCGACGGTAAACGCCTCCGGCATCGCAGTCGCCGGGCCGCGCGTCTTCAACGGTTGTTCGGCGCAAATCTTCTACGGCGTCTACGTCTCCGGCGCGGCCACGCTCAACTTGTCCGACTCCGCCGTGCGCGACATACGTCTCGCCGACCCGTCGCTGCTCGGCTGTCAGGACGGCATCGCCATCCGCGCCGGGTCGCAAGGTCTCGCGCAGACGGCCACGCTCTCGCTCGACACCGTGAGCGTCACCAACTACCAGAAGAGCGCGGTGATCGTGGACGGCACGGGCACGACCGCGACCATCACCGACAGCACCATCACAGGGCAGGGCGTGCCCGCCAACCTCGCCGCGAACGCCATCCAGATCGGGCGCGGCGCGGCCGCCACCGTCACCGGCAACACTATCAGCGGCAACCTCTGCAACAACGGCGTGTGCGGCCCCGATCCGTTTACGCAAGCCTTCTCCACGGGCGTTCTGATCTTCTCGACCTCGAACGCCGTCACGCTCTCGAACAACACCTTCTCGAACAATGACGTCGGCGTCTATAACAATGCCGCGAACACCACCGTCAGCGGCAATACCTTCACGGCCAACCGCTACGAGAATCTGTTCCTCGACGAAGGCAACGCCGTCGTCAGCGATAACAACATGTCGGGGGCGTCGAACGTCGGCGTGCTGGCCGTCTCCTTCGTCGGCAACGCGGGCAACTCGACGGGCACGCTCACGCGCAACAACATCACCGGCGCGGGCGTCGGTCTGCAACTGCTCGACGACACCTCCGGCGCGGACAACTTCACGCCGCAACTGACGGCGCACTCCAACCGCATCGTCGCCACGACGACCGCGATTGACAACCCGCAGAGTCAGACGGTTGATCTGGAAAACAACTGGTGGGGCTGCAACGCTGGTCCCGGCAACACGGGCTGCGGCGCAGTCACCGGCACGGGCGCGGACTTCAACCCGTGGTTCGTCCTTGCCGCCACGGCCACACCAAACTCAATCGTCCCCGGCGGCACGTCCAACGTCGCCGTTGACATGACCAAGAACTCCGACGGCGCGACGCCCGCGCCCGCGCTGCCCGATCTCCCCGTCGCCTACTCGGCCACCAACGGCACGATGTCGCCGACGAACGCCACCGTCTCGGCGGGCGCATCTTCCTCGACCTTCACTTCGACCAACAGCAATTCGGCGGTCGCCACCGTGACGGTTGATAACCAGACGATCAACCTGCCGATCACGGTCAACGCGCCGTCGTTCTCCGTGGACGACGTGACGCACACGGAAGGCAACAGCGGCACGACCTCTTATGTCTTCACCGTCACCAAGACCGGCGCGACGATGCTCGCCTCGTCCGTCCAGATTGACACCGTTGACGGCACGGCCACCTCGCCGTCCGACTTCACTGCCAACACCGCGACGCTCAACTTCGGCGCGGCCGACACGACGATGCAGTTCACCGTCCTCGTCAACGGCGACACCAACATCGAGCCGAACGAGGCGTTCACGGTTCATCTCTCGAACGCTTCCGGCGCGGGCATCAGTGACGCCGACGGCACGGGCACGATCACCAATGACGATAACGCGCCGCCCCCGGTCGTCTACGTGGACGACGATTGGGTCGGCCTCTCGAACGGCACAGACCCCGACGGCGCAGGCCCTGCGACCTCCATCGGCTACGACGCTTTTGCTACCATCAACGGCGGCATCGGCGGCGTCGCCAACCCCGGCACGGTCAACGTCTATGCGGGCACTTACGACGAGGACGTGAACGTCAACAAGACCGTGAGCCTCATCGGCACGCAGGGCGCGGGGGTAACCAACGTGCGCGGCCCCATCGGCGGCAGCAGCGCGACGACCATCCAGATCACCGCGAGCAACGTCACCGTCGCGGGCTTTACGATCACGCGCCTCGGCAACAACACGACCGACTGGAACAACCCCGGCCTCAACTCGGCGGGCATCGCCATTCAGGGTCAGGCCATCACGGGCGCGCTCATCCGCGACAACATCATCACGGGCAACCGCAACGGCCTAGACCTCAACAACACGAACGGTCACACCGTCCGCAACAACGTCATAGACTTCAACCGGACGGGCTTCATCTATCGCAACCAGACCGACAACCAGACGGTCGTCGAAAACTTCATCACCAACAACTGGACGGTCGGCGTCCTCTTCCTCGACGCGAGCAGCGGCTCGAACGTGCCCGTGCAGACGGCCGCGCACTCCGTCTTCAGCAACAACAACATCAGCGCGAACTGGTACGGCCAGATCGTTGACCGCCAGACGGGCGGCTCGCTGCCCGCGCCCGCGACGACCAACTACAAGAACTTCCGCCACAACTGGTTCGGCACGACCTCGCCCATCGTCACGACGGCCAACAGCGCCGAGCCGGGTTACGCCGCGCAGATTCCCGTGGCCTACGGCGGCACGGCCACCCCGCCGGGCGGCCAGCCCGACATCGCAGGCCCCGCCTCGGCCAACTTCAAGTACCAGCCGTTCCTCCAGAGCGGCACGGACACCAACGTCGAGACCACGCCCGGACGCGGCACGAACGGCTTCCAGGGTCAAATCAACAACATCGTGGTCACGCCCGCCAACCAGCAGGGCTGGATCTTCTTCGACGACGCGCCGGGCACGGGCACGGGTTCGGGCGGCTTCGAGCAAGGCCCCGCCACGCCGCCGCTTGGCGTCGGCAGTGCGTTCCTGACTGTTGACGCGCAGGGTCGCCACGCCCTCGGCACGGGCGGCTACGGCGGCACGCGCATGGACGACGTGACGACGCTCGCCTACCACAGTTATCAGGACAACAACGCGAACACCGTCGTCGCGCCCTCGCTCCAGTTCGACATTGACTACGATCTGAACGACGCGGCGACCGCCTACATGGGGCGGCTCGCGTTCGAGCCTTACCTGTCGCCAACGCAAGGCGCAGTTGCACAGAACGTGTGGCAGAACTGGGACGGGCTATTAGGCAACTGGTACGGCACGCGCACCACGGTCACCGTCAACAACGTGAGCGTCGCACAGCCCTGCCAGCCCGCCACGCCCTGCACGTGGCAGCAGGTCATCGCGCTCTTCCCCAACGCGGGCGTGCGCAACACCCCTGCGAGCGCGGTTCTCTTCAAGGTGGGCGGCCCCTGGTCGCCGGGCTTTGACGGCAACGTGGACAACTTCCGCATCGCCATCACCACCGCTCGTGTCACCTACGACTTCGAGCCGCTGCCGCAGCTCTCGATCAACGACGTGACGCACAACGAAGGCAACGCCGGGCAGACCGACTACACCTTCACCGTCACGCTCTCACCTGCGAGCGATCAAACCGTCACGGTTGACTACGCCACCGCCGACGGCACAGCCACCGCGCCCTCAGACTACATCGCACACCCGACGACGCAGTTGAGCTTCGCGCCCGGCGACACGCAGAAGCAGTTCACCGTCAAGGTGAACGGCGACACCCTGTTCGAGCCTGATGAGGCGTTCGTCGTCAACCTCTCGAACGCGTCCGCGAACGCGACCGTCTCCGACAATCAAGGCACGGGCACGATCACGAACGACGACGGCATGCCCGCCATCAGCATCAACGACGTCTTCGTCGCCGAACCCGACACGGCGGGCACGACGAACGCCACCTTCACCGTCACGCTCTCGCAGGCTTCGGCCTCGCCCGTCACGGTCACGTACCAGACCGCCGACGGCACGGCCAACGCGCCCGACGATTACAACGCCGTCGCCCCGACCGTGTTGACGTTCGACCCCGGCCAGACGAGCAAGAACGTCTCCGTGACAATCAACGCCGACGCGCTCGCCGAGGGCGCGGAGACCTTCACCGTCAACCTCAGCAATCCGAGCAGCAATGCGACGATTGCCGACAGTTCGGGCACGGGCACGATCACCGACGCGGTCACGACCGGGCAGGTGCTCATCAGCGAGTTCCGCTTCCGCGGCGCGACCTACGCCGCAGGCGTTGACGGCAGTTATGACGAGTACGTCGAGTTGTACAACAACACGAACTCGCCCATCGTCGTCGGCACGGCGGACGGTTCAAGCGGTTGGACAATCGCCGCCTTGAGCGACGACGGCACGACAATCGTGCCGCTCGTCACGATTCCGGGCGGCACGTTCATCCCGGCGCGCGGCCATTACCTCGTCGCCTACTCCGACACTCCCGTCAACTCCGCGACGGGCGGCTACAGTCTGGGCGGCTACGCCGTGCCCGACCGCCTCTACACAATCGCGCAGGTCGGCGACGGCGCAGGCGTCGCCTTGTTCCGCACGGCGGAGGCGACGAACTTCAACGCCGCCGAACGACTCGACGCCGCGGGCTTCAGCGGCACGGCGGGCGCGACGGCCGACATGTTCCGCGAAGGCGCGGGGCTGACGTCGCCCGGCGCGAACGACGGCCAGTACGCGTTCGTGCGCAAGCTCATCAGCGGCACGCCGCAGGACACGAATGACAACGCGGCCGACTTCGGGTTCTACTCGACCGACGGCGCATCATACGGCGGCGTGCAGTCAATCCTCGGCGCGCCGGGGCCGGAGAGTGCGGACAAGCCCGTCCAGCGCAACGGCGTCATCAAGGCCGCGCTCATAGACGGCACGGCCTTCTCGACCGCGCCGCCCAACCGCGTCCGCAGCGGGCAGGTGCAGCCGGGCGTGCCCAACGCCTACGGCACGCTCAGCATCCAGCGGCGTTTCAAGAACACCACCGCGCTGCCCGTCACGCGTCTGCGCTTCCGCATCGTGGACATCACCACGCTCAACAGTCCCGTCGCGAGCAGCCCGCAGTCCGACCTGCGCGTGCTGACTTCGACGGGCGTCGTGACCAACTCGCAGGGTCAGGTAGTCGTCACGGTCAACGGGCTGACGCTCGAACAGCCGCCCGCGCAAACGAACGGCGGCGGGATGAACTCGACGCTGACGGTCGCCCTCCCCGGCAACATGCTTGCGCCGGGCAGCACCATTGACGTGCAGTTCCTCTTAGGCGTCGAGCAGCAGGGCGCGTTCCGCTTCCTCGTCAACGTCGAGGCGTTGCCGGGGCTGGCGAATCCCTTCGCGCCGCCCGACCAGTCCAACATGAAGAGCGAGGGCACGAAGAAGAGCACCACCCCGAAGACCCGCTAAGCGTCCGAGGGTTCAAGATTCCGCCCGCGCCGCGTTCTTCGGAACGCCGGAGGTGAGCGGAAGAGTAGAGGCCGCCTGTGCAGCGAGGGCACAGGCGGCCTCTACATGTCTGCGGCCTCTACACGTCTGCGGCGAAGTGCAGTCAGCCGACGCGCTCTACTAACCTCGCGCACATTCCCTCCGTGCCCGCTCCGCGCCCGACGCGTCCCGGCGTGCGCTCGCCGCTGACTTTTCTTGACAAGCATTTGCGGCCAGAGTATTTTCGGGTTGTTCCCGACAGTCCCCCTCCAAGAGCCGGTGACTTCAACCTCACCAGCCGTCTTCTATTCCACCGTTCCATTTACAGAGGGACTGCCCCGGCGCACCGCTTTGCGGCCGGCCGCGTGCAGGAACACCGGACGAGAGGCCGCCCGCGTGTTCGCGCCCGGCGGGTCAACATTTCCACTGGCGAGAGAAGCCGCACCATTCTCATTAAAGCTAGGGATCGCGCATGAGTAAACAGCGCAACTTATATATCGTCTTCTTCTTCACCGCGCTTACCGTCGTCTTAACCGTGGTCGTCGTCATGACGTGGGAGAAGATTCTGATGACGCCCTTCTACTCGATGGTCGAGACTTACTATCCGGGCGACGCGAACCGCGTCGTCAGGTGGCGGATGCAGCAGCGGTTCGAGCACATCTTCATCTCGACCGTCGTTGACGTGATCGTCGTCACCCTCCTCCTGCGGCTCGTCGGCCGCCAGCAGCGCAAGCTGGCCGCGAGCGAAGAACGTTACCGCGCCCTCTTCGAGCACGCCAACGACGGCATCGTGATCGTCTCCTCCGAAAGCCGCACCATCATCGAGGTCAACAACAAGTTCTGCGAACTCTTCGGCTGCCGCCCGCCGGAGTTGATCGGCCAAGACATCGCCGCGCTCGCGTGGGGTGCGCCCGACAACGGCGCAAGCAGCGACGACGCAACCAACGACGGCGGCGCAACCTACGACGGCGGCGGAAGCGTTGATACGCTCTCGGCGTTTTTGGACAACAGCTCATGCGCCGATCAAGAGTTGTCCATCAAGACTTCGGCGGGCGCGATGCTGCCGGTCTCCGTCTCGTGCAGCACGCTCTCGATGGACGAAGACCGTCTGCTCGTCCTCTTGGTGCGCGACTGGTCAATCCGCAAACGCCTTGAGGCGGAGAAGGAGGAGATGCAGCGGCAACTCTTCCACAACGAAAAAATCTCCGCCCTCGGACGCGTCGCCGCGCAGGTGGCGCACGAAGTCAAGAACCCGCTCACCGGCCTGCTGCTCTACGCCATGCATTTGAAAAGCAAGCTGAGCGGCAAACTGTCCGACAGCGAGCTTACGCTCTGCGACCGGATCATCAGCAGCGTCAACCACCTCGTCGGCACGACCGAGCAAATCCTCAGTTTCGCGCGCCCCGTCACGCTTGCGCCCCGGCCGCTCGACCTCAACGGCGTCGTCCGCAAGGTCGTCCAACTGCTGCAACCGCAGATCAACGCCTACCGCATCGAGGAGCGGCTCGAACTCCCCGACACGGAAGTGATCGCGCTGCTCGACGAGACCTCGATCACCTCCGCGCTCATCAACCTGACGCTCAACTCGATCCAGTCAATGCCGGAGGGCGGCCGCCTGACCGTCAAGACCAGCCGTGTGAACGGCACGAGCCAACTCACCATCGCCGACACGGGCTGCGGCATGACGGCCGAGCAGATCGAGAAAGTCTTCGAGCCTTTCTACACCACGAAGAGCCAAGGGCTGGGGCTTGGCATGCCCTACGCCAAGAAGGTGATCGAACAGCACCACGGGGAAATCCACATCGAGAGTCGCCGCGATGCGGGGACGCAGATCATCATCGAGTTGCCGGCGGAAAAGTGAGACACAGCAGATGCATTCATGGGTCAGAATTTTGGTCGTAGACGACGAGAGCAGCATCACGGGCGCACTGCAAGTCATACTCGAAGAGCAGGGCTACGAGGTGCACACGGCCGCGAGCATGTCCGAGGCGGCGCGCTTGCTCGACGGGCGCGCCTTCGATCTCGTCTTCACCGACCTGCGCCTGCCCGACACCGACGGCATGGAAGTGCTCAACCGCATCAAGGCCGGAAACCCCGACACCGAAGTGATCTTGATGACTGCGCACGGCTCGCTCGAAGTCGCCATCAGCGCGATCAAGCGCGGCGCGTACTACTACGTGGAAAAACCCTTCACGCCCGACGAGATCGTCATGCTTACCGAGCGCGCGCTCCAGTTCGCCGGGATCAAACAGGAGAACCGCGTGCTCAAGCGCACGCTCTCCGGCGAGAACGAGGCCTACGGGATGATCGGCCGCAGCCCGCAGATGCGGCAGATTTACGAGACCATCCGCGCCACCGCCCCTTCGGAAGCCTCCGTTCTCATCGAAGGCGAATCTGGCACGGGCAAAGAACTCATCGCCACGGCCATTCACTTGCAGAGCAAACGCGCGAGCCGCCCCTTCATCCGCATCAACTGCGCGGCCTTCCCGCCCGACCTCATCGAATCCGAGTTGTTCGGCTACAAGAAGGGCGCGTTCACCGGGGCTGATCGCGACAAGCGCGGCCTGATAGAAGCGGCCGCCACCGGCACGCTCCTCCTCGACGAGATCGCAGAGATGCCCGCGCACTTGCAGGCCAAACTTTTGCGCGTGTTGCAGGAACGCAAGCTGCGCCGCCTCGGCGACGAACAGGAGATGCAGGTTGACTTCCGCCTCATCTCGTCCACCAACCGCAACACCCTGCAAGCCACGCGCGAAGGGCTGCTGCGTGAAGACCTCTACTTCCGCATCAGCACCGTCAAGATCACCGTGCCCCCTCTGCGCGAACGCCCGGACGATCTGCTGCCGCTCGCAGACCATTTTCTGCAACGCTACGCCACCAAGTATCAGAAGCAGATTCGCGGCATCTCGCAGCCCGTCATCTCGATCCTCACGCGCTACGACTGGCCGGGCAACATCCGCGAGTTGGAAAGCGTCATCGAACGCGCCGTCTTGTTCTGTCAGGAGGAGAACCTCACCGTCGAGAGTTTGCCCGAACACCTCATGCCCGACGGAACGGGTCAGATCAAGTGTCTCATCCCGCCCAACTTCACGCTCGAAGAGATCGAGCGCGAGGCCATCGCCCAGACCCTCGAACGCACCGGCGGCAACGTCAAAAAAACCGCCCAGATACTCGACATGCACCGGCCGACGCTCTACCGCAAGTTGAAGCGGTTCAAACTCATCAACATCTGAATCCCACGCGACAACGCGCCTCGATCCTAGTCGGCGCAGAATAGAACACGGAGAAGTTTTGTTGCGCCTGAACGACACGGTTCGGGCAATTTGTCGGCCGCCGCACGCTTTCTTAAAACCTCTTTGCAACAATAAAGCCCGCGAAATTCGCTTCGTTGTGAAATCCTTCTAATTGCGTTTTGTTTTACTCTGAACCACCGCCCGCCCGTTTAGTTTCATACTGAAACACTCACGCCCGAACGCCCCTCCCGCGCGCTTCAGCTAAGTGTTGCCACGCTCGCCTTTAAGTTTTCGGGCGCGTGGAACGCCCGTTGCACTAAGGGTCAATGCAAGTCGGATGCAGCCCCCAAGCAGAGAACTCACTGCGGCACTGTCGAAGTAGAAGGCCAGACGGAAGTCGCTACCGGCTCGCATCGTCTCAAACGCTTCACGACCAACTCAAGGGATTCGGTGATTTCACTTCCGAGCGAATTTAACGGGCGGGAGTGTGCGAGACGATAACAGGACGCGACACGGCGCGTGTGTCGCGGCTAGATTTCCTCCGGGTTCCTTCTCACTCATAATTTATAGGTGAT
Source organism: Pyrinomonadaceae bacterium (assembly GCA_030841105.1). Lineage (GTDB taxonomy): Bacteria > Acidobacteriota > Blastocatellia > Pyrinomonadales > Pyrinomonadaceae > JAIVJZ01. The sequence goes on from JAVEDE010000106.1 coordinate 96,299, forward strand.
TCAATTTTAATGAAGCTACTCAAAGTTCTCCTGCTGACTCTCTGCTTACTGGCGCTCGTGCCCCAACTCGCGCTCGCACAAGAATCCAACTCCGCGACGGGTCGCATTCGCCGCAGCGACGCCCCGGTGGCCGACAACTACATCGTCGTTTTCAAAGACAGCGTCCCGCAAGGCCGCGTGGCAGCGTTCGCCGCACAACTCGCGCGCGCGCACGGTGGCCGGGTCGGTTTCACTTATCAATATGCCCTGCGCGGCTTCTCCGTCGAGATGAGCGAGGCGCAGGCTCTCGCGCTCAGCCGCAACCCGCAAGTCGAGTACGTCGAGGAAGACACGTTGGTGGAGGGCGCGGCAGTGCAGAGCAGCCCGCAGTGGGGTCTGGATCGCATTGACCAGCGCAGCCTCCCGCTCGACGCCGCTTACACCTACGCCAACTCGGGCGCGGGCGTCAACGCCTACGTCATTGACGGCGGCATTCGCTTAACGCATCAAGAGTTCGGCGGTCGCGCCGTCTTCGCCTTCGACAATGTGGGTGACGGCCGCGCCGGTGTGGACTGCAACGGACACGGCACGCACGTCGCGGGCATCATCGGCGGCGCGACTTACGGTGTGGCGAAGGGCGTCAAACTTCACAGCGTCCGCGTCTTGAACTGCTCGAATCAGGCGTTGGCGTCGGCCGTCATCGCGGGGATTGACTGGGTGACGGGCAACCACGTCAAACCCGCTATCGCCAACATGAGTTTCTTCGTCGGCAATGCGAACGCGACGATGGACTTGTCTGTCAGGAACTTGATCGCGGCGGGCGTCACGACCATCGCGGCGGCGGGCAACTTAACCCGCGACGCCAGCCTGCACTCGCCCGCGCGCGTCACCGAGGCGATCACGGTGGCCGCCACCGACCAGAACGACAATCAGGCGACGTTCTCCAACTTCGGTTCGGTCGTGGACATTTACGCGCCCGGCGTCCTCATTCTCTCGGCGCACAGCACGAGCGACACGGCCACCTTCACGCGTTCGGGCACGTCTTCGGCCGCGCCCTTCGTCGCCGGTGTGGCGGCGCGCTACCTGAGCGGCAACCCGCAGGCGACGCCCGCCTCGGTCGCACAGGCCGTCACGCGCAACGCGACGCCCGGCAAGGTCGTCAATCCCGGCGCGGGTTCGCCGAATTTGTTGCTCTACCGGCCGGACGGCAAGATCGTTTTCGCCAGTTGCCGCGACGGGAACGATTGGGAACTCTACACAATGAACCCCGACGGCAGCGAACAGACGCGCCTGACCTTTCACGACTACAGCGACGACATGTGGCCGGAGTATTCGCCCGACGGCACGCAGATCGCTTTCACGAGCGGGCGCGGCGACGATCTCTATTATCAGGTCTACGTGATGAACGCCGACGGCACGAACGTCAGGCGCATCACCAACAACCAGACGGGTCATAACGCGGAAGCCGCTTGGTCGCCCGACGGCAAACAGATCGCCTTCCGCTCGAATCGCGACGCGGGCGACTGGGAAATTTACGCCATCAACGTTGACGGCACGAACGAGCGTCGGCTCACCTTCAGCGCGGGCGCGGACATTGATCCGGCCTGGTCGCCCGACGGCACGAAGATCGCCTTCCCCAGTTTCCGCGGCTCGCCCGTCGCCTACGACAACATCGAAATCTTCGTCATGAACGCCGACGGCAGCAATCAGGTGAACATCACGAACAACCTCGCCGCAACCGGAGCGAACAACGATTACTACCCGGCGTGGTCGTCCGACAGCGCGCGTCTCTCGTTCGTCTTCGACGGCGGCAACGCCGCGCACACCGATCAGATTTTCGTGATGAACGCCAACGGTACGGGGCGCGTGAACCTCTCAAACAACGCCGCCTATGAATACAACCCCTCTTGGTCGTCCGACGACAGCCGGATCGTCTTCCAAAGCAGCCTCGACGACGGCAAGGGTGAAATCTATGTGATCAACGCCGACGGCACGAATCGCGTCCGGCTCACCTTCAACCTCGGCGACGGCATCACCGATTGGACGGCCGACGACTTCTACCCCGACTGGCAGGCTTTATAAACGCCCGCCGCAGACGGCAACTCCGCACACAGGGGATTTGATTCAAAAGATGCGGGAGCGCGCCGCCAACACGGCGCGCTCCGCCAGCACCTCCGGCAAGCAGAAGAAACAGGTATTAAGTCAATGAAGAAATTTACGTCCGTGTTGTTGAGCACCATTTTGTGTGCGATGACCCTCGCCCCCGTCGCCGCCTACGGGCAGCGCGGCGGCACGCTCCCCGGCGCGTCCGCAGCGGCAGGCGCGAAGTTTCGCAAGAACGCCGACGCGATCCCCAATCGCTACATCGTCGTCTTCAACGAGAGCGTGGCGAAGAACAAAGTGAAAGAGTCTGCCGACGAACTGGCGCGCGCCCACGGCGGCACAATCGGCTTCATCTACAAGCACGCGCTGCGCGGCTTCTCCGTGGAGATGAACGAAGCGCAGGCCACCGCGCTCAGCCGCAACCCGCAGGTCGCTTTCGTCGAAGCCGACATGGAAGTCGCGGGCGCATCAATACAGACGGGCGCGCCCTCGCCGCTCGACCGCCTCGACCAGCGCGACCTGCCCTTGAACAACTCTTACAACTACGCAAGCAACGGCGCGGGCGTGAACGCTTACATCATTGATGGCGGCATTCGCCTGACGCATCAAGAGTTCGGCGGTCGCGCCGTCTTCGCCTTCGATAACGTCGGCGACGGCCGCGCCGGTGTGGACTGCAACGGACACGGCACGCACGTCGCCGGGCTGATCGGCGGCGCGACTTACGGTGTCGCCAAGGGCGTCAAGCTGCATTCGGTGCGCGTCTTGAACTGCTCGAACCAAGCCCTCGTCTCGCGCGTCATCGCCGGGATTGACTGGGTGGCGGCGAACCACGTCAAACCGGCGGTCGCCAACATGAGCTTCTTCGTCGGCAACGCGAGCGACGCGATGGACTTGTCCGTGCGCGCCATGATCGCGGCGGGCGTGACGACCGTCGCGGCGGCGGGCAACCTGTCGCGCGACGCGAGTCTCCACTCGCCCGCGCGCGTCAGGGAAGCGATCACGGTCGCGGCCACCGACCTGAACGACAACCGCCTGCCCTCTTCAAACTTCGGCCCGGTCGTGGACGTGTTCGCGCCGGGCGACCGCATCGTCTCGGCTCACTACCTCGACGACGCCTCGGTCTTCACGCGCTCCGGCACGTCTTCGGCCGCGCCCTTCGTCGCCGGTCTCGCGGCACGCTACCTCGGCGCGCGTCCCGGCGATCAGCCCGACGCCGTCGAGCAGGCCATCAGAAACTCCGCGACGCCCGGCAAAGTCTTCAACCCCGGCGAAGGCTCGCCGAACCGTCTGGCCTACGCGGGCATCACCATCAGCGACGACTTCAACGACAACGCGCGCGACGCCGTGAAGTGGAACTTGCTCACGACGCCCGGCGCAAGTATCGCCGAGCAAAACGGGCGTCTGGAAGTCACACCTGCCGCCGCCATGCCCGGCTACGACGGCTACCTATCGGCTACTACCCTCGACCTGACGGACGCACGCTCCACCGTCGAAGCCGTCTCCGTCCCCACCACCAACG
>JAVEDE010000109.1 GCA_030841105.1 Pyrinomonadaceae bacterium
CCGTGTACATCAAGAGCAGCTTGACGAGGTTGGGCGTCAAGCGCGGGTTGGCTTGCAAGAGGAGCGCGGCCGCTCCGGCAGCAACCGGCGTCGCCATCGAAGTCCCACTCATGTACATCATCCGGCGCGCGCCGTTTGCGCTCACGCCCGCGTCTAGTTCCGGGTGATCCGTCACGATGCGGTTGTTCAGGGCTTCCGCCCAGACAACGCGGTTGCCGGGCGCGACCAGATCGGGCTTGACGAGGTTGTCGTAGTGGCGCACGCCGCCCGCGTCCGTCCAGAAGCCGCGCGTCGGGCCGCGCGAGCTGTAGGTCGTCACCGTGTCGTCGCCGCGCGCGTCCGTGCCGTAGCTGTTCGACGCGCCGACGGTGATGGCCGAAGGTTCGTTGCCGGGCGAATGGATGCGGCCGTAAATTTTCGTTCCGTCGTCGGCCTTCCCGTCGTTGCCCGCGGCGGCGACTACGACCACGCCCGCGTCCACCAGACGACGCACGGCCTGACACACGGGATCGTTCACGTAAGAATCAACGGCCACGCCGCCGAGGCTCAAATTGACGACGCGGATGTTGTAAAGCGTGCGGTAGTTCAAGACCCAATCGAGCGCGGCGAGCAGGCCGGAAGTCGTGCCCGTGCCGTCCGCGCCGAGCACGCGTAGGTTGATGATGTCTGCGTTCGGGGCGAGTCCTTGATACGCGCCCTGCGCGACGAGGCCGTTACCGGCAGCGGCCGAAGCGACGTGCGTGCCATGGCCGTAAGGATCGTCGGTGCGCCCCTCGCCCGTGAAGTCGCGGCTGGCGGAGATGCGGCTGAAGCCGAGCGCGTCCCTGAACGAAACGTGGTTCGCGTCGAGGCCGGAATCGAGGATGGCGATGCCGACGTTCGAGCCGTCGAGCGTGGTGGTAGTGGTCGTCAGGCCGAAGAGCGCGGTTGAAGTTTGCGTGCGCGCGTCGTCCGCGCCGGTCGTCGCCGCGACGTGGCCGGAGGAGGCGATGCGGCGGTCGAGCGAGACGTAGCGCACCTCTTTGCGCGCGGCCAGAAGTTCGGCGGCGCGCGGCGGCAGGGTGACGAGGCGCGCGTTCAATTTCAAAAACTGCTTGAGCGCGACGCCGCCCACGTCCTGCAACAGCGAGCCGAGCAGACCACTGCCGCGCGCGTCCTCGTTGAACTGGACGATGACGCGCAGGTGCGTGCGATCTTCCGTCGTGCGGAGCGCTTCGCGCAGGTCGGAAGACATCTTCTCGGCGGGCGGCGCGGATGCAGAAGAAGAGCGCGTGTGTGCGTTCGCCACGACGGCGGGCGAGCGCAGCCCGGCGCACGGCGCGAGCATGAGCGCGCAGAGGGTGAGCCACATGGAGACCGTGCGGAAATGCTTAACGATTGTCACCTGCTCCTCCTCTGTCGGATGCGACTACAATTCGCTGGTCGGTGCGGCTCTAGCCGGGGCGGCGTTCTCTTTAATGCTGGCGTCCTCCGCATCTATGGCAATAGGCGTACCTCGCGCCGCGCGGTTTTCCGGCGGCGTCGAAACCGCATGCGCCGCACACGACAAGACTTAAAGCGATTTCTGAGGTGACGCGCCGCGCGCGGGACGGCGACCGGCGTATGTTGCTGATGTGGAAGAGGAAGGACGACGCGTGTGTGAACCGGCGTCTGACGGCACGCCGCCTGAACATCGTTCGGCGTGCAAAAAGGCTCGACTCGATTCATTACAAGGACAACAAAGTCGGCGCGAAAAATGAGACGCAAAATGCGGCGTCGGCGCGGATCATGCCGTGGCGATTTGCGGCGTGATGACGGAACGCTATTTTGCCATCGTTGCTGCGACGGCAAACGTGCGCGCAAGCGGTGGCGCGTCGCCGTCCGTCGGCGCGTGACGAATAAGGAAGTTTGCGTTCAAGGCTTGCGACCTTTGAGTTGCGTCGGAGCATTAACTCCGGCGGCGGGGGCGCGCGTTTCGGACGCAGGTTGCGCCGCAGTCCGCGCACGCTTTGCACGGTGGCCGAAACTTGGCACGGCTCTTGCGAACGAGAGCGTGCGACCCTCCCCGCTTGAATAGATTTCGTTCAACCCGATCTCTTTGCCAACCGAATTCTTTGGCCGGAAGCGCGCCCCCGTTCGCGGGCGGCGCGACTGCCGGGGGCGGTAGTTTCTCTCGAAGGGCGGCCTGACATGACCGAACACACACACAGCAGAGGGCGTCTCCTCATTGCCGACGACGAACCGGAGATCAGGAACATCTTGCAGGAATTTTTATGCGGCGACTACGACTGTCGCGCGGTCAGTTCGGCCGAGGAGGCGCTCGCGCTGCTCCGCGCGTCGAAGTTCGATCTCGTCATCAGCGACATCAACATGGAGGGGATGAGCGGCCTTGAGATGATCCCGCACGTGCGCGAGATCGCGCCGGAGACCGTGATCATTATGGTCAGCGGCGCGCAGACCATCGAGTACGCCATCGAAGCCCTGCGCGCCGGGGCGTTCGACTACGTGACGAAGCCTTTCGATTTGCGCCACGTCGAGGTGGCCGTCGAACGCGCGCGCCAGCACCACGAACTGCTGCGCAGCAAACGCCGTTACGAAACCTTCCTCGAAGAGTCCATCAAACTGCGGACGAAGGAACTGGCGCACGCCCTCGCCTCGCTCGAAGACGCCTACCGCACAACTCTGAAAGCCCTCGCCGCCGCGCTGGAAACGCGCGACACGGACACGCACGGCCACTCGGAGCGCGTCGTCAGTTTCAGTCTGCGTCTGGGGCGCGAGTTGCAGTTGGACGAGGAGGGCTTGCGTTCGCTTGAGTTCGGCGCGCTCCTGCATGACATCGGGAAGATCGGCATCCCGGACATGATCCTGCGCAAGCCCGCCGCGCTCTCCGACGAAGAGTGGCTGACGATGCGGCGTCACCCCGTGCTCGGCCAGCAGATTTTGCGCGGCATCGAATTCTTGGAAGGCGCGGCGCGCGTCGTCGGGCAGCACCATGAGAAGTGGGACGGGACGGGCTACCCGCTCGGCTTGCGCGCCGAAGAGATCGATCTCAACGCGCGCATCTTCGCCGTCGCCGACGCCTTCGACGCGATGGTCAGCACGCGCGTCTATCGCGACGGGAAACCTTACGCGGCCGCCGCCGAAGAGTTGGAGCGGCACGCGGGGCGGCAGTTCGACCCGGCGGTCGTCGCGGCCTTCCTGCGCATCCCGCCGTCGGACTGGGAGGAACTCCGCGCCCGCTCGCTCCGTCATCAACGGCCGGAGCGCGCCTCGACGGCCGCCGTCTCGTCGTCGCCGGTGACGGCCGAAAGGTTCTCGCCCGCCGCGACTTCCACGTCCGGCGGCAAAGTCAACGCGCCCCAGCTTCCCGCCGCGAGCCGCATCACGCGCCGCCGCCACGAGGCGCGGGGTTTGCGACGCAGCCACCGCCACGCCTGAGCGCACACCTCGGCGGCGAGGACGAACAACTTCGAGCCGCCTTCAAACTTGAGCCACCCGCAAAGACGA
>JAVEDE010000117.1 GCA_030841105.1 Pyrinomonadaceae bacterium
GCACGACCGACGCCGCCGTGCTCAAGTTCCGGCGCACCTTCACCAACCTGACGAAGAAGCCCGTCACGCGCCTGCGCTTCCGCGTCGTGGACATCACCACCGCCCCGCGCGTTGACAACTCGAAGGCCGACCTGCGCGTCATCAATTCGCGGAACGAGATCGTCAATCTCTCCGACGGCGGGTCGAGACTCGTCAACGGCGTGACGCTCGAAGACCTCAAAGGGAGCCTCGTCGCGCTGAGGGAGGGCGGACTCAACACGAGCCTCGTCTTCGCTCTGGCGCAACCGCTCCCGCCCGGCGAGAGCGTTGACGTCAACTTCTGGCTGCGCGTCGTGGCCGAGGGCGAGTTCAGCTTCCTCGTCAACGTCGAAGCGGCCACCGCGCCCGCCCCCGGCGTCAACCCGCGCAAAGGCGCGAGCGCGACGAGGACTAAAAACATCCAGTAGGCTGGCAACACCGAAAGTCGAAGTTGAAGCACGGGGCGAGGGCGTTAAGCGTCCGCGCCCCGCGCCTTTTTACTCAACTGCCGCGACGCGGCGGGGGCGGCGTTGCATTCGCGCGGGCGGGAAGTTAGGATGAGTGCGGGCAACACAAACTTTTATTTCGACGCGAAGCGAGGTCTAAGGCGATGAAGTTTCCGGGCGGCATGAACATGCAGCAGATGATGAAGCAGGCGCAGCAGATGCAGGAGAAGATGCAGCGCGAGATGGAGGCGCTCGTCGTGGACGCGACGGCGGGCGGCGGCGTGGTGACGGTGCAGATGAGCGGCACGAAGGAGGTCACCTCCATCAAGATTGACCCCGAAGCCGTGAAGGAAGGCGACGTCGAGATGCTCCAAGACCTGATCGTCGCCGCCGTCAACGAAGCCGGGCGCAAAGTTGACGAAGCCATGCAGGGCAAACTCGGCGGCATGCTCCCGCCCGGACTCCTTTAGAACAGTGACAAGTGACAGGTGACAAGTGACAAGTTAAAGCAGCACCACTCTCTTTAAACTTGTCCTTGCTCTCGTCACTTGTCACTCGTCACTTGTCACTTGAATTTATGTTGGATTACGCCGAGCCGGTCACCAAGTTGATTGACGAGTTTAAGCGCCTGCCGGGCGTGGGGCAGAAGTCCGCGCAGCGTCTGGCGTTTCACATCCTGCGGATGTCCGAGCCGGACGTAGCGCGCTTCGTCGCGGCGATGGAAGAGGTGAAGCGGAAGATCGTCTTCTGCACGGTCTGCAACAACCTGACGGACGTTGACCCGTGCCGCTACTGCTCGTCCACCTCGCGCGACCGCTCGATCATCTGCGTCGTGGAAGAACCCTACAACCTCGTCGCCGTGGAGAAGACGCGCGGCTATCACGGCCTCTACCACGTCCTGCACGGCAGCCTCTCGCCGATCCGCGGCATGAGTCCCGACGACTTGCGGCTGCAAAATCTGCTGCCGCGCCTGCGCCCCGAAAACAACGACGGCATCGAAGTGCGCGAAGTCATCCTCGCCACCAACCCCAACACCGAAGGCGAAGCCACCGCCAGCTACATCAGCCGCCTCTTGAAGCCGCTCGGCGTCCGCGTCACGCGCATCGCGATGGGCATGCCCGTCGGCAGCGACCTCGAATACGTTGACGAGGTGACGATGGACAAGGCGATGGCTAACCGGCACGAGATTTAGACTGTGCCTCAAGGTTCGCACATAAATCCCGTTTGAGCATGAAGAGTTCGAGGAAGACAGCGGCGCTGATCGTCATCGCGCTGGCGCTCGTCGCCTGCCTCGTCTGGCTCGTGTCGCGACCGGATGAGCCAGACGCCGCGAGCGTCTCGGACACGTCGCGAAGCCCTTCGTTCGAGGTGCAGGTCGAGAAGCCTCGCATGGATCGGTTTCTCGGCGGCATCCTCCCGACCAAAATTGAGTCGAAGCTATTAGGGGGCGGCGAACTGCGGTTCGACCAAGCGAGCCGCGGCGCACAGGTCGGCAGCGTCGGGCGCGACCGCCTCGAACTCCGCGCCGACGGTTGGGAACTCCTCGTCCAGACCGACGGCCAGGGGCGCATCACTCCCGCGACGAGCCTCGTCTTCCCGATTGAGATCGCGGAGAAACAGTATACGCTGCGCTGCCGACCGGCAGACGCGGCCACCGGCTATCTACACGCCAACGCGCGCGCTAACTCCGACTTGATTGACGGCCGCTTTCTCGTCGAACTCGCCGCCTGCGTGAATGCCGAGTCGGGGAAGATTCTCGATACGGAAGCCGGAGGTAACCCGGGCGACGCGTGGCCGTCGTCACCGCTCACCGTCCGCGGGAGCTTCAACGGCCTGCCCACACGGCCGTCCCCGCAGTCTAAGTGAGACCGCCCAAAAGCAGTGACGAGTGACAAGTGACGAGTGACGAGTTAAAGCAGTTTGCTTTTCTAACTCGTCACTCGTCACTTGTCACTCGTCACTGCTTTTAGAACCTGACGTGCTCGGCGGGCGCGCCGTCTTTGCAGCCGACGCATTCTTCGCCGGAGTCGTAGAACTTGGAGTCGAACTCGACGAGCGACTTGATGGGGATGTCGTCGTTAATTTTGTCTATGGCGTCGTGGAAGCGGACGATAGTGCCGCAGCCGATGACGCGCGCGCCGAGTTCGCGCACGAGTTCGACCGTCTCGCGGATGGCGTCGCCGCTGCGGATGATGTCGTCCACGATGATGCACGGGTTGATCTCGCCCTTGTTGATGTACTGGCGAAACATGCGCTTGCCTTCTTCGCGCTCCGCCCAGTAAATCTGCTCCGCGCTTAAGGCTTCGCGCACGCCGAAGGCCACGGGGATGCCACCCGGCCCCGGACTGATGATCGCCACCTTCGGCAGCACGCTCGACACGTCCGGCTCGACGCGCAGCAGCCGCGAGAGCGCGACGGCCAAGACGCGCGCCGTGTCGTAATAGCGGAAGGCGAGCGGCATCTGGAAATAGTTCGGCGTGTGCTTGCCCGACGGGTAAATGAAGTGGCCTTCACGAAACGCGCCCGTCTTCTTCAGCATGTCCATGACTTCATCTTGCGATGGAACGAGTTGCACCATTAGTCGTTTCTCCGTAATTAGAAGAGGTCAGAGGTTAGAGATGAGAGGTTAGTGCGGATCAGTTTTCGCTTCTGACTGACCTCTAACCTCTGACTTCTGACCTCTTTTTCCGACAGCATACCACTACTCCGCCCGCTTCGCGCCACCCGCGAGAGCGTCGGCGATGATGCGGCGTTGATCGCGCGAGAGTTCGGACGGCAGCGCGTCGGCCTCGAACCAGCCGACGCGGTTGATTTCCATGCTCCGCGGCCGCGCGCTCGCGCCCGCACGCACGCGGCAGCGAAAGTGTATCTCCACCTGCTGCGGATGGCGGAGCGTGCGCACGTGAACGAGTTCGGCCGCGTCGAGTTCGACGCCGATCTCCTCGCGCAGTTCGCGCCGGAGTCCTTCGAGCGGCTGCTCGCCCCGCTCCAGAAAGCCGCCCGGAATGCCCCACCCGCTGCCCGTGCGAAACTCGTGCTGCAACAGCAACACGCGCCCCTCATCGTCCAACACGATTGCGCCCACCGTCACCATGAAACGCGGCTCAACGAGCCACACGCCCCAACGTCGCACGCGCCCCGGCGAACCACGCCACAGCGTCCCCAACAATTTTTTCCACATGCGACGACATCATAAACGATGAACGACGAAGATAGGAGACAGGAGACGGAAGACATGAGCCGGAAGGAAGACCGCCGCTCGTCTTATTCCGACTTCTGTTTCTGTCTTCTGTCTCCCGGCTTTCCGTTCATCTTTCCCTTCATCATTTCTTTTCATTGACTCGCTCCGACGTTTCTCCGTAAGATTGCGCGCAAGTTTTTACACGTCGTCTGAACACCGGGAGCGCGCGGGCGTTGGCATCCACCAGCGTGAGGCGCGCGACAAGTCGGAAAGCGAAAATCATGTCAACCAACGAGAGCAGAGCGCAAGGGACGAATGCGAGCGCGCCCGTCGCGAAGGACGCCCCGACCGAGCAGCAGGCGTCGCAGGCGGGCGCGCCGAAGCGTTTCGAGCGCGGTCAGACCGTCTGTAACGAGAAGAACGATAAGGGCAAGTTGTGCAACGGTCATCTCAAGCAGGTCAGCCCCGTCGGCGAAGAGGCGCGGCAGCACATGCGCGGCGACGATCTGCTCTACCGTTGCCAGACCTGCGGCGCGCGCTACATGGGGCCGCCGCTCGGCCACGTCCGCGACCCGCGCAAGCAGGCGCGCTACGTGCAGAGCGAACTCGTCGCCATCCTCGAAGCGGCGGGCGGCACGCTCCCCGCCTTCAAACAGAACGAGGCGGGCGCATGGATTCCGGCGGGCGAAACGACGTCGCACGCGCACGCCCCCGTCGCCGCAGCGGCGCAGAACATCAAGCCCGTCGCTCCGGTCAAACCGACTCCGCCGGTCGCACCCGCCGCGACGGGAGACGCGCCCTCCGACGAGACGCCCGAAGAGAAACGCGCGCGCATCATCGCCGAGGCCAACGCGAAGGCCGCCGCGCGCATGGCGGGAGGCGGCGCGACCGCTCCAGGCACGACTCCGGCGGCAACGTCGCCGACGGCCGCCAGCCCCGCGCCCGCCGCGTCCGGCGACGCGCCCGACGGCGAGACTGCCGACGAGAGACGCGCGCGCATGATGGCCGAGGTGAAAGCGAAGACGGCCGCACGGATGGCCGCGAAAGGCGGCGCGGCCAACGCGAGTGATGCGCCGGAAGCAGCAGCCGCGAGCAAGACCACGAACGCGCCCGCCGCGACGAAGACCACGGACGCGCCTGCCGCGAGTAAGACACCGACTGCGCCTCCCGCCGCTGTGGCGGCCGCGCCGTCGGTTGCGCCCGAAGGCGAGACGGCCGATGAGAAACGCGCGCGGCAGATGGCCGAAATTAAAGCGAAGGCTGCCGCGCGGATGGCCGCCAAGAATAATAGTGCGGGCGGCGCGAAGACGGGCGGGGAGACTTCCATCGCCACGCCGCCCACCACCGCGCAGCCGCCGTCGCCCACTTCCGGCACGGATTCGTCGGCCGCGGCCGACGCGCACCGCCCCGCCGCCGAAGCGCAAGCCGCCACGGGTCAGGCGTCCGCCGCGCCGTTGAGTCCCGCCGCGGCCACCGCCTCGCCCGCCGCCGGGGCGGAAACCGTCGCCGACCTCGCGCCCGACGCCTCTACCGAACTCACGCCCGGCGCGCCCAGAGACGAGCGCGCCGCAGACGAAGGCGCGACCGAATAGCAACACTCTTCGGACACAAAGAAACAGCGCGCAAGGATGAACGCTCATCCGTGCGCGCTGTCGTTTGTAAGTGGCGGTTGTTAACTAAAGCCTTCACCGCAGAGACGCAGACTTTACGTTGAGGGGGCGGAGAGAAAGATGAAAGAGGAACGCTGAACGATGAACGGAAGAAAGTTTGTCTGTCAGTTCATCGTCCGCGTTCGTACTTCATCATTCTTCCCTCATCGCTTCCCTCTGCGGCGAGTGCTCTCAGCCTTCCGTGATCGTCAAGCCTTCCGGCGCGAAACGCCAGTCGAGCACCTGCACGTCCGGTTCTTCCGCGAGCGCGCGGGCGACCGACTCTTGCATCCCCTCGGCGCAGATGAACGCGATGCAGCCGCCGCCGCCCGCGCCGCACACCTTCGCCGCCTCCGCGCCGTGCCGCGAGGCCTTCTCGACGAGACGCTCCATGTGCGGCGTCGTGATATTGGGCGCGAGCCGCTTGCGGTTCGGGTAGGCCGCGCTCATGATCGCGCTCACCTCCGGCCAGTCGGCCGCCGAGAGCGCGGCGCGCATCCGCTGCGCCGAGTCGCGGATGCCCTCGAAGAGTTGGAAGATAACTTTGTCGCCCTCGATGTGCGTCTTGAACATCTCCCAGTTGTTGATGCCGGACAGGCGCGGCTCGCCCGTGTAGCAGATGACGAGACGGCGTTCGAGTTCGGCGGCATCAACCTGCAACTTCTCGCGCTCGATGCCGTCGGCGCGGAAGTGGATGCAGTTCGCGCCGCCGTAGAACGCGCCGTAATAATCTTGAAAGCCCGCGGGCACGCGGATCACGGTCGTCTCGACGTTGGCCGCAATCGTGATGAAGCGACGCTCCTCGTAGCGGTTGCCGACGAGCCGGTTGAGCGCGCCGATGCACGCGATGGCGAGCGCGCTCGACCCGCCTAACCCTGCGCCCGCAGGGGCTTGCGACTCCGCGACGAGATGAAAGCCCGTCGCCGGTTTGAAGAAGTGGACGAGTTTCGAGATGAGTTCGAGCCGCTCCTCGTGGACGAGTTCGGCGACGCCCGCCAGATCGGTCTCGAACGACAGCCCGCGGTCGCGCGATTCGAGAATGACGCGCCCGTCGTCGCGCGTCTCAATGCGACAACGCGCGCGCAGAGAGATGGCGAAGTTAACCGTCGCCGCGTTCGGGTGGAACAGGTAGAGCGGCCAAATGTCAATCGTGCCGCCAGCCAGATCAACCCGCGTGGGTGCGCTTGCTTCGATAATCATAAGTAAAGTGACAAGTGACGAGTGACAAGTGACGAGACAAGAAAGAGCCGCGGATCGTGAATCGTGAATCGTAAATAGAAAGAACAAGTCTTACTTCTATTCACGATTTACGATTCACGATTGACGTTCTTCTCTTGTCACCCGTCACTTGTCACTCGTCACTGCTTTTCAGTCTCCTTCGGCGTCGCCGCTGCTGCTACGTGCGGCGCGCGCTTTTTTCTTCACCACCTCTTTGTCTTTGCGGCGCGCGAGCGGCGGCGGGAGGTGTTCCTTGATCTCTTCGCCCAACTCCTGCAACTTCTCCTGCACGTTCTCTTCAAACTCGTGGACGCGTTCAGGGTCTGCCTCCTCCACCTTCGGCGAGAGCCAGTAACGCTCTGCGAGGTAGAAACCCGCGACGCCCAAGACGACGATCACGAGCAGGTACTTCCCCAGATGCTCGAAGTCGCCGATGAAGTTCGTGATGATGCCGTGGAAGAAGTAGCCCGCGCTGCTCAGGATGAGCACCCACAGGAAACAACTCGCCACCGCAAGCGGCAGGAAGCGCGTCGTGTAGCGCATCTTCGCCACGCCGTAGAAGACGCAAGAAGCCGTGCGCAGCCCGTAGACGTACTTCGACAGAAAGATCGAGAGCGGCCCGAACGTGTCCGTCAGGCGTTCGATGCGCGGGCGCGCGCCGCGGTAAAACTTCCGGTCGCGGATGCTGGAACGAAACCCGCGTCCCATCGCGTAGGCCACCTGATCGCCCGCCACGCCGCCCGCCGTGCCCGCCGCCAGCACCTTCACGAAACTATACTCGCCGAAGAACGCCCCGTGCGCCAGCACGCCCGCCAACAGCAGCGTGATATCCCCCTCAATCATCGCGAGGAAGAAGATCGCGTACAACCCGTACTGCCCCACCAGTTCGTAGAAATGTTGCTCCATTGATAAACGCAGTGACGAGTGACAAGTTAAAACAGCGTGTCTTTCAAACTTGTCGCTTGTCACCTGTCACTTGTCACTCTCTTTGGGTTTGACGACGAGCACGGGGCAGTGTGCGTGGCGCACGACCGACTCGGCGGTCGAGCCGAAGATCATGCGCCCGAAGCCGGTGCGCCCGTGCGACGAGATGACGATCAGATCAATGTCGCGTTCGCGCGCGACGCGCACGATCTCGCCCGACGCCTCGCCGTGCGCGATGATTTCTTCCACGTCCAGCCCCGCACACTCTTCGCGCGCCGCGAGCTTCGGCAACTCGCGCGTAGCAGACTCTTCCAGTTGCCCGCCGACGTCCACCGCCGGCAGCGGCTCGGCCACCGCCGCGTAGCCGACCGGCGGCACGGGCGTCTCCACCACGTGCAGGCACACGAGGCGCGCCTTCATCTGCCGCGCCAGATCGGCCGCGTAGGGCAGAGCCGACTCGGCGCACCGGCTGAAATCGGTCGGCAACAGGATGGAACGAATGATCATAAGAACTAAGGTGTTGAGTGTTGAGTGATGAGTGATGGGTGATAAGTCAAACGCTTTAACTCATCACCCATCGCTCAACACTCAATGCTTCTTCGGCTCGTCATTCTACACGCAGAAGGGTTGGTTTGACAGCCCCCTACCCCTTTGTTACCATTTTCGCCGTTTCCTACCTGAACGACTTTTACGCCCGTTGCTCCCGTCTGGAGATCAAAGATCATGTCAACTGTAACATCCGACAGCAACTATATCGGCATTGATATTTCCGGCGCATCGCTGCACGCCGCGCTCGTCTCGCACGAAGGCCAGGTCGTCGCGCGCCGCGAGGCCGCGCTTGAAACCGCCACGCTGCCCACGCAGATCGCCGGACTCGTCGCCGAACTCCGCGACGCCGCGCCGAACGTGGTCGCGCTCGGCCTCGGCGTGCCCGGACTCGTCAACCCGGAGACGGGGCGTGTCGTCGTCTCGTCGGATCTCCCCGCGGCCGTCCGCGCCGACCTCCAGACGGAACTCGCGCGCGCCACGGGTCTCCCCATCGCGCTCGCCAATGATGCGAACGCCGCCGCCTACGGCGAATACATCGCGGGCGCGGGGCGCGGCAGCCGCAACATGTTCTACGTCACCATCGGCACGGGCATCGGCGGCGCGCTCATCATGGACGGCAAACTCTGGTACGGCGATTCGGGCTTCGCGGGCGAGTTCGGCCACATCACCATTGACCGCGAGGGCATTGAATGCACCTGCGGCAACACGGGCTGTTTGGAGACGGTCGCCTCCGCCCCGAACATCGTCCGCCGCACGCACGAACGACTCGTGCGCGACAGCACCTCGTCCTTGACGCGCCTCGGCCTCAACAAAAACTTCACCGCCGCCGACATCGCCCACGCCGCCAACGAAGGCGACGACTTCGCCCTCCTGATGATCGAGCGTACCGGCCGCTACATCGGCACGGCCATCGCCGCCGTCATCAACCTCCTCAACATCCAGCGCATCGTCCTCGGCGGCGGCGTCATGGACGCGGGCAAACTGATCCTCGACCCCATCATCCGCGAAGCCGGTCGCCGCTCCTTCCAGCCCTGCTTCGAGGCCACACAGATCGTCGCCGCCACGCTCGGCGCGGACGCCGTCCCCACCGGCGCGGCCATGCTCGCCCGCGACGCGGCCACCACGAAATAGATATTTCACCACTCAGCTTTCAAACGGGCGCGCGTGCGGTTTCGCGCCCGTTTTGTTATGTTAGAAGTGAAAAGTCAGGCGAATATCGGCACACTAGATAATGAATCCAGAACGCATCAGAAATTTTTCGATCATCGCGCACATTGACCACGGGAAGTCCACGCTGGCCGACCGCCTGTTGGAGTTGACGGGCGCGGTCGCGGGGCGCGACATGGAAGCGCAGGTGCTCGACAACATGGACTTGGAGCGCGAGCGCGGCATCACCATCAAGGCGCACGCAGTCCGCCTCGACTACCGCGCCGACGACGGCACGGACTACGTGTTGAATCTGATTGACACGCCGGGGCATGTTGATTTTTCGTATGAAGTCTCGCGCTCGTTGTCGGCGTGCGAGGGCGCGCTGTTGGTGGTTGACGCGTCGCAGGGCGTCGAGGCGCAGACGCTGGCGAACACGTATCTGGCGATTGAGAACAATCTGGAGTTCATCCCCGTCATCAATAAGATTGACTTGCCGGGCGCAGAGCCGGACAAGGCCATCGAACAGATCGAGCAGGTGATCGGATTGGACACGTCGAACGCCGTCTTGACGAGCGCGAAGACGGGCGTGGGCGTGCATGAAGTTTTGGAAGCCATCGTGCGCGACGTGCCGTACCCGAAGGGCGATCCGAAAGCCCCGCTCAAGGCGCTCATCTTCGATTCGTGGTACGACGCTTACCGCGGCGTGATCGTCCTCTTTCGCGTGATTGACGGGCGCGTCAAGCCGGGCATGAAGATTCGTTTCTTCAACACGGGGCGCGATTATTTAGTTGAAGCCGTCGGCGTCAACCGCCCGCGCCCGACACCGATTCAAGAACTCGGCGTGGGCGAAGTGGGCTTCCTCACGGCCTCGATCAAGACGGTCGCCGACGTGCAGATCGGCGACACTATTACAGAAGCGGCGCGGCCGACCACCGTCCCCTTCCCCGGCTTTCAAGAGATCAAGCCGATGGTCTTCGCCGGTCTCTACCCGGTCGAAGCGAACCAGTACGAGGAACTGCGCGACGCGCTCGACAAGCTGCGTCTGAACGACGCCTCGTTCTTCTACGAGCCGGAGTCTTCGACCGCGCTAGGCTTCGGCTTTCGCTGCGGCTTCCTCGGCCTCCTCCACATGGAGATCGTGCAGGAGCGTCTGGAACGCGAGTTCAACCTCGATCTCATCACGACCGCGCCCGGCGTGCGCTACCGCGTCACGACGACCGACGACGAGATTCTCGAAATTGACTCGCCCGCGAAGATGCCCGACCCCGTGCGCATCCAGAAGATCGAAGAGCCGGTCATCCTCGCCACCATCCTTACGTCGGACGAATACCTCGGCGGCATCCTGCCCTTGCTCGAAGAGAAGCGCGGCGTGCAGAAGAAGTTCGAGTACATCGCGGCCAAGCGCGTGATGCTGACCTACGAGTTGCCCCTCAACGAGATCGTGCTCGACTTCTACGACCGCCTCAAATCCGTCTCGCGCGGCTACGCGTCGCTCGACTATCACTTCGCCGACTACTGGGTGAGCGATCTCGTCAAACTCGACATCCTCGTCGCGGGCGAACCCGTGGATGCGCTCTCGCTCATCGTCCACCGCACCAACTCCGAGTCGCGCGGTCGCCTGCTCGCAGAGAAGATGCGGCAGTTGATCCCGCGTCAACTTTTTGAAGTGCCGATTCAGGCCGCCATCGGCAACAAAGTGATCGCGCGCGAGACCGTCAAGGCGATGGGCAAGAACGTCATCGCCAAGTGTTACGGAGGCGACATCTCGCGCAAGCGCAAACTTCTGGAGAAGCAGAAGGAAGGCAAGAAGCGCATGAAGCGCGTCGGCCGCGTCGAAATCCCGCAGGAAGCATTCCTCGCCGTGTTGAAAGTGAACGAATAAAACTCGCCTCGAAAAAGGAGCGGTTGAGATGAAGCGTCTGCTTGTTGTCTCCCTCTTTTCCTCGCCTCCGCGGCGCGCGCTTTAACGCTCCGTCATTCTCGATTGCAATCGGCCACAAAAAAAGTAGAATGGCAGCCATCAAGTCTGAAAGCGAGATTAACGACGTGAACATCTCTCTGACATTCCCTCCCTGGTAACTTCCTAACCCGGCACTCGTATCTGTCCGCGCGCCGACGCTCGCTCGGCGGCTCAGGTACGCCCGCGCCCGCTCGTTGATTCCTCCGCCACGGAGAACGCACTAACGCGCACACCCGCCCGAAGCGTTCACAGTTCCGAGACGAGAGGAATCAGCACATGTCGAATCATGCACAATCGAAGACCGCCCCGCCATTGTCGCCGTCGCCGCCGACGCGTGCGGGCGTGCGCGCGCTCAGTCGCTTCACCTTCACACTGCTCGCGATTGAGTTTCTGGACGAACTCGTTGACGGTTCGCGTCAGGCCGCGTGGCCGCTCATCCGCCGCGACCTCTCGCTCTCCTACGCGGACATCGGCCTCCTGCTCACCGTGCCGAACTTCGTCGGCAACTGCATCGAGTCGCCGCTCGCGCTCCTCGGCGACACGCGACACCGCCGCGCGATCATCCTTGTTGGTGGAGTCTGTTTCGCGCTCGCGTTGCTGCTCGTCGCGCACAGTTCCGGCTTCGCGACGCTGCTCGCGGCCTTCGTGCTGTGCTACCCGGCGTCGGGCGCGTTCGTCAGTTTGTCGCAGGCCGCGCTGATGGACGCCGCACCCGCGCGGCGCGAACAGAACATGGCGCGCTGGGCTTTCGCCGGTTCGCTCGGCATCCTCGCCGGTTCGCTCGCGCTGAACGCCGTGGTCGCGGCGGGCGCGACATGGCGCGCGTGGTTCGGCGTGATGTCGGCCGTTGCCCTGTCGCTCGTTCTGGCCGCGCGCCGCTTCGCATTCTCCACGAACGCTCGACACTCCGATCCGCCGCTCGAACGCGCCGACGCTTCACATGAACGAACTGACACGACTGCCGAACGCAACGACGACGCCGACGCGCCCGCAGCACACCCCGGCATCCGGCAGGGCGCGCTCGACGCGTGGCGCGCTGTGCGGCGCGGCGCGGTGCTGCGCTGGCTCGTGCTGCTGGAGTTTTCCGACTTGATGCTCGACGGCTTCCACGCCTTTCTCGCGCTCTACTTCGTTGACGTGGTGGGCGTGAGCGACCGCGAGGCGGGCGTGGCGATCGCCGTCTGGACGGGCGTCGGGTTGGGCGGCGACTTGTTGCTCATCCCGCTGCTTGAGCGCGTGCGCGGCCTGAGCTATTTGCGTTGGAGCGCGCTCGCTATGCTCGTCCTGTTCCCGGCCTTTCTGCTCGCGCCGAACCTTTACGCCAAGCTCTTGCTGCTCGGCCTGGTCGGCATCACGAACGCCGGTTGGTATTCGATCCTCAAGGCGCAACTCTACGCCTCGATGCCGGAACGGAGCGGCGCGGCGCTCGCGCTCAACAACTTGTCCGGCCTCTTCGGCGGCATGATCCCGCTCGCGCTCGGGCTGGTGGCCGAACGTTTCGGCCTCGCCTCGATGATGTGGCTTTTGCTGGCCGCGCCGCTGATGTTTCTCGCCGCCATCCCGCGCAAGGAAAAAAGTTTGGAGACATGTTAGGCTAAGGTTTCAACGCCCCGCCGCTGCGACGCACGTCCGCCGATTTTCGCGGACGCGCGTCGCGCACAGCGGGCGATTGACCGACTGAAACATCATGCACGTCACACGGGTCGAGTTAGACAACATCAAATCTTACGAGCGCGCCGACTTCTCTTTCCAGCCGGGCACGACGGCCATCGTCGGCCCGAACGGCGCGGGCAAAACCACCATCCTCGAAGCCATCGCGTGGACGCTCTTCGACACGCTCGACTATAGCAAGGACGACTTTCTGCGACGCGGCGCGAAGAAGGGTTCGGCGCGCGTCACCTTCGAGAGCGACGTGGACGGCCGCCGCTACACCGTCTACCGCGACACGGCCAACGGCTATTACATCTACGACCCCGAACTCAAACTCAAACTCGAAGAGAAGAAGGCGAACGTCGCGCCCATGCTCGGCAAGTTGCTCGGCATCGAGGCGGGGACGGACTTGCCCGCCCTTTTCAAGTCGGCCATCGGCGTGCCGCAGGGTTTGCTCACGGCCGACTTCCTCAAAACGTCGAGCCAGCGCAAAGCCTCCTTCGACCGCCTGCTCAAAGTGGAAGAGTACCGCGAGGGCGCGGAACGCCTGCGCGACACGGTGAATTTGATCCGCGAACGCGTCTCCGAGACGCGCGAACGCATCGGCCGCGCTGAAGGCACGCTCGCGCGCTACGAAGAGATGACGGCGGAGCACGAGTCAACGTCGGCGCGCGCGCGCGAGTTGAACGCCGCGCTCGAAGACTTGCGGCGCGAAGTGGCTACGGGCAAAACGCGTGTCGCGTCGTTTGAAGAGGCCGAGCGGCGCGTCGCGGAGTCGCGCGCACGCGCCGACCGCGCCGACGTGGAGCGCAAGGCCGCCGAACGCAGTCTCGCAGAGTTGCGTAGCAAACTCGACGAGGCCGAACGCGCGCGCACGCAGCAGCAAGCGTCCGAGGCGGGCTATCACGCGCACCTCGCCGCGCTCACAGAGTTGGGGCGACTCGAAACTGAACGCGCCGAGCGCGACCGTCTGCTCGCGGAGATCAACCGCGTGTCGGGTCTGCTCGCCGCTGCCGAAGCGGACGCGCGTCGTCTCTCCGTCGCGCTCGAAGCGGCGGGGCGCGCGCGCGGGTTGCTCAAAGAGATCGAAGTCGAGGTGACGGCGCAGGAAGAGTTGGAGCGCGAGCGCGAACGTCTGCGCGAGTTGCGTTCGCACGCGATGGCCGCGCGCGACAGCCTCGCACGGCTCGACAGCGAACTCAACAACCTCCGCGCGCAGCACAAGCAGACGAGCGAGAGTTTCAAACAGGCGGAACGCGCGCAGGACGCGCCCGCCCGCGTCGTCAATTTGGAGAGCGAACGTCTCGGTCTCGAAACCGCGCTCAGCCGCGCCGAACGCGCTTCGACCGAGCGCAAGCACCTGACCAACCAGCGGCGTGATCTGACGCGCGAGATCAAACGTCTGCAAGAGATCACCGCGTCGCTCGAACGCAAGACGCGCGATCTCGAAACGCGCGCCGCGGGCGCGGAGCGTGCCGCCGAACTCGAAGCCAGCGGGCGCGAACTCGCCGAACAGGCCGCGCACCTGCGCGCAGAGATCGCGCGCGACGAGAAGATGCGCGCCGAAGTCAAAGGCGGCCTCTGCCCGATCCTCTCCGAGCGCTGTTTGAACATCGGCGAGGGGCAGACGCTCGAAGGTTATTTCAAAGATCACCTGACGGCCAACCGCGCCGAGTTGCAGACGGTGCAAGCGGAAGCCAAGCGCGTTGACACACAAGTCCGCACGGCGCGCGAAGCGGGCGTCGCGCTCGTCCAGTTGGAGCGCGAGCGCGGCCAACTCGCGCACGAACGCGAACTGCTCAGGACGCGCGAGTCGCTCCTTGCCACGCTTGACCGAGACCTCGCCGCGCTCCCTTCGGACGACCGCGAACTCGACGGGTTGCGCAGTAAGTTGATCGGCGTTGACGCCGATCTCATTAGTGCTCGCGAGACTCTCATGCGCCACGCCGAACTAGAGCCGCTGCGCCAGCGTCTCAAAGAGATCGAAGAGGAGGGCAAGCGCAAGAAGGAAGACCGCGCCGGACTCGCCGCCGCCGCGAGCGCCATCGAGACGCTCGAACGCGACATCGCCGAGACGGACGCGCGCCTGCGCGCTTTGAACGATCCGCGCGCGCGTCTCAGCGTCCGCCGCGCCGAGGCCGAACAGGAGACAACGCTGCGTGCTGAAGTCGCGGGCGCACAGGACGCCGCGAATGCCCTCACCGCAGAGCGCGACGAACTCGCCGCGCGCGCCGAACGCTTCACGGACTTCGACGCGCGTTGGGCGTCAACGCTCGCCGCGCGCGAAGCGACCGCCCCGGCCTACCGCGTCTATCTGGAAAGCGCGTCGCTCGCGGCCACGGTCGGGGCGCGCGCGGGCGAGGTCGAACGCGCCACCGAAGAGGCAACGCGCGCGTCGCGCGAAGCGGAAGAGACGCAGGGCGCGCACGACGCGGCCGTCGCGGCCTATGATCGCGCCGCGCACTCCGACGCGCGCGACGCGCTCGCACTCGCGCTCGCGTCGGAGGCGAACACGTCGGCCAAGCTCGAACACGCGCGCGAGTCGGTGGAGAAACTCGCGGCCGAGATCGCGCGGCTCGACGCGGTGCGCGCCGAGTGGCAGGAAGAGATACGCGCGCAGGAACGGCTCAAGCGTCTGGACGAGGCGACCGAGTTCATGCGCGACATTCTCAAAAAGGCGGGGCCGGAAGTGACGCGCAGCTACGTCGCGCACATCTCGGTCGAAGCGAACCAGTTCTTCCGCGAGATCACGGGCGACGCAGGGCGCACGCTCCGCTGGTCGAGCGACTACGAGATCATGCTCGAAGAGGACGGCCATGAGCGTTCGTTCATCAACCTCTCCGGCGGCGAGCAGATGGTCGCGGCCTTGTCCGTGCGCCTCGCCTTGTTGAAGCAACTCTCGGACATCCGCATCGCCTTCTTCGACGAGCCGACGGTGAACATGGACGCCGAGCGGCGCGAAAATCTCGCGCGCCAGATCGGGCAGGTGCGACATTTCAGTCAACTCTTCGTCATCTCGCACGACGACACGTTCGAGGAGTCGGTTGATCACGTCCTCGTCTTGACGGGTGAACAAGAAACGGCGGGGGCGTCAGCAAGTTGAAGGAAGTAACGATCTATTGCGACGGGTCGAGTCTCGGCAACGGGCAGGCCGAGCCGCGCGCGGCGGCCGTCGCGCTGTTGAACTTCCGCGATCAGTGGCGCGCGTTCGGCTGCTACCTCGGCATGGCGACGAACCAGCAGGCCGAGATCGTCGCGGCCGCCGTCGGCCTCGAACAACTGCGCGAGCCGTGCCGCGTGCGCGTGCTGACCGATTCGCGCTACGTGGTCGAGACGATGGCGGGACGTTTCCGGCGCAAGTCGAACCACGAGTGGTGGGCGCGTTTGGACAAAGCGCGCGACGCGCACCGCATCGAATGGGAGTGGATCAAAGGCCACGCGGGACACAACGCGCAGGAGGCCGTAGACCGTGCCGCGCGCCGCATCGCCGCCCTCGGCCGCGTTGACGAGAGCGTGCTGCGCGAGGCGGCCGACGCGCTCGCATCGTCGGCCGCCGGTTAACTGGCAACGGGCAGCCGGTAGTGGTAAGTTTAAGAAGGAATACTTGCACAGTTTATCGTCTCTAATCGTCTCCCCTCCCCGACTTTGATTCATGTCGCTGCTCCGTCACATCATCACGCCACGAACGCCGCGCGCGAGTGTCTCTCTGATGCTCGCGCTCGTCGGCATGCTCGCTTCGACTGCGGCGGCGCAGACGCGCGGGTGGCTGTGGCAGAACCCGCTGCCGCAGGGCAACGCGATCCACGCGCTCCGCTTCGCGGCCGACAAGTTGAACGGCTGGGCGACGGGCGCGGACGGCGCGATCCTGCGCACCGAAGACGGCGGCTACGAGTGGGAGAGTCAGAGCGCGCCCGTCTCGACGACGCTCTACGGGTTGTTCGTGCGCGACAAGCAGACGGCCGTCGCCGTCGGCGCGCGCGGCGTCGTCATCACGACGGAGAACGGCGGCGAGCGTTGGACGCTCAGGCCGACGGGCGTCAAAGATCATCTCTACAACGTCGCCTTCGCCGGGCGTGATGCGCGCCACGGCTGGGCGTGCGGCACATACGGCCGCATCATCGCCACGACAGACGGCGGGCGCACGTGGCGCGAGCAGACTTCGGGCGTGACGGCGCACCTCTTCTCGATCTCTTTCGGCGACGAAAAAACCGGCGTCGCCGTCGGGGCGAACGGCACGATGCTCACGACTGCGGACGGCGGCGCGAGTTGGAAGAGTCAACCGCAGGCGAAGGAGTTTCCGTTGACGGGCGTCGCCTTCGCGGGCGAGTCGAAGCGCGCCGTGGCGGTCGGCTACGGCGGCCTCGTCCTGAAGACCGGCGACGGCGGCGAGACGTGGGCGCGCGTCGAAGTTTACCAACAGGCCGATCTCTTGTCGGTCTACTTCGCGGACGAGCGGAACGGTTGGGCGGCGGGCAACGATGGCGTGGTGCTGGCGACGGCCGACGGCGGCGGGACGTGGCTGCCCGTCAGCGTCAAGACGCAGCCACGCCTGACGACTATCCACTTCGCCGACGCAACGACCGGCTGGACGGCAGGCGGCGACGGCCTCATCCTGCGAACGGATGATGGCGGCGTCGAATGGCGCAGGCTCTCCGAGGGCGGGCGCGAAGACCTCGCCGACATCTTTTTTCTAGACGGCTCGCGCGGCTGGGCGGTCGGCTCGCGCGGCCGGATTCTCTACACGAGTTCGGGCGGCAAGCGTTGGACGGCGCGGCAGTCAGGCACGACGGCGCGGCTCACGCACGTCTTCTTCGTGGACGAGGCGCACGGCTGGGCGGTGGGCGAGGCGGGCACTATCTTGCGCACGGACGACGGCGGACTGACGTGGGCGAAAGTTGATGCGCCCGTCACGCAGGAACTATCAGGCGTCCACTTCGCTGATGAGAAACGCGGCCTCGCCGTCGGCGCGCGCGGCACGATCCTCTCGACCGAAGACGGCGGCGAGACGTGGCGACAGCGGCGTTCGGACACGATCACGTGGCTCGAAGATGTCTCTTTCGCGGGCGCGGGCGCGTCGGCGTCGGTCGCCGTCGTGGTCGGCGCGCAGGGCATGATTTTGCAAACCGAGGACGGCGGCGCGTCTTGGCGTTACATCGAGACGAACACGAAGGAGTGGCTCTACGGCGTCGCGTTCGCGGACAAGTCGCGCGGCTTCATCGTCGGCGAGCGCGGTTTGATCCTGCGCACGGACAGCGCGGGCGCGCGTTGGAAGCAGCAGGAGAGCAAGGTCAAACTCAACCTCTTCGCCGTCTCGGTCGCCACGCCGCTCGACGTGCTCATCGTCGGCGAGCAGGGGCGCGTGATGCAGACGCGTGACGGCGGCGAGACGTGGGACGCGCTGGCGAGCGCGACGAGCGTGCCGCTCTTTGCCGTCGCCTACCGGGGCGGCTCGGCCGCGTGGGTGGCGGGGCGGGGCGGCGCGATCCTGCGGCGCACGGACGCGGTCGCCACCGTCAACATCCCCCGCCCGAAACTGCCGCCCGCCCTGCGCGGCAAGAAACCGAATTCCGACGCCGACGACAACAACACTCCCCCCACGCTCAACGAACGCGACATCCCCCGCGCGCTCCCCCCGGACAAGAAACGCCCGCCCGCGAGTTGAAGCGACGCTGCGAGACAACGGGCGCGGGGAAGCCGCCGCGCGTTTCGCCGTTAGCGCAAACACGCCCGCTTCTGCGATACTGAGGGAACGAAAAACCGCGGAGAGTAATCGAATAAAGAGATGATGTCCTGTCCAGTTTGCGCCCACGAAAATCCAGACGGCGTGCGGTTCTGCGTCAAGTGCGGCTGGCAACTCGTCCAGACGGGCGGCGGCAACGAGACCGTCGGGCTGACTCAAGCGTCGCCAGCGGCAGCGTCGGCCGACGCCGCGTACCCGAACGAAGCCCCGCTCACCACCAAACTGCATGCGAACGCCGACACGCAGGAGTTCACCCCGCAGGATTTCCTCGTGCTTGTCGTGGACGACACGGTTGACAACCTCGTCATCATCAGTTTGCATCTGCAACAGTCGGGCTACCGCGTCGTCACCGCGGGCGACGGCGAAGAGGCGATCAAGGTCGCCGCGCTCACGCACCCCGATCTGATCCTGATGGACATCAGCATGCCCGGCCTCGACGGCCTCGGCGCGACGCGCAAGATTCGCGAGCACCCGACCCTGCGCGCCGTGCCCGTCATCGCCGTCACGGCATTCACCACCGAAGGCTTCCAGCGCGCCGCCTACGACGCAGGGATGGAGGGCTACCTCACCAAGCCGATTGACTTCGAGCGGCTCAACGATCTCATCCGCAGTCTCCTCCCCGTCAAGAAAACCGACGCCGCCGACACGCTCGGCGGCGACACATAAAAAACCGCGCAGGCCGCGCACTCAAGCATAACAACGCAGCCCGCACACCGGCGCATAAAAAAAGCGCAGGCCGCGCACACGCACGCGACCCGCGCCTCCTTGGTAACTCGTTCAGCTAAGCGAAACTTCTACACGCGCACGCGATGCTCTTTCGCGTAGCTGTATGCCGTGTAAGCGGCGACGACGTGACACACCCAACCGAGCGTGCCGCCCGTCCCGATCCAGAAACCCGGCGTCAGCAGCAACCACAGGATGCCCGCCAGAATGCGCCCGTTATAAAGCTGCCCCAAGCCCGGAATCACGAAACTCAACAGCCCCGCCAGAAAAGGATCACGCATCGTCTCTACCCTCCGTGCAAACTATACGTGCGCCCGCGCGGCTTTGTTCGCAGGAAAAGAATCGTCCGTGGTCAGTAGTCCGTAGTCAGTTGTTCAAGCCAATCTTTAGCAAGTCGTGTGATTGCCACATGCAACGGACAACTGGCAACGCACAGTTTTCTTACCGCTCACTTCGTCCCGTCCACGCGGCGCACGTCCACGATCTCGGCTTGAAAGGCGCGCAGGACTTGCTGCACCGACGGGTGGTTCTCGGCCAACTCGCGCAGGCGTCGCCGCTCCTCTGCTTCCGCTTCGCGCGCCGACGCACGCTCGGCGTCCTCGTCGCCGACGCTGGTCTCGCCCTTCTCTTTGACCACGATGCGCACGCCCATCTCGCGCCCGCACACGACGGCGCACACCTCGCGCAGAAGTTTGACGCTCTCCGGCTTCGCGAGATTGTCGCGCAGGTGCTTGGCCTCCGGCGCGAACTCGACGTACAACTCTTCGCCCTCGACCGAGACCTTGCGCGCGCCTTCGAGCGCGATGGCGAGAAACGGTTTGCGCCGCTCTTCGAGTCCCGTCTTGATCCGCTCAATGGCGCTGCCCGCCGCGCTCGAAGCCGACATGACGTACGCGTCGCCGGACGACTCACGCGCGGGCGTGTGTGCCGCGGCAGTGGCGGGCACGGCTGCTGCCGCGGGCGCGCCCTGCTGCGGCGAAGGCGGCACGAGTTTGAGCGGGGGCGACTGCGACGCCGACGCAGTGGTGGCGTTGATGGGCGGTTCTTCCCACGGCGGCGCTTCCCACGGCGGCGTGTCCGCCGCTGCGGTGGCCGCCTTCGACACGAATGAACTATCTGCCAGTTGCGCGCCGGACTTCGCGGCGTCGTTCGCCGGAGACGCCGCAGCGTCGAGCGAAGTTGAAGAGGTTGACGCGGCCGAGGCTTCGCGCCCCGCCTCTTGCTCCGGCGACGCGTTGGCGCGCGAGGCTGGAGTTACTCCTCTACTACTGCCGCCGCTCTTGCCGCCTCCCGTGTATCCGCTACCGCTTCGCGGCGCGCTGCCGCCGCCACCGCTGCCGCCGCCCGTCGGCGCGGGCGTGGACGCCGAACCGACGGCGGGCGCTTTACCTGTACGTAAAGCTTCTTCGAGCGCGTTCAGGCGTTCAAGCAAGAGGCCGAGCGGAGCGAGGCGTCGCATCTCGATCAACTTGACCAAGCCGATTTCTAGTTGATAACGCGGGTGCGCGCCCTCGCGCAAAATGCGCTCCGTCTCCGTCAGGCTGTGGAAGAAACGCACGAGGTCTGACTCGGAAAATTCATTCGCAGCGAGTTGCAGTTCCCTGCGCTCGGCGTCGTTGGCGTCAAGCCCTTCGGCCGCGTCGCCCGCCACCTTCACCACCAGCAGATCGCGCACGTGCGACATCAGGTCGCGGCAAAAATTTCGTAGGTCGTGTCCGCGCATCACCAAGTCGTCCACGACGGCGAGCGCGTCGCGCGGCGCGGCTTCCGCAATCGAGCGCATCACGCGCCCGCGCAACTCCGCCCCGGCGATGCCGAGCGCGGCCTCAACGTCGGCGACGGTGATCTCCGCGTCGCTGAAACTGATGACCTGATCGAAGGCCGACTGCGCGTCGCGCATAGAGCCTTCCCCGGCGCGCGCGATCTCGCGCAGGGCTTCGTCGGCGACGTTGATTTTTTCGGCGTCGGCGATGAGCCGGAGTCGTTCGGCGATGCGCGCCGTGGCGATGGTGCGAAACTCGAACTGCTGGCTGCGCGAGAGGATCGTGTCGGGAATTTTGTGCGACTCGGTCGTCGCCATGATGAAGACGACGCGCGGCGGCGGCTCTTCCAAAGTCTTCAAGAGCGCGTTGAAGGCCGCGCCAGACAGCATGTGAACCTCGTCAATGATGAAGACTTTGTAGCGGTCGCGCGCCGGGCTGACGCCGACCGTGTTGATGATCGAATCGCGCACGTTGTCCACGCCCGTGTTCGAGGCCGCGTCAATTTCGAGCACGTCAATCGAACGCCCCTCGGCCACCTCGCGGCAAGAGGCACACTGATCCTTGTCGGTCGTCTTGCAGGGCGTCGCCGTGGGTCGGTCGGACTTGTGACAGTTGAGAGCTTTGGCGAGCAAGCGCGCCGTCGTCGTCTTCCCGACGCCGCGTGCGCCGGAGAAGAGATAAGCGTGGTGGAGGCGTTCGTGTTCGAGCGCGCCGCGCAATGTCCGCGTGATCGGCTCTTGCCCGGTCACTTCCTCGAAAGTTTGCGGACGCCATTTGCGTGCGATGACTTGGTAAGCCATAAAGCTATCAGTTGTCTCTCGTCAATCGGTCGGTCAGCGGTGGTCGCTCGTCCGGTAGTTGGTCAGTCAGCCGTGCGCTCGAAAAATTCGATGCGGTTGTCGAAGGGGTCGAAGAGGGAGAAACGCTCCATCCCCGCGAGCGCGATTTCGTCTTTGGTGCGCACGCCGTTCTGTTCGAGATAGCTTCTGACCGCCGCGACGTTTTCGACCTCGAACGCGGGGTGGCGTTTCGACTTGCTCTGGTCGCGCTCGACGCCGATGTGCAGTTGAATGTCCGCGATCTCGAACCAGAGGCCGCCGTTCGCTCTGAGGGGCGCGGGCTTCTCGATCTCCGCGAGGCCGAGCACGCGGCCGTAGAAATCGCGCGCCTGTTCCTCTGCGCCCGGCGGGATGCAGAGTTGCACGTGGTCGAGTCGTTTGACGTTGATTTTCATGCGTGACCCGGAAATGAAAAAGAGTTGCCGCGCTTCGTGGGTGCGTTTTGGTTTCTCTCGCGGCGGCGACGCTGGATTGTGCTCCAAACTCGCCCGCCCCGGCAACCCTCACGCGCACCTTTCGCGGCAACTCTTTCCCGGATATGGTCAGACTTCGGACTGACCCGCAACACACGCGGTCAACGCTACCGTTGCTCCATTCCTGGCCTGGCGGAGTTCGCGAGACGAGCGTTGTGCGGAGCCCGAAGTCTGATAAATTGTCAAACCCGACAAGCGGCGCGCGTTGCGCGCCTCATACCTTGCCCGACGCCGTTTACTTTAACCCGTGCGCCACGCGTTGCGCAAACGCGTCGTGCAGCCGCCGTCAAGTCCCGTTGAAGCCGATGCTCATGCGGCGCACATTCGCGCCCGCGAATTTGCCTGTGGCTTTGACCCGCGCGAGCATGGCGTTGGCCTCGGCGCGCGTCCGCCCCGCGTAGACGGCCATGAAGTGCGCGCTCGACAGCGTGCCCTCGTAGAAAGTCTCGCCGGGTTCGCCGCACCCTCGATCCGTAAAGACCTTGTGGCGCGGGAACAGAGCCTGCGCCGCCAGTCGCTCGTCTTCCGGCACGAACTTCTGGCAGTCCTGTTCCGACGCTTTGATGCTCTTCAAAATAACTGCGTAGAAAGGTTCGCTCCCCCAGATCACCGCCCGCGGGGGAAGGCGGAACGGCAGGTCGTGCGGCTCGAACTTCAAGTCGCCCGTCCGGCACGGCAGCGTCGGGTCGCCACAGACCGTGCCCTTCGGCTGCGGTCTGCGCGTGCGCTGCGCTTGACTCGCGCCCGTCAACAACAGACAGAGCAGCACGGCGCTCATGAAGGTTAATTTGTTCATGCGCTTTACAGGGTTGCCGTCCGTTCGCGGGGACGTTCATCGCAGACGCGCCGTCCCGGCCACATCGCCGCTAGATTTCCGTCTTGCGGTGCGCGACGAGACGCAGCAACTTATTGATCCCCAGGTGCAGCACGGCGTACACGACGATGGCGAGCAAGATTGAGAGCGCGAGGCGCGCGCCGCCCGCCGTCGGCTCGGCCACGATGCCCTTGAAGGGCGCGTAAAACGGATCGCTGATCGTGTAAATAAACTTCACGAATCCGGCGGTGGAGCGCGCGGCCAGAAGCGCGAGCAGGAACCTGATGGCGAGCAGGGCGTAAATCACCCAGAAGATGAAATCCACGACTTGCGAGATGCGCGCTGCCCCGCGCCCGCGTTCCACCTCCCGCTCCGTCTCGACCACTTCGTCGAGAGCCTTGCCGCGAAACTCCCCGGCGACGTGCTCCATCCGCTCGGCTTCGGGGCGTGTCGTCGGGCGGTCGGCGCGGGCGGCGATCTCGGAGTTCACGTCGCCTTCGACTCCGGCCTTGAGCGCTTCGTGCTGCGCGAGGCGGCGCGCCTCGTCGGCGGCGAGTTTGTCATCTTGCATGAAAGTCATTCCTTTATTTGAACGAAGGCGGAGAGGGTGGGATTCGAACCCACGGTGGAGTTTCCCCCACACAGCATTTCCAGTGCTGCCAATTCAACCACTCTTGCACCTCTCCGAAGACAGTAACAAGTGACGAGTGACAAGTGACGAGCCAAACCCTGTCCTTAGCTCGTCACTTGTCACTCGTCACTTGTTACTGCAATTTTGTGGCGGAGAGGGTGGGATTTGAACCCACGGTGGAGTTTCCCCCACTCCGGTTTTCGAGACCGGTGCACTAAGCCACTATGCGACCTCTCCGCAAAAGTAAAAGTGATGAGGGATGAGGGATGAGTTAAAGACAGTTTCTTTGTTAACTCATCACTCGTCACTCATTACTTTTTCTGCGCGCTCTAAAGAATGCTTGCATCACTTCGCGGCATTCCGTTTCGAGCACGCCCGCCGTTAATTCCATTCGATGATTCAAAGAACCGGCATCGCAGATGCGGAAGATTGACTCGACCGCACCCGCCCTTTCGTCGCGCGCCCCGTAGACGAGACGCCGCACGCGCGCCTGCACCAGCGCGCCCGCGCACATCGCGCACGGCTCGATGGTCGAGTAGACCACCGCGCCCGCGAGCCTGTAGTTTTCAATCCGGCGTGCCGCCGCGCGCAGGGCGATGATCTCGGCGTGCGCGGTCGGGTCGCAGTCAGTGCGCGTGCGGTTTCCCGCGACGGCCAACAGTTCCCCTGCGGGACTGACGACGCACGCCCCGATGGGCACTTCGTTGCGCTCCGTCGCGGCGGCGCGCGCCGCGTCTAAAGCCACGCGCATCCAGCGCGCGTCGGCGTCAACTTCCACCTCAGGCTCAAGCATATCGCGCTACAGACGCTTTCAATCAGCGGCAGACAAAAATTGACTATAGGCACGCCCGCGCCCGCTGTCAAGCGAGCAGACTTTGACGCCCCGCGCCCGTTTCTGCCACACTTCGCGGCATGCCCGAACACACCTTGCGCGCCCTCGCGCCCTTCGATTTCGCGTCCACCGCGCGCTTCCTGCGCTTCACCGACGCCGAAGCCGTGGACACTTTCACGGACACTCCCGAAGGCGGTCGCTATGCCCGCGCGATCCATTTCGGCGAGCAACTTTTCCTGCTCTCAGTCGAACCGGACGGCACGCCCGCGCGCCCCACGCTCCGTCTCAAACTCGCGCCGGAACGATTCGTCACCCAACAAATTTTGGACGACGCGGCGCGCGTGGTGCACGACATGTTCAACCTCGCGCACGACCTCGCGCCGTGGCGCGCGCGACTCGTGCGCGATCCCTTGATGCGGCGGCTCGAAGCAGAGCATAGGGGTTTGCACCTGCCCCGCTGGCCTTCCCTGTTTGAAGCCTTAGTCACTTCGATCCTCTTGCAGCAGATCGCGACGAGCGTGGCGATCACGTTCCGGCGTCGCGTTGTCGAGCGATACGGCGAGCGTCTGGAACTGGAAGGCGAAACTCACTTCGCCTTCCCGCGCCCCGAAACCTTGACGCGCGCGTCCGTCGAAGAGTTGCGCGCGCTCGGCCTGTCGAACGCGAAGGCCGCGTGCATCATCGAGGCGGCGCGCGCGTGCGCGTCCGGTGAACTCACTTCCGCGTCGCTTGAGCGAGAAGATAACGAGACGGTCATCGCGCGCCTGTCGGCCTTGCGCGGCATCGGGCGTTGGACGGCGGAGTGGGTCTTGATGCTGCACTTCGGACGCCCCGACCTGTTCCCCGCCGCCGATCTTTTCCTGCGCGGCGTCGTCGTCAAGTATTACAACCGGGGCGCGGCGATGAACGAGCGCGAGATTCGCGCGTTCGCCGCCGGGCGTTGGGGCGGCTTCGAGTCTTACGCCGCGCTCTACTTCCTCGCCGGGATGCGCGCCGGAACTATCACGCTTAAACCGGAGTGCGTGTTATCATCCGATCAACGCGATGCGAAGCCGACGCATCGCCGCATGCGAAAGAAGACGACCGACCGACACGATGAAACCTGAGATGCGTCCCAGAACACCGACCGGCTCACTCGCCGGCGGCGAACGCCAGCACACGGGCGGCTTCCGCCCCCCCGCCGCGCAAACGAAAGAGACCGCCGCCCCCTCCGCCGCGACCGCCGACAAATCTCCAGACTCTTTCACCTTGCTCGGCCGCAAACTCTCGGCTTCCGAATTCAACACGGCGATGGTGCATTTCTACCGCGGCGAGGTGCAACGCTCGAACACGTGGCGCAACCGTCTCGACACGACGACCAACTGGGCTGTGCTCACGGCAGGCGCGACGCTCTCCTTCGCCTTCAGTTCGGCCGAGAACCCGCACTTCGTCATCCCGATCAACTCCGTGCTCGTCGCCTTCTTCCTCTTCATGGAAGCGCGCCGCTATCGCTACTACGAAATCTGGGCGAGCCGCGTGCGCATCATGGAGACGGGCTACTTCGCGCAGATGCTCTCGCCGAGCGCGACGCAGGATCAGGAGTGGGCGGAGCATCTCGCGGCCGACATGCGCGCGCCGCACTTCACCATCAGCGAGTGGGAGGCCGTCGGGCGTCGCCTGCGCCGCAACTACCTCTGGATTTTCATTCTGCTGGCGGTCAGTTGGAACTTGAAAGTTTACCTCCACCCGTTCCCCGCGCGCGGCTTCGAGATGTTCGTCCGGCGCGCAGGGATCGGCTCGCTCTCCGGCGAGTTCATGTTGATGTTCGGCGTCATCTTCAACGCCGTGGTCTTCATCTTCGCGTTCGCCACCGTGCGCCTGAAACAGGCGACGGGCGAGGTGCTGCCGGATCACGACTTCAACTTTCACCCGATCCGCACCGTGACGACGACGCTCTCACGCGCCACCAAGCAACGCCGCGTCACCGAACGCCGCACCAAGCGGGCGCGCCAGCGCACGCGCACCACGCGCCCCGGCCACACCGGCGCACTCACCGGCAACCTCAGCGGCGAATGGAAACGCCCCGACACCGGCGACCTCCGCCCAGCCGACCGCGAGCCGGTCGCGGAAGAAACGTTGACTTGAAGTGACGAGTGACGAGTGACAAGTTAAAACCGTCAATCGTCACTCGTGAATCGTGAATAGAGAAAACGAGTTCTTTCTATTCACGATTCACGATTGACGATTTACTTGCTTCTCTCGTCACTCGTCACTTGTCACTCGTCACTGTTTTCCTATGCTTGAGTTGAACGGACAATCTCTGACGCTCGAACAGGTCGCGGCGGTGGCGCGCGGGGCGGAGCAGGTGCGACTCGCACCGGAAGCGCGCGAGCGCGTCGCGGCGTCGCGGGCGGTGGTCGAACGCATCGTGGAAGAGGGGCGCGTGGTGTACGGTGTCAACACGGGCTTCGGGAAGTTGTCGGATTATTCGATCCCGCGCGAGGAGTTGCGCGAGTTGCAGTTGAACCTCGTGCGCAGCCACGCGTGCGGCGTCGGGCAGCCGCTCTCGTCGGACGAGACGCGCGCGATGATGTTGTTGCGCGCGAACGTGCTCGCGCTCGGCTACAGCGGCGCGCGCACAGTCATCGTCGAAACCTTGATCGAGATGTTGGAGCGAGGCGTTGTACCCGTCGTGCCGGAGAAAGGTTCGGTCGGCGCGAGCGGCGATCTCGCGCCGCTCGCACACCTCGCGCTCGCGGTCATCGGCGAGGGCGAAGCATTTTACGAGGGCGCGCGTATGACGGGCGCGGAGGCTCTCGCGCGCGCCGGGATTCGCCCCGTCGAGTTGGAGGCGAAGGAAGGTCTCGCGCTCTTGAACGGCACGCAGGCGCTCGCGGCCGTCGGCGGTCTCGCGCTCCGACGCGCCGCACAACTCGCGCGCGCCTCGGACGTAGCGGGCGCGATGTCGCTCGAAGCGTTGCGCGGCACGCCCGCCGCTTTCGACCCCCGACTCCACGACGCGCGCCCGCACCCCGGCCAGATCGAAGCGGCCGCGCACCTGCGCGAACTGCTCCGCGAGAGCGAGATCAGGGAGTCGCACAAGGAGAACGACCCGCGCGTGCAGGACGCCTACTCTCTGCGCTGCATGCCGCAAGTTCACGGCGCGGCGCGCGACTGTTTCCGCCACGCCCGCGCCGCCGTCGAGATCGAGACGGGCGCGGCCACAGACAACCCGCTCGTCTTCGCAGACACCGACGAACTCATCTCCGGCGGCAACTTCCACGGCGCGCCGCTCGCCCTACAGTTCGACTACGCGGGCATCGCGCTCACGCACCTGATGAACATCAGCGAGCGGCGCATCGAACGTCTCGTCAACCCGGACATGAACGAGGGCTTGCCCCCGTTCCTCACGGCGCACCCCGGCACGTCCTCCGGCTTCATGATCGCGCAGGTGGCGGCCGTCGCGCTCTTGAACGAGATGAAGGTGCTGGCGCACCCGGCGACGACGGACAATTTGCCGACCTCGGCGGGCAAAGAGGATCACGTCTCGATGGGCATGACCGCCGCGACCAAACTTCGCAGCATGGTGACGAACGCCGAATACGTCCTCGCCATCGAACTGCTCGCCGCCGCCGAAGGACTCGAATACCGCGCGCCGCTCAAACCCGGCCTCGGCGTCCGACGCGCCTACGAAGTCGTCCGCGCACACGCCCCGCGCCTCACGCGCGACCGCGCCCTCTCGCCCGACATCGAACGCCTCGCCGCAGCCGTCCGCGCTGGCGAGTTTGATCTCTAAAACTCACAACCAAAGTTTTTGGATTCTTTTGCGTCCCTGCGCCTCCGGCGAGAGTTTAATGTTCTCGACGGAGGCGCAAAGACGCAAAGAAAGATTTTTCAACTTTCCGCGTCGCCCGCGTTTAATCTTCTCGCGCGGGGCGGGAAATGTATGTTGAAAAAGTTCGTCGTCAATCTCTGGTCTAACAAAAATTTCGGGTGGCGCATGACGCGCATCTGCGCGCTGCTCTGCGCGTGCCTGTTGGGGTATGTCATGTTGTTCGAGGACAGTTTCATTTACTTCCCCGCGAAGTACCCGGAGGGCGTCTGGAAGCGTGACGCGCCGCGCGCACGCGAGGGGCAGATCGTCGCGCACATCGAGGACGTGCAACTCACGGCGGCCGACGGCGTGCGTCTGCACGGTTGGTACTGCACGCCGCGCGTCGGCCGCGCGGGCGGCGCACTCGAACTTGTCGAGGCGCGCACGACGCTGCTTTTCCTGCACGGCAACGCGGGCAACATCTCGCACCGCTACGAGGTCATCGGCGACTTCATGCAACTGCCCGCGAACGTCCTGATCATAGATTATCGCGGCTACGGCAAGAGCGAAGGCCGCCCGTCCGAAGCGGGCTTGTACGCGGATGCGCGCGCGGCGTGGGATTATCTGACGACGACGCGCGCCGTCCCGGCTGACCGCATCATCATCTTCGGCGAGTCGCTCGGCGGCGCGGTGGCAGTTGATCTGGCGAGCCAGACGAACGCGTGCGGCCTCGTCGTGCAGTCGAGTTTCACCTCGATTGCGGACATGGCGGGCGAGGTCTTGCCGTTCGTCCCGCGCTTCGCGCTCCGCACGAAGATGGATTCGCTCTCGAAGATCGCGTCCGTGTCGTGCCCGAAACTTTTCATTCACAGTCAGGCCGACGAGATCATCCCTTACCGCCTCGGCCGACGCCTCTTCGATGCGGCGGGCGAGCCGAAACGCTTCTACGAAGTCAAAGGCGCGCCGCACAATCTCACATACGAGATCGGCGGCGCGCCTTACTACGAAGCGTGGCGCGACTTTATCAAGTCGTCGTGCGACGCGAAACTTCGTTAGACTTCAACTGCGCTTCTACTTACTTAAAGGTTAACTGCGCTTCTACTAACTCAGAAGTTAACTGCGCTTCTACTTACTTAGAGGTTAACTGCGCTTCCCCTTCTTCTCGGCCGCAGGAGGTTTGCCCGCGCCGCTGCCCGTGTCGAAAGCGACGGGCGCGGGGTAGCCTTTGCCTTTGAGCGCGGCGAGTTCGATGACGATCTCTTTCTGGCCTTTGATCGTGCGCGTCACCTTCCCGCTTTCGGCGTCCGACTGCTTGTTCGCGTTCTTGTTCGACGCATTCTTGTTCGATGCATTCTTGTTCGCGTTCTTGTTCGACGCGTCCGGCGAGGCGTCGGGCGTGCCGTCGGCGGGTTTGCCGTCGGCGTCGCGCGCCATCTGCTTGAGCGCGTCCAACACCTGCGCGCGCTCCGTCTCGCTCAACGTGTCGAACGAGACGCCGTTGGCTTCAAGCACGGCGCGCAGGTTCGCCTCCGTGTTCGTGTTGCGGTCGTACACGTCGCGGTAGATGTGTAGCTTGCCGTCCTCGACGACGATGGTCTCGTAGCGCAGTTCGACGGGCACGGGTCGTTCGAGTTTGAGTTCCTTCGTCTCCTTGCGGTTCTTCGCATAGGCGGCCATGTCTTCGTCGGTCAACTCCGCCCCGCCGATCTTCGCCATCAGGCGCGCCACGTCCTGCACCTGCGAGTTCGTCAGGCCGACGCAGCCGTGCGAAGCGAAGCCGCCGAGTTTGGCGACCGACTTGCCGCCGTGAATGAGCGACGGCAAGCCGATGGGAATTTTGACGGGGCCGAGAGGATTGAGCGGGCTGCCCGCGTCAACTTTCTCGCCGACCTTCACCTTGCTTGTAGGCGACTCGACCCAAGGCTCGTCGGGCGGCGTCCACGTCGGGTTGAAGATGATCGTGTTCGCGCGCCGCAAGCCCACGGGCAGCGGGAACTCCGGGTAGCCGATGCCGACTTTGTAAGACTTTACGAGTTGGCCTTGCTCGAACACGTCCATGCGATAAGCGGGCGCGTTGACGACGATGCGCGTGTCGGACGGCACGGAGTTCGGCTTGCCGCCACTTGTCGCTCCCGCCGTCGCGCCTTCGCCGCCGCCCGCCCAACGCGCGCTCACGAATTCGGAAAAACGCGCCGCGCGTTCGTCGCCGAGCACGCTTTTGATCTGCTCGGTGGCGCGCGTGGTGGCGGCGGTCGTCGTGCCGCCGTGCTCGCCCGTCTCGGTCTCGCGCAGGCTTCCCGTCTCTTCGCGCGCCACTTTACGCAGACGCTCGATCTGCTCGTCCGTCAGTTGCAACTCCGACTTCAAATCGGCCGCGAACTTTTCGTCGGCGAACATGGCGTCGAGCACCGGCAGCGTCACCGGCAGATTGTTTGCGCCCGCGCTGTTGGCCGACGCGGCCGCAGGCGTCGCGCTCGCGGCGGGCGTCGCGACGCCCGTCGTGCCTGCATTGCCGTTCGACACGGGCGCGGCCTGACACCCGGCGAAAATAAACAGGGCGAACAGACACAACGCCCCGCCCCCCACACGCCACACTCTTTTCATACTTGCTTTAGCTCCTCCGGCGATAACTTTCGCGCCCCGTCGCGCCAACGCGCGCCGCGACTCCGGCGCATCCCCACATCCTTTAGCAACCCACGTTCCCATCGCCCCGGTCGCACACAATCGCCGCCTTTTCGCGTTTCCCGCTTTCCGCGCCCGCCCGCGCTCGCACCATAAACGGACGGCGGAGGGATGAAAAAGGAACAAAGAGAAGTAAATCGTGAATCGTCGATCGTGAATAGAGAAAACTTGATTTCTTCTATTCACGATTCACGATTCACGATTTACTTCTTCCCTTCATCACTTCTTTGTCAGTAGCGGATAGGGGTTGACGTTCTCGCCGTCCCAGAAGCGTTTGGGGTCGGTGATGAGCCAGATGGAGAAGTGTAGGTGGCAGTTGTCTTTTCCGGCGTTGCCGCTGTCGCCGACGTAGCCGAGCAGTTCGCCGCGGCGCAGGAGGCGGTTTTCGGCGATGCCGTCGGCGTAGCGTTCGAGGTGCGCGTAGTAGTAGACGGTGCGTTCGTCCGTGCCGAGTTGGTAGAGGGTGATGCCGCCGCGCTCGCTCTGAAAGAGCCGGACGATGCGGCCGTCGGTGGCGGCGACGACGGGCGTGTTGCGCGCGGCCATGATGTCAATGGCGTTGTGTGTGCGCCCTTCGCTGCGCGACTGCGTGTAGGTGTCTTGCAGTTGTTCGGGACGAATGCCCGCGACCGGGATCAACAGACTCGACGCGGCCGCGTTCGCAGTCGCGTGCGCGCCTTCGCCGGAGACGGGCGGCGAAGGCGACGTTTGCGTTGCGTTGTTGACGAAGGGCGTCGGCGTGCTCGTCGGAGACGTGGAAGCCTCCGCAGACGAAGACGCGCCGGGCGAAGGCTGCGCGCCCTCCGTCGTCCCTATCGGCGTCGTGGACGGGGCGGCGAAGTTGGCGTTGCCCGCGTCGTTCGGCGTTGGGTTGAGTTCGCCCGTGGTCGCAGGCGGCGTGGAGATCGGCGTGACGGGCGTCGCGCGCGGCTTGCTGCTGAGATACCAGACGAGCGCGGTCAACCCTAAGAGGATGGACGCCGCCAGAAGCAGGACGCGTGCGCGCGGGCCGAGTGCCATGTGACCGTAGTCTCCGGGAAAGTTTGACGCGATTTGAAAAAGCGAACGGGGGAGAGACAGGATATGCGCTCGCCACGGGCGAAGCAAGCGAAGGAGTGGCGTGCGGCGGCCGTTTTCTGTTATTACAATGGCGTTCAAAAATTTTACGCGCGGGCGGGCGACCCGCGAGCAATCGCAAGAGGAGAGACCAAATCATGTCAGAGATTTTCGATGAACGGCGCAAGGCACTCGAAGAGGAATATTTCCGTCGCAAGGAGCGCGAGACGCTCGACAAGTTGCGGCAGGAGTTGGCGGCGGAAGCGGCGGCGCGCGGGCAGGTCGAAGGCCGTCAGTGCCCGCTCGGTCACGGCAAGCTGACGGAAGAGACGAAGGGCACGGTCGTGATTGATCACTGCCAACAGTGCGGCGGCGTCTGGCTCGACAAAGGTGAGTTGGAAGAGTTGACGCACCACGCCAAGAGCGGCGGCTGGTTCGACAACGTGATGAAAAGTTTCTCCAGCGAGTAACCGTCCTCATTTAAGACTGACGCGGCGAGACCGACGCAAGGCTGCCGAACTTGTTCGGGGTCGTGTCGTGAGATGAATTAATTCGTTGTTTGGAAGAGCCAACACGTGAGCACACGTAGAGAAATCAGCGCGCCGCGCGGCGCGCAGTTGAACTGCAAGGGCTGGCATCAAGAGGCCGCGCTGCGCTGCCTGATGAACAACCTCGACGCGGATGTCGCCGAGCGACCCGAAGACCTCGTGGTCTACGGCGGCACGGGGCGCGCGGCGCGCAACTGGGCAGCCTTCGACCGGATCGTGCGCGAGTTGCGCGAGTTAGAAAACGACGAGACGCTGCTCGTCCAGTCCGGCAAACCCGTCGCCGTCTTCCGCACGCACGAGTACGCGCCGCGCGTCTTGATCGCCAACTCGAACCTCGTCGGCGCGTGGGCGACGTGGGAGCACTTCAACGAACTCGAACGCCGCGGCCTGATGATGTACGGGCAGATGACGGCGGGCAGTTGGATTTACATCGGCACGCAGGGGATCGTGCAGGGCACGTTCGAGACGTTCGCGGCGATGGCCGAACGCCATTTCGGCGGGACGCTCGCCGGGCGGCTTGTCGTCTCCGGCGGCATGGGCGGCATGGGCGGCGCGCAGCCGCTCGCCGCGACGATGAACGGCGCGGTCTTCCTCGGCGTGGACGTGGACGAGGCGCGCATCGAACGCCGCGTGCAGACGGGCTACTGCGACCAACTCGCCCACACGCTCGACGAAGCCCTCGCCATCTGCGAAGAGGCGCGCGCGGAAAGGCGCGCCGTCTCCGTCGGCCTCATCGGCAACTGCGCGGAGGTCTTGCCGGAGATCGTGCGGCGCGGAGTCACAGTTGATGTTGTCACGGATCAGACGAGCGCGCACGATCCGCTCGGCGGCTACGTGCCCGCCGGGTTGACGCTCGAAGCGGCGGACGAGTTACGCAAAACAGACGCGGCTGCTTACGTCGCGCGTTCGACCGAATCAATGGCGCGTCACGTCGAGGCGATGCTCGCCTTGAAACGCGCGGGCGCAATCGCCTTCGACTACGGCAACAACATACGCAAGTTCGCGCACGACGCCGGGTGCGCTGACGCCTTCGAGATTCCCGGCTTCGTGCCCGAATACATCCGCCCGCTCTTTTGCGAAGGCAAAGGCCCTTTCCGCTGGGTTGCTCTGTCGGGCGACGCGTCCGACATCCGCCGCACAGACGACCTCGCCCTCGAACTCTTCCCCGAAGACGCGACGCTCAACCGCTGGCTTCGACTCGCGCGCGAGCGCGTGCAGTTTCAGGGACTCCCCGCGCGCATCTGCTGGCTCGGCTACGGCGAGCGCGCCGAGATGGGCGAGCGGATCAACGAACTCGTCAAGCGCGGCGACCTCAAAGCCCCGGTCGCCATCGGCCGCGATCATCTCGACACGGGTTCGGTCGCCTCGCCCTACCGCGAGACCGAAGCGATGCGCGACGGCTCGGACGCCGTGGCCGACTGGCCGATCCTGAACGCGCTTTTGAACACGGCGAGCGGCGCGTCGTGGGTCTCCTTCCACCACGGCGGCGGCGTCGGCATCGGCTACTCGCTGCACGCCGGTCAGGTCTCGGTCGCCGACGGCACGCCGGAAGCCGCGCGCCGACTCAACCGCGTGCTCACCAACGACCCCGGCCTCGGCGTCGCACGCCACGTGGACGCGGGCTACGAGGAAGCCGAAGCGACCGCCCGCACCAAAGGCATCAACATCCCGCTGCTCGACGCTTAACGAATTCACCCGCTTGAGGAGACGCTAGTGTCCGACGTTAAAGAGAGGTGACGAACGATGACCGGCGAAGAATTGGATCGCGCGATTGAGTTTCTCCTACAGGGTCAGGCCAACCATCAAGTGCGGCTCGACGAACTGACCGCGCAAGTCGCGGAGATCGGCCGGGTCGTGCAACTTCAAGCGGAGACGCAGAGCGAGTTCATCCAGATCGTGACTCACACCATGACCGGACTTGCGGAAGCGCAGTCACGGACAGAGGAACAGTTGAACAAGTTGATTTCGGTGGTCGGGCAACACATCTCCGGCCATCCTTAAAAGCTCAGGGCGCGTAAGTATGCCGGGCTTAAGTGCGGTTTGACCAACAGATCATGGAAGGCCACAGCGACGCCCGACGGAACACCGGGCGCGTGGAAACTGTGTCTCATGCACGGGGCGAGCCTCACGAGTGCGCGCTTTCGTGCGGGGCGGGCGAATCTTCGCCCCGCCTGCGCGCGTATAACCTTCTCGGTCAGCACATCATTCACCGGAGAAAATTTATGAAACCGTTTCGCGCCTCGCTGTTGTCTTTCAGTCTACTGCTTTCGTCCGCAGGCTTCGCGCAGCAACCCGCCGCCACCGCTGCTGGGTCGGAGCAGACTTCGGCGCGGCTGGCGGGCGACGTACTCGTCAACGGCCGCGCGTTGGAGTACGTGCAGAACCTTTCGGATAAGTTCGGCGGGCGGTTGAGCGGGTCGGCGGCCTACCGTCGCTCGGCCGAATGGGCGGCCGAACAGTTTCGCGCCGCGGGCGTCAAAGACGTGCGGCTCGAACCGTTCACGCTCGAAAGCACCTGGTCGCGCGGCCTCTCTCGCGCGCGCATGACCGCGCCGCAGGAGCGGCCGCTGCATCTCGAATCGCTCGGCTGGGCGCCCTCTACGCCCGCGGGCGGCGTGCGCGGCGACGTGTACATCCTGACAGACCTGTCGCGCGATTTCATCAAGCGCGAGTCCGGCAAGATCAAAGGCCACGTCGTCATGCTCGACCTCTCGGCGCTCGCCAAAGACGGCTACGCGGCCTTCTCCAAGTTGGTCGCCGCGCCGCAGTTTCTCAAAGACGCGGGCGCGTCGGCGGCCGTCATCGGGAGCAGCGACGCGAACAACGTGCTGAACGCCTTCAACCTCAACTGGGGCGCAAGCATCAGCCCTCTGCCGCTCGCGCAACTCGGCATGGAAGACTCGAAGTTGATCCAACGTCTCATCGCCGGAGGGACGGCCGTGTCGGTCGAGTTTGCATACGAGAACGGGACGGGCGGCGCAACCGAGGACAACAACGTCGTGGCGGAGATACGCGGGCGCGAGCGCCCCGAAGAGTGGGTCATCATCGGCGCGCACCTCGACTCGTGGGACTACGGCACGGGCGCGCAGGACAACGGGACGGGCTGCGCGATGGTCTTGGAGGCGGCGCGCGCCATCGCCGCGCTCGGCACGCCGCCGCGCCGCTCGATCCGCTTCGCGCTCTGGGGCGGCGAGGAGCAGGGGTTGTTAGGCTCGGCCGCTTACGTCCGCGCGCACGCGCGTGAACTCAAGGATTGCGTCGCCGCGCTCAACACAGACAACGGCGCGGGACACCCGCGCGGCTGGAAGTTCGAGGGGCGCGAAGACGTGCAGGCGGCGATGACGCCGATCAGCAAGTCTCTGCTCGCAGGGATCGGCGGCGACGGCCTCTCGCCCGAACTCTCGTTCGACACGGATCACGGCCATTTCTTCTTAGCCGGAATCCCTTCGCTCGACCTCTGGGTTGACATGGAGCACTACGACGAGATTCACCACAAGCCGAGCGACACCGTGGACAAGATCACGGCGCACAATCTGGTGGCGGGCGCGGCGGTCGTCGCCGTCACGGCGCACGCGCTCGCCGAGCGGCCGGGGCGCATCGCGCCGCAACTCAAACACGACGCCGTCGGCGACCTGCTCAAGAAGGCGAACCTCGAAGAGTTTCTCAAGAGCGTGGGGGTGTGGAAATAGTGCGCGCGACAAACAATCTCGGCTCGACGCGCCGGAGTTTCCACGCCGCGCGAATGCGTAACGGTGAGACGCACCGGAGTTTCGACACGGCGCGCGCAAGGTGCGACGCGTCGCAACGTTCACGCGACGCGTCGCAGGCGAGTTGCGACGCGTCACGAGAGCGTTTCCGGCTGACGCGTGCGCGCTTCGTCTCTCTCTGCTGCGTGCTGCTGCTGGCGTTCGTTTCGTGTCAGGCGCAGACGCCGCAACGGCAGCCCGCGGCGCGCGTCGAGTCGGTCAAGTTCGAGAGCAAACTCGTCGGCAAGCCTCTGCCTTACCACGTCGTCCTGCCGCCGCTCTACGACGCGCCGGAGTCACGCGCCGTGCGTTACCCAGTCATCTACCTGCTGCACGGACTCGGCGGCGGCGCGGGCGACTGGGTTTCCGAACGCGCCCACCTCGCCGCGCACGCCGCCGGGTATCGCTTCATC
This sequence comes from Pyrinomonadaceae bacterium, assembly GCA_030841105.1. Taxonomy (GTDB): domain Bacteria; phylum Acidobacteriota; class Blastocatellia; order Pyrinomonadales; family Pyrinomonadaceae; genus JAIVJZ01. Next base: position 36,798 of record JAVEDE010000117.1, read on the forward strand.
ATCGTCACGCCCGAAGGCCGCGACGGCTGGTACACAGACAGCGCGACAATCGAGACCGACAAGTTCGAGACTTACATCCTCGCCGAGTTGATCCCCGACGTGGAGCGTCGCTACCGCGCTCTCCCTGCGCGCGAGGCACGCGCCGTCGCGGGGCTTTCGATGGGCGGCTACGGCGCGTTGAAGTTCGGCGTCAAGCACCCGCAGACGTTCGCCCTCGCCGCCTCTCTCAGCGGCGCGTTCGGCGCAGCCTCCTGGGATCACACCGATCCGAACGTGCTCGCCTTCATCAAACCATCCATCTCGCGCACCTACGGCGCGATGGGCAGCCCTACGCGCGCCTCAAACGACCTCTTCAAACTCTTCGCAGACCTGCCGCCTGAACGCTTCCCCACGCTCCCCTTCATCTACTTCGACTGCGGCACGGAAGACTTTCTCATCAACTACAACCGCGCCCTCTCCGACCTCCTCCTCAAACGCAAAATCCCACACGAGTACCGCCAACTCCCCGGCTCACACTCCTGGCCTTACTGGGACACCCAAGTCCAAGAAGTCCTCAAACTCGCCACGCGCAAACTTCGTGCGGCACAATAGTAATTAGGGGGATTCGAAACAAGGATGAATGGCAACGACAGACTAATGGAAATCTTGGGAGCAGCAAAGAAGCTTGCGCAGGAATACCGTGCCCTAACTGGCAAACCACTCGGCATTACTGGCGAAGTCGCAGAGTATGAGGCTGCAAGAATCTTGGGTGTCGAACTTACGCCAGCAAGGCAAGCCGGCTATGACGCGCTGGAAACCTACGACAGCACGGTGCGAAAATTACAGATAAAAGGAAGATGCCTCCTTGATGACTGCATGTCCGGACAACGGCTTGGCTCGATCAGAGTTGAAAAAGAATGGGACGCAGTGCTGATGGTTCTACTCGATCAAAATTTCGATTGCTTCGAAATCTATGAGGCTGAACGCGACGCCGTCATTGCTGCTCTTATAGCACCCGGATCGAAGGCTCGTAATGTGCGCGGCGCACTGAGCGTGACTAAGCTCAAATCAATTGGGAAGTTGCGTTGGCGACGCGCCGCCTAGCAATGACATGCTCTCGACCGCGAATTAGTGTCCTTCTCGTCGTTAAGTCGTCCGTGGTGTAATCTCACCGCGGCGGGTGATGCTCGGCGGCATAGGACAGTCAGCGTCTAATATCTAGGATAGAATGATCAAAATAATCTCAGGTGATATTTTGCGGGCGAACGCGGAGTTCGTTGCGCTTGGCGTGGCGACGGGTGCGCCGGAGGGCGGTGGGCGTGGCGCGGGGGCGGCGGCGAAGGTGTCGTCGAAGTGGCCGGAGGTGCAGCAGCACTTGCGGCAGTTTACGCGTGGGAATAAGTTTCAGGGGGGCGACCTGTTCGTGGTCGCGCCGGGGAAGAATCGCCCCGGCGTTATTTTTATGGCCGTGCTGTCGGACGCCGAGCACGTCTCCGTGTCGTTTTTGAACCGGGGCTTGCGGAAGTTGGCGCGCTATTGCATCAAGCACAAGGTGAAGAGCGTCACGCTGCCGAAGATCGCGGCGGGGGTGGACTGGGAAGAGGAAGTGCGGCCGCTGGTCGAGAAGTTTTTGGAGGGCGAGCGCACGGAGTTTTACATCTACGAAGATTGAGCGCGCTCGTAGGGAAGAGTTTGTCTTTGAACCTTGAGACGGGAGTTCGCCATTGTTAGATTTTGCGATTGAGACGGCGCGGGAGGCGGGGCGTTTGTTGGCCGAGCGGTTCGGGCACACGTCGCTGGAGGTGTCGCACAAGGGCGACATTGATCTCGTCACCGAGTCCGATCTGGCGGCCGAGCGTCTGATCATCGAGCGCATCCGCAGCCACTACCCGCGTCACGCCATCCTCGCCGAAGAGTCGGGGCAGTCCGAACACGAAGGCTCGGCGTCGGCGGCCTACAAGTGGATCGTCGATCCGCTCGACGGGACGACGAACTACGCGCACGGCTACCCCTGCTACTGCGTCTCCATCGCGCTCGAACGCGAGGGCGAGCTAGTCATCGGAGTCATTCACGACCCGACGCGCGACGAGACGTTTGCCGCCGAGCGCGGCGCGGGTGCGACCTTGAACAGGCGGCGCATCCGCGTCTCCGAAATTGATGATCTCAACGAAGCCCTGCTCTGCACGGGCTACCCTTACGACGTGCGCGGGCGCGACAACTTCGCGCGCCACTTCAAGAACTTCATCCTGCACGCGCAGGGCGTGCGCCGCGACGGCTCGGCCGCGCTCGATCTCGCTTACGTCGCCGCCGGTCGCTTCGACGGCTTCTGGGAAGAGGGCTTGCGCCCTTGGGACGTGGCCGCCGGGGTGCTCCTCATCGAAGAGGCGGGCGGGCGCGTCTCGCGCTACGACGGCTCGCCCTTCCACATCTACGCGCCGCCCATCATGGCCTCGAACGGTCTCGTCCACGAAGCGATGATGCGCGTGCTCGCGCTGCGCGACTGAATCTCGATTTCACGGCGCGTTGAAGGCGTAGACGAGGGTCTGCGGGTTGTAGAGTTTCCAGTCGAACCAGTAGTCTTTGAGCAGGGGAATCTTTTTCAGTTGCCGCCCGGCGAGCGCGCCCGCGACGGCGCGGCCGGTGAAGTCCCACTCGCTCCGCGTCTCGCCGTCGAACATGCGCCACGCGCCGCCGCCGCCCGCGTCCGCCTTCACGTAAAACTCCAACGCGCGCCCGTCAACCGTCGTCTCGAAGGCACGCACGGACTTTTTATCTTCGCCGAGCACGACCAAGAGCGGCACGCCGCCCACCTTGTCAACTAAAGGACTCTGCCGCTCGACCGCCTCAAGCGGGTAAGCCTTCGACGCGCCGTTCAAGTTCACGCCCATGACGACGGCGCGCGGCGCGAGCGTGTCCTGCGCGGCGGCCTGCGTGACGACCGGCAGCTTCGCCGTCTGCTCCTCCCAACGCTCGGAAAATTTTCGCCACGCGTCGTTGTCCTCCGACGGGCGCAAGACGCGCCCCTGCGGCCGCTCGCGTCGCCAAGTGGCAAACGTCAGTTCGTCGTGAAAGACGCCGTTCAGTCGCCGCCCTTTGAGCGGGCCGTGGATGGCCTCGCCCGACACCTGCTGCCACCAAGTGCCCGTCTCCTCGTCCGCCATGATGAAGTTCTGGTTGTTGATCCCCGTGAGGTGAAATTTCAAACGCCGCCCGTCGCTCATCGCTTCCCACACCAGACCGGTGTGACAGAGCGTTCAATAAGTTGACACGACCGGGAGACCCCCGACCGTGTCCTCGACGACGTGGTGATAAGCCAACTGCCGGACGGGGTAAGCCACGGCGTCGCCGTTGACTTCGACGGCCAGCACCATCTCGTCGTCGCCGACGAAATCAACCTTGTCGGCCGCGACGTAGGCGCTCTGCGCCAGCGGCTTGAACATCCACTCGAAATGGTTCTGCTGCGCGAACCACGTCGCCGCGACGGCGGGCACGAGCAGCAAGACGAGCGCGACCTTCATCCACCAGCGCGTGCCGCGCCAGAGCACGACGACTAAGAGCGCAGCCAGCGCAAGCGCGACGGGCGTGACGAGCGTTGACCAACTGCGCAGCGTGTAAGAGAGGCTCACGCCGCCGGGCGTCTGCGCCTTGAACGGCTGGATCGTCCAGACCGGGACGAAGACCCACGCGAACGCGGCGACGACGATAGCGACGAGCGCGAGCCAGAGCAGATGACGTTTCGTTTTAGTGTTCATTGTTACTTGCGACCTTCGTCTCTGCATCACACGCTCACAGCGCGGAGTGGATGATCTCGTAAAGTTTGTCGGTTTCGCGGCGCGCGGTCTGGCGCGTGTCTTCGCCGGGCAGCGGCGTCAAGTGGTGCAGCGGGTGGTAGACGATCTCGACGCGGCCGAGGCTGGGGTAACGCCGGTCGCGCGGCCAGACGCGGTGGCCGCCGCGGATCGTGATGGGCAGGACGGGCACGCCCGCTTCGAGCGCGAGCCGCGCCGCGCCCACCTTGAACTCCTGCATCTTGCCGTCGGAAAAAGAGCGCCCGCCTTCGGGAAAGATGACGAGCGCGCCGCCGCCGCGCAGCCATTGCAGCGAACGGCGGATGGCGCGGCGGTCGCCCTTCTGCACTTGCAGCGGCCACGCGCCGAGCAGTCGCATCAGTTTCCCGGCCACCGGCCAGTCGAACACTTTGTCCCACGCGAGAAAGCGCGTGTAGATCGGGACGGGGACGCCGAGCCAGAACGGGTCGAGATAGGTTTGGTGGTTCGCGGCGATGATGACGCCGCCGGAGGCTGGAATGTTCTCCACGTTCAGGTAGCGCATCCGCCACAACAGGCGAAACAGTAGATGCAGGATCGCGCGCAGCAGACGGATCGCCCACAACGGCAGCACGTAAGGCTCGTCGCGTTGTTCGCTCGCAGGCTTCTTATCGCGCCGCACGACACTCGTTTCCGTCTCGCTCAAAGCGACTCGTCTCCCCCGTCACCCGGCGCATCCTTCGCGCCGCGCCCTTCGAGTTGGCCGGAGTGCCGTGCCCGACTCTGCCATGCCTCGCTCAAACGCGCGACCACTCCGCCGCCCTCCTCGTCGCCGCCCGCTCGCGACGACTCATCGCCGCCGCCGGACGACGTGCCGCGCAACGTCGCCAGCCCCGTGACGTTCAACTCTTCCCACCAGTCGGGAATGTCGCGCTCGGTCAAATTGTCCTCGTTGAGGCGTTCGCAAACTTCGCACACGAAGCCGTCGTAGAGCCGCGCCTCTTCCTTGGTCAGCCCGATGCGCGTGCGCGCGTTGCAAGCCGCGTCCGCACAGTGCCGCTCGATCTCGATGAGCAACACCTCGCGCGGGAACACCAATGTCTGTCGCTTCTTTCGCATCTCAACCGAACTCTTCAAGCGGCCACTCTCGATCTATGAACTCGACGTGGAGACGCGGGATGCCGTCGTTGCCCGTGCGAGACGCGCGCACCACCGCGAAGGCCGAAGTCTGGTAGCGCGCGCTCGTCAGCCGCACGAAGCGTCCGCGCTCCGCCCGTATCGTCGTGTAGACTGCCGCGCCGCGGCGGCTGATGTTTTCCGTAACGGTCTCCTCGCGCGCCGTGATGTTCCAGTTCTCGTCGTACAGTTCGACCGTCACCTCGACGGGCACGCTCAGCCGCGACTCTTTCTTCTCGATCTGCCCCGCCGCGACGGGTGTCTGCTCCAACAGTTTCCACAAGCCGCCTTCCTCGTCCGGCTCGAACACTTCGTAACGCTTCTGCGGATCGAGTTGGTAACTGTTCGGCGGCCGCTTGCCGACGAAGGCCACGCCCAACTTGAAACTCGGCGCGCTCGCCCCCGCAGGAAACTCCGCCCGCAGCGAACGCACCAGCGCGTAGACGCGGTATTGATCTTCGACGTGATCGAAGCAACGCAGTTGGCGCGGCATCGGCAGGGTCATGTGCACCAGCCGCCCGATGTCAACCGGCCGCGTGAGACTAAAACCCGCCCCGAACGGCGTCAAGTCGGCGAGGCGCGTCATCTCCGTCCACTCGGTCGCGGCGTCCTCGCGCACCTGCACGCGCGCGGGCAGCGAGAGCTTCAAACGCTCCCGCAGGCGTCGGTCTTTGCCCGGATATTTCATCGTTTTGGGGCGTGCCTCGCGAGGCTCGTGCGCCTCAATATATTGTGCCCGCGCCGATGCCCGCAAAGTGCCGTTAAAAACCGCCCGAAACCCTGATTTTACAAGGCTTTCGCACCCTCCCGGCGGTTGCGAAAAGCGACTTTTCGGGCTACAATATGTCGTACTTCAACCCGGTACTTGACGACCCGGAAAAGTATCGTCGGACACCAGTTTTAAGGTCTCTCAAACACGGCGTTTCGGACACTCCCGGCGCGGGCGTCTCCCCGCCGAAAGCGCGCCGCGCGCTCGTCAGGTTTTCCCCGTCGGCGCGGAAACTTGAAAGAGCGTGGTGGCGAGTGGAGTGCCGGGCGCGAAGTTTAAGTGAAGCCGTCCCCCTTCAGGACGGACGCCAGATTGTACTCGAAAGGTTTGTTAATGGAAATACTGGATCACAACTACGTTAACATCGAAGAGGAGATGCGCCGTTCGTATCTCGACTACGCGATGTCGGTCATCATCGGGCGCGCGCTCCCGGATGTGCGCGACGGCTTCAAGCCCGTCCACCGTCGCGTGCTGTGGGCGATGAACGAACTCGGCAACCAGCACAACAAGGCTTACAAGAAGAGCGCGCGCATCGTCGGCGACGTGATCGGTAAGTATCACCCGCACGGCGACTCGGCCGTCTACGACACCATCGTCCGCATGGCGCAGGACTTCTCCATGCGCTACCCGCTGATTGACGGGCAGGGCAACTTCGGCTCGGTGGACGGCGACTCGGCCGCCGCCATGCGCTACACCGAAGCGCGCATGTCGAAGCTCACGAGCGAAATCCTCGCCGACATCGAAAAAGAGACGGTTGACTTCCAACCCAACTACGACGAGTCGCTCTCAGAGCCGAAGGTGATGCCCACGCGCGTGCCGAACCTGCTCCTGAACGGTTCGGGCGGCATCGCCGTCGGCATGGCGACCAACATCCCGCCGCACAACCTGAGCGAAATTGTGGAAGCGACTATCGCCGTCATCCGCAAGCCGCAGATCAAAGACGAAGAGTTGCTCAAGATCGTCCCCGGCCCAGACTTCCCGACCGCCGGTTTCATCTACGGGCGCGCGGGCATCCGCTCGGCTTACCTGACCGGGCGCGGCATCATCCAGATGCGCGCGCGCGCAGGCATTGACCGCATCGGGCGCGGCACGACCGAGCGCGACGCGATCATCATCACAGAGATTCCCTATCAGGTGAACAAGGCGCGGCTCATCGAGCGCATCGCCGAACTCGTCAACGAGAAGAAGATCGAAGGCATCTCCGATCTGCGCGACGAATCAGACCGCAACGGCATGCGTATCGTCGTCGAACTCAAGCGCGACAGCGTGCCGCAAGTCGTCTTGAACAAGCTTTACAAGATGACGCCGATGCAGTCGTCGTTCGGCGTGATCAATCTGGCGATTGTCGAAGGCCAGCCGCGCGTGCTGACCTTGAAGCAGATGCTCGAAGCCTTCGTGGACTTCCGCCGCGAGGTCGTGCGCCGCCGCACCGAGTACGAACTGCGCAAGGCGCGCGCCCGCGCGCACATCCTCGAAGGTCTCAACAAGGCCATTGACGCGCTCGACTACATCATCCCGCTTATCCGCAACGCCGCCTCGGTTGACGAGGCGCGCCTGTGGCTCACGGGGCACACGGAGAAGATGGGCGAAGGCCGCGCGTGGAAGGGCTTGCCGTCCGACCTGACGCAGGCGGGCTTCATCTCGAAGTTGCAAAAAGTGATCGGGCGTTTGCAGTTCTCCGAACTACAGGCGCAGTCCATTCTCGATCTGCAACTGCGCCGCCTGTCCGCGCTCGAACGGCAGAAGATTCTCGACGAGTATGAGGGCATCATCAAGTTCATCGCCGAACTCGAAGAGATTCTCGCGAACGAAAGCTCGCTTCGCCGCGTGATCATCAACGAACTCGAAGAGGTGCGCAAACTCTTCGGCGACAAACGCCGCACGGAGATCATAGACGAGGGCGTCGAACTCACCATCGAGGACATGATCGCCGACGAGGAAGTGGCGATCACGATCACGAACTCCGGTTACATCAAGCGCACGCCCGTCTCGTCTTACACGAAGCAGGGGCGCGGCGGCAAAGGCCGTTTCGGTTCAGCCCCTAAGAACGGCGATTTCGTTGAACACCTGTTCACCGCCTCGACCCATGATTACATCATGATCTTCACGGACAACGGGCAGGTCTTCAAGCTGAAGGTTCACGAGATACCGGACGCGCCGACGCATGCGCGCGGCAAGGCCGTCGTCAACCTCATCAACATCCCCTCGACGCGGAAACTGGCGGGCGTCGTCCCCGTCAAAGAGTTTTCCGAGGGTCGCTACGTGGTGATGGTCACGCGCAAAGGCGTGATCAAGAAAACCTCGCTCGCGGATTTCCAGAACATCCGCACGAACGGCATCAACGCCATCAACATAGACGATCAAGACGAACTGCTCGACGTGGTGTTGACCGACGGCACGAAGCGCATCTTCATCGCCACGCACAACGGTCTCGCCATCCGCTTCGACGAATCGGACGTGCGGCCGATGGGTCGCGCCACGCGCGGCGTGCGCGGCATTGATTTGCGCAAGGACGATTACGTCGTCTCGCTGTGCGCAGTCTCGTCGGACGACAGCGAGCGGATGCTCTCGGTCTCCGAGCAGGGCTTCGGCAAGCAGACGCCGATCACGATCTACCGCCTGCAATCGCGCGGCGGCAAGGGCGTCATCAACATGAAAGCGACGCCGAAGACCGGCAAGGTCGTGGCCGTCTTCCCCGTCGAAGACGACTCCGAGATCATGATCATCACGCAGCAGGCGAAACTCATTCGCATCGAAGCCTCGCACATCCGCAAGACCGGGCGCAGCGCGCAGGGCGTCCGTCTCATCAAGTGCGACGGCGGCGACATGGTCACGAGCGCGTCGCTACTGGAAGCCGCGGGCGAAGAGGAAGGGGTCACGACCGCTGTCGAGTAAGTCGAGGTTAAGTCGCTCTCAACTTGCGATAAACAAAACTCCCGCTCACACATTTATGTGAGCGGGAGTTTTTTATTTGTCACTTGTCAGGGCGTCAGAAAACTAACGGGTGAACGCGCCGTGGCGTTTACTGTCCGGCCAGAATCAACTCCTGCATCTTGCGGCTGACGGGCGGCGAGCCGCCGCCGTAGTTGGACATGACGATGGCGGTGTAGCCGCTGTCGAGGAACATGTCGAGGTTGGAACTGATGCCGGAGAAGCCGCCGCTGTGGCCGACGATGCGGTTCTTCGTGTCCACGCCGAAGCCGTAGCCGTATCGTGGCGAGTTGAGTTCGGGCTTGGCCGAGAGCAGTTGCTTGACGTACTCCGCACCGACAAGTTTGTTCGCGCGCAAGGCCGTGTCGAACTTCAACAGATCGCCGACCGTCGAATAGCCGCCGCCCGCCGGGCCGCCGCGGATGACGTGCTGGAAGACGTTGTTGCGAAAGCGCGTCGTGCCGTCCTCGTTAAACTCTTTCTGGTAGCCGACTGCGAGGTTCGGCGTCACGAGGTCTAACTCGTAGGCGTCGGTGTTCGTCATCCCGGCGGGCTTGTAGATGTTTTCGCGCACGTAGTCGAAATAACTCTGCCCCGTCACCTTCTCGATGACCGCGCCGAGCACGAGCATGCCCGTGTTGCTATAAGCCCATTTCGTGCCCGGCTCGAAGGCGAGCGTCTCGCCCTCTGCGAGCGTCATCATCTCGTTGACGGTGCGGAAGCGTGCGCGCGACGACTCCATGAACTTCCGGTTGAAGTAGCTGCCGAGGCCGGAAGTGTGCGTCAGCAAATGTTTGATCTTGATCTTCTGCGCCGCCTCTTTGTTCGGAAACTCAGGGAGGAACTTCGAGAGCGAATCTTCAAACGAGAGCTTGCTGCGCTCTGCGAGTTGCGCGATGGCGACCGCCGTGAACATCTTGTTCATCGAGCCGAGGTTGAACTTCGTGTCAACGCGGTTCGCGATGCGGAAATCTTTGCTCGCCTCGCCGTAAGCGCGCTCGAAGAGAATTTTGCCGTCCTTCGCCAAGAGCACCGCGCCAGAGAACACGTCGGCCTCGGCCAACTTCTGCACGTAAGCTTCGAGTTCGCGCGCGCGTTCCGCGTCGGTCAACTTCTTCGCAGGGGCGCGCTCCGCGTCGGGCGCGTCCGCCGTGTCAACGTCAATGTCCGTGATGCGGTACGGCGCGTCGGCTTCGACGTGCACGGCGAGGGTGTGCCACGCGCCCGTCAGGTTCGTGCGGATCAAGGCCGTCGCGTCCGTCGCGCTGCTCTTGCGAATGCCGCGAAACTCGATGCCGCGCGACTGGTCGCGCATGTAGGCGATGAAGTTGAGGTGCGCGCTCAAGGGCAGCTTGCCGAACTCGCCGCCATAGTTCTCGCGCACATAACTCTTCGTCGCCGCCGCGTCCGGCGTGTTGATGATCTTGATCAACTCGGCGACGCGGCGCGTGGCCGGAGTCTCGGCAGGCGCAGAGACGGGCTGCGCCTGCGGCTGCTGTGCCACGGCGACGGCCGACAGGCAGACGATTAACATGACCGCGCGGGCGGCCGGATTGATGACGGCTGAAATTTTTCTCATCGCTTGATTATCCTCGCTCGTTTCGTGTCGCGCTCGTCCGGGCGCGTTCGAGTTTTGAGTTGCGCGCCGTGGGGTGTTTGATGTTTCGTTTCCGCGGCGAGCGTAGAGACCGGGTGCGGGCTGTGGCTTCGCCGCTTCGTGCGTCAGCGGCGGCGACGCGGCGGCCTCGTCGTCGTCGTCACGGGTGCGTCCCGTTGTCGGAGCAGGCCATTCAGGATCAGATCGGCGATGTGCTCGGTCTTCTCTTTGATCTCGTCGCGCTCGCCGAGTTCGGTTGTGCTCAGGCTGTAGGGCAGGAGCGAGTTGGTGGCGTGGAGCAGCGCGAACGCGGTCGAGAGCGCATCCTTGACTTTGAAGACCCCGGCGCGCTTGCCCTCGCCGAGCACCTCCGCGAAGACGCGCGCCTCCTCTTCAAAATAACGCGCGCGCCGCGCCAGCAACTTCGGGCGCAAGGCGGCCAGCAGGTCGTTCAAACTCTGCGTGTAGTGCTGCACGCTGTCGAAGCGAAAGAGGACGCGCGCCACCAGCATCAGGCGCAGGCGGATCGCCACGTCGGCGTCTGTCCGCGCAATCGCCCACAGGCGCTCCTTCAGACGCTCGACGATGCGGTCAACGTGCGACAGCGTGACCTCTTCCTTGCTCGTGAAGTGGAGATAGATCGTGCCCTTGCCGATGCCCGCCTCCTGCGCGATGTCGTCCACCGTCATCTTGCGGTAGCCGTAGCGCGCCAGCAGGTGGTCGGTCGCGTCGAGAATCGCCTCGCGCGTCTCTTCCCTCGTCAATGTGCTGACCATAACTTTCTGACCCATGACCAAAAACGCCTTTCAGTCATAATTACGCCTGACGGGACGCGTAGTTCCAAACTTTTTCAAGCGTCCTTCAAGTTGACGTGAGGCGGGTTTTGCAGTTGAGCGCGGCTCGCAGCGAAAGCGACGCAGAGGTTAACGATGAAGCAGGAACGCGGAACAATGAACTGAAAGTAACTGTCTTCAGTTCATCGCTCCACGTTCTGACTTCACCGTTTCTCGCTTCCTTCCGCGCGGCCGTTCAGTTCGAGGCGGCGACGGCGTTGAGGTATTTCTCCGACAGTTCGCTTTGACACGTGATGCAGATGTCCAACTCGCGCAGGAGGCCGTCTTCGAGGCCGTAAATCCAACCGTGGACGGCCAACTCCTGCCCGCGCTCCCACGCGCTCTGCACGATAGTCGTCCGGCTCACGTTCAAGACCTGCTCGATCACGTTCAACTCGCAGAGCGTGCGGAAACGCGCCGTGTCGTCGGCCAACGCGTCGAGCGCGGCGGCGTGCTGGTGCTTCACGTCTTGCACGTGCCTGAGCCAGTTGTCAATCAATCCGTACTTGCTGTTGTCGAGCGCGGCCTTCACGCCGCCGCAGCCGTAATGCCCGCACACGATAATGTGCTTCACCTTGAGCACCTCCACGGCGTATTGAATCACCGCGAGGCAGTTGAGATCGGTGTGGACGACGACGTTCGCCACGTTGCGGTGGACGAACATCTCTCCCGGCAGAAGTCCGACGATCTCGTTCGCGGACACGCGACTGTCCGAACAGCCGATCCACAGATAGCTCGGCGACTGTTGCTGCGAGAGACGTTTGAAGAAGTCGGGATCGGCATCCGTCATTTTCTTCGCCCACGTGCGGTTGCGTTCAAGCAAGTGTTCTAAGTTTTCCATTGTCTTAAACGGCGGGCGCGCCTTCGCCTTCGACCCAGACTTCGCCGCCCGCGAAAAACTCCTTTTTCCAGATTGGGACAGTGCGTTTGAGTTCGCGGATCGCCCATTCGCACGCCTCGAACGCGGCGCGGCGGTGCGGCGCGCTCACCGAGATGACGACCGAAGTCTCGCCGATCTCCAGACGCCCCGTGCGATGCACGATGCCGACGTGTGCGATCTCGAATTTCTTGTGCGCCTCTTGGCCGAGCCGTCGCATCTCGCCGAGCGCCATCGGCGCGTAGGCTTCGTAGACGAGGTACAAAGTCTCGCCGCGGCCGCGTGTGAATTGGCGCGCGTAGCCGTCGAGCGTGACGGTCGCGCCGCAACGCGCGGGCACGACGCGTCGCGCGACCGCGCCGACGTTGATGGGGTCGGTAGTCAGTTCAAAAAAATCTTTCGACGCCGCGCCCTGCTCGTCTTCCACCGTGCCATGCTCGTCGTCAGGTTCGTCTCTCTTCCCTTGTTGCGCCCCGGCGTCCGCGCCGCCGCTGACGGGCGGGAAGATGGCGATCTCGTCGCCCGCGCGCACCTCCGCCCCAGCTCCCGCGTATTCCTCATTGACCGCGACGAGGAGCGAACGGCCGAAGCGTCGGAGCGCGGGATGCGCCTCCAAGACTTCCGCGAAGACGCTCGCGGCCGTGGCGGGTGTGCCGACTTCGAGTTGCTCCTCTTCGCGCCCCGTCTCTTCGCGCGCCGCGCCGAAATAGAGCAGGCGCACGCGGATCGTCTCGCGCGCGCTGCCGCGTTGGGGTTGTTTGAGATCGCCGCTGGTAGAAGTCATTCTTCGAGGTTCGGGTGTCGGCCGCCGTGGCCGTTGCCCTTGGCGAGTTTATGGGTGCGCGCGCGCTCCTCGTAGTTGCCGACGACTTGCGCGAGCAGCGTCGAGATACGTTCGAGTCGCTCCGCGCCGGAGCGCAGTTCGAGCAGACCTTGCTTGGCCTCGGCGTCGAGTTCCATCGCGGCGGCGACGAGGAACGAGAGCCGTTCGGGTTCGGCGTCGGGCAGATCGGGGAGACTGGCGCGGTCGTCGTTCAAAGAGCGCACGGCGCGCGCGATGCGCGTGAAGAGTTCCGCGACCTGCCGTGCACGCGCTGCGAGCAACTCGTCGTCCTCACGCTCGTCTTCAAAAAACTCGACGCGGCCGATGAGGTAAGGCTCGCCGAGTTCGACGTACTCAAGGACGCGGTAACGGACGAGGCCGACGGTCAGAATGTTGGAACGCCCATCTGCCAGCAGTTGCGACTCGACGACTTCGGCCGCGCAGCCGACATGGCCGACGGGCGGGCGCGTGTTGGTGGCCGTGTTCAAGTCGAAGTAAGACAGCCCGAACAAGTTGTTGCCCGCGCGCACGTCGGCGAGCATTTGGCGATAACGCTCCTCGAAGATGTGGAGCGGCAGCGGCACGCCCGGAAACAGCACCAGCGGCAACGGGAACAGCGGCAACACGCTCACGCCGCGCACTCTCTCGAATGAATCTGTCATTTTTGAATAGTGACGAGTGAGGAGTGACAAGTGACGAGCAAAGGCAAGTTTTGTTGTTTCAACTCGTCACTCGTCACCCGTCACTCGTCGCTGCTTTCAATGCGTTTCGCTCGATGGCCTGAAGCGCGCTGGCGGAGGCGACGAGTTCCCCTTCGTCGGCCGCGCCCGTTCGGGCGTGCATGGCTTCATCGCCGCTGCCCGTCAAGGTCGCGTGCGCGCCGTCCGTTTGTGTGGCGGCGAGTTCGAGTTGTTGTTCGATGAGACTCAGGATTTTTTCGGGCGACTCGTCGCCGAGCGCGAGGCGTTTGGCTTCGAGCGTGAGCGCGGCCATGTCGTGAGCGCGGCCGCGGAAGCGTATGTCGCGCGTGATGAGGTCTTCGATGATGCGGCGTTCGCGCACCTGCCGCGACGCGTCCGAATCGAGTCCGGCGGCGACGGCGTACTCGACGGGCACGCTGCGGTTGCTGATCATGATGTGGAGCGCGCCGGTCAACGCGCGCGCCTCATCGCGCAGGCGCGGGATGTCGAGCAGCGAGTTTTTGAAACCGAGGTGGCCGCGCAAATTGATCTCGATGATCGGCGCAGGCGTCGTGTCGCGCTCCGGGTCGTGCGCGCGCGCTTCGAGGCGGATCACTTCCAAGACACCCGCGTGGACGGCTTCGGCGTCGGGCACGCCGGACACGTCGAAGTTGAGACGCTGGAACGGCCGTTGCGTGTAGTCGCGCGAATGCTCGGCGGTGACGCGCCCCGCCGCGTCAACCTCGACGAGATAAAGGCCGCGCTCCTCTTTGAACTCGTCAATCGTGCAGGCTTCGAGCGAGCCGGGGTTGAACGCCCAGTCCTCGATCTCGAAACGCTTGTGCGTGTGGCCGAGCGCGACGTAATCAACGAGCGCGCGCAGTTCCTTCATGCGCGAGATGGAGAGCGCGGGGATGTTCGGGCGGTTGAGTTGGCCTTCCACGTCCGTGTGCAGCATCAGGATATTGAACAGCCCCTCGCCGCGCGCGTCGCGCAGCGCGTCCACGACGAGCGGCACGGCGGCGTTCGTCGAAGTGCCGAACCAGTGCGTGCCGAAGATGCGCGCGCCCGCGATGTCTATGTAAGAGCCGCTGCGCTCATCTTCGTTCCAAGGGACGAGGCGGAAGCCGTCGCGCGTGTCCGGCTCTAACAGGATGAGGTAGCCCCACTGCGAGAGCGAGCGCATCCAACTGAAACGGTTGACGGCGTCCGACTCGTGCTGATCGTGATTGCCCTCGATGGCGACGACGGGGATGCCCGCCTCCTTCAACATCTGGAGGCCGATGATGGCGTGGTTCATCGCCTGCGGATCAACTTTACGCGAGTTGAAGAAGTCGCCGCAGATGAGCACGAAGTCCACGGCGTTCGGCAGCGCGTGGCGCGCGATCACGTCGCTCCAAGCGCGGAAAAAATCGGCCGTGCGCTCCTCCACATTGTAGCGACGGCAGCCGAGATGTATGTCTGCGAGATGAAGAAATTTCATAATAATCACGACGAAAGCGCGCGGGCTGACGAACCCGGCGGGGGCGGCGAACGCGTGCGCTGTCGTGTGACTATTATACCTTAAAGACAGTGACAAGTGACGAGTGAGAGGTGACAAGTTAAGGCAGAAATCTTGTCTTTAACTTGTCACCTGTCACTCGTCACTTGTCACTTAAAAAAGATGAAGCCCCCGCGACTCTGGGAATGAGTCAAATTTGGAAGCGGGGGCTTCGGCTCCGGGCGGCGGCAGAAGGGAATACCGTATGTGCGCGGAGCGCAACGGTCTCTCGTGAAGGGGACGAGAGCCGAACTCGTAAAATCTCTCAAAGAGCTACACTGGCGGGCGCGGCGGTAGTGGGGAGTTGACCGCCGCGCCGGCGACCGTGAGGACAGTAATTGTCAACGACCGTGTTTCTGTCCTTGCGCCGTCCGCAGTAACTGTGAGGCTGCGACGGCATCGCACATAATCTTGTTGAGGGCATCTATGGCCGGGCGTGCGACGTGCTCGGAAATCTTCTTGCGCGCCAGTTGGAGCAACACCCCGCGGATCTCGGCGGGGGTCAGTTCGCCGTCGGGACTCTCCTCAAGTTTTTTCAATAACGCTTTCAAAAAACTCACCACCTAACCGTATATGAAATCGAGGCTCGTTTCATTACTAAACTTTTCAGGCCGCTTCGAGCCGCGCGGCGAGCGTCGAATGGCGCACGGTCGTGAGCAACTGTTCGACGTCGAGGGGCTTCGACAGGAAACCGTCCGCGCCCTGTTGGAAACATGCCTTCTTCGTCTCGATGCTCTCGTCGGAACTGACGATGTAGACCTTCGAGGACGGGCACTGCTCCTTGAGATAGTCGAGGATGCGCAGGCCGACTTCGGGCGAATCAAGCACGGGGGGCATGTGCAGATCGAGTATGGAGATGACCGGCTCGAAGTGCGTCGCGTGGCGCATGGCGGAGGGAAAGTCGCTCGCCGTCGTCACGTCGTACTCGTCGCAGAGCGTCCAGTAAAGTTGCTGTCTGATGGCGGTTTCGTCGTCAACGATGAGAAGTTTCGGTTTCAACGTCTTGGTTCCTTTCCGCCACTCGCGCCTTTAGTAGAGCGTGCCTGCCACTGACTCTGAATAACTTTTCAACTCACTTCCTGTCTTACGCCGAACATACATCGCAACGCGCGTGCCACAAGCCGCGCGCGACGCAAAACAACCGTTTGCGCCGCAATCGCGCACTAACGGCCTGAACCGACGAGTCGCATGTGTGAACTAGAGTAGACAGGCGGGCGGCCGTGTGTAGACAGGAGAGGACGGACAGAAGTAGATCGTGAATCGTCAATCGTGAATAGAAAGAACTGAGTTTTATCTATTCGCGATTGACGATTCACGATTCACGGCTTTTGATTCATCCCTTTAAGCAGTGATGTTGAGTTCGCCGATGAGGCGGTGGAAGTAGGAGCGGCTGATGCCGAGGCGTTTGGCGGCGGCGGCCTTGTTGCCGCCTTCGGCTTGCATGGCGCTGATGAGGAGGCGTCGTTTGAGTGCGAGCATCGCGCCTTCGAGCGTGGTTTCGTCGCCGCCGCCGTTGTCCGACGCGGCCGCAGTAGCGGCGGCCGGGCGGCGGATGTGCAGCATCTTTTCGGGGAGAAACTCCGTGCCGAGCCGCGAGCCGGTGGTTAAGACGACGAGCCGCTCCATCAGATTTTCGAGTTCGCGGACGTTGCCCGGCCAGTCGTACTCCTGCAAGGCTTCGATGAGTTCGGGGTCGAGCGCGGCGGGCGGGCGGGCGTGTTTGTCGGCGGCCTTCGCGGCGAAGTGCGCGGCGAGGATGGGAAGGTCTTCGCGCCGCTCGCGCAGGGCGGGCAGTTGGAGCGGCACGACGTTGAGGCGATAGAAGAGATCGCGTCGGAAGCGTCCCTCTTCCACCTCCTGTTCGAGATCGCGGTTGCTGGCGGCGACGAGACGGATGTCCACGTTCAAAGTCTTCGTGCCGCCGAGACGCTCGAAGGCGCGCTCCTGCAAGACGCGCAGCAACTTCACCTGCACGGCCTGACTGAGTTCGCCGATCTCGTCGAGGAACAAAGTGCCGCCGTCGGCCAACTCGAAGCGACCCATCTTCGCCTGCGTCGCGCCGGTGAACGCGCCCTTCTCGTGACCGAACAGTTCCGACTCGATCAAATCTTCGGGGAGCGCGGCGCAACTGACGGCGACGAAAGGCTCGTCGGCGCGCGGGCTTTCCTCGTGGACGGCGCGCGCGAGCATCTCCTTGCCCGTGCCGTTCTCGCCCGTCAAGAGCACGGTCGCGCTCGTCGAGGCGACGGCGCGCGCTTGCTTCATGATGCGTTCGAGCGCGGGCGAACTGCCGAGCAGGCGGCCGAAGCCGCGGCAGGCGAGGAGCGAGGCGCGCAGTTTCAAATTCTCTTCTTCGAGGTGGCGCACGCGCGCCGCCTGCCGGACGATGTGCGTAACCTCCGCCTCGTTGAAGGGCTTCTCGAAGAAGCCGTATGCGCCGCAGCGGATGGCTTCAAGCGCGGTCTGCCGCGAGTTGCTGCCGGTGATGACGACGACCGGAATGCTCGGTCGCGCGGCGCGCGCGGCTTCGATGACGGCGAGACCTTCGCTGATGCCGTCGAGGTCGGGCGGCAGGTGCAAATCGCACAGCACTACTTGGACGCGCCCGCCGCGCAACTGCGCGATGGCCGAGGCGCGCGAGTCGGCTTCGAGGACGTGGTGCTCCGCGTCGAGCGCCCAGAAAAGTTGACGCCGCAAAACCTGATCGTCGTCAACGACGAGCACGGTCGCTTTGTCCGGCGCGGGTTCGGGCGTGGGTTCGGTCATGGGACGTGTGCCTGCCTGCGGGGGAGATTAAAGTCCGTCCTGCGTCGTGGCCGCCCTTCGCGGGCGCACGGCGGACGGTTTCTCTCAATCTACGGGCGCAATGTTTTATGAACTCTTCAGGAGCGAAAGGGACGCGCTCAGTTGGCCGCGCCGGTCTTCGCAGTGGACTTCGCCTGCGAAGCCTTCTCCGCCGTGCGGGCGTGTGAGGCCATGAGCGGGATGGATGGTAGCACGACGCGGAAGCGCGTGCCAGACCCTAGCTTCGATTTGACTTCGAGACGACCGCCGTGCGCCTCGACGATCTCGCGGCAGGTGTAGAGGCCGAGGCCAATGCCGCGCTTCTTCGTCGTCGCGAAGGCGCGGAAGAGGCGCGTCCGCATGAAGTCTTCGGTCATCCCCGGCCCCGTGTCTTCGACGCTGAAGTAGACGAGCGTGTCGCTCTCTTCCCCGGCCGCGACGGTGAGCCGCCCGCCACGCCCGCCCATCGCCTCGAAGGCGTTGACGACGAGGTTCTCCACCACGCGCTCGATCCGCTCGGCGTCAATCGGGGCGACGAGCGTGTCGGGCAACTCCGTCTGGATGTCGTAGAACTCGGCGCGCGGTTCGGCCGTCGCGGCCAGCACGCGGCGGATGACGGCGACGAGATCGGCCGGGTGCGGCGCGCGCCGGTATTCGCCGCTCAGCGTCTTGACCGGCTCGCTCAGGCGCGCGACGAGTGCGCCGAGTTTCTCCGTCGCCTGCCGGAGCGAAGAGACTGCGTCTTCGCGAAACTCCGCGCGGTGAAATTGACGCTCCATGTTCGTGACGAGCATCGAGAGGCCGGTGATGGCGTTTTTGAGATCGTGCGTGAGCATCGCCGAGAGACGCACGAAGGATTGAAACTGCCGCGTCTCGGCCTCGCGCGCGATGAGTTCGCGCAGGCGGTCGCTCATCCGGTTGAAGCCTTCGGCCAGCGCGTGCGTCTCGTCGTTGGCGCGGACTTCGATGCGCTGGCTGAGGTCGCCCTCGCCGATTGTTTCCGCCGCCTCGATGACGCGCCGGATGCGACGCGTGGTGCGCGTGACGGTGATGAAGACGAGCAGCGTCGCCACGCCCGCGACGAGCAGGGCGAGCGTGAGCGACGTGAAGTTGTCGCGGTTGAGGGTCGCCACGGCGCGCGTGTAATTTTCGGCGGCGGCCACCGAGAGGTCGCTGCCCGCGACCGGCCGGTAAGCGGCGAGCCAGCGCGTGCCGTCGGCCGCCACGGTGTAGAAATCCGTCCCGCTGTTGCCCGCCTGCATCGCGCGCGTGAAGTTGTCGAAGTAAGGCATCGCCGCGCCCACCGGCTGGTACTTGAGCGCGGGGCTGGTGTGATAGACGATCCGCCCCGCCCGATCCAGCACGAGCAGGGAGCGCGTGCTCTGCGTCGTCCCGACATTGACGACGCGCGCGGGCGCGCTCTGAGCGGGAGCGTTCGCGGCGTTCGCGTCGTGCCCGGCCTCTTGCAGCAGCGCGTCCAACTTCAGTTCGGCGACGAGCGCGAGGCGCGGGCTGCGCTCGCTGTCGGGCGAGAAGACGGGCACGGTGTAGACGATGCAGGGCGTGCCGTTCGCGTCGCGCGTCACGTTCGAGCGCAGGGGCTTCGGCTCGGCGGCCGTCCAGACGCGTTCGTCGAGTGGCAAACGGCCGGGCAGCAGGTCGCCCGGCGTCACGCGCACGGACGAGTTGCCCGCGTCCGGCGGCTCGAAGCGAATTGGCGCGCGCCCCGCCCCGGCCAGCGTGACGGCCGAGTAGTAATCGCGATTGTGCAAAACGAAATTGGCGACGGCCGCGCGCACCGCTTCGGGCAAGGCCGGTTCGTTCGCCGCGGGCGAACTATTAATTGCCGCAGGTTGCGCCCCGGCGGCGGCGACGCCGCGCACGTAGTCGCGCACCACACCCGCATGCGCCAGTTCGTTCAGGTCAACTTCGCGCGCGCGCAGCGCAACTTCCACGTCGCGTGCGACGCGCGACGCCTCCGCCTCGACCCGCTCGCGCAGCATCCCCTCGACCACGTTCCGGCTGTTGCGATACGACACCAAGCCGAGGAGCAAGACCGGCACGAGGCTGCCGAGGACGAAGAAGATTAAGAGTTTGGTGCGGAGGTTCACGTCGAAAATTTAAGCGGCGCGGTGCGAGTGAGGTCGTGCCCAAAGACTGAGTGCGCGGACGGTGATGTTCGCGCCGCAGATGCTAACGCGGGGCGTCTCAACTGTCAAAAAAATATCGCCGTCAGTTGTCCGTAGTCAGTAGTCCGCGTCAGTTGTCCGTAGTCAGTTGTTCAAGACAGTCTGTAGCGACTCGTGTGAGTGCCACATGCAACTGACAACCAGCCACGGACAAAGAACTATCTCTTAGTTCATCCCTCCGCCCTCGTATTCCTCGCGCGTGAGGGCGTAGCGGATGACGCGTTCCTCCGAGCCGTCGCCGATGAAGCGGAAGTTGTTTTTTTCCAGCACGCGGATCGAGGGGCGCAGTTCGGGGTAAGTCTCGGCGATGACGCGCGCGACGTGCGGGTCGGAGAAAGCCTGACGAATGAGCGCGCCCGCGGCCTCCGTCGCGTAGCCCGCGCGTTGAAACTCAGGCAGCATCGAGTAGCCGATCTCCACCGTCCCGTCGGCCGACGGCTTCCCCTTGTAGCCGATGCCGCCGATGAGCGTGCCGCCTGCTGCTTCACCTTCGTGCGCCGCGAGGATGATGAAGTAGAACGTCCACGCGCCCGCGTCCGGGTTCTCGTCCAGATACTTCGCCATCCACTCCAACGCCTCTTGATCGTAGAGCGGCGGCGGCCACTCGTCCGGCACGCGCGCCCCCAGACGCCGACGCAAAAACTCGCGGTCGTCAACCCGCACGCGGAACAGTTCCGCCGTGCCCGCGACCAACTCCAAACGCTCTGTCCTCAGTTTAAGATTTTCCATATACATGTATGGTCGTGAACCAACGTTCACGGCACGCGCGTGCGGCCGAACTTGGCGAGCAGCGGCGCGAGGCGCGCGACGACGAGCGGGTGCGCCGCGCCGTTCGCGGCGACGACCCCGTTGAGATTTCGCACGTCCTCGGTGTTGTAGCGGAGCGGCTCGCCCCAGAGGTCTGTCAGCCGCCCCCCGGCTTCGGCGAGGATGGCTTCGGGCGCGCACGTGTCCCACTGCTTCGTGCGCGGCGAGAGGTGGACGTAGAGATCGCACTGCCGCTCGGCGATGAGTCCCGTCTTGATGCCGACCGAGCCGCGCCTGATCTCTTCTCTGAGGCCGAGCGCGCGCATCACCTCCGACATGCGCGGGCTGTGGTGATTCCGGCTCGCCGCCAGACGCATCCGTCGAAACTCCGTCTCCGCGGCGACGCTCATGCGCTCCGGTTGCGCCTCCGGCCGCGCGACCCACGCTCCCACGCCGCGCGCCGCGTAGTGCAACACGTCTGGCACGGGTTGATAGACGACGCCGACGACGGGCGTGCCGTCTTCGACCAGCCCGATCTGCACGGCGAAGTCGCCGTTGCCCTCGATGAAGCCCTTCGTGCCGTCGAGCGGGTCAACCATCCAGACGCGCGAGAGGCTCAAGCGGCGCACGGTGTCGAGCGTCTCTTCGGACAACAGGCCGTCGGCGGGAAACTCGCGCTGCAACCCTGCGACGATCACGTCGTTGGCCGCGTGGTCGGCCTGCGTCACCGGGTCGTCGTTCTCGCTCTTGTGGACTATATGCAGCGGCCTGCCATAGTGCGCGAGCGCGGCCGCGCCCGCCGCCCGTGCGAGCGTGATCGCCGCGCCGAGTTCGCGCTCGTAAAAGTTGCCGCCCGCCGCGGCGGCTTCCGGCTGTGCATCACCGTTCAAGTTTCTCTGCGTCCCCAAAGGTTCAATCTAACACCAGACAAGGAAAGTCTCATTTCTTCACAATCCGCGCGCCTTCTTTCACAACTCGCGCCCCGCTTCGCGGATGATGTCGAGCGTCTCATCTATGTCGCGGCGCGTCGTGCGGAAGTTGACGATGCAGGCGCGCAGGGCGAAGCGGCCGCGCAACAGCGCGTTCGACACGTAGGCGCGCCCGCCGTGTTGCACCGCGCGCAGGATGCGCTCGTTCAACTCGTTCACTTCCGCTTCGAGTCGCGCACGCTCTGCCTCGTCAGTAGTAGCCAGTTGACGCCGCATCTGAGGCGGCACGTAACGAAAACAGCAGATGCTCAACTCGACCGGCGCGAGCAGTTCAAAGTCTTCCGCCGCTTCGACGCGCGCGGCGAAGTAGGCGGCGAGCGCGTTGTCATCCGTGATCGCGTCGGCGATCGCCTGCGCGCCGTAGTAACGCAGCAGCATCCAGATTTTCAGAGCGCGAAAGCGGCGCGACAACTCCACGCCGTAGTCGAAGAAGGCGAACGACTCCTCCTCCGTCTCTTCAAAAATTTTGATGTAATCGGCCTCGCTGCCCGCCCACGCCGCGCGCACACGCGCCGCGTCGCGGTAGAGCAGACAACCGCAATCAACCGGCGTGTAGAGCCACTTGTGCGGGTCGAGCGCGACGGAATCGGCCGCGTCGAGTCCGGCGAAGAGAGCGCGCTTCGACGCGTCCGTAGCCGCGAGCGCGCCGTATGCGCCGTCAACGTGAAACCAGAGATCGTGTTCGCGCGCAAGGCTTGCGATCTCGGCGAGCGGATCAACCGCGCCCGTGTTGACCGTGCCCGCGCTCGCCACCACGCAGCACGGTTGAAAGTTGTCGCGCACGTCCCCCTCGATCCGCTCGCGCAAGGCGCGCACGTCCATGCGGTAGTTCTCGTCCGACGCGACGACGCGCACCTGCTCGCGCCCGAAGCCCAGTATGTCCGCCGCCTTCGCGATGGACATGTGTGCCTGATCCGAGACATAGACGGTCGCCGGTCGCGCGACGCGCCACAAGCCTTTTTGCGACACGTCAGACGCGCCCGCGGCGGCGTCGCCCTGTGCGGCGCGCGCCTTGGTGCGGTGCGCGACGTAGAGCGCGTTCAAGTTCGCCATCGAGCCGCCGCTCGTCAACAAGCCGCCCGCGCCTTCCGTGTAGTTGACCAACTGCGCGAGCCAGCCGATGACGGTCTTTTCCACGTGCGTCGCCGCCGGGGACGAACGCCACGCGGGCACGTTCTGGTTGAGCGCGGACGCGATGAGGTCTGCGAACGCGCCCGCGGGCGTTGCGGGCGAAGCGACGTAGCCGAAGAAGCGCGGATGTCCGCTGTGGCGGCTGCCCTCGAAGATGCGCCGGCAATCGGCGAACAACGCGTCGAGCGCGTCGGGCGCGCCGGGCAGCGGCGCGTCGAACCGCGCGGCGAGTTCGGACGCGGACGTGTGCGTCAGGACGGGCGACGCCGAGACGCCCCGGAAGTAGTCCGACACCAACTCGACGGCGCGCGCGGCGAGTTCGCCGAACGCCTCGTCCGTGATGTCGAGCGACGAGGCGCGCACGCCGTCGTCCCCTTCTGTGTCTCGCGCCTCGCTCATCTCACCTATCTCGCTTGTCTCGCCTATCTCGCCTATCTCAGTAGCGCCACGCGGTCAAACGTCGAAACCCTATCACACCGCCGCGCTTCCCTGAAATATTCTTGCCGCGCCGCGCCCGCAACGCTTATAGTCTGTCCACACGACCGAATCTATAAAACAGTGACGAGTGACAAGTGACAAGAGAAGATGAGTGAATTGTGAATCGTGAATCGTGAATAGATAAAACCTGTCTTCTTCTATTTACGATTTACGATTCACGACTCACTTGCTTCTCTCATCACTCATCACTTGTATTAACTTGTCACCTGTCACTTGTCACTGCTTTCGGAGGTTTGAACCATGTCCATCACAGGCCACGCCACGACGGAGGGAACGGCGCGCTACCGGGAGCGTTTGCAGGCGGAGACGATTGCCGCAACCCACTTCCGGCTCGAACAAAACCTCTGGCTCTCTTCGCTCGGCATCGGCACGTATCTCGGCCGACCCGACGCGGAGACCGACGCGCGCTACACCGAGTCAATCGCGCGCGCCGTCGAACTCGGCGTGAACGTCGTTGACACGGCGGCCAACTACCGTTTCCAGCGCAGCGAGCGTGCCATCGGCGCGGCCTTGGAGACGTTGGTCGAAAGCAAGCGCGCGGCGCGCGACGAGGTGGTCGTCTGCACGAAGGGCGGCTACATTCCCTTCGACACAGACCCGCCCGCGGGGCAGGAGGGCGTCACCCGCTACATCGAAAAAACTTTCATCAAGACGGGCGTCGCCTCGATGTCGGACATCGCGGCGGGCAGCCATTGCATGACGCCGAAATATCTCGCGCACCAGATCGAGCAGTCGCTCCGCAACCTGCGCCTCGACGCGGTTGACGTCTACTACATCCACAACCCGGAGACGCAACTCGGCGTCGTCGCGCGCGACGAGTTCGAGACGCGACTGCGCGCCGCCTTCACGCAGTTGGAGCAGAGCGTCGCCGACGGCCACATCAAACATTACGGCGTGGCGACTTGGAACGGCTTCCGCGTCGCGCCCGCCGAGCGCAACTATCACTCGCTCGAACGCATGCTCGAACTCGCGCGCGAGGTCGGGGGCGACCGGCATCACTTCCGCTTCATCCAACTCCCCTTCAACCTCGCCATGCCCGAAGCCCTGACCCTCTCGAACCAAACCTTTCAGGGCGCGCACGTGTCGCTCCTCGAAGCGGCGCGCGCGCTCGGCGTAACGGTCATGGCGAGCGCGTCAATCTTGCAGGGCAAGGTCGCGCGCGGTCTGTCCGAAGACATACGTGAACCGCTCGGCTCGCTCGCCTCCGACGCGCTCACCGCGATCCAGTTCACGCGCTCGACGCCCGGCATCACCACCGCCCTCGTCGGCATGAGCCACCGCGCGCACGTCGAAGAGAACCTCCAACTCGCGCGCCTCGACCCCGCGCGCCCCGAACAATATCAACGCCTGTTCTCGGCAGGCGCGGAGTAAACAGGCGACGGCGGCACGATTGACGTAAGCTATGTTCGCCTGACGGAGAAACAAAATGACGCGAGCAGAAATGAAAACTTTTGCCGACGTGACGCCAGCGGAGTTGAAAACCTTCGCCGACTTTTGGCCGCACTATCTGGCCGAGCACAGCCACGCGGGCACGCGCCTTTTGCACGCGGCGGGCACGATCACGAGCACCGCGCTGGCCGTCGCGCTCGTGGCAACGAATCGCTGGCGTTGGCTGCCCCTCGCGCTCGTCACCGGCTACGCCGCGGCGTGGGTCTCACACTTCTTCATCGAACACAACCGCCCCGCCACCTTCAAGCACCCGCTCTGGTCTTTCGCCGCCGACTACAAAATGGTCGCGTTGATGCTGACGGGGAAGATGAAGGGATGAGGGATGAATAAGAGATCGTTCTTTGTCCGTGGTCAATTGTCAGTTGCATGTGGCTACCATCCGAGTCACTTAAAGATTGGATTGAACAACTGACTACTGACTACTGACTACCGACCGATTTGAGTTCATCCCTCATCCCTTACTTCTCCGGTGGCGGCGGGATGCGCGCGGCCTCTTCGGGGGTGCGTGCGCGGCGGCGCGCGAGTTCGAGTTTGAGACTCTCTTCGCCGCGGCGCATGGCGTACTGGTGGTTGGAGGCGAGGAGCGGCCGGAGCAGAAGCGAGAGCGCGCGCACGACGGGCTTGCGGGCGCGCACCTTCCAATCATAGGTGATGTCGCAGAGCAGGCCGTCCTGCCGAAACGTCCAGATGCCGCGCCCCTGCAAGTCGCCGATGGCTTCGAGCGTCGAGCCGTGAGGGTGGCGCGACTCCGTGACGCGAAACTGCCAGCGCAGGCTGTAGGGCAAGTAGCCGCGCGTGTGCAGGCTGACCAGTTTCCCGACGCCGCGCTCGTCGCCCTCCTCAAGCACTCGCACGTCCAGATAAGTCGCAGGCCACCAGCGACGCAAGTCTTCCACGTTTTCGATCACGGCCGACACTTCCTCACACGTTCCTTCGACGCGCCAGCGCGAGATGAAATGATAATCGGAAATTGACATAGACACTTTCTCTTCGCGATAGAGATTTGCGATGGCGCTGATCGTTTCTCCGCGCCGGTTGCACGTCCGGGCGTTCTCTGTCTTTGTCGCCCTCAACCGCCCTCGGACTTGGCCGCGCGCTGCTTCTGTTGATAGAGGAACGAGACGGCGAGCAGGATCGCGCCGAGCACGAGGAACGAGACGATGCGATAAAACTTTTCGAGCACGGCCAGATCGAGGAAGAAGACTTTCAAGGCCGTCGCCGTCAAGAGCAGCAAAGCCATGATGCGGAGCAGGCGATTGCCGCGCCGGTGTCCGTAGAGCAGCATCGCGCCACCGTAGAGCGTCCAGACGAGCGAGAGCGAGAGTCCCTGCGCGAGCCTGAGGTCGCGCGTGTCGCGTTCGGCGAGCGCGCCCGCGCGGATCAGTTTCTCGAAGTAGCCGGTGGCTTCGAGGCTGAGCGCGGCGATGGCGTAGAGGTTCGCCGCGACGACGAGGGCGGTGAGGACGGCGTGCCGCTCGCGCTCGTCAATTTTGTCTGCGCGCGTGTAGAGCCGCCCGGCGTACCAGAGCGCGGCGATGAAGGCGACGAAGGCCGCGAAGGTTTGGTTGACGAGCGGCAGATGCCACGCCGCGTTGTAGAAGCCCGCGTCGAGGGCGATGATTTTCACGCCCGTCACGACGAGCCACGCGAGCGCGGCGAAGCGCAACGCGGGCAGGTTGCGCTTCACGCCGACGACGAGCGCACAGAGCGCGTAAAACGCCCACAGCACGCTCAAAGTAAACTGCCGCGCGTTCTCGACGGCGCGATACACGTCGTAGTCTTCCGTCCCGACGGCGAACAGGCGCGCTTTGAAGTAGTCGTTCACATCAACGGTGAGCAGCGTGAGGGCTAAGACGTTGGCGGCGAGGATGAGGACTGCGCCGAGGGTCTCGCGTTCATCGCGCGCCACACGCTCGCCCGCGCGCCGGTAGAGCCAGACCGCCCCGCCCAGCGCGGCGACGAGCGCGGCGGCGGAGACGGCGCGGCGGTTGACGAGCGGCACGAACCCGTCGCCCTCTCGGTAAGCGAACTCGAACACGTCAACCGTGAACCAGCGCAGCAGCGCGAAGGCGAAGACCGGGAGCGCGACGTAGCGCGGCGCGTCGGCGTCCGAGCGCAGGCCGATCCACGTGAGCATCAGGGCTTCCACCGCCCACGCGATGGTGACCCACTGCTGGTCGAGTTGGATCGAGGCGGCGATGGTGAAGAAGGTGACGGCCGCGCCGACGTAAGAGAGCGCGAGCAACTTGTCGGCGCGGTTGCGTTGATAGGTGAAGTAAAACAGGAGAACGTAGAAGCCCGACAGGACGAGCGCGTATGAACCGAGCAGCGAATGGTGGCTCGCTTCCAAGAGCGCGTAGCTCGCGGCGAAGAAGAGCGTGGCGTTCGACATGATGAGCGAGATGTCGAACCAGCGCGCGGGTCTCTGCTTGATGACGTTGTAGACGACGCCGAGCGCGTTGAACATGAGAAAGAAGAGCGTCAGGAAAAAGAGCGTGCGCCAGAGTTTCCAGTCTTCGTAATGAACGACGTACCAACTGCCGAAGGTGAAGATGGTGGCGACGAAAGCCATGTGATTGAGACTGCGCCAGCGTTTGAAGTAGGCGAGCGCGAGCACGCCGGAGTTCAAGAGCGCGATGTAACCGAAGAGTCCGATCTGATTGTCCACGCCGGTCGAGAGCAGGGCGGGCGTCATGAAG
Source organism: Pyrinomonadaceae bacterium (assembly GCA_030841105.1). GTDB lineage: Bacteria > Acidobacteriota > Blastocatellia > Pyrinomonadales > Pyrinomonadaceae > JAIVJZ01. The sequence goes on from JAVEDE010000117.1 coordinate 64,256, forward strand.
CCGCCGATCAGTCCGAGCACGGCGATGGCGTAGGCGTGGTAGCGCGCGGCGAGCAGCACGGCGGTCGTCGTGACGGCGATCATCAGGAGGAACGCGGGGACGACGCCGACGAGTTCGTAGAAGACGCGCGCGGCGTAGACGGTGAGATAGAGGATGAGGATGCCGCCGCCGGAGAGCACGTAGGCGTAGCTGCGGTAGCCGCGCGCGCGCAGGCGTTCGGCCGCCGCGAGGATGCCGACGCCCACCACCGCGCCGAGCAGGACTTGCCCGCGCTCGCCGATCCAATCGTTGTCGAAAGCGTACTTGAGGAAGAAGCCGACCGTGAGCGAGACGGCGATGATGCCGAGCCAGTTGAAGAGACTGCCGCCGATCATCTGTTCCAGATCGCGGCGCGCGGGGAGGATGCCCGACGCCTCGCCGTCTGTCTCAGCCGCACCCACGCCGCGCGCGTTCGCGTCGTGCGTGCTTGCGTCGCGCGCGTCCGCGTCGTGTGCGTCGCGCGCGGCGCGTGTGTTGTCCGCGTCGTGCGCGTAGTGGGTGTCGTGTGCTCCGGCGGATTCTTGCCGCCACGCTCCGGCGCGCGGCGTGCCGAAGGGAGTGGTGGTTTCGTCGTCGCGCGCAGACGCGTCCGCGCCCGACGCGCGAGGTTCGTCTTGCGACGATGGGTGCGGCTTCGGCGTGTACTTGACGAGGCCGAGTCGCCGCTCGATGGAACTGAGGCGCGCGGACTGTTCGCCGAAGGCGCGTTCGAGTTGCGCGAGACGCGCGAGCACTTGAACGTTGAAGTCGGCCGCGCTGTTGCTGCCATCGTGGCCGTCCGCGCCAGTCAAGCCGCTGCCGATGCCGCCGCTGCTACTACTGCTATCGCCGATGCCGCTGCTATCGCCGCGCGCGCCGGTCTCGTCGCTGCCGCCGCTCATGCGTTCGCCGCGGTCGCTGCGGTCGTCGGCGGCCGAGGGCGGGTGTTCGTCTTCAGGCATAGAAGCTCCGTCGGAAAGATGTGCGCGGGTGTCGTCGTGTGAACGGCGAAACTCGTCCCGTCGCCGGTCGAATTGTGTCCGCGTCAGATTGTATTACTTGTGGGCGCGGCGGGCATCACCACCGGCGGCGCGGCGGCAGCAGAGGCGGCGGCTTCCTCGGCGAGCGCGATCATCTCTTCGCGCAGTCGCTTGCGCTCGACGAGGAGTTCTTTGAAGAACCAGCGGCGCGTCAGGTAGAAGCGGATGGCGCGCGCGCCGCCGACGAAGCCGTCGAGCCGTTCAAAAAAGAGCAGCGCGACGTAGGCCGAGACGGGCGCGACGACGAGCGCGACCGCGACGCCCGGCCAGCCCAGGAGGTAAAAGAAGACTGCGGCCAGCGCGCTCCACGTCAGCGGGAAGAGGAGCATCGCGGCGATCAGTTTGATGGTCGAGACAACATCGTCGCTGCGACGCGCGACGGCGACGGCGATAGCTCCGGCGAGTTTGTAGGCCGGGTAGTGGACAAGGATGCCGAAGAGGGCGACCGGAAACCAGTAGAACATAGGCACGACGCGCGTGAAGAAGTAGCGCGCGATCGTGGCGGGCGCGGCGGCGGGCGCGGACAAATCTTCGAGGTCAACGCCCGCCTGCTTGAGTTGTTCCTCATAGCGGCTGATGCGCGCTTCGAGTTCGGCGAGGCGTTCGGGCGAACGCTCGAAGTGGAAGGCGTAGCCCGCGAGGAAACGTCGGCGCAGTTCGACTTCGCGCGTCAGGCTCTGCGGCGCGTCCGTCTGCGCGTCGCCGCTGCGCGCGTCGCTTGCCGCAGCGTCGGTGGCCGCGGCGGAGAAGATGCGTTCGGCGCGTTTGGAGATGGCGAGCGCCTGTTCGTGTTCGGCGTTCAAGGTCACTTCGCGAAGCGCGCTCTCGATGCGCGCGGAAAGTGCGCGGACGGCTTCGGCGGCCGGTTCGCCGTCCGCGTTGAACGCGACGTGCTCGACGCGGATGGGTTCGCCGAAGCGCAGCAAGGCCGCGCTGCGAAAGGCCGTCTTGGCCGTGTAGTAGAGACCGGCGGGGATAATCTTGAGTTCGAGCGAGGCGTCTTCGGCGACGACGCCGAGGGCAATGCGCGCCGCGCCGGTCTTCAAAGGGCGCAGCTTCGTGTCGCTGTGCGAGACGCCTTCGGGGCAGATGGCGAGCGTGCCGCCGCGTTTGAGTAATGAGCGAGCGCGCGCGAAAGTCTCTCGATTGCGCGACACGTCCGCGCCCGCGTCCTGATGCCTGTAGACGGGTATGGCTTCGAGCACGCGTGCGAAGAAACCGATGACCGGCATCTTGAAGATCGGCGCTTTGGCGAGGAACGAGACGCGGCGCGGCGCGTAGCACAGTAGGAAGACCGGATCGACGAGACCGTTCGGGTGATTGAGCACGAAGATCGTCGCGCCTTCGCGCGAGACGTGTTTTAAGCCCTTCACCTCGATGCGCCGGAAGAAGACGCGCAGCGCGAGCGCGAGCAACGCGACCAGCATTCGCCTGACCAACTCTCCCACCTCCTTCTTAACCCGCGCCCGCACTCGCAAACGCTTCACGCGTCTGCTTTGGGCGCGACAATCAAACCGAAATATAGAACAAGCGTCGGCGGCGCGGCTAGAGATTTGTGCGAGTTCTTAAAGTGTCACACGCCGCGCGCTGACCTGTTGGATGACTTTATTAACGGGTGAGGAAGTCTTTGACGACGCGGCGCAGTTCGTCGAGCGACGAGTCGGCGATCATGCGGAAGACGCGCGGGGTGGAGTTTGGCGGCAATTCGCGCGCGGTGAGGGCGTCGGTGATAACGAACGCGCTCGACGTGAGTCCGCGCTGCCAGTCGGCCGCGCGCGCGTCGCGGAAGTGGAGGGCGGTCGGGTCAACCCCTGCGGCGACGAGCACCGTGCGCGCCCAGCGCAAAAATTCCGGCCAGCGCGAGACGATTGCGATGAGCGCGTCGGCGGCCGGGCGTTCCGCGCCCACGAGCGATTCGGGGATGCTGCGCGAGTGGAGCAGGATCATGCGGTTCGTGTCGGCGCGCAAGCTGGCGCGCACGCTCTCGGCCTCCTGCCCGTAGAGCGCGACTGCCATCGCGCCCGCCGGGAGTCCGCCCTCGACGCAACGCACGACGCTCATGCCGCGCACGCGAAACCCGGTCGCCTCCTCGATCTCGGCGACGAGAATCTCGCGCAACTCGTCGTCGGATTCGATGACGAGGAAGTGGTCGGGCGGTTGAAATTCGAGCCAGCGTTTGACGCGCGCCTGCACGTCGCCGAGCGAGTGGCCGCCGTCGCGCGCGCGCGCGAGAAAGGCGGAGATGAGTTGGTCGAGTTCAAAGTCGGCGTCGAGTTCGCGGTCTTTCGAGAACTCGCGCACGTAGACGCCGCTGCCCTTGCGCGACTCCAACCAGCCACGGCGTTCGAGTTCGCCGTAGGCCGCGCTCACCGTGTTGGCGTGGATGTGGAAGCGGCGCGCGAGTTCGCGCGTGCTCGGCAGGCGTTGGCCGGGCTTGAGGTCGCCGCTCACGACGCCCAGCATGATCTGCGTCGTCAACTGCTCGCGGATCGGCACTTCGCTGTTTTTGGAGAGCCAGAGACGCATAAGGAGACGTGTCGCGGGCGAACGGCCGAAACGAAAATCAAACCGGCCTAGACGATGCTTGGACGATGCTTAGACGATGACGATGCTAGACGATGCTTAGCCTTTCGGGCACGGGCAGGCTGAACCTTCTTGTCTGGTCAACCGCGACGACTTCGAGTTCAGAAAGTTCTCCCTCGCGTGCGTGGAGCATCAAGTTGACGGGGACGCCTTCAGGCGAGTGCCCGGCCGCCTCGGCCAGAATCAACGAGACGCCGACGGTCGGACGCGTCTTGCCGTCGAGCGCGAGATCGAGCGTCGGACACCCGCACGCGCAGCGCGACACGACGCGTGCGCGCGCGAGTTGCGCGGCATAGTTCGCGGCCTCGGCCGACCCGTGTGCGAGCAACCAGTCGAGCAGCCTGAACTCTTCCGCAGACAGCGGACGAACTTCCGGGATCGTGAAATCTTCCGACATAACCGCACAACATTATAACGTCCGGCATCACGCGCCGCGCACACAGCGCATCAGGTAGAGCGTCTCGCAAATGAGAGCAACACTATTCGCGGTCGGGCGCACGACGTTGTTAGATGTCGCCTTCGGGATAGAGCGCATCGCATTGAAACTTCTCTCCCTTAGCTCGAAGCCGCTCAAGGATGGCCGGGTCGTTTCCGGCATAGCGCAAGGCCGCTACGCAAGACACCCTCACAGCTTCGATAGCATGCTCCAACTCTTCGGGTGTCTGTGGCTGTCGTCTAAAATAACAACCCGTAGCTTCATCCAAGCCCATCAATTCGGGTGCTTCCTGTTCGGGAGCGAGGCAGGTGATACACGTATCCTTCATGACGTAGAAATCACCTCCGGCATTTAAGGGTGTTCGCTCGTTACTCATTATCTTTTCTCACTACAGAGGCATCTGACAAAAGGTCGCCCGCGCGCGTGCGCGAGCGACCCTGTGCCGGAAGGTGTGTCGCGGCTTAACGTTTCCGACGCGACTTGAGCGCGCCGCTCAGACTGCCCAGCACGTTTGTCACTCTGGCGGCGACGCGCCCGGTCGTCTCGGCGACGCTTGTGAAGAGACTTTGGTCAGCCTCTACTTTTACCTTTGCCCTTCTTGGGCGGCGCGCCCGCGTTCTGGCCTGAGCCGCCGCCCTTGCCGCCCTTGTTCCCTTTCTTCGCGCCGCCTTTGATGCCGCCCGCGCCGCGTCCACCGGCCGCGCCCGACGCGCCGCGGTTCTTACCCGCGCCCTGCGCGACGCCGCCCGTGCCGCCCTTCTTCGCGCCGCCGAGCGGACTGCCCTTGCCGCCCGCCTTCGACGGCAGTGCGTTCTTCTTGCCGCCCGTCTCGCGCTTCGGGCCGCTCTTCCCGGCCGCGCCCGTGCGTTCGAGTCGGCCGCCTTCGCCGCCGCCCTTGCCCGTGGCACGCGCCGCGCCGCTTCTCCCTGCGCCCGCAGACACTCCG